>JBGVRO010000024.1:0-78632 GCA_045128515.1 Eubacteriales bacterium | reverse complement strand
CTTTTTCTACCGCCGTTTCCTTCCTCTCGACGTATATAAATACGCCTTCGGGGCGGAAAACGACGCTTCTTCCTCAAATCTGCCTATCCCCCTTGTCAAACCTAAAGAGGCTGTCTCAAATTTTGCATTTGAGACAGCCTCATTTCTTTTAAAAAGCTATACTTTACGGTTGACAGATTGTGTGGTATGTGCTAAAATATATGAGATATTTAAACATCTACAGAGGAGATATTTATTATGATCAAGACATTCAATCTTGCAGGAATGATTGATGTAAACAAAATACAGTACAGCATTACTCCCGAGGCTGAGATCTCGCTTGATATGATCAAGATGTTCGAGGGTGACAGAGAGCTTAATATCCTTAGTCTTAGCGCAGGCAACGACGAGGGTACAGGTGTTATTGAGCTTGGCGAATCGCTCGATATCAGCAAGGCTTATCACGTAGTAATTGATGGCTACGGTGAAAAGGCGGTTGTACCCACGGATATATTTGACACTAAATACTTTATAGATAATTTCACATACGATGGCAACGATCTCGGTGCTATCATAAACGGTGACAACACCACCTTTAAGCTGTGGGCGCCCACCGCATCAAAGGTTACACTTAACCTCTTCTCCTCGGGACACGAGGGTGAAGCATACAAAAGTGTGGATATGCTTCGCGGTGACAGGGGTGTTTGGTCCTACACCGAAAATTGCGGTCACGGTACCTACTACACCTATACCGTAACTACCGCCGTTGGAACAAACGATGCCGTTGACCCCTATGCCAAGTCCTGCGGACTTAACGGTGAGAGAGGTATGGTTGTTGACCTTGCAAAAACCAATCCCGACGGTTGGGAAAACGACAATTTTGAAAATTCTATCAAATCCTACTCGGACGTTATCATCTGGGAGGTACACGTAAGAGACTTCTCCAATAAAATTGCAGACTCTAAATACAGAGGCAAATATCTTGCTTTCACCGAGCGCGGACTTGTTAACGAGCAGGGCGAGGCGGTTGGTGTAGACTACCTTGTAAACCTCGGTATCACCCACGTGCACCTTCTTCCCGTTTACGATTATGCCACCGTTGACGAGGCAAATCCCGACAGCGAGTTCAACTGGGGTTATGATCCCAAAAACTACGATACTCCCGAGGGAAGCTACTCTACCGATCCCTTTAGCGGTGAGGTGCGTATCAGAGAGTACAAGCAGATGGTTATGGGTCTTCACAACGCAGGCATTGCCGTTGTTATGGATATGGTTTATAACCACACCTACAGCGCACATTCATCCTTCAACAAGATAGTTCCCTATTACTACTACAGATTTACATCCTCGGGCGAAAACGTATCCGAGTCAGGCTGTGGCAACGATACTGCATCCGAGAGATATATGTACGGCAAGTTTATGGTGGATTCCACCCGCTATTGGGTTAAGGAATACAAGCTTGACGGTCTCCGCTTTGACCTTATGGGTATGCACGATCTCGCTACCATGCAGAGAGTTGAAAATGCAGTTCATACCGTTAACCCCAAAGCTATCATCTACGGTGAGGGCTGGGATATGGGCAAGACCATTGACGGAAGTGCAAGAGCAACCCAGAAGGAAATAAGCAAAATTCAACCTGTAGACGGTGCGATTGGCGGTATTGCGGTATTTAACGACGTTATCCGCGACGGTCTTAAGGGTAGCGTGTTTATTGACGACTCTCAGGGATACATCAGCGGCGACGGCTCTAAGTCCTTCCCTGCTGTTCTCTTCGGCATTAGGGGTGGAAGAGGCAACGAAGACGGTTGGAACGTAGAAAACGCAATGGTAGTTAACTACATGTCTGCTCACGACAACAACACTCTGTGGGATAAGCTTGCAATGTCTAACCCCAACGATAGCGCAGAGGTAAGAGCGGCAATGAACCGTATTGGAGCAACCATGCTTATGATCTCCAAGGGCGCAGTCTTCTTCCAGGCGGGCGAGGAAATGCTTCGTTCTAAGCCTATGGGTGACGGCAAATTTGACGAGAACAGCTACAAATCCAGCGATGAGATCAATAATATCAGATGGGATGCTCTCAAGAGTGATAGCATAGAAAAGCAAATGTCCCTGTTCTATAAGGGTCTTATCGAAATGAGAAAGGCATATCCAATATTCACCGACAATTATTCAAAGGTGCTTGGCGATAAACTTTCCGATACTAACGGCAAAGCATACGTTACGATGGAGAGTAGTACGGGTGACAAGGCGCTTGTGCTGATCAACCCCACCGCAGAAGCTATGACATACAGTCTTGATTCCACCTGGAACATGGTATGTGACGGCAGCAAGGCAGGTAGCGAGGTAATTGAGGTCGTAAGCGGCGAGATCTCCGTTCCCTCATATAGCGCGCTCGTTCTTGTAAGTAAATAGTAAAAGGGCTGACCATTTGGTCAGCCCTTTTTGCTATAGGTGACGGTTAATTACAAAAAGCCTGTCGGAGTCGACAGGCTTTTTTTGTGTTTTTAAGTTTTATTAGGTTCTGATCTCCGCACCAAGGGTCTTGGAGATTCTCTTAAGCACGCTGTTCGCAACCTGCTCGATCTCGGGACCGGTAAGGGTCTTTTCATCAGAGCTGATTACAAGACGGATAGTAACAGACTTCTTTCCTGCAGGGATCTGCTTACCCTTATACTCATCAACGAAGAGAACGTCACGAAGAAGCTCGTTCTTCTTTGCCATTACGCAGCCGCGAATGTCATCCCACTTAACCATGGAATCAACAAGGAAGGAGAGGTCATAGCTGTTGATGGGGAACTCGGGAATGTGGCTGAAGCGGTTGGTTCTGGATCTGAAGGGCTGGAATGCATCCATATCAAGCTCAACGAGAACCGCAGAAAGCACCTTAATGCCGCAGGCAAGTGCCACCTTCTTGGAAAGAAGGGCAAGATCACCGATCTTCTTGCCGTCAAGCATAACGTTAAGCCAAGCAGTGTCGTCTGCCCAATAGGGCTTCTCAACCTTCTCAAAGGTGAATGCCTCCATATGAGTGTAGCGAGGCATAGAACCGATAACACCCTTTGCGCGACGGAAGAGCGCGGAAATATCATCGGAGGATCCAACGAAGGCACAGCCAAGATGCTTCTTCTGCATAGGAAGCTTCTCACCCTCGTAGTCGGAGGTATAATTGCTGTCAAGGAAGATCTGCGCTTCCTCGAAGATGTCAAACTCGTCGAAGTTACGCTCGTTCTTTACGATTGCCTTACAGATGTTAGGCAGAAGCGAGCATTTTACGAATCTCTCTGTGGGCGAGGGGGGAGTTGCAAGAGCAAGGATACCGTCGGTTGTGGGCATCAGAGCAGTAACGAACTCGTCGCTCATCCAAGGATATGTGAAGATCTCCTGCATATTGCAGCGGAAGGCAAGATATTCCTTAACCTTACGAACGAGATCAACGTTAAGCTGGTTAATAGCACCGTCGAAGGAGGTGGTGATCGTAGTAGCCTCGAAGTTCTCGTAGCCGTACATACGCGCAACCTCTTCCATAATGTCCGCTTTAATAGAAACGTCACCGGTAGAGCGCCATGTGGGAACGACGATATGCATACCTGTGTCGGTAAAGCTTACCTCATAACCCATAGCACCAAGCTTGCGGGCAACGACCTCTTGAGGAATACGCTTGCCAAGACGTCTGTCAAGCCAATCAAAATCAACGTCGATCTCAGCCTTTTGAAGCTTCTTTTCATAGAGATCATTGAAAGCGGTAACCTTCATCTCGGGATAAAGCTCAGAGAACATCTGCATTGCAAGAGAAAGTGCCTGATCGCATCTTTCAGGGTCAATAGCCTTCTCATAACGGGAGGAGGACTCGGTACGGTTGTCGTAGCGAAGAGCTGTGCGACGAACACCGCGGGACTCGAAGTTTGCAACCTCGAGAATAACGCTCTCGGTATCGGGGAGAACGGAATCCTTTGCACCGCCCATAACACCTGCCAGAGCAACTGCGCCCTCGGCATCGGCAATTACAAGGTCGTCGGTGGAAAGGTTAAGCTCCTTGTCGTTAAGAAGCTGAAGCTTCTCGCCGTCGTTTGCACGTCTAACCTCAATATGGTCGATAATATGTGTAGAATCGAAAACGTGGGTGGGCTGACCGGTAGCAAGCATTACGTAGTTGGTAATATCAACGAGTGCGTTGATGGGACGTAAGCCAACGCGCCAGAGGCGGCTCTGCATCTCGAAGGGAGAGGGCTTAACAGAAAGACCAACGATCTTTGTGCCGATGTATCGGGGACAGCGGTCGGTGTCCTGAATTCTGACGTCATACTCCTCTACTGCCTCGGGAACATACTTCTCAAACTTGGTGAGAGGAAGATCGTAAAGAGCAGCAAGCTCACGTGCAATACCGTAGTGACCCCAAAGGTCGGGACGGTTAGTCATAGACTTGTTATCTATCTCGAGAATAATATCGTCAAGACCGAGAGCCACAGCAAGAGGAGTTCCTGCAGGAGCATCGAAGGAGGTAACGTCCATAATCTCGTGATCGTCATTTGCGGGGAAGAGATCTGCAAGACCAACCTCTACGGCTGCGCAGATCATACCAAAGCTTGCAACACCGCGAAGCTTGGCATTCTTGATCTCAACAGGCTCGCCCTCGCCGTGCCAACGAACCATAGCGCCGGGACAGGCAACAACGACCTTCATGCCAACCTCAAGGTTAGAACCGCCGCAGACGATATCCTTAAGCTCGCCACCAATGTCAACAGAGCAAACGCGAAGCTTGTCCGCGTTGGGATGAGGGAGAACATCCTTGATCTCGCCTACAATAATTTTATCAAAACGCTCCGCAAGGCTCTCCGCACCCTCAACCTCAACAGTAGACATTGTGAGGTCGTATGCAAGGCGGGAAAGGTCCATATCTTCAGGGAGCTTTACGTAATCTTTAATCCAATTAAGTGATAATTTCATCTTCTATTTCCTCCTTAATGGAACTGCTTTAAGAAACGGAGGTCGGTGCTGTGGAAGAGACGAACGTCATCAACACCGTAACGCATCATTACAAGTCTGTCAAGACCGATATTTACATAGAAACCGGTATATTCATCGGGGTCAAGTCCTGCCGCACGAAGAACGTTGGGATGAGGAGTACCACCTGGCATGATCTCGATCCAACCTACGTGCTTACAAACGCTGCAGCCCTTACCGCCACAAACAAGGCAACCCATATCGATCTCAAATCCGGGCTCAACGAAGGGGAAGAAGCCGGCTCTCATACGAACGGGAACGTCCTGACCGAACACCTTCTGAAGGATGCTCTTGATCATAACCTTACCTGCGGTATAGGTGAAGTCCTTATCTACGATAAGCGCCTCGTACTGGAAGAAAGCGCGCTCGTGACGTGCGTCGGTAGTCTCATTTCTGTAAACTCTACCTGGATATACGAATCTGTAAGGGGGCTTGTGTGTCTGCATATAGCGAACGCTGTCACCGGTAAGGTGAGGACGAAGGCAAAGCTTGTCAGCCGCGCTACCCGAATCGTGGCCCTCAAGCCAATAGGTATCCATGCTCTCACGGGCAGGATGGTTGGGGGGGAAGTTCAGGTTGTCGAATGCATAATATTCGCTTGTGATCTCGGGACCGGAGAACACCTCGAAGCCCATGGAACGGAATGCATCGTTAAGGTCATAGCACATCTGTGTGATGGGGTGAAGACCACCGATCTTAGGCTCAAAGCCGGGAATGGTGCAGTCGAAGTCTGCGGGGATCTCGGATGCCTTAAGCTTAAGGGTCTCGCGACGGCTCTCAATAAGCTCGGTAAGAAGCGACTTAACGTTGTTAACCGCCTTACCCATCTCGGGACGAAGGGCAACGTCAAGCTTGGGGATCTCCTTAAGAAGCTCGGTAATGCTACCCTGCTTTCCAAGAAGAGCACCCTTAACCTCCTGAAGCTCGGCCTCGGACTGGGTAGCCTCAATCTTGGCAGTACCCACTTTGAGTAATTCTTCTAATTTTTCTCTCATTTTGTTTTCCTCTTATAGAATAAAAATTTATAAAAATATCCAAAAAACAAAAAACTGCGCTTTCCCCAAAAGGAAAACGCAGGGACGACGTAACGTCGTGATACCACTCTGCTTTACCCCTGCCTCACGGCAAAGGCCTCTGTGGGTGCAAACAACACCCCTGTGATGTAACGGTCACACCCGGCAAAATCTACTCGTAAGTGCCATGCACAAACTTTAAATCCGCAGCTCACAAGATGAATTCGCCAAAGCCGAGTAATTGTCTTGCACCAACCGACAACTCTCTGATACACGGGATTTTGGGTACTAGTTCTTGCTCAAACGCCATTATGAGCATTATATCATAAAACATTTCGTCTGTCAAGTAATAGTTTATACTTTTATATTATTTTCGCTTTTCGCCTTAATTTCACGGGCGACCCTGATAAGCAGTGCACCGCCAAGCAGAGCCGTAAGCAGTGTAACACCGATAAAGTTTGCCCAGATGCCGTCAAGACCAAGAGGCCAGAGCGCCACAAGAAGTATCACAGGGAAAACAAGGGCGGTGGAAACCGACATAAGTGTAGCGAACAGTGGCTTTTCGATAGCACTGAAGAAGCCCTGTGTGGTCACACCAAACCATCTGAAAACATAGGCGAAGCAGAAGATACGTATTGCACGTGCTGACTCGGAGAGCAGAAGGGTGTCCTCCGCGCTTACGAACCATGAGGCAATAAATCTCGGGAAGAAGAAAAGCATTGCCGTCGATACAAAACCGATGACAGCCGTACCGATATAGGCGCATTTTACGATCTTCTTAACCCTGTCGTGGTTATCAGCACCCCAGTTATAGCCAATAGAGGGGGCGAGCGAGTCGCTTATGCCGTAGAGCAGAGGCCAACACAGGTCGCTTGAGTACATAAGCACCGCATAGACGGCAACGGCGGTAGTTCCACCACCCTCACCGTACGCCTTGACTCCAAGGGTCATGAGAGCAACGTTCATCATTATTGCCGCTACTCTACCTGCAATATTATTGAGAAATGCAGGAGAGCCACAAGCCACGATTTCCTTGATCATTTTGAAGCTAATGCGCGGTTTTGTAAACTTTAGTAGGGCTTTTCCTCTCAAAAACGGCATAAGACAGGCAAGCGAGGCAAGTCCCATTGCAATAGATGATGCGAGAGCAGAGCCTACAACGTCCATCTGCAGCAGCACAAGGGCGACCACAAGAAGCGCCACGTTTATGACGTTGGTACAGATATTTATGACCATACTCGTCTTAACGTATCCACTGATGCGAAGGAAGTTATCCATAGCAAAAAATATGGTGCAAAATGGTCCGCTTACAGCGAAGGTACGCAGGTATCTCACCGAGGTGTCAAGCAGCTCGGCATCAGCGCCCATCATTCGGCACAAAGGCTCGGCGGCGAGAGTCATTATAAGTCCCATAGCCACCGACGCGGTGAAAATAAGTATAATCGAGGATGTGAAAATATTATTTGCCGCATCGTGATCCTTCTTGCCAAGAGAAATGGATATAGGAACCGATGCGCCAACACCGATAAGGTCGGCTATGGAAAAGTTTATCATAACGAGAGGTGTTGCAATATTTATTGCGGCAAGAGCCGCCTCACCAAGTTTTTGACCGATGAAAATACCCTCGATGATAAAGTATATCGACATGGCAAACATACTTACCATTCCGGGCAGAGCCACCACGAAGAACAGTCTCCAAGGGTTCATGGCGGCATACATTTGTTCTGTATCGCGCTTCATTTTATACCTTTCTTATATTTCGCCTTTATGGGCATAGTAGCACTGACAGTTGTCGATGCAGAAGCAACCGACCCTGCCTGTTACAAAGCTACCCATATCGAGATGCACCTTGATATATGATGAGAAATCCTCTGGGTCACTTCCCTCTCGGATATAGGTGAGGATTCCCCCCTCCGCATTTACGCCTGTGGTTGCGGTGTGACCGTAAAATACGCACTTGCCGTCTTTTGGTAGCACGTCGGGATTCTTAAACCGACGGTTATAGAGCATATCCTCTGCCCTTGCCTCAGAAAGATTCGGCAATCTGCCGTCCTCGGTAAGCATAAGCCCTGCGTGGACACAGATAAAGCTATCTGTTTCTGTGTAATATGGCAGATTCTCTATTGCATCAATCGTTTCCCAGTCGAGAAGATGACCGTCGCCCTGAATATACTCTCGAAGCTTTGACAAAACAAGATCAAAATCGTCTGTTTCTGCCATCAGAGAGTGATAGTACTGAATAAAGGCGTCCTCGTGATTACCGCGAATAATGTAGACGTTTGGAAGCGAGAGGAGCTTTTTGAGAAGCTTTACCGACTGAGGCCCCTTCTCTATCACGTCACCGCAAATATAAAGGCGGTCCTTGGTAGAAAAGCGTATCTTCTTCATCAAAGCAACAAACAGCCTGTACTCGCCGTGCAGATCGCTCATTACGTAGGTCATAGTCAGCCTCCTCTCATTAGTCTTACATTTTAGTATATCACCTTAAGCCGACTTTTTCAATCCCAAAAGCAAATAAAAAACAGGGCGCAAAAACGCCCTGTTAAATTCATCAATATTTTACCAGCAAGCCTCTTCCTGCTCTCTCTGTATCTCGCGATAGAAGGTTGCATATGCCGCCTGACGGTAAGGTGTGATCCAAATGGATGCAATACCGAGAGTCAATGCAGAAAGCAGATCCCAACCGATAAAGCTGAGGCTCAGGCAGAAGTATCTCCACTTGTTGTGCCACATAAGCTCCTTGGATCTCTCAAGCGCCTCTTTTGCGCTGATGCCGGGGTTCTCGGCAATTATGTAGTAAACGCAGGCATACTTAAATGCCGTAATTATACCGGGAATGACAAAGAAGATAGTACCGATAAATACGCGAACAAAGATCATAAGTCCTGCAACAACGGCAGTCTTGGTCTGTCTGAAGTGAGAGAACAGAGTCTTGATACGGGGAGTATAGCGGTCAACAAGATCCAGATTAAACTCCGCATATCCAACGCTGACAACAGAGGCAACCACGTACAAAAGAACTGCCCAAGCCAGCGTAAAAATCACACCGATGATGATAAATGGGATAAGTTTATCAATCTCATAATCCTGGTTAAGACCGGATGTGATAAATCCAAGTCCCTCGGTCGCACCCTCAAAATCGGTTGATTCAAAATCAAAATTAAAGTTGAAGGTAAAGCCACCTACAGCTCCAAACATACTTGCTATCATTGCCGCAATTATTGCAACGAACCAATGACCGCTGAGTGCCATACGCGCTCTGTCTCTGAAATCACGTGCTTTCATATAAGCTCTCCTGAATATAAATTTCCCTCTCGGGATCATACTTCTCTAAAGTAATTGTATCACCCAAGAGGGAAAAAGTCAATAGATTTTATTCAAAATACTCAATTATAATCATATAGACGTACATACCGCTGCCTGCAGAACCAACCGAGTAAGTGCCTTGCCATCGGGGACAGGGTCAGGGGGAACCTGCTTACCAAAAACAATGTCAAGCACCGAGCATGAGGTCATAGAAAAAACAAGGATAATTGCAATAAATAAACATAAAAGTCTTTTTGCCATAGTAATAACCTCTCTTTGTTTTTTATTACATAAGTATTATATCACAAGCCTATTATAATGTCAATATTTAATAGAATGGACGTCACTCACGCGCGAAATAAATCTACTATAATAATAAAAATATTTGTTAAAGTGTTGACAAAGTCGAATTTTGGAGTATAATATTATAATGAACAAGTTCATATAAAAGGTTTGGTCTCGAAATGAAAGAAAACAATACCGAATTTAATACTGAAGAAAATACCGAGGCGAAGAAGATGAGCCTTGGTGCATGGCTGAAGCAGACCTTCACCCGTGAAAATATCAAGCACTTCTTCACAGGCAAGAAGACCCGTCCGTTTATTATTACAGTAGGCTCTCTGCTTGTAGTTGCGCTGGCATTTCTGATCTACGTTTCTACCTATTACAGAGCCGATGCGGAGGCGATCAACGCCTATGCCGAAGAATATCTCGAGGAGGATACGAAGGTATACTTTGACGGTGAGGGCAATATCGTTGTTGCGCCCGAGGATGCAAAGGCAGGATTTATCTTCTATCCCGGCGGCAAGGTTGAGCACACGTCCTATCTTCCACTTATGATCGCGCTGGCTAACAGAGGAATTCTTTCTATAATCGTAGAAATGCCTTGCAACCTTGCTGTATTTGACGTAAATGCGGCAGACGGAATCAAGGAGGGCTTCCCCGAAATCGAGAATTGGTACATTGGAGGTCACTCTCTCGGCGGTGCTATGGCGGCAAAATATCTCTACAAAAATATCGACAAGCTTGACGGCATCGTTCTTCTTGCATCCTATTCCACCGAGCTTCTCGAGGACACACGCGCATTCACCCTCTACGGCACAGAGGACAAGGTTATGAATCAGGAAAAGCTGAGACAGTACATAGTTAACCTGCCCGTAGAAGCCGATGAAACACTTATAAACGGTGGAAACCATGCGTATTTTGGTATGTACGGCGAGCAGAGGGGCGACGGTGATGCGTGGATCACTGCCACCGAGCAGATCAATCTTGCGGCGCGCTGTATTGCAGACTTTATCTTTGACTGATCGGGGGACACTATGCCGAAGATAATTGAAAATCTGCGCGAGCAAATATTAAACGAAGCAAAAAAACAGCTGTTCGAGCAGGGCTATGAAAAGACCACGATCCGCTCGGTAGCGCAGGAATGCGGAATTGCCGTTGGAACGGTATACAACTACTTTAAATCCAAGGACATTCTTATTGCCTCTCTCGTTCTTGAGGACTGGAACGGCTGTATTCAGTCGATTGCCAACTACCCCAAGGAGGATAGACGGGCATTCCTTGAGTATATTCATATTTCGCTTAACGCATTTGAGAAAAAGCACGATAAGCTTTTCACAGACAAGGAGGCTGCCAAGACCTTTAACACCGTCTTTTTCGAAAGACACAGGCTGCTGAGATCCCAGCTTTCCCATCTCATACACCCACTTACGGATGATAAATTCCTTTCAGATTTCGTTGCCGAGGCACTGCTGTGCTGGACCACCGAGGGCAAAAGCTTTGAGGAAATATATCCATTTCTTCCCGAACAAATAAAATAAAAATATAAAAAACAAAAGGAGTAAAACAAAATGAGTAGTTTTGAAAATCTTCGAATCGTTGATAATTTCTATCAGACGTCGCTGTTCTTCCCTATGCCCACCGTAGTGATCAGCACTCTGTGTGAGGACGGTAGCACCAACCTTGGTCCCTACTCTCTCATTCAGCCCTACTACGTAGCAGGTAAGGACTACTATGCAATGCTTCTTTGCTGCCGTAACTCTTCCAATACCGCGCAGAACATTCTTCGCAACGGCAAGTGCGCGATTAACTTTATCGACGACAACCCCAAGACCTTCAAGGAGGCTGTAAAGCTCTCCTGGCCCGGCGACAAGCCCGAGGACAAGATGCCCAAGTGTAAGTTCAAGCTTGAAAAGAGCCTTCTCCACGAAGAAACAGGCGAGGAAAGACCCAGAGTTATGTCCGATGCTATTCAGGTTATCGAGTGTACATGGGTACGCGAGCTTGAGGGCGCAGAAAAGTTCCTTCCCGGTCAGCTTGCAGGATACGAGCCCCCCTACAACGACTTCAACGGTATTACCTCTAAGTTCGGTGCACACTTCATCCTTAAGATCGACAAGATCCTTATGAAGAAGAAGTATGCCGACGCTATCATCAATGGTGTAAGAGCAAAGGACTTCCCCGGTCTCCCTGTTGATTACGGCTACCGTGATTCCAAGAACTTCTGGTTCCACAAGAAGAGAAAAATGCGCGCAGAACTTCTTCAGGTACGCGAGGCATCTCTTGAGTCTGTTCGCTATGCGGCAGACCGTGTTGACGACAAGGTTAAGTTTACCGACGATGCTCTCAAGACCATTCTTAGTGTTCCCCGTCCCTTCCTTCCATTAGTTCTTAAGGGCTGTGTTGCATGGGCAAAGGAAAACGGCATTGAGTTTATTGACGAAAGCCACATGAAAATAATCAACGACAAGAGAGCTAAAGAAAAGGCTGACAAAAAGTAAGGAGCAAAAATACAAATGAAGATAGTTTTAGCAGGCGCGTTCGGAAATCTTGGCGCCGAGATTCTTAAGGCTCTCGTAGCTGCAGGACACGAGGTTGTTGCTGCAGACCTTAGAGAGGGCAATATTGCAGGCATTGAGGGTAAGTATACCTTCAAGGCTATTGACGCCACCAATCCCGAAACACTTAAGGGTATCTGCGACGGTGCAGAGATGATCATCTCCACCGTTGGTCTTACAGGTGCATCCACCAAGGTTACCTCTTACGACATCGACCTTCAGGGCAACCTTAACCTTCTCAACGAGGCAAAGGCAGCAGGTGTTAAGAAGTTCAACTACATCTCTGTTATCTCCTGCGACGAGCCCGGAGCAGACAAGGTGCCTATGCTCCACGCAAAGTTTCTCTTCGAGCAGGCTCTTAAGAAGAGTGGCCTTGAGTACATCATTCACCGTCCCACAGGCTACTTCTACGACATCGCAAAGGTATTCAAGCCCTATATTGACAAGGGTGAGATGCAGCTCCTCAAGGGCTTTGGCGGCGTAAAGGCAAACGTTATCGACTGCCCCGACTTCGCAAAGTTCATCGTTGACACCCTTGGCGAGGTTAACGTTACCTACAACGTGGGCGGTAAGGAGACCTACACCTACGAGGAAATGGCACAGATGTGCTTCGACGCAGCAAAGAAGCCCCTTAAGATCAAGTGGGCTCCCATCTGGCTCTTCGGTATTCTTGCAAACCTTCCTATGATCAAGAAGGCAGGCAAGCACGACATCATTCTCTTCTCCAAGTGGACTCTCTCCCACGACCTTGTTGGTGACACCTTGGTTGGTGAGGGCAGCTTCAAGAAGTATCTCAACGAATATTTCGGAGGTAACAACTAATGCCTTGGTCACTTCTCGGAATACTCTACATAGTTTGCGCGGTTCTTTGCGCAGTTGGATTCTATAAATTCGTTTATTTCCTTTCTATCGGCTACGGCTTTGCAGTAGCAGGTGGCGGTATTGCCATTCTCGTTATGGCACTTATCACTCCTACCGCAGCACCCCTCTGGGTTCTTCTCATTCAGGCGGCACTCTTCCTTGCATACGGTATCCGTCTTTCGGGCTTCCTTCTCGTAAGAGAGCTTAAGAACATCACCTTCAAGAAGACCGACGTTGCCAAGGACACCCTTGCAAAGAACGGTGAGAAGAAGATGCCCGTATTCGTTCTCGCAACCATCTGGATCACCGTTGCGGCACTTTACGTTACTCAGGTTTCTCCTATGCTCTTCCGTTATACCAACGGTTCTACCGACTTTATCCTTCCCGTAATTGGATTTGCAGTGTCTGTTGGCGGTCTTATTCTTGAGTCCATCGCAGATAACCAGAAGTCTGCACAGAAGAAGGAAAGACCCGACATGGTTGCTACCAAGGGCCTCTACAAGATGTGCCGTTGTCCCAACTATCTCGGTGAGATCATCTTCTGGACCGGTGTGTTCGTAAGCGGTATCTCCACCTACAGCACCCCCGGTCAGTGGATCATGGCTGTAATCGCATACGTGTGCATCGTATTCATTATGTTCAACGGCGCGCAGAGACTTGAAAAGCGTCAGATGGCTCGCTACGGTGCGAACGAGGAGTATAACACCTACGCAAACAAGACTCCTATCATTATCCCCCTTCTCCCTATCTATCACCTCAATAAAAACGACAAAAAGTAAAGCGAGGTTTACATAATTATGGAATTCACCATCGGAATGGCTCTTGTTGATTACATCCCCGTAATCTTTTTCTTCCTCGCAACAGCTAATCTTATGCGCGACCTTTACGACAAGATGACAAAGGCATCATTTGCTCTCTTTGCCGCAGGATCGGTAAACATCACCATTGCAGGCGCTCTTAAAGCAACCTGGAAGCTTCTCTACGCTGCAGGTGTATGCAACTTCGAGGCGCTTAACAATATGTTCTTCCCTACCCAGTCACTCGGCTTTATGCTGGCAGGCATTGGAATCCTTCTTATGCTCATCAAAAACAAGAACAACAACAAAGCGGCAGCTCTTGCAGTAGCACCCCCCGTATTCTCCGGCACCTTCGTTTTCGTAGGTCTTATGGTTGCGGGTCTCGGTCTTATTGACGCTGTGCTTTGCATCCTTGCAGTTAAGCTTAAGAAGCCTGCGCTTATCGCTATTTTCGTAGTGTCCTTCGTCTGCTCTCTCGGAATGGGTTACCTTTCCTCAAAGGATTTTGCCGAGGCGTCTATGAACTGGATCGCCGAGGGTGTAAACGTTGTTGGACAGGGCGCTCTCTTTGCAGGTGCATATCTGCTCCACAAGAACGGACTTAAGGAATTGAAGCTATGATGATCAACAACTTTATTAATCTTATTAATGAAAAATACCCCCTCACCGAAATCGACTGCGGCGAATTTGCCAAGATGAAGGTGAAGGGTGTGAATTTCAAGATTTCAGCCTATAAGGCTGAGGGCCTCGGTCATGTATCAGTTATGCGAGGCTCTGCTATGATGGGTCTTATGAAAATGGATACCCTTATCATCAACCCAACCGAGCTTGATCTCCCCCTTTACTCCTACGACAGGATCTTCGCGCTTGGTAACGATACACTCATCGTTGAGCTGTACGATACCCTACTCTCTAAATATAATGAGGCGAAAATGCAATCGATCAAGGAGAAGTATGCCGATCTTCCCGAGCGCGATCCCGGTGAGCATTGGTATGACTCTATCAAGCTTGCTTCGTCTATCTCCAAGAAGGGTAAGGGAAAGCAGTCCGAGCGCCTCGGCGAGCTTGCCACATGGCACTTCGAGGTATATCTCAGATCAAGCCAGAACCTTGTCACCGACAAGGCGACAAAGCAGGATAAGGCACGCGTTTACGTAAACGGTCTTATCGAAAAGGGCGGCCCCTCCACCGACGTATTTAAAGGCGCGATCGGTGAGGAAAAGACACGTATTCTCTTTGAGAATATCCTTTTCGGAACTGAATAAGATAAAACGGCGAGGAAATCCTCGCCGTTTTTTATTGCTTTTATAATTTTTTCCAACCAAACAATATCGAAGCTTACGCGCCGATCATCTCAAGGATCTTTTCCTTGTTCTTTGCGCCGCTTGAACGGTTGACGATCTTGCCGTCCTTCATAACGATGAGCGTAGGAATACTAATTACACCAAACTCTCTTGCAAGCTCGGGATTATCGTTTACGTTGATCTTTCCAACGAGCAGGTCTTCTCTCTCCGCAGCAATCTCGTCCACTATGGGAAGAACCATACGGCAGGGACCGCACCAATCTGCGTAGAAATCAAGGAGCGAGACGCCCTCGTTTTCTCTTACTCTATCGAAATTATCATTATTAAGTCTTATAGCTGACATATTAAAATCTCCTTTTGTTTCGTGTTTTGTAATCATATTATACTACGAAAGGCAGAAGGTTTCAGTGACTTAGTCACTTTTACGTCAGCACGTAAAAAGCGGCTCGTTCGAGCCGCTTTTTACCTTTTATTTAAAAAATCCAAAGAGCTTTTTTAAGAAGCTGAGAATCGCGTTGAAGATTCTGGTAATGAAGTTCTCTTTCTTAGGCTGCTCGGGTTTTTCGGGAGTCTCATCTGTGCCGTCAGAGTCACCCTCGTTTTCGCCCTCATCAGGCGTTTCTTCACCAGGCTTCTCCTCACCCGGATTTTCGGGTGTGTAGGTGGGATCGATCTCACCGCACTCGCACTTGCCATCTACGAAGCTATGAGTGTGAGGGGGAACATAATCGGGATCTGATGCGCCACAAATCGCGCATACACCGTCGCCAAAGCTATGACCGAGAGCCTCTGTTTCCTCGGTATAACTGTCACCGCACTGACAAGTGTAGGTAATCTTACCCTTCTCTGTACAGGTGGGCTCGGTTTTCTCCTCGGTGTAGCTGTGAGTATGCTCAACGTAGTTGTCCGAAACATACGCCATATAGAAGAGATTGATAGAGTCGCGCTTCGTAATTTCGTGAGCGCCTGCTTCAACGGATATTTCGGCAATATTGTTGCTGCCAATATCAATCTCATTTCCGTCTACCTTAATTTTCTTACCCGCCGCGCTTGTAGTACCGCCGAACACAAGCACGAGAGTGCCGCTTTCTGGCGCGGTAAAGCTGATGCTGGTGGAGCTTTCTATCTTAAGGCACTGTGTAAGAGTAAGTCCGTTGTATGTTACAGTACCCTTGGTGGAAGAAAGATTACCGCTTATCTTAAAGAACTGACTGTCCTTACCGTTTTCGGTAAAGTTGTGCATGTATGCACCGGTGGGAATGGTGCTGCCACCCTGACCTGCGCCGGGATTGTTGTCACCGCCTTCGCCTGTGTTTCCACCCTCGTTATCTGTGCTGCCGCCTTCATTACCTGTATTTCCGCCTTCGTTACCGCCAACGTCTTCGCCGCCCTCGTTATCCGAGCCACCGCCGATCGATGCATTTGTACCGTTGCCGCCGATGGACACGATAGAGGACTTGTAGCTTGTAAGAGCAGACTTAAGACCGGTATTTACGTCATAATGAGAATCATCTGCATCGGTCCATTCCCATGCAAAGTCATCGCCAAGACGGCCCGCAAGGTTCTTAACTGTATTCATCGCATCCTCTGCGGACTGAACGTCATATCTGTAGAAGCCGCTTGCGGTATCAAAGTTAGAGTAGACTGTGCCACCCTTAAGAGTCTTAACATCACCGGGGACGGTTTCGTTGCGGCTTGCAGCAACGTAAGCATCAAAGTGCTGATTGTCCTGGCTATAGGGAACGAAATTAAGCTTGAGAGATTTGTTGGTAAATACCATTACGTCACCGTAGGACTTAATAATACCACCTGCTTCACTCGAGAACGTACCCTCGCCATCTCCTGCAATATCTGTTCCCTGCATAGAAATCATCATAGGGCGGGATGTGTTAAGGTAGTAGTTGGACTCGGAGAAGATAGAGCATCCTGTGGTTGCACCGATGCCGTACTTAGAAATTCCGTCAAAGAAATTGTTATATACGTGAACACTGCTGGATACACGTACACGAGGCATACGCGAGTCACAGTGATCGTACCAGTTGTGATGATATGTAATGTAGTTAAGGGTTGTATCACCGTTGCCGTTAAGATGAACCTTGCCGCAATCCCAGAAATGGTTGTAGGAGTGGGTTACGTATGTGGACTTCTTAGTATCAAGAGCACCGTCACCCTTTGCCTGGTCGGCATCACTACCTGCATCACCGTAGAAGAAGTCGCAGTTGTGCACCCAAATGTGATCGTTGTCCTGCTGAAGACCTACGTTGTCACCCTCGCCGCTGTTACAGTTCATAAAGGCGATGTTTCTAACCTCAATGTTGGTAGCGCCCTTGATTCTGAGGCCGAAGCCGTTGAATACGGTGTCCTCGCCGATACCCTCAAGAGTAATGCCGCCTGTAAACTTGCCCTCGCCACAGTCGATAAGAAGGTCACCTTTGTCAAGATTAGCAGGGTCAGTGATGTTGCCGATGAATCTAATGCATACAGGGTCCTTCTCATATCCCTTCTTAAGCGCGGTGAGAATATTCTGAAGACCAACGATAGGCTCAGGACCCGACTTGCTGATAGCAACGTTCATAACGATGCTGTCCTTGTTTTCGTTGGTAACGTAAAGGACTCTCGCATTTGACTTAAGAGTACCGTTCTCATTATACGCGCCGCTGGAGGTGCCGTTAACAAAGGCAAATCCGCTTCTGTCATGGGCAATGACGGTAATGCTTGAGCTGATAAGCGCGCCGTCTACCTCTGCCTTATTCACAACGGGAACGACCTTCATCTGATAGCTACCCGCCTTAAGTCCAACCGCGTCTGCGCGCCAGTAAGAGCCATAATTACGGATAAGCATATCGTCGATAGCTTTCCAATCGGACGAGCCTGCGGTCGCAACGTAAACGTTATAGCCCTCAGCACCCGAAATAGGAGACCACTCTACGTACGCAGTCTCAAACCAACCGCCGAACGCAGTGATGCCCGAGGTTGCCGCAAAGGAGCTTACAGCCATAACCGATATCAGCGATATAAGCATTGCTAACGCAAGGATAAGGCTGACGATTTTTCTCTTTGCCATTGTCATATTAATTCCTCCGTTGTTTTGTCATTATCGTTTTTTTGATGTGACAGAATTCAAATTATTCCTAATAATATTATAACAACCAATCCCATATTTGTCAACCCTCTGTGCAATATGACAGTTTTTCTTTAATGTTATTTTTAGTTAGATGTTTTATACTCTATATTGCAAATCAATAAATCAAAGAATTTACAAACGCAACATCAAAAAAACATTATATTTTGCAAAAAACATAACAGATACTATCAAATCCGATTTTCGGATTTATAAGGAGAACTCATGGAAAAATCAAACAAAATCAAGGAGCTTATAAGAGCTGCGAAATTCACCCTTATCTCAATCAGCGCAGGAATCATACAGATAGGCGTATTTACCCTGTTGTATGAGCTGATAAATCTTCCTTATTGGATTTCATACCTGGTCAGCCTTTTGCTCTCAATCATTTGGAACTTTACTGTCAACCGCAAGATAACCTTTAAATCGGCAAATAACGTAAAATCGGCAATGCTTCAGCTTCTCGGCTTCTATGCCGTATTTACTCCTACGACGATGCTACTCGGTCAGTGGGTTGAGAGCATCGGTGTTCTCGGTCTAATTGTTGAGGCGGTGACTATGATACTGAATTTTGTTCTCGAATTTCTTTTCTGCCGCTTCATTATTTACCGCGACTCCTGCGACAGCGCGGTTAAGGATGTGGATAAGTCGGAGAAAATGGAAAGTATCAGCGATTAGCGCTTGATTTTGTTATATTTTACTTCAAAATCCAAACCGTTTTAAAAGCAAAAGCCGTCCTTTGCTAACGCTTGGGACGGCTTTTTGCTACGTTTAGTTTACAATATCATCATTATTTCTTATAAAATGTGTTTCCACCGATGAATTCGCGCACAAGAGATGTGGGCGGAATTTCAAAATCAACGTCTGCCTCGTGGACAAAGTTAAGCACCTTTACCACCGAGCGAACCTGGTCATAGCACTCGTCGGAGGGCGAAACCTCGGTAAGCAGGGGGAAGATATGCTTCTTCAGTACTGCAAGCTCGTAAAGTGTAGAGCTGTTAAGCATAACGTCGGCATTCTCCTGGAAGGGATAGATCCACCTCTCCTCGCCTGCGCGTACCGACTGCCACATATCAAGGGTGTGGGCAACCGATGCTCCCCGGGTTTCGTAGTCACGCACAATTCGGCGCAAAAGACGAAGATAGCTTGAGGGAATACGGTTGTGGTTGTCAAGGTTAAGGGGCAAAAGAGGTGTTACGAACAGACGGAACACAAGCGACGAGTCAAGTCCCTCGGGCAGAAGGACAGGATTCATTGCGTGAAGACCCTCAACGATGATAACAGACTTTTCATCAAGTCTCAGCTTATGACCGAGCCACTCACGGCGTCCCTTCTTAAAGTTAAAGGACGGAAGCTCCACCTCCTCGCCACCAAGCAAGGCGGCAAGATGCTGACCGAACAGCTCGGTGTCAATGGTGTTTATATGCTCAAGATCGACCTTGCCGTCAGGACCGGGAGCAATCTTGTCACGGTCAACGTAGTAATCGTCAAGGCTCATAAGTATAGGCTTCTTGCCGTGAACGCGAAGCTGTGTGGACAGTCTGTTTGCCGAGGTGGTCTTGCCCGATGAGCTGGGACCTGCAAGCATAACCGCCTTTGCGCCTCTTGCACAGATCTGGTCTGCAATAGCAGAGAATTTCTTCTCGTGAAGAGCCTCGTTAATACGGATAAGCTCTCTGATCTTGCCATTGTCCACAAGCTCGTTCAGGTCGGCAACGGTCTCGCACTCCATAAGCTCGCCCCACTCCTTGCCCTCGTTACATACAGCAAACAGGTTGGGTTGCTCCTTGTACTGTGACACGCGGTCGGGACTCTTTTTCTGTGGGAATACGAAGATAAAGCCCTCATCCGCCTCGAGAATATCGTAGGAACGGAGATAACCTGTAGAGGGAGCTACCTCACCGTAGAAATAGTCGGAATAATCGCCGTGACTGTAAACGTCAAAGGTGGACAGAGGACGGTAGGAAAGCAATCTTGCCTTATCCTCCTGACCCTTCTTCGTATAATATTCTATTGCCTCCTCGGTGCTGATGCGACGGCGGAGCAAGGGAATGTTTTCCTCAACTATTCTGTCAACTCGCTCTCTGAGAGCCTCTGCCGAGAAATCGGGTGCACCGCTTACCTTAACGTACAGACCTGAGCCAACGGTAAAGCTCATAGTTGCCTCTGCCTTCGGCCAAAGCTGCTCGATGGCGAGGAAAAGCACAAACTGTGCCGTTCTGGTGTAGACCTCTGCGCCGGCATGATCGGTGTATCTGACAAGACGTACCACACCGCCCGATGCGGCAACCGCCTCGCGCACTCTTTCGGAGTCGGGACGTACGTCCTTCTCACGCAGGGGTATGTAATTAAGAGTAAATATATCACCGGCAATCTTTGCGGCAATAGGATCGGTAGACAGTTTTCCTGTCACAAGACCCATCTCTCTGATTATATCAAGTAACGATTGGTCGGCACGAGCAACAACCTCTGTGCCCTCTATGATCAACTTCATTTTGTTTCCTCTTTCTGATTTTCTTCTATATTATATGCGGTCGGGTTCTCATTATTGACTGCTTCGCGCTTATTTCTTTCTTCTCTTAATATACGCATAAGCTGAATACCGTTGATAGTAATAAGCGATGCGTTAAGCACCACGACAGGCATAGTGTTTACGCAGACAGCGTAAATCAAACTGATAAGTCCGCCTGCCATATTTATTGCTCTGAGCCACTTTATATCCTTCATTACGAATGACAGCAGCACAAGTGCCGTGCCGAAATAACCGAATATCTCAAGCCATACTTTTCCTTCCATAAATAAAAAAACCTCCAAAAATAAAATTAACTACGTTCTTATTCGGTAGTTAACCATTTTCGGCGGTCTGTAGAAACGTTTGCCCATATCGCAATCATATACCAAAATTTCAATTCGCTAAAGGATTATACCACATAATGCACAAAATGTCAATAGTTTAACGAGCAATTATGTTAAAAATGTTTAAAAAAGTTTTATACATTTCTTTTTGTTGTAACCATGCTCACTCATCAAAAAACGGCGAGGATTTCCTCGCCGTTTTTAATGTTTTTATAAGTTCTTTATTCTGTTAAATGATATGGCAAAAGAAACAAATTTTATTTTTTAGTTTTCATACGCACTATCCTTTATTATATCTTTTACAAACTCGTCAATGTTGAACAATCCGTAATGACAAGTCCTACCATCGGTCATATCTTCTTTGTATTTATCGGTAATCATAATCTCCATCATAGATTCATAGTACCCACCCAAATTCCAACTATTGTCATAATCATAGCGTTTTCCGTTGGCATTTACTTCATATAATGCTAAAACAATAAAATACTGATTTTTTAAGCGGATACAATGAATTTCGTCAAGAAAGTTCGGTTTATAGGAACTTAGGTAAATTATATCAGATTCAGATGATGTCAAATATATGTATGTCCTATCAACACTTTTGCAAGTGTTTGTGTTTGCTCCGTTCACAAATTTAGGGGTGTAAATATCGATGGTTTCTACAGATTTACTTTCCTCGTCTTCGGTAAGTATGTTCTTAGCAAGTGATGAGTTATTTATCTGAAACGATACTATAAAAGCCTTATCATTGTAACTGTCCTTTATGTCTTTTTCACTTTCATATTTTACCCACGTATACTTTGATGCACAATAATATTCCCCTTTATCAGATAAATCCTCATCACAATTGTGGTATCCACATACAAAGTAGCAATTATCCGGCTCAAAGTCTAGAAGCAATGGCTGTATTTTACCGCTTTTTATGCTGTTTATTTGATTTTCCATAGTTACATCGGGCATATCATAAGAGGTTTTGTTGTCGAGCCAGTTTAGGTATTCGATTAACGATTGCACAAGCTTGCTGTTGTTTTCAAGAATTTCGACAGATTTATCATCATTGTTATCATCGCTTGAAGCACTACTTGAATTGTCGCCGTCGCTCTGATCAATGTGCGGTTTACATGAAGATATTAGTATTATAAATATCACCAATCCCAAGGTTATGGATATTAGCTTCAATACACGCTTTTTCATAAATTTCTCCTTTCAATTCTGAACTTGCTTATAAAATCGTTAGAGAGCCATTGGACCAATCCTCCTTTTTAGGTTTATTCACATATATTACTCCTTTTCACTTTAAGATTCTTCAAATTTTTGAAAAAATTCTAAAAAACAAAAAACGCAGAGATACCGAGGCTCACGTCCCGACATTCTGCGTTTTTATATCTCGGGTGTGATGCCCTTTTTTCTTTAGTATAGCATAGTTTGATTTTGTTGTCAATAATAATTCACCTTTACACGTTTGCCAAGCTTTGTAAGGCAATCGGTAAGGTCGCTAATAAGCTTCAGCTTGATGTTAAAGCTGACGGGGTGATTGGGATTCTGGTGAGCGGGATTTATTGCCGTACCAACGAAGATGTTGATGTCGGTTGCCTCCTCAAAGAGCAGGCGGCAGATAAGCGATGCGCCATCCTTCTTGAAATTCCAATGCTCAAAGAGCTTGTTTTCACCAAGGTAATCCTGCGCGTACTCTACGACCTTGTTCATCGTAAGCACACCCTCGGTTACAAGGTCAACACCGTCAATATATGAGATAGGGGGAACTCCACCCGGCTCAAAATCGTTGCTGACGGTAATCTTTTTTCTGAGGTATTTTGCCACGATAGACGAGGTAGTTCCGCCACATACGATATGCTTCCCCTCCTTCGAGAAGAAGAGCGACAGCATTCTCTCGGTATCGTCACGGTTAAGAGGCGGACCGAACAGAACGTTCATAGGCACCCTTTTTCTTATTTTGATAACACAGGCGGTGGTATCGTCGGCAGGCTGATGCTCATAGAGCTTGTCGCACTCATCAACAAGCATGGTGGACAGGTTCTTTGCGGTGTATTCTCCCGCAACGAGAGCCTCCATATAGCCGATTATATCCTCGCGCTTCCATGCATAGTTATACTTGTTTCCGCTACCTGCGTGGGGACAGCCGTCACTCATGGCAACGAACACGTCACCCTCACGAAGATATACGGTGCTTTTAAAGATACGCTTGCCGTCAATATTCATCTCGGTGGTGGGATAATCGTAATTCTCACCGTCGCGGATAAGTATAACGTGGGGGTTGTCATACTGAATAATATCGGCGGTCTCGTTGTTCTTTATGTGAATAATGGTAAAGGTAGAGTATGCCACCTTTCTTTCGGAGCATACGGGCAGAGTTTCTGCCACGGTAGAAACGCACTCCTCAATGGCAAGACCTGCGGAAAGCATCGTAGAAATTATCTTTGAGGTCAGGGTGGAAAGAATACTCGCCTTAACACCGCTGCCAAGTCCGTCTGCCAGCACTACTACCGTAGAGCCGTCGGGATTTTCAATACTCTCAATATGGTCGCCGCAAAGCTCCTCGCCAAAGTGATTTATACTTTTATAGCCGATTTCAGCGCACAGATCATTCATCCTGAATATTCTCCTTAAGCTTAGTAAGGGCTATCTTGGTTTCGGCAGCCGTTTCGCCAAGCAGTGATGCGATCTCCTGAACTATACGCATCTGCTTTTCTACCACACGGTCGGCAACCTCTGCTGTCTGTCGGCAGATGTCCTCACGCCTCTCGCGGTCGATCTCCTCATCGGTCACGTCACGCATAATGGCGATAATGGTCTCGGAATCTCTGTCGAATACCACGGTACGCTCAACAAAGCGCTTGTATTCTGCAAGATAGACCTTGTCCTCGGCAGTTCTGCCGCTGTTCTTAACATTAAGGAAGATAACAGGGTCGAGGATACGTACGACAGGCTCGCCGAGAACGTCGCTCGCATGGCGAATGTTCATGATTCTTCTTGCCGCATCGTTGATCTGCTGAATTTCAAGATCCTCGTTAAGCACGATAATGCCGTTGGGTGTGTGTTTAACTATACTGTCGGAGAAGCTCTCCGCCTTGTCCTTAAGGAAGGGCAGACACATGGAGATCTCTGCCTTGCCCTGACAAATAGCAATAGCCTTGTCACGGCAGGTGTTATAGCCACAGGTACCGCAGTTAAGCTCGTCAGAGGGACGGAATTTACCCATTTTACGAAGCTGGGACATAATTTCCATCTCGCTTGGCATCTTAAGGTCCTGTTCAATGTAATTAAATTGCTTGCTTATTTCAACAAGAGAAGGACACTCTACCTTAAAGTCCTCATCACCTGCGAACTCGCTGACGGTTATAACGTCACCGACAGGAGAGAACTCCTCCTTGCTCATCACAGGACCGCCGATACAGCTGCCTGTACAGGCAGACATCTCGATAAAGCACTTATGTACCTTGCCGTTTTCTATATCACGAAGCACCGCCATACAGTTCTCCACACCGTCAACAGCAATGTAGCGATAGTCGTCCCGTCTTTCGGTCATTGATTTTAAAATTCCACCGGTGGTTGGGAAGGTTCTTGCCAGGCTCTCTGCCTTCTTGTCGGGAGTAGAATCTATTTCAATTCCCTTATCCTTCAGCATCTGGTCAAGCTCCTCGAAGGTAAGCACCGCGTCAACCAACCCGGGATACTGAGTGCCCTCATACTTCTTTGCAACGCAAGGGCCGATAAACACCGTCTTTGCCTCGGGAATACGTTTTTTTATATCAAGACAGTGCGCCTGCATAGGCGACATAATGCCTGCAAGAAAAGGAATGACCGAGGGGAATTTCTTCTGTATAAGCAGGTTTACCGAGGGACAGCAGGAGGAAATGAGAATATCTCTTTCATCCTCTCTGAGCATTCGCTCGTATTCCTTTTTTACAATGGTAGCGCCAACGGCAGTCTCCTCCACCGAGTGGAAGCCAAGCTTTATGAGAGCCTCGGTCATAGCACCGATGCCTGCGCCGTTATAATTTGCTACGAAAGAGGGGGCAAGGCTGACTACGACCGGTGCGCCCGATTGTATAAGCACCATTGCGCTTTCAATACCGTCCACGATCTGCTTTGCATTCTGAGGGCACTGTACAACGCATCTGCCACAGAGGATACACTCGTTTGAAATAATATGCGCCTGTCCTGCCGAGAAGCGTATCGCCTTTACAGGACACTTTCTAACACATCTGAAGCAGGATTTGCAGTTGGATTTTTTTAGGGTAAGACAAGCCATACCTTTAAGCTCCTTTGTCGAAATTTGTATATATTTTACTATACTTATTAGTAGTTTGTCAAGTGATGCCACAAAAAAGAGCTGCTTCGTTATAATGTTCGAAGCAGCTCTGAAGTTATAAGTTATACCCGTTTTCGTTCGGTTGTGCCTAAATCAATCAGACCTGATTACTGCCAATCTACTACGTTGACCCAAGACATAAGGAACTCGCGCTCCTCTGCATTACCCTTAACAGACTGAGAAGCAGCTACGATAGGCATCCACTTCTGCACGTACTGCTTTGCAGTATCACTCTTTTTGCAGAAGAGGTTGAGATAGATTTCCGCGCCCTCGTCATCACCCGAAAGCTTGAATGTGAGATAGGTTCTCGCTACGTCTGCAGAAGCGTTACCCTGAGTTGCATGCGCCCAATCGATAACGTAGGGAGTGCCGTCAGCGGTGATAATAACGTTAGAGGGGCAAAGGTCGCCATGGCAGACCTTATTGTGCTTGGGCATACCCTCAAGTCTTGTGTGCAGATCGTATCTTGTGGTTGCGTCAAGCTTACTTTGAGAGATTTTGCCGTTCATCTTATCCTTAAGCTTTGTAAGAAGGGGACACTTTCTTTCGTGAATATCCATCTGAATATCTACGAGCATTTCGATGTACTTTTCCTTGCCTGCGGGGTCATCCTTCATCATCTGGGAAAGGGTCTTGCCCTCGATAAATTCGGTAACGATAGCCCACTTGCCGTCTACTGTGATAACCTCAAGGATCTTGGGGATATTAAGACCGGTTTCCTCGATGCGCGCCTGATTAAGCGCCTCGTTAAGAACGTCAGCCTTGGAGTACTCCTCGCTGAACACCTTGATGCATCTGTCACCGTCGCGGTAAACCGTCTTTTTTGCTCTTGTTGCGATTATATTATCAAGCTTCATTTTTTTCTCCTCCATTACGCATTTGTGCCGTTAGGCTTATTTTTCTCGGTAAAATGTCTACCATAGTAGGCATTTAAGTACATATCCTTGATCTCGCTCATAAGAGGATAACGGGGATTTGCGCCTGTGCACTGATCGTCAAATGCCTGCTCTACCATCTCGTCGAGGTTCGCAAGGAATACATCCTCGTCAATGCCGTAATCCTTAATTGTCGCCTTGATGCCGACTCTTGCCTTAAGGTCGTTTATCGCCTTGATAAGGTTCTCAACCTTTTCCTCATTGGTTGCACCGCCGAGGCCGAGATGTGTTGCAACCTCAGCATATCTTGCCATAGTCTTGGGATGATCATACTGGGAGAAGGTACCCATCTTTGCAGGAGCATCGCAGGAGTTGAAGCGGATTACCTCCTCGATCATAAGCGCGTTTGCAACGCCGTGGGGAAGGTGGTGGAATGCGCCAAGCTTGTGCGCCATAGAGTGACATACGCCAAGGAATGCGTTTGCAAATGCCATACCTGCCATAGTTGCCGCATTTGCCATCTTCTCTCTTGCAAGAACGTCTGTCTGACCGTTGTCATATGCTCTGGGAAGGTACTCGAAGATAGTCTTAAGCGCGCCGAGAGCAAGTCCGTCGGTGTAATCGGTAGCGAGCATTGCTACGTATGCCTCAAGTGCGTGAGTTACTGCGTCGATACCCGATGCTGCGGTAAGTCCGCGAGGAGCAGACATATGGAAATCGGTGTCGATAATTGCCATATTAGGAAGAAGCTCGTAGTCTGCAAGGGGGTACTTGATGCCTGTCTTTTCGTCGGTGATAACTGCGAAGGGGGTAACCTCCGAGCCTGTACCTGCAGAGGTGGGAACTGCGATGAAGTATGCCTTCTCTCCCATCTTGGGGAAGGTGTAAATTCTCTTTCTGATGTCGATAAAGCGCATCGCCATATCCATGAAATCAACCTCGGGATGCTCGTAGAGAACCCACATGATCTTTGCCGCGTCCATAGCAGAACCACCGCCGAGGGCGATGATTGTATCGGGCTTGAATGAAGACATCTGCTTTGCGCCCTCCATTGCGTTTGCAAGGGTGGGATCGGGCTGTACGTTCCAGAAGGAGGTGTGTGCGATACCCATCTCGTCAAGCTTGTCGGTGATAGGCTTGGTATAGCCGTTTTCATAAAGGAAGCTGTCGGTTACAACGAACACTCTCTTTGCTCCTCTTACGGTCTTAAGCTCGTCGAGAGCTACGGGCAGACAGCCCTTCTTGATATAAATTTTCTCGGGAGCTCTGAACCAAAGCATGTTTTCTCTCCTCTCTGC
Organism: Eubacteriales bacterium; assembly: GCA_045128515.1. Lineage (GTDB taxonomy): Bacteria > Bacillota > Clostridia > Oscillospirales > CAG-272 > UBA1740. The sequence continues at coordinate 51,045 of JBGVRO010000024.1, read as the reverse complement.
TACCGTCTTGATGTTAATAAGATGCTTTACGCCTACGTTCTCGGAAACACTGTTTCCACCCCAAGAGCCACAGCCGAGGGTGAGCGAGGGAGCAAGCTTGAAGTTATAAAGGTCACCGATACCGCCCTGTGCGGCAGGGGTGTTTACGAGAATACGGCAGGTCTTCATACGTGCGGAGAATGCCGCAAGCTTATCCTGCGCAACAGTCTCGTTAAGGTATACCGAGGAGGTGTGACCGTAGCCACCGTCGGCAACTAGTCTGTCAGCCTTGTCAAGAGCATCGCCGAAGTCCTTTGCTCTGTACATTGCAAGGACGGGAGAAAGCTTCTCGTGTGCAAACTCCTCGCTGATGTCAACGCTCTCAACCTCACCGATAAGGATCTTTGTTCCCTCAGGAACCTCAACACCTGCGAGAGCCGCGATCTTATGTGCAGACTGACCAACGATCTTTGCATTAAGCGAGCCGTTGATGATAATGGTCTTTCTTACCTTATCAAGCTCCTCGCCCTTGAGGAAATAGCAGCCTCTTACAGCAAATTCGTTTTTAACAGCATCGTAAACGTCGTCGAGTGCGATAACCGACTGCTCGGATGCGCAGATCATACCGTTGTCAAAGGTCTTGGAATGAATAATAGAGTTTACAGCGAGAAGAATATCTGCTGTGGAGTCGATAATTGCGGGGGTGTTACCTGCGCCAACGCCGATTGCAGGCTTGCCAGAGGAGTATGCCGACTTAACCATGCCGGGACCACCTGTCGCAAGAATAATGTCAGCCTCCTTCATAACGGTTGCGGTCATCTCGAGAGAAGGAAGGTCGATCCAGCCGATAATTCCCTCGGGTGCTCCTGCCTTTACAGCCGCATCAAGAATGATCTTTGCCGCTGCGATGGTAGAAGCCTTTGCTCTGGGGTGGGGGCTGATGATGATACCGTTTCTGGTCTTAAGAGCAAGCAGGCACTTGAAGATTGCGGTAGAGGTAGGATTGGTGGTAGGAATAACCGCAGCAATTACGCCGATAGGCTCTGCGATCTTCTTAATTCCGTATGCCTTGTCCTCCTCGATAACACCGCAGGTCTTGGTGTCCTTGTATGCGTTATAAATATACTCGGCTGCGTAGTGGTTCTTGATAACCTTATCCTCTACGATGCCCATACCGGTCTCCTCGACCGCACACTTGGCAAGAGAAATTCTCGCCTTGTCAGCCGCGCTTGCCGCTGCAAGAAAGATTTTGTCAACCTGTTCCTGTGTGTAGGTGGCGAAGATGCTCTGCGCCTCTCTGATGCGCTTGATTGCCGCGTTGAGGCTGTCGTTGTCTTCCACAATGTCGTAAATTTTGTTTTCCATAATATATCTCCTAATTTTATTAATCAAATTAATAGCCTCGGTTCAACCGACCCGAGAAAAATTACCTGTTCCAAGATTTGTTTGTTAATCCTTTAACATTCATCGTTAATATTTTAACATATCGCGTCAAAAAAGTAAATTGGCAAAATAGATAATAATAAAATTTTTTTTGTGGGGAGATATGTTATTTTGTACAAAAGCATATCAGAACGGTGGCGCAGAGTCTTGACACGGGTGCGAAAATAGGATAAAATATATATAACGTTTTTATAAGAAGGAAGTTATTATGGCAAAATTAATAACGAGAGAAAAGGACGGCTCCACATCGCAAAACAAATCGCGCGTTTATTTTACCTGTCATCCCAATGATTTTGACAGATACTTTGACCAACTCTGCGACGATATTTTTGCGATATGCGACTGTGCAATATATTACACCGCCGATATGAATGCCGCTCTTGATAAAACGAATATCGAATTTGACATTCCTCTTATGAATATTATTATTCTCCCTGTTACGAAAAGGCTGTTGACCGATTCCTGCCGAGCATTGACGGTGGATCTCGTTTATGCAAAGGAGAAAAACATCCCGATTCTTCCCTTACTGATGGAGGAGGGACTCGAGGGGCTTTATCAAGAGAGCGACAGTCTTAGCGATTGGGAATTTCTCCCCTTTTATAATAAGGATCTCTCCGAGCCCAACCGCTTGATCATTTTGAATGGCATACTTTACTCCGGCGATTATCTTAAAAAGCATAAGGTAAAAGAAAATAAAATTGCCGTATTAAAGCTTGATATGGATAACGACGGTGTTCCGGAGTCTGCGGCAAATACCAGCAATTCAAATATTCGCGGTGTATCACCCGAGGATAAGAAGAAGATCGAGGAGCTCGCAGCCCATTACAAAAAAATGCTTGAGTCCCGTGGTGAGGAGCATCCGGACACACTCACCGCTCTCAGTAACCTTGGTTATATTTACAGCGAGACGAGGGACTACAAATCTGCGATAAGTCTGCAGAAGCGAGCTTATGAGTTAAGATGCAAAGTTATCGGCTCGGACCACGAAGGCACAATTACCTCTCTCAGCAATCTTGCCATTACCTATTACAAGCTGGGTCAGACCGATGAGGCGATAGAGCTGATGCATAAGGTTTGCGACGGTCAGGCAAAAAAGTTAGGCAAGGCGCACCCCTCCACAATTCAGTCTATGATAAACCTTGCCATCATTTACAGAAGCAAGGAAAATTACGAGGCATCTCACGAGCTTATTGAGGAAATTTACGCCTTAAGAAAAAAATCCCTTGGCAAAGAGCATCCCGATACTATCTCCTCTCTCAGAGATCTTACCTATTCATACCGCCATTTGAAAATTTACAAGAAATTTCTTGAATATACTAAAGAGCTGTACGATCTTCAGTGTAAGGTTTTGGGCAAGGAGCATCCAAGTACGCTTATCTCTCTTAGCAATCTCGCCTGCGCTTACCTTGACGTTGGAGATAAAAAGGCATCGCTTAGCCTTTATCAAAAGCTTTACGACATAAGATGCCGTATTCTCGGCGAGGAGCATCCAAGCACGGTCAAGGTAAGGAAGATTATTATTAAAATAATGAAGAATTTATAAGTTGTTGCCGACAAAAACACCCAAATTGTTTCAAAAGGTGTATTTTAGTATGTGTAAGGTTCTTGGCACTTATCACCCCACAACCTTGCAGACAAACTCAAACCCGATTTTTTTAGCGACTAAATTGATATGGTAAAAGGGACTGCCCGGAAATGGGCAGTCCCTTGTTTGTATGAATGAAACCGCGCGATTTTTAATCGCACCGGCAAGAAATATAAGAAATTCAGGCAACCTCTAAATCATTGTCGGGATAAATAAATTCAAGCGTTCCGTTAAAGTATGCCTCTATATCCTCGTCTACGAGAACTAATATGCCGTCAGGCAGAATAAAGCTTCCGTTTTCAGAGTGGGGCAGTTCACCTATTGATTGATGGTAAGACATTCCAATAGTCACCAATGCCTTGCAGGCTATACATAGTGCGTATTTGTTACCGCTGCTGTATGACCCGCTTTCAACTACGTGAGGCTGTAAACAGTTCGCACCACAAATACAGTAGCTTCTATGCATCGTTTTTGTTGCGTTGACATAGCGATCGGTGTAATCGTGCGTATGCGGTGCCCCGCATAATAGACAAGAATAACTGGAAGCGTTGAAACCATGCTCGCTTAAAATATACTCCCCGCACTCGCAGTAGGCTTTGTGTTGGGTTGCCGTATACGGATCGCAGTGGCTGTCGTATGAGTGAAGATTTTGGTAGGTTAGTATTCTGCAATCATCATAGCAGTAGTATTCTGTTGTTTGTATGTCGTTAGTAATTGTAGTTACACCATAATTATCAGAATGAGAGTGCTCTAAATTGAAATCTATAATCATAGCATTATTGAAAATCGTAAAATCTTCATCTTCGGGATTGATATGTGTCTGATCTGCCCCGAATCCCCAATGACAATATATTTCATAAGTTTCAGGATCATAGTCATATGCCACAACTGCGTGTCCTGTTGAACTATTAGGCATTGCAACAGAAAGCAAAACCGGATGTCCACTTTGGATAGCACTTATTGTAAAACTCTTAACATCATCTGTTGTTCCACTGAATTTTGTGATGCTGTAATCCTCTGTATCAATATTCGAAATGTATAATAAAAAAGTGTTAAGTATTTGTTCTCGCTCGTCGATATTTGTAATTGCCGGTTCCTCGTTATCATTAAAATCATAGTTGCCATAATAGTTACCGATAGTGATCAATTTTGCATGTAATGAATAGTCAGACATGCTTTGTATCACGGAATAATAGTCATTAGCCGTCATATCTTGATGATTATTAACACTTTCAATAATATCTCTTACAATTCCTGGGGAATTGTTACGAGAAATCATATTATATTCGGTTCCAACCGATATAGCGTCGTATTGCTCTGGTATAATTCCATCGTACAAATAGGTATCATAATACGAAAGAATCATACCTAAGGCTATATATCCACAGGAATTTTTATAGTTAACACCATAGTTGTATGTCAAGTTATCGTAATATGCTATCATAAAGTTGTCGTATGATGTGATTTCGGAACTATATGTTGTTGCATCATACAAAGATCCAGCTAAATAATCAAACAACATTTCTTCAGGCATTGCTTCGCTGGGCGGTTCTTCATTCTCAACAGCCAGTACAGATATTGAATTTAGCAAAATAGTGCTTATTATGCAAAGACAAACTAGCAAAGCTACTTTTTTCATAGTTTTCCTCCTATAAATAAAATTTCATCAAGTTAGTTAAGAACAAAAAGATTTCTCGACAAATAGTCAACTATCCATTCTCTGTTGATGTATACGTCTGTACTGTAAAAGACGGTTCCGATGCATATATCACCGCTTGTTATTTGAATAACATAATCCCATACGCTATTGGGATCATTTTTTTCATAAAATTCAAACCGGTAGCCCTCGGTGAAATTATCAACAGCGTAAAAATACATAGAAAAGGCTACCGTTGTTCGACCTCCGTCGACAATTTCGCTATATATAGGGCTCCATTCCTCGCTATATATACCGTAATATATCACAACACAAGGGTCGGTATAATTGTTTTCGGTTTCATCATTATAATAAAAATAATAATTTTGAAATGGAACTAATGTTTTATAAATTCCATTTTCGGGTTCAGATGAAATATCCATGCACAAAAAAGAATAACCGATTTTTTCTTTTTGACTTTCATAAAACTCAATGAATTTTTCTTTGTCAGTAAAGTTCGTTTTGTTATGGAAATCCACAGTAAGTCCGTTGTTGAATCCTTCGCTATGAATCAAACGTTCAATTATAGTGTTTTCTTCGGTTTTGTATCCGCAGTCGGTGCACTCCTTATGCTTATATCCGGGAGCTGTATATGTAGGTTCGGAATCAATTATCCATTCAAATGTATGCTCTGCGATATCTGTAACCTCGCCGCATTCACATTCTTTAAAGTGCCGTGTTTCATCAGTCTTTTGCTTGAAATTGTGAGTATGGAAGGTAGAACCGTTTACACAACCGTTAAAGCAGGAGAGAACACTGAATAAAACGAGTAATATTCCTAAAGATTTTTTCATTAAATTTTTCATAAATTTCTCCTTTCAATTCTGAACTTGCTTATAAAATCGTTAGAGAGCCATTGGACCAATCCTCCTTTTTTTAGTTTACATATATATTACTTATTTTTGCTTCAAAATTCTTCAACTTTTTAAAAAATATAAAAAACGAAAAAACTCAGAGATACCGAGTCTCACGTCCCGACATTCTGCGTTTTTATATCTCGGGCGTGATTCCCTTTTTATTTTAGTATGGCAAGTCTCTTTTTGTTAGCTAAGAACAAAAAGATTTTTTGTTAAAAAGCTCGATATCCATTCTCTATTAATTTCTAAGCCTGTGTAATAATAAATATGACCTATCAAATTGTTTCCGTTATACACTTCTATAATATAATTCCATATGTTGCTGTCGCTTGAATATTCGTAAAATTCAAACCTAAGGTCGTTTATTTCTCCTGAATATTTATATGAAATAAGTTTAAACGTGATTGAATGATACGGCGCGTCATATGATAGATCGGTATCGGTTCCAAGCTCCTCGCTGTATATTCCTATATCCGTAATTAATTTGCAGTAATCCTTTTTGCCGTCCAAATTCGTATAGTCAAAACAATATATTACTTTTTTGAGATATTCAATGCTTATATCGCTACTTGATGAAAATTCAGAATCAATACATATAAAGCTTGATGCAATCTCTTTCTTGTTGCTGTTATAAAATGCCCTTGCATCAGAAACACTCGAAAAATGCTCAAAAGTTCCAATCGTGGGGTCCACCATTCCGTCAACAACCAACTCGTCGTGCAACAAGCGTTCTATGACAGCATTCTCTTCTGCTTTATATCCGCAAGTGCTACATTCCTGATGTTTATATCCGGGGGAGGAATATGTAGGCTCAGAGTCGGTTATCCATTCAAAGGTATGCTCTGCAATATCTGTAACCTCGCCGCATTCACATTCTTTGAAGTGCCTTGTTTCATCAACCTTTTGCTTGAAATCGTGAGTATGGAAGGTAGAACCGTTTACACAACCGTTAAAGCAGGAGAGAACACTGAATAAAACGAGTAATATTCCTAAAGATTTTTTCATTAGTTTTTTCATAAATTTCTCCTTTCAATAAACTATTATTTTTCTAAATAACCCATTGGCGTAAGTCTCCCAAAAAAAGTCTTCTAATTATATAGACGAAAAAAACTGCAAAAGGTTGCATTTTTGTAAAATAAAAACGCAGAGATACCGAGATTCACGTCCCGACATTCTGCGTTTTTTATATCTCGGGCGTGATGCCCTTTTTTCTTTAGTATAGCACGTCTCTTTTTTATTGTCAACAACCAAAAAGATAATGCCTATTATATTATAATGAAATGAAGGATTTACTTCTTAAGATTCTCCACCGCTTCGGTGATAGTGGTGATCTTGGATTCCTTGCCGTACTTATCCACCTCGGATTTATTCTTCTCACCGTGGGTGAGACAGCCTGCTCCGCCGATGCATCCGCCGATGCATGCCATACCCTCGATGAAGTTGGCGTCGAGAACACCCTTGCTCTTCTTAAGCAGAGCGGTCTTGCATGCCTCGATACCGTCGCAGACCATAGGCTTAACCTCAAAGTCAATATTCTGCTCGCGCATAGCCTGTGCAGCCGCCTCAGTAAGACCGCCAACGCGGGCAAATATTCTGCCGAAGAAGGATGCGCCCGAAAGCTCTCTGTCATCAAGAGCCTTGATGTCGATGTCACGGCTGTCGTAGAGTGCCTGAAGCTCCTCGAAAGTAAGAACTGTGTCAACGTAGGGCTTCGCCTCCTCAAGCTGCGCCTCTGCCTTCTTTGCAATGCAGGGACCGATGAAGATAACCTTTGCATCCGGGTCCTTCTCCTTCACGAACCTTGCCAGCGCCACCATGGGGGAAGGATTGTGGGAGATGTACTCTGTAAGCTGTGGGAACGACTGGTGAATATACTTTACAAACGCGGGACAGCAGGACGAGGTAAGGAAGCCCTTCTCCGAAAGCTCCTTTGCTTCCTCAAGAGCAACCATATCTGCGCCAAGCGCCGCAGGAAGCACGTCGTAGAAGCCAAGCTGGTAAAGTCCCGAGATAACCTGTCCCAGCCTTGCGTAAGAGAATTGGCTAGAGATTGAGGGTGCAACGATAGCATACACCTTCTGACCGTTATCCGAAAAATTTGCTTCCTTAAGAATATTTATCGCCTTTACGATATAGGACTTGTCACTGATAGCGCCGAAGGGGCACTGATATACGCAGGCTCCACACTGAATGCACTTGTCGTTGTCGATTTTTGCCGCCTTATCGTCGTTCATAGAAATCGCCTTGACCTTGCAGGCGTTCTGACAGGGACGCTTACGGCTTACAATAGCGGTAAAGGGACAAACCTTGGCACACGCGCCACATTCCTTGCACTTTGACTTGTCAATATGAGCAACGCGGTTGTGGTCGAAGCTAATTGCACCGAATTTACACACGTCCTCACAGCGGTGGGCAAGACATCCGCGGCATGCATCGGTGACAGAATAACCGCCGACAGGACATTCGTCACAGGCGATGTCTATTACCTCTATTATATTGTCGTTTTCCTTGTCTCCGCCCATAGCGATCTTAACTCGCTCGCCGAGAATTGCTCGCTCTTTATATACACAGCAGCGGTGTGTAGCCTGCTTGCCGGGTATAATGGTCTTGGGAATATCAATAAGGTTCTCGTAAAGAGTACCCTCCCACGCAAGTCTTGCAACCTCGCGAAGAACTTTATATTTTAAATGCTGTACCTTTGTATCAAATTTGCGCATGGTTTTCTCCGTTTATTTATTTACGAACATATTTTACAACATTTTTGTTCAATTGTCAAGCAAAAGAAATTTCCAACGATTTTTATGGATACAAAACATTGACATCAAAATAAATCTGTGCTATATTAAAAGAAAAAGGGCCTCACGTCCGTGATAGAAAAACGCAGAATGTCGGGACGTGAATCTCGGTATCTCTGCGTTTTTCTTTTATAAAAATTGGGATAATATGATTTTTTTATGGTAGGTATATGCCAATGTGTAATTGAATAACAAATGATGAAACATTAATTTAAAAGAGAGGTCAAGATTATGCAAAGAATAAAATTTTTAGCGTTATTCTTACTATTAGCAATAATATTAGAACTTTTTACAGGGTGCTTTTATAACAGGTATAATGCAAAAATAATTCATAATGATGCAACGGATATGATATCTAATAGTTTTTATTGCGAAAACTATGTTTACGGAGCTTGTTATCTTATCAACGATGAATATGTGACGATGGACGATATTTCATATCCAAGATATCGTACATTTGTGGTAACCTCAAAGGAAGATTTTGATGATATTTTTACAGGTAACATCAACCATGACATAGATTTTTCGTCTGAAATGATTATTATTTATACATTTACGTCAGAGTATCGACGCGATATTGAAATAAAAAGTACGAGAATGGTGGATAACAAGCTTAGCATAGAATTGAATATGAAAAAACCATTTACATGGTTTTATTTATCGGGAGATGCTTGCCAATCCTATCAACGATACATTATTATCAAAATGGATAAAATAGAATTTAATGAAATCGTTATAGTGTTAAATATTTGATTTTGGAGGTGCAAAATGCAAAAAAACTTTAATTTCTTTTGTTGTTACAATTACATTTTTGTTATCAATTTTTACAACGCAATCCTATGCGATAAACAACAACTCGTCTGACTATTTTGTAGCAACTAGTGAAGATGCAAATTTTGATAACGAATCTAAAAATTGTGTAATAGTTGAAAATGAAGAATCTGTCGAATATATCGATAATTATAAAAACGATAATGCTTTAAAATTTTTGGATATTTCAAACATTTCAAAGAATTTGTTTGGTGATATCATAGATTATAATAGAACCCTGCGCTCTAAAACGCAGGGTTCTATTATTACATTGCTATACTTCTAAGCTTCTTCTTATCAAGAATCTTAATTCCCTCACTGCGAGAGGATGAAACGATGCCCTGTGAGGCAAAATACTTAATCATACGGGACACGACCTCGCGTGCAGAGCCCATATATTTTGCAATCTGCTCGTGAGTAAGCTTTACGGTATCGCCACCACTCTTTGACACCTCGTCAAGCAGGAAGATGGCAAGTCGCTTGTCCATACTCATAAACAGTATCTGCTGCATTACCCACATTACGTCGGAGAAACGGCTGAGGGCGGTTTCGTAGGTAAATATCTTAACCTCATCCGACTTCTGCCACAGACCCTCATAGGCGCAACCGCCTACCACTACGCACTCGCTGTCCTCCTCAGCATCAACTTTAACATCGAAGGTGATGCTCTCAAGCACACAAGACGCAGAGAATATGCATATATCACCGGGGAAAAGGCGGTAAAGAGTGACCTCCTTGCCCTCGTCGGATAGCATATAAAGACGAAGCGAGCCGCTTTTTACAATAATTACACCGGTACACTCGCCGCCGTCATGAATATTTGCGCCGCGATAATATTTTACCGTTTGAGATGAGCGCACAAAGGTCTCTCTGTCCCAGTCGGAAATATGATCCCAAAACGGGAAGGCTTGGCTATACAATTCTCGAAGTTCTGTTTCCATATCCTGATCTGCTAAAAATAGCTTTTCCTCTTCATTTTTCTATATAAATTATAACACTTATTTTATTTTCTGTCAACAAAATAAAACAATTTTAAAAAAACTTAGAAAAAATGTGACTAAGTCACTTACAAAGTGAAAAAAGTGTGCTATAATATAATCACAAAACAAAAAACAAACTCATTGGAGGAATAAAAATATGTCTAATACTAAATATTATCTTTGTGAAAAGTGCGGTAACCTTATCGAAAAGATCGACGACTCAGGTGTTCCTGTAGTATGCTGCGGTCAGAAGATGACTCCCGTTGTGGCAGGCACAGTTGAAGCCAGCCGTGAAAAGCACATTCCCGTTGCAACCGTAGAGGGCGACCTTGTAAAGGTTGTTGTTGGTTCTGTTGAGCATCCCATGGCAGAGGAGCACTCTATCCTCTGGATCGAGCTTAAGACCGATCGCGGTGTACAGAGAAAGAATCTTGAGGTTGGAAAGCCCCCTGTTGCAATCTTTGCACTGGCAGACGAGAAGCCCCTTGAGGTTTACGCATACTGCAATCTCCACGGTCTGTGGAAGCAGGAATTCTAATTAACAAAGGAGAACAAATATGAACGCAAGAGTACACGAGCTGCTTAACGATCAGATAAACAAGGAGTTTTATTCGGCTTACCTTTATCTTGACTTTTCTAACTATTTCAAGCGCCAAGGCCTTGACGGATTTGCAAATTGGTACTACATTCAGGCTCAGGAGGAGCGCGATCACGCAATGCTCTTCTATCAGTACCTGCAAAACGAGGGCGTAGAGGTAACTCTCAAGGCGATCGACAAGCCCGACAAGATTCTTGATAGTCACATGACAGTTCTTAAGGCAGGACTCGAGCACGAAAAGTACGTTACCAGCCTTATCCACGACATCTATGCCGAGGCGTATAAGATCCACGATTTCCGCACCATGCAGTTCCTTGACTGGTTCGTTAAGGAGCAGGGCGAGGAGGAAACCAATGCCAACGACATGATCACTAAAATGGAGCTGTTCGGCTCTGATGCAAGAGGACTCTACCTACTTAATCAGGAGCTTGCGGCAAGAGTTTACTCTGCCCCCAGTCTGGTTCTTTAAACAAAAAAACAAAAACTTTCTTCATTCTTCATTTCTCTATAAAAAATAACAAAAAGGGGCGGTGAGCAGACAAAAACGGTTAATAAGCGTTTTTGACGTAGCGAATGCGCAGAAACAAGAAGCAATACAAGCTGAGTGTACCGAAGCTGGTAGTGCGACTATGTTTCAAGAGGGAACAACGCCCACCCTAAATCTATCCTCCGCCCTCTTCAGCATTGCTGGGGAGGGCTATTATTAAAAGGAGCAATTATGGATCTGGTATTACTGACCGCTATCGGAGTCGGCGGTGCAACGGTTATCGGTGCGCTTATCGGCTTTGCATTTAAAAATATATCCCACAAATTCTCGGATATTATACTCTCCTTTGCGGCAGGAGTTATGCTCGCGGCGGCGGTGCTTGGACTGATCATTCCATCGGTTGAAAGCGGTGAGAAATACGGCATCCCCGTTGCTCTGCTGATTACTATAACAGGCATATTCGTAGGTGCGCTATGCCTCAACCTGATAGACAAGCTTGTGCCTCATCTCCACGCCCTTGCAGGAGTGGAAAGCGAGGAACACAAAAACGAGGGTCTTTCAAAGGTACTGCTTTTCGTTATGGCTATTGCCATACATAATCTGCCCGAGGGCATTGCGGCAGGAGTTGGCTTTGGCTCGGGTGAGGATGACATGATTCAGGCGCTTATTATCGCAGCCGGTATTGCACTGCAGAATATCCCCGAGGGTATGGTAATAATAGCACCGATGCTTGCGGCAGGTGTAAGCAAGAAAAGAACCCTGCTTATCGCATCCCTGACAGGTCTGGTTGAGGTAATAGGCACTCTGATAGGCTATCTTGCGGTAAAGATTTCCGTAGTGATACTTCCCTTTGCCCTTGCCTTTGCAGGCGGAACGATGCTATACGTAATCTCTGACGAGATGATTCCCGAAACACACGCCCACGGTGCTCAGCGCGGAGCAACCTATGCCCTGCTCGCAGGCTTTGCGCTTATGCTGTGCATGGACTTTTTGCTGGGATAATCATTGACAAACGTAACGGTGTCTGTTATAATCAAGCTATAAAGCCATGCGGAGGAATATATAATGGCAAAGCAAAAGAAAAACTCAAATTACGTCACCGAAAAGACCGCAGCTGCAAAGGCAGAGCGCGAGGCGGCAAAAATTAAAGAAAAGAAAGAAAAAACTATAAAGATCGTGGCTATCTCGGTCGGTAGCGCAGTCCTTGTGATAGGTCTTATCGTCGGTCTGCTTGCCGCACTTGGCGCATTCAGCTATGATCCCGACCCCACCTACCACGCAACATTCAGCTTCGACAACGGAAGCTCGCTTCACATTGAGCTGTACGGCAACGATGCGCCCGAAACGGTTAAGCACTTTATAAAGCTTTGCCAGGACGGTCACTTTAACGGTCGCAGTGCCCACAGTCTTATAAACGGCGAAATGTTTATAGGTATGGATGTTGCAGACTCGAAGGGCATAAAGGGTGAATTTAAGGGCAACGGTGTTGAGAACAAGATCCCTATGAAAAAGGGTGTAGTATGTATGGCGAGAGGTGAAGATCCCAACTCGGCATACGGTCAGTTCTTCATTCTTACAAAGAACGACTCATCGCTTAAGGGAGATTACGCGGCATTCGGCAAAATAACCGATACAACAGCTCTTGACGCTATGCTCGACGCTATCACGGTTAATGAGGACGGCAGAATCGAGGGTGCGCCCAAGATCACAAACGTATCTCTCCACGAGGCACACGACCACTAATCGGTAAATTGAATTTAACAAAAATGGCTATCCAAGACGTATGATCAAGGATAGCCGTTTCTTTATTTAAGCTTTGACAGCTTCTGGGGATTTGCAATAACGATAAGCGAGGAGTCCTGCGACAGCTTCTCAAGTGGGTCTATATTTATCTCAAGTCGACCTCCGCGCTTGATAGCAACTACGTTGATAGCGTGCTTCTTACGGAGATTAAGCTCCATAAGGCTTTTGCCCACCCATTCGGGTCTTACGTCAAGCTCTACCATTGAGAAATCCTTGGACAGGGTGATCATATCAACGAATCCCGAGCTTAAGAGATTCTTCGCAAGGCGCACACCCGACTCGTTCTCGGGGAATACGACTATGTCAGCGCCAACTCGCTCAAGAATCTTCTGATGCATCACGCTTGATGCCTTTGCAATAACAGTCTTAACACCAAGCTCCTTACAGATAGTAACTGCCATAACACTTGCCTCAAGATTGCCTGCCATAGCAACCACAACAACGTCAACGGCGGCGATACCAAGCTGACGAACCACCTCGGGATCGGTTATATCAGCGCATTTGCAAATGGGGAGATCGATAGCCGCGGTATTTACTCTATTCTGGTCAATATCTACCGCCAGAACCTCAACTCCGTCCGAAAGCAGCTCCTTTGCCACCGCAGTACCGTATCTGCCAAGACCGAAAACGGCATAATTCTTATTGATACTCATAGTATACCTCCTATCCGACGCTGATGTCCTCGATCGGATCCTTTATCAGATTTTGCTTTGGCTTGCCACTTAAGGCGAGAGCCAGAGAGATCGGGCCTACTCGCCCAAGATACATAGTGAAAATTATAATGATCTTACCAAGGGTATTAAGCAATGGAGTAAGGCCACGGCTTAAGCCAACCGTTGCGGTTGCGCTGACCGTTTCATACAGCACGTCCATAATAGGCGCATCTGTCACCACGGTAAGAAGCAGAGTAGATAGCAATGCAATACCGATAAACATGGTGCATACGGTAGCCGCCTTTTCAACCGCGGTCTTTGCTACGGTACGGTTAAACATAGTTACACTATCCTTGCCGCGGACGGTAGCAGCAGCCGATGCAATAAGCACGGTGAGAGTAACCGTCTTTATACCGCCTGCCGTACCGACAGGCGAGCCTCCGATCACCATAAGAAACATGCTTACAATAGATGACGGATCGGTCAAGGACTCCTGTGGAATTGCCGCAAAGCCCGCCGTACGTGTGGTAACCGATTGGAAAAGAGCCATCTGAAGCTTGTCTACAAATGAGTGTCCGCCAAGGGTGTCGGGGTTGTTATATTCAAACAAAAGTATAAGCGCGCCGCCGACAAGTATCAGAAGCAACGAGCTGGAAAGAGCAATTTTACTATGCAGAGTAAGTCTTTTGAAAGAAGGTCTTGATTCCTTGCTTCCATATACGCGGATAACGTCCCACCATACGATGTAACCAATACCGCCGAGAACTATCAGGGCGGAGGAGGTTGCATTGACGATAGGGTTAGTGGCATAATTCATAAGAGAATTTTCACCGATAATATCCATACCCGCGTTACAGAATGCGGATACTGCATTGAAAATTGCGATCCAAATGCCGCGAGGACCGAATTCGGGCACGAAAACAGTCATATATAGCAGAGCGCCGATGCCCTCAATAATAAAAGTACCGAGCATAACCTTCTTAACGAAGCGACCAAGCCCCGAAAGGGTGTTAAGATTAAATGCATCCTGCACCAGAAGGCGCTGACCCAGACCCATTCTGTGATTAATAAGTATCATAAGAGCGCTCATAACGGTAATGACACCCAGACCGCCTATCTGAACGAGGATCAGTATGACTGCCTGACCAAATACAGTCCAAGTGGTGGCAGTGGTAACGGTGACAAGTCCTGTTACACAGGTGGCGGTGGTAGCGGTGAACAATGCGTCGATATATCTGACGCTCCCCTCACCCACCGAGCTGATAGGCAGATACAAAAGCAGACTGCCCACAAGAACGACAACGAGAAAGCTTAGCATTATTATCTGTGTCGTGGACATGGTTATTTTTCTTTTACCTATCAATCAGCACACCTCCTTTAAGAATTCACTAATAAATATATTATATCACCTATAAAGGATTTTTTCAAGAAAAATTTTGCGTATCACAATTCAAGCTCAAAAAATCAGCAAAAAACAAAGAAATATCCGCATTATGCTACCTTTAGTTTACAATTAAAGCGGATATTTCCTTTTTATATACTCATATTCGGTTTTATTTTCTCGAGTTTGTCTGCCATGAATAGAAACAATGTCGGGAACAGAACTGCATTACAAGCAAGATGAGCCAGATAAAACGCTATTCCGCGAAGATAATAAAGCAAAACGTTTGCGAGATAATTTTTGTTTATACCAAGGTAAAAAGCGGTGTCAATAATACTTGAAAGCACGCCGAAGCCCACAGTCATAGCCAAAGCGACAAGCGTAAGACACAGTCTATTCTTTACTCCCCTTTTGCGTAGCAGCATAAAAACGAACGCCACAAGAGGCCAATAAATAAAATATGTAATTATCCAGCTTCCGAATCCGTATATTAGCGGCTCAATGCAGACGAATACCGCAGCCGCCACTATTCCAAGAACACCGAAAACGTAACCGTACAGAGCGCAAAGAATAGTTACTACCTCAATATTCGGCAGGAATGACAAAACCAGCTTTCCGCACTCAAGAGTTGCAGCCATAATACCCACGAGTGCTATTGATCTTGCATTAAAAATACTACCGTTTTTCACAGTAAATTTCAATTTATATCACCTCAAAAATTAGAAAATAAAAGCCGTTCGGTCTTTGCTTTATCAATAAGGAGAAGCCTCAAGTCTGAAGAGAATGATTGTTCCCTCCTCTACGGTCATACCGCTAAGACCAACACCTGCCTGATAGAGAGTAACACCCTCATACTGAACGGTAGGAGCGCCCTCGTAGCTGTCTGCCGCAACCGATGTATATACGATCACGTACATTTTGTCAGCAAGGCTCTCTCTGATATTACCGATCGCCGAAACGTATGCGCCGTAGGTACTGTCAACCATCTCAACATATAACCTGTCATTTGTTTCATCAATGTGCTCGATAACACCCTTTGCACCCTCGTTCTTATTTTCGACCTTGTCAAGGTTAGTCTTGAACACGTCGTACGTGCCGTCGGTATTTTCAACCGCAACGGTAACGTTACCCTCATCAGCAACGTCTCCAAAAAGAATGTCACAGGATGTGAGTGCAAAAAGTGCGATTACCAATGCCAAAAGTAATGCTAAAATTCTGTTTTTCATTTGTTTTTACCTCTTTTTCTTTAATTTTTTAGAAAAAGCATATTGTTTGCAAAAAATGCAAATCGGGTAAAAAGAAAACCGCCCAAATTGGGCGGTAGATCGTAAAAATAAGCTCGAAACCAAAACGAAAAGTCAGCGTTTAGCCCTATCTCACTCAAAAAGCTTTGAGAAATGGTTAGCCAATCGCCAAGAAAATTTCAAATTCATGATTTCGAATTCCGAATTTAAACGTCTTCCTTCATTTGCCCAAGGAATATGCTATAAAAACACCCGGCAGGCCTTCCGACTGAGAAGCGTGGCTGCACGGACAAATAATCCGTCGCTTCATCACGGCAATGGCTGTTGTGGCGGAGCTACCCCGCACTTTCCCTGCTTGGATCATAGAGATTTCTCTCTCGGATGCATAATAAGTATACATTAAAACTCACTGTTTGTCAATAACAAAGTATTACTTTTCAGTGTTTTTCCCCTTTGCACCGTGGCGCAGCTTCGTCTCGTGAGAGGCGAGATACATATTTATAGTTGCCTCAATGGTGGTCTTTAACGCAAGACGTTGCTTTTTCGGTAGAATATGCGCTCTGCGATAGAGTGTCAGAAGCTCAAGCTCCTCCTCGGACAGTTCGGAGGAGTCCTCGCGAATGGGAATATTGTAAAGCTCGCCTATATTCACACCAAAAAGTATGGAAAGCTCGGGTAAAATGCGCATAAAGGATGACGAGCGTCCGCGGCGCCAATTATTGACCGTCTTTTCGGCAAGGCTCATCTCTCTTTCAAAGGCGGCATCACTTTCAAACTCCGAATCGATCAGCGACAGCACTCGCTCTCTTATTTTCTCGGTATTTTCTTTCATTTCCTTGCCGCCTTTCTGCCGTGAGGTGCGCCCTTATTCTTGTCGGATGGCTTTTTCTTCGACTGCTTGGATTTCGGTGCGCCCTCGTAAAAAGGCTTTTTCTCTGTGGTCTTTTTTTCTTCTTTTACCGTTTTTTCGGGGATTTTTGCGGTATTTTTCTTTGTTTTGTCGGATTTTTTCGGCTTATCGGTAGAAAAACCGAAGCGACCCACGATCTCACCGAGCGAATAGTATTCACCGTGGGCGTATGCCAAAAGATCGGCTTTTTCGAAGTGCATTTTGCCATCAGCATCAATAATACTGTCGTGACAGGAGACACTAACTATATCTGCCATAAAGACGTCGTGAGAGCCCATAGGCAGAATATCGGTAACACGACATTCAAGAGCAATTGGACACTCGGCAACGGTGGGGGGCGCAACCTTCTCGCTTCTCTGCTTTGTAAGCTTGCATCTCTCAAACTTATCCATCTTTTTGCCGGTGTAGATGCCAACGAAATCGACCTCTTTTGCAAGAGATACGGAAGGCAGATTGATAACGAACTCCCCATTTTCCTTAAGCATATCATAGGAATGTCTTGAGGGTCTTACGGATATATATGTTTTGGGCGGCACGGTTGCAAGTATACCAGTCCACGCAATAGTAAGCATGTTGGCGTTTTCAAAATCACCTACGGTTACAATAGCAGGCGGTATGGGTGCGGTTAATGCGCCGGGCGCAAGGTGTTTTCTTTCTTTCATTTTTTGCTCCTTAATCGTTCTTTTCAAGCATACCGAGCCAAAGATGAGTCAAAATTGGATCGGGGATTATTTTGAAGAGCAGATGCTGCAGCTTGGTATACCAATTCGTAACGTACATTACCCTGCCCTTGTCGGATGCCTTGATACAGCACTTAACAACGTCAGAACAGTTAAGCATAGGCTTCATTGCGCTCTCCTTCGGACGTGTGATGCCTGGCTTCGCGGTTGCCTTGCCGAGAAATTCGGTGTGGACCCAGCCGGGACAGAAGCAGGTAGCGCGCAGACCGTACTTTTTGATCTCAAAATTCAGCGACTTTGTGTAATGCAGCACAAAAACCTTGCCCGAGGAATAGGTGTTAAAGTAAGGAAGGGGCGCAAAGCAAGAGCCCGAGCCAAGCTGAATGATCCTGCCACCGCGCTCCATATAAGGAATTACCATGTGAGTGATAAGCACTACCGACTTAACGTTAAGGTCGATCATCATCTCAACCTTACTCTCCTCGATTTCGTCAAAAGCGCCGAAATCGCCAAACCCTGCCGCATTTACAAGATACTTTACCTTCGGCTTCTCTGTTTCAAGAGCCGTACGGATAGCTTCAATGCCATCTTTTGTTGAAAGGTCGGCTGTTATAACTCTGTACTTTACTCCAAGGTTGTCACCAAGCTCTATCATTTTATCCTTTCGGCGAGCAACAAGCCACAACTCGTCAACTCTGTCGGCATAGCCCTTGGCAAACTCTGCGCCAATACCGCTTGATGCTCCCGTTATAATCGCAATAGACATAATTTTCTCCTAAAAGTAATAATTTACAACATTTCTATTGATTATTTAGTTTTCATTTGCTATAATTTTATCATCTAAGAATATAAATGTCAATACAATGTTCGTAATTTTAACGAACAAATCTATATTAACGAAAGGAATTACGAAATGAAGACTAATAAGATTTTGCGTATTTCAGCCGTTCTGCTACTCTGTGTGATAATGATTAGCAGTCTTACGTCCTGCACTTTCGGCTTTGATTTCTCCTTCGACGAGTACATTCCCGAATTCGATTACAACGAGGGTTTTGGCGGAAACAACTCTCAAAATAATGAAAACGGTGCCGATAACAAGGTTGAAAGCGAAAATTACGCTGAATTCTATCCCGGAAGCGGCATGGGTAATACCGACGGAGTGACACCCCTGTCCAAAACTCTGCTATCCACAGTAAACATAACATGCGGATATAACCTGGGCGCAAGTGCAGGCTCGGGCGTTATCTACTCTATTGACAAGGAAAAGGGCGACGCCTACATTATTACAAACTGTCACGTTATTTACGGCAATAATAAAACCCCATCCAAGGATATAAAGGTTTACCTTTATGGCATGGAGCTTGCAAGCTATGCTATACCTGCCACTTATCTCGGTGGCTCGGTTACCTACGATATTGCGGTTATCAAGATTACAAACAGCGAAGTGCTGAAGAACAGCTATGCTACCGCAGTAGAATTCGAAAGCTCGGACAACGTACGCGTGTTTGACAAGGTTTACGCGGTCGGAAACGCAGAGGGCGCAGGTCTGTCTGCAACCGAGGGTATCGTAAGTGTTACAAGCGAGAACATCAACCTCACAGGTGCAGACGGAAGCACTATATCACTGAGAGTTATGCGAATCGATGCGGCTGTAAACCACGGAAACTCGGGTGGCGGTCTTTACGATGAGAACGGTAAATTCATCGGCATCGTTTCGGCAAAGGAGGTAAGCGAGGACATAGACAATATGGGCTATGCCATTCCCTCCGATCTCGTAAAAAAGCTTGCCGACAGTATTCTCCGTCAGTGTGACGGAACAACGACACAGATCAGCAAGGCTCTTATGGGCATTACGATCACCTCATACGTTACCGGACTTAAGATCGATGATAGCGGCGACGTTTATCAGGTAGAGCTTGTTGAGGTAACAGAGGTTTCTGCAGGCGCTCTTGCCGACGGTAAGATCATGGTCGGCGACATTATAAACAACATCACCGTTGACGGTGTTAAAACGTCTGTTACAAGACTGCACCACGTTACCGAGGCTATGCTCGGCGCGCAGATCGGTAGCAAAATCATTCTTAACGTCACCCGTGGCGGAGAGGTTATGGATATAACACTTATTGTTCTAAACAAAGCATTGACAATAGTAAAATAATCCAAAATCCATATAAAAACGCGTATTTGTAAGCTTTGATTTACAAATACGCGTCTTTTTTATTAAATTATGGAAACAGTATCACCGAGAGGCAGAGAGTATATCTCAATGCGATTAGGTGATCTTGCGAATATTTTTTCCACAGCCAGTGAGTAAAGACCAAGCTGCATCTCGTGCTTGTCACGCAGCTTTTTCTCCGCAAGAGTACGGTCGGCAAGTTCGGCTCTTGTCAATCGGTCGGTCTTGTAGTCGCAGAGAATAAGGCTGCCGTCATCCCTTTCAATAATACAGTCGATAACACCCTGAACCAGAATATCCCTGCCGCGATATGCTATGCGCTTCGCCTCATCGGCAGTGAATGCAGATGCAGGCAGATATACGTTAAATCGAAGCTCACGGTAGATCTTCTTTGCTGAAAGCATATCCGAAAGCAACTTTGAATTGCGGAATAACTCAATTTCTCGCACTCTTACCCTCTCGGTATCGGCTTCACCGATAAAGCCTGTCGACTTAAGACGGTCAAGCTCGGCTTTTGCCCCGTTTTTCTTCAAATTTTCAAGATTGCAGAACTGCATAAACAGGTGGGTCGCAATGCCTCGCTTTGCGCTCTCGTCCTCCTCACCACCGGTGGCAAAGGAAGGAAGATGCCTGGGTTTATCCGACTCATCGTCATCAAGGCTGATGCGCTCGATAACAGGCGGAAGCTTGTCAATCGTAATACCGTCAAGCTCACTGCCGTCAAGAACGGTGGGCGACATAGCCGACACCGACATCTTCTCGGGCAAAACGGTAAGATATGGCGAGGGATATTCATAGCCAAATCGTTCTACAAGCGTATCACAAATGCCACCATCCGTCTTTTGCTCGGCAAAGGAAAATTCATTTTCCTCGACCTTGCCCCCTTCTTCGGTATCAGGACGAATTCCGGCAAAGCTCTCTGCACTGTACACCTGCGAGCCCTCGCAGGCGAGAATAATCTCAAGATAGGAGATTAAATTACGGAAGGAATACTCCGAGAGATTTTCCTTGATTGCCTCAAGCTTCAGCATATATTCGTCACGCTTTACCGTAGGGCAACGACCAACCACGTACAGCTGCTCACGTGCTCGGGTAAGTGCAACGTAGAGAATACGAAGCTCCTCCTCGTACAGCTTTCTTGCAATACGGTGATTGATAATATCCTGCACAGGATTCTTTACCACCGCAATACCCGACGGAGTACGAAGCAGGAAGGAGATACCGAAATCCTCGGAGATGATAAGGCGCTTGTCCTTATCCTTGTTATAAATTCTGCCGTCTGCCTCAACGAGGAATACGACAGGATATTCAAGACCCTTTGATGCATGGGCAGTAACGATCTTAACCGCGTCAACACCGGTTCTTTCTCTCGCATCATCAAATGTCGTCTTTTTATCAATAATATTGTTGATAAAGCTTATAAAGTTGTAAAGTCCCTTAAACGATCCTGCCTCATAGCTTCTGGCATAATCATAAAGCAGGGTCAGATTCTCCTTACCCCCACTCTTTGAGGCAAGTGACATAAGACCTGTCTCGCGATAGAGCTTGTGGATAAGACTGTCGACACCGATACCCTCTGCAATAGCGCGGTAATAATCAAGCGTCTTTAAGAACGACACACCTTTTGCGAATTCGGGATTCTCGCTAACGTATGCCACAAGCGACTCGTAAAGGCTCTCCTTCTTCTGTCTCTTAATGAGATAAAGCTCATCTGCGGTGAAGTCAAAGAGAGGCGAGCACAAAAGTCCCGCAAGATAAATATCTCGTCTTGGGTTGTCAATAGTATTTAAAAGACAGAGCGCAAGAAGAACCTCGGGAGAGAGGAAGAAATCCTTTGCACCGGAAATACAACACGGTATTCCCACCTTCTCAAGCGCCTCGGCATATTTACCGTCGCGACCGCTGGCATTACGGAGAATTATGGCAATATCCGAGGGACGGATAGGGCTACCGTCGTTAAGTCTGCCATCGCGAAGCAGCTGTGAGATCTTTGCGGCAACCACCTCGGGCGAGGTCATATCCTCGTCGCCACCCTTATCGGTCATACAAATAGTTGGATATCTATACTCAGGCTCGCCGCATTCTTGAATCTTGGAATATTTCAGCTTATCGCTATCCACGTAACCGATAGACTCGGCAACGAAACCGAATGCTCGATCGAATATATTGTTTACAAAATCCACAACCCCCTTGTCGCAGCGGAAGTTACGCGACATAAAGATAGATGCAGTGTCACCGTCTGCCACATCAAGAGACGGAAAAGCATTCTTCATAGAGGCGAAGATCTCGGGACAAGCGGAACGGAAGCCGTAAATAGACTGCTTGATGTCACCTACCATAAACCTGTTGTTAGGTCGGGAGATCACCTCGAAAATGCGGTTCTGCAGGCTGTTTACATCCTGATACTCGTCAATATAGATAGCCTCAAACTGGGCGGCAACGCTCCTTGCAATATCTGTAGGCTCGCTGTCCTTAATAAGACAATTATAGGTATATCTTTCAATATCCGCATAGGATAGAGCTCCTCTGCGACGCTTTTCCTCAGAGAAAAGTCTGTCAAACTCACATTCAAAGCGATAGAGAATACCAAGCAAGCAGTAAAGTGATGAGAACAGGGTCTGCCACTGCTCTGTGGTGTAGAGGAAATAGCTCTGCATATCCTCAAGATCGTCCTTCATCATATCGCGCAGAGCAGAAAAACGCTCCATGCGTTCGGTCTTTCCCTTACGTACTACAGGCTTTCTCTCAAGCTGATAGTTCAATATAAGATCTCTTGCCGAGTCGTAATTTGCGGCATTCTTCAGCCTTAAAAGAAGCTCGCGGTCGCTACAGGCAAGAGGAATATACTGCGCCTCTGCCTCACCGCCAAATCCAAAGTCCCGGATATACCTGTCATAGCAGCCGACGTAATGCTCCGCCATCTCCTGATAGCGAGCCATAAGATAGCCGCCGTAGATCGTATCCTCAACATTTGTGCCATTTGAGTTGTAATTTTCTCTCAGTCTGTCCAGAAGGTGTATACCCTCCTCCGCGCTGTCGCACCTCAGGTGGATAAATCTCAGCACGTCGGCAAGCTCCTCGGTTCTGCCCGAATCGGTAAGACAGTCGGCAAGCTCCTCGAACTCGGAGGGCGAGGCAACCTCGGGCAATTCTCCGTTATAGACCGCCTGAATAAGTCCCTCGATGATAGAGGTTGCAAGAAGCTCGCACTCGGCGGTATCGGCAATACGGTATCCCGGAGAAACGCCGACTCTGTCACAGTTTGCGCGCAGGATCTCGTTACAGAAGGAGTCGATGGTACGGATCTTTGCCGCAGGGAGAAGATAAAGCTGACGCTTAAGGTGGCTGTCCTCGGGATTTTTTTCAACTGCCTTGGTCAGTGCCTTTGAGATCTTGGCGCGAAGCTCTGCAGCCGCCGCGTTGGTAAAGGTAACAACAAGAACAGAGTCAATATCCATAGGCGACACAGGATCGGTTAGCGAACGGATAATTCTCTCGGTCAGGGTTGCCGTCTTGCCCGAGCCTGCCGCCGCAGACACAAGCAGAGTTTTGTCACGTGTATTGATAGCAGACAGCTGCTCGTCGGTCCATCTGGTTGCCATATTTCTCCTCCATAAAAGTGTTTTACATTATTTTATCATAAAAAATATTCCTTTTCAATAGAAAGGAACTCTTTTGGCTTGAAAAAAAGAAAATAATATGTTAAAATGTATAAAAAAGAAAGGAGAGAGCAATGGCAATCGAGATTGGCAATATTGTTTTGAAGCACGGACTGTGCCTTGCGCCTATGGCAGGATACAGCGACCGAGCGATGCGCCTCGTGTGTAACAAATACGGTGCAGAATATTCGGTGACCGAGATGGTCAGCGCCAAAGCAGTCGTCTACGGGGATCAAAAAACCCACGCGTTGGCGCGGATAATGCCCGACGAGGGTGCGGTTTCGCTTCAAATCTTTGGCTCGGAGCCTGAGATCATGGCACAGGCAGCATATACTCTCTCAAATCCCAAGGAGGGTGCAAGACCTGTTGCAATCGACATCAATATGGGCTGCCCCGTCAACAAAATATTCTCAAACGGTGAGGGCTCGGCGCTTATGAAGGATCCCGAGCTGATCTTTAGAATTACCAAGGCGGTCTCATCTGCAATCGACATTCCAACAACGGTCAAAATACGCGCAGGAATAAATCAAAGCAATATCAATGCCATAGAGTGCGCCCTCGCCGCCGAAGAAGGGGGAGCGTCGCTGATCTGCATACACGGACGTACCCGAGAACAGATGTATGGAGGTATTGCAGACCGAGAAATTATTAAAAATGTAAAGAGTGCTTTACATATTCCACTTATTGCCAACGGTGACGTTGTTGACGGCAGGTCTGCCCTCGCTATGCTGCGAGACACGAATGCCGACGGAATTGCTATCGGCAGAGGTGCTGTGGGTAACCCATTTATCTTTAGCGAGATAATCTCGGCTATAGAGGGTACCGAGTTTAGAGAGCCCGCGATTGAAGAAAGAGTCGACACCGCTCTGCTTCAGCTACGCACCGCCATTGAGGAAAAAGGAGAGCGAGTTGCCATACCCGAGGCGAGAAAACAGATTGCCCTGTACCTTCGTTCCTTCCACGGTGCGGCTCGCATTCGGGCCGAGATCAACCGCGCCCTAACCTATTCCGAAGTAGAAAAAGCACTGAAAAGCGCCATTAACGATTAGAATATAAGCATTGTTGCCCCGATGATTTATTCGGGGCTTTTTATTTGTTGACAAATGCACATCTTTTATGTTAAAATATTTTTGCGCGAATTATTTATTACATAAAAAAGGAGCTTCACTATGAAATCCAATGGTAAACTTAGCGTAATGACTAAGATGAAGTACGGTGTTGGTGACTTTGGTATGGCGGTTGTAACCGCAATGCTTCAGTTCTCAATGCTCTTCTACTACACCGACGTGGTTGGTGTAAAGCCCGGCCTTGCAGGTACGGCAATGCTGGTGGGTAAAATCACATGGGACCTTATAAACGACACACTTTTCGGCTACCTTGAGGACAAGACCAAGTCCAGATGGGGTAAGCGCAGACCCTATCTTATTTTCGGTGCGCTTCCCTTCGCCCTCTCCTTCTGGGGAGTATTCTCGATCCCACAGGGACTTGGCGACGTGGCATATTTCTTCCTCATTATCGGCAGCTTTATCCTCTTTGACACCTTCCACACTCTGACAGCAACCGCATACTCGGCTATGACGGCAGAGATCACCGAGGACTATAATGAGAGAACCTCACTTTCAACATACAGAATGGTATTCTCTGTTATCGGTTATATTGCCGGCGCAGGTGTCAGCGGTGTTCTGGCAGACGTGTTCAGCAAGGCGTTTGGTGTTACCGTTGCACAAGGATGGAGCCTTGTTGCCCTTACCTTCGGTGTTCTCGGTGGAATTTCTATGCTTATTCCCGGTCTGTTCCTTAAGTACGAGCCTGCCGTTGAGAGCAAGCCCTCCGAGCTCCCCCCCTTCAAGTCGATCATCTCAACCTTTAAGAACAAGCCATTCGTTATGTACGTTATCATAACCTCAATTATGTCTATCAGCTTTACTATGGTAACCACAATGCTGAACTACTACATAGCTCATCAGGTGCATATGGAGGAATCGGGTCTATTCGTAATGCTGGCGATGATGGGTACTCTTGCAGTATTCCTCGTTCCCTGCGGAATTCTTTCGGGCAAGATCGGCAAGGCAAACACCTATGCTCTTGGTCTTTCCATCGCATCGGCTGCTCTTATCGGAGTATTCCTTCTTCCCAAGGGCCCCACACCCCTCGTATTTATTCTTGCGGCAATCGCAGGTCTTGGCTTCTCAGCACAGTGGGTATGCCCCCACTCTATGATTCCCGACGTAATTGAGTACGACGAGCTTATGACGGGTGAGCGACGCGAGGGTGTTTATTACGGTGTACACGCAACCAGCGGTAAGATTACAGGTGCGCTTGCTTCTGCGGCATGTGGCTGGGGTCTTGAGCTTGGCGGATATATCGACAATCTTGAACAGGCAAGCGCAGGACAGCCCGACGGCGCAGTTCTTGCTATCAGAATTATGTTCGCCCTCGTTCCCGCGGTATTCCTTCTTATCTGTGTTCCTCTGCTCCTTAAGTACCCTATCACAAAGCAGTCCCACGCAGAGGTAATGAAGCAGCTTCAGGAAAGAAGAGCTGCCAAGGAAAGCGCGGAGGCAGAAGTAAAATGAAAATAAACATTATCGGCGCAGGTCTTGGCGGTCTGACGTTTGGCGCACTTGCGGCAAGAGACGGTCACGAGGTCAAAATTTTTGATAAAAATTCAAAGCCCGGTGGTGTTGTGGCACTGCTTGAGCACGAGGGCTATAAGTTTGAGCAGGGACCGCTTCTTATCGGTGATATGCTTGAGGGTGAGCCGATTTACGAGCTGCTGAAATCCCTCGGTATTCATCTCGACACCATAAGAGCCGACCGAGATATTATCATGCCCGACTACGATATGATAACTCCCGAGGAATACAAGGGTCCGTATTGGCGCAGAGAGCGACTTAAGGAACTGTTCCCGGAGGAAAAGGACGGCATAGACAGATATTACAGATTCTACGATGACGTAATGCATCTGAGATATATAGCCACTCAAAAGCCGAGCCTTATACAAAAGGCGCAACTTGCCCTTGCATTCTTGAAGATAAAGAAATACTCGAATATGAACGCGGATGAGCTGACGAAGCATTTCTTCAAATCCGAGAAGATCCGTACCCTCTATAACGGCATATGGGCTGACTTTTGCGCAGATCCTGCCGAGGCGCAGGGACTCGGAGTAGTGTTCACAAACTTTGAGACCGCCTTTGACAAGCGCATCCCTCTCGACAGGAACGGTAAGAAATATTACCCCGGATTTTGCTTTGTGAAGGGCGGATGCCAGAAGATCCCCGAGGCACTTGCCGACTATATCACCTCTCACGGCGGCGAGATAATCTACAACACCGTGGTTGACAAGGTTCTCATTGAGGATGGCAAGGCAAAGGGTGTAAGACTCAGTGACGGACGCGAATTCGCCTCTGATATGGTCGTCGGCTGTGGCGCAGGTAAGGACTTCTTTGAAAACACCGTTGGCAGAGATCATCTCGACGACGAATACAGAGAAATTCTCGACACCTTCCGTCCTATGGAGGCTGTATTTATGCTTCATCTCGGTGTTGATTTCGACCCGATGCAGTATCTTCGCTCCTCTCTCGTTTATTGCTATGGCATGTACGATCTTCACAGCGCAACAGAAAATCTGAGAAACGGTATATACCACGAGGGTAACGACGGCTATCTCATCTTCGTTCCCTCCGAGCACGCGCCCGAGTTTGCCCCCGAGGGCAAGCACTGTGTTACCATATACACAGTTGCTCCCGACACCCTTAAGGTGGGCGATTGGGAGTCGAAAAAGCAGGAATATGCAGAAAAGCTTATTTCTCTTGCAGAAAGACAGCTTCCCACACTCTCGGAGCATATCGAAACGATGAAGATCATGACCGCAAGAGATTACTCGGAGTACACTCATATGAAAAAGTCCTCCTTCGGTGGCGTAGTTCCTATCTGGAATCAGAAAAATCCCACCCACAAGACACCTGTAGAGAACCTTTGGTTCGTGGGTCAGCAGTCGGAGAACGCAGGCGGTCTAGGTGCAGTAATCGGCGGCGCAAAATCCGCCTACGAAAAGGCTTTTCCCCAAAAATAACCTATATTCATAGCAAAAGCAAAACGGCGAGGAAATCCTCGCCGTTTTTACTATTTTTACATTTCGTAAGTATGAAGTAAGTATCATAGAAATTTTGAACAGATTTTTTCGTTCTTTGACCCGAAGGCGTAGTGACCTACTGCGAGTGGGAGGGAGCGAGGATTTGCGCCAAAATTTGCCGATAATTACACTTTTTCAACGGAGATGGTAACCTTCTCTCCGTTGATATTCCACTCCTTGGAGTGAGTGAGGGTATTGCCGATTGTAAGCTCGACGCCGAGGGTCTCGTCCTTGATCTCCTCTGCATTTCTGCTTGCAATCTCGCATACGGTGTCGTTACCGCAGAATGCGATGCGGATGTTATCCATTACCTCAAAGCCGCTATCCTTACGCATAGTCTGGATCTTGGAAATGATCTCACGAACGTTACCCTCCTCGATAAGCTCGGGGGTAAGGTTCTTGTCGATTACAACGGTAACACCGTGATCACCGAGGGACTCATAGCCCTCCTTCTTTGTCATCTCGATAAGGAGATCCTCTTCAGCAAGAACGATCTCGTCACCGTTAACGGTGAACTTGATGCAGCCGTTAGCCTTAAGCTCGGCATAAGCCGCGTTGCCGTCGATTGTAGCAAGAGTATTCTTGATGCCGCCAAGGTACTTACCGTACTTAGGACCTACGGTACGAAGCTGGGGCTTGAAGTTGTAAGTAGTGAACTCAGAAACGTTGTCAGTAAATACAACCTCCTTAACGTTAAGCTCCTCGGAGATAACCGAGATGAAGCTTGCGTCGGGGGTCTTATCTGCCTTAACGTACATCTTTGCCACAGGCTGACGGTTCTTGATTGCAGCTGCGTTACGGCATGCACGGCCGAGAACTACAACGTCGATAACCTCGTCCATATTCTCCTCAAGATCCTTGTCGATAAGGCTCTCGTCTGCAACAGGATAGTCGCAGAGGTGAATAGAAATGGGTGCAGACTTATCAACCGAGCAAACAAGGTTGCGATAGATATCCTCGGTCATGAAGGGGATCATGGGAGCGGCAACCTTTGCGATAGTAACAAGAGCGGTGTAAAGGGTCATATATGCGTTAACCTTGTCGGTGGGCATATCCTTTACCCAGAATCTCTCACGGCTACGGCGAACGTACCAGTTGGAAAGCTCGTCAACAAAGCTCTCAAGCGCACGGGAAGCCTCGGGCAGCTTATAGTTAGCAAGGCAGCTGTCAACCGCCTTTACGGTAGAGTTAAGCTTGGAAAGAAGCCACTTATCCATTACGGAAAGAGTGGATCTGTCGAGTGTGTACTTTGTGGGATCAAAGCCGTCGATGTTAGCATAGAGAACGTAGAACGCATAGGTGTTCCAGAGTGTACCCATAAGCTTTCTCTGACCCTCAACTACCGCGTCACCGAAGAAGCGGTTAGGAAGCCAGGGTGCAGAGTTGGAGTAGAAGTACCAACGGATCGCGTCAGCGCCGTAGGTCTCAAGTGCCTCGAAGGGATCGACAGCGTTGCCCTTGGACTTAGACATCTTCTGACCGTCCTTATCAAGCACGTGACCGAGAACGAGAACGTTCTTATAAGGAGCCTTGTCAAAGATAAGGGTAGAAATTGCCATCAGCGAGTAGAACCAACCACGGGTCTGGTCAACACCCTCGGAGATGAAATCTGCAGGGAACTGGCTCTCAAACACTTCCTTATTCTCAAAGGGATAGTGCCACTGTGCGAAGGGCATAGAGCCGGAGTCGAACCAACAGTCGATAACCTCACTTACTCGCTTCATCTGACCGCCGCACTTATCACACTTGATAGTAACGGCGTCGATGAAGGGACGGTGAAGCTCGATGTTGTCGGGACAGTTGTCGCTCATAGACTTAAGCTCCTCGATAGAGCCGATAGAATGCTTGTGACCGCACTCACACTCCCAGATATTAAGAGGAGTACCCCAATATCTGTTACGGGAGAGACCCCAGTCCTGAACATTCTGCAGCCAGTCGCCAAAACGACCCTTACCGATATTCTCGGGAATCCAGTTTACGGTGTTATTGTTCCTAATAAGGTTGTCACGCACCTTGGTCATCTCGATGAACCATGTGTCACGTGCATAGTAAATAAGAGGAGTATTACATCTCCAGCAATGAGGATAATCGTGCTCGAACTTGGGTGCGGAGAAGAGCTTGCCCTCCTTCTGAAGATCCTCAATGATCACAGGGTCAGCCTTCTTAACAAAGAGACCCGCGTAAGGAGTTTCCTTAGTCATCTCACCCTTACCGTCAACGAACTGAACGAAGGGAAGATCATATCTTCTACCAACCTTGTTATCGTCCTCACCAAATGCGGGGGCGATATGAACGATACCTGTACCGTCGGACATGGTAACGTAGTTGTCTGCGGTGATGTAATGAGCCTTCTTGCCCTGCTTTTCAGCACACTCTCTGGTGCAATCCCAAAGAGCCTCGTAGCCTCTGCCCTCAAGGTCAAGACCCTTCATTTCTTCAAGGATCTCGTATGCGGGAGTACCCTCCTCGCGCTTAATGCCGCCTAGGATAGAGTCAAGCAGCGCCTTTGCCATATAGTAAACGTAGCCGTCAGCCGCCTTTACCTTACAGTAAGTGTCGGTGGGGTTAACGCAAAGCGCAACGTTAGAGGGGAGTGTCCAAGGTGTGGTTGTCCATGCAAGGAAGTAAGCATCCTCGTCTACACACTTAAAGCGTACAACGGCAGATCTCTCTTTAACAGTCTTATAACCCTGTGCAACCTCGTGAGAGGAAAGAGGGGTACCGCATCTGGGGCAGTAAGGAACGATCTTAAAGCCCTTGTAGAGCAGACCCTTGTCCCAGATCTTCTTAAGCGCCCACCACTCGGACTCGATAAAGTCGTTGGTGTAGGTAACGTAGGGGTTTTCCATATCAGCCCAGAAACCAACTGTGCCGGAGAAGTCCTCCCACATTCCCTTGTATGTCCACACAGACTCCTTGCAATGGCCGATAAAGGGCTCAAGTCCGTATGCCTCGATCTGATCCTTGCCGTCGATGCCAAGCTTCTTTTCAACCTCAAGCTCAACGGGGAGACCGTGAGTATCCCAGCCTGCCTTACGAAGAACGCGTCTACCCTTCATGGTGTGGTATCTGGGAACCATATCCTTGATTACTCTGGTAAGAACGTGGCCGATATGAGGCTTACCGTTTGCGGTAGGGGGTCCATCAAAGAAGGTGTAGTTTTCTCCACCCTCACGAAGCTCGATAGACTTCTCGAAAACACCCTGATCCTCCCAGAACTTTCTTGTCTGTTTTTCTCTTTCAACGAAATTCAGGTTCGTTGACACCTTTTCGTAGATTTCCATAATGTATCTCCAAAATAAAATTTATAACAATAAAAAATCCCCAAACGGAAAATAAGTCCGTTTGGGGCGAATAAATCGCGGTACCACCCAAATTACAAGGAAAATCCTTGCATCTCATTATGCCTTAACGCGGCACACGGCGAACATTACTGACGTTTTCACATTCGCAACTCGGGAGTGATCTTCACTAAGGGCTACTTACCTACGGCTTGCACCAACCGCCGTTTCTCTGTGCGCTTTTACCCTCGCTACTGTCTCCGTCACAGTTATTACCCTAATATTATATATAAACTTAATAAAAAAGTCAAGACCCCGAGGAAATTTTTTATCTTGACAGTAGGACAAAGGGATGATATACTTAAAGAAAAAAGGAGGTGGAGTATGTTAAGTAAAGAAAAAATTATTGAAGAACTGAAAAATCTTGGCACTACGCCGCCAGAGATCATTTTTTACGAATCAATAGATTCAACTAACACAAGAGCGAAGGAATGGGCAAAGCAGAACCCCGATAACCGCTCCCCCATTGTGTTCATTGCCAATGAGCAGACCGCAGGGCGCGGCAGACGTGGACGTAGCTTTGTGTCCGAGGGAGGCGCCGGAATCTACATCAGCATACTTACCTACCCCGAGGAAAGCGGTGCAGATGCAACCGCCACCACCGCACGCGCAGCAGTGACCTTGGCAAAAGCAACCGAGAGCCTCTTGGACTGTGACATTAAGATAAAATGGGTAAACGATCTGTACCTCGGTGGCAAGAAGCTTGCAGGAATTTTGACCGAGGGTGAGATGGATAAAGACGGCAAAATTGCCTACCAAGTAGTAGGAATGGGAATAAATGTTTACAAAAAAGCAATTTCCGACGAGATTTCAGACATTGCAACCTCGATCGAGGGCGAAACAGGCATAGGAATTGACAGGTCAAAACTCGCCGCCGCAATTATTAAATATCACTTGAATTATACGGGCAATTTCTACAACGAATACAAATCCCGTTCCTTTATAATCGGCAAAAGGGTGACGGTGATGAAGCTATCTGAAAGCTATGAAGCAAAGGTGCTTGACATAAATCCCGACTTCTCGCTGAAGCTGAAAACCCCAAACGGCATAGAAAATCTATTCACAGGTGAAGTTAGTCTAAAGATATAAAAAAACGGCTCAATTTGAGCCGTTTTTTTATTATTTCTCTATCACAACACTTACCTTTTCGATACCGTAGTGCTTGAAAAGTCTTATATCCTCTTTAGTTATTCGCTCTCCGCTCATTACGATAGGAACGGCAGGCGGACAGGAAACCGTGGTTGCGGCGCATATACGCCCCTCGGAATTTTTAGCCAGGATCTCCCTGCTTTGAGCAAAGGTTGCCTCGCGTATAGTCATAGCCTGCTCGTGCTCGTACGGTGAAGAATAAATCGGATCGGAAATCGTTCGCTCACCCTCGTAGGAATCAAGCGCAAATATGAGTCGGTCGATCTCATCTTTCCCATTATCGGGTGTAAGCATGAGAACGACGTGCTCGGAGTCGGTGTATTCGGGCTCGATAAGGTTGCCTCGAAGATGCTCGGAAAGCCGGAAGCCTGTGGTTCTCAAGGTAATCTTAAGAGGCTCGCTTCCGCACACCTCGTATCCCATAGATCTTATTGCGTTTTTTACACCCTCTGACATAAGGGCAAACGCATGAATTTTATCGGCATATCCCTCCGAAAGCCTCTTATTACACAGATCAAGCGATGAAAGTATAAGATAAGACGGACTTGTTGATGCGAAAAGCGACAGTGCCCCTCTCGCCCTCTCGGCATATTTGGGATAATCCCCCGAAATATGCAGATACGCACCGCCTGTAAGCACGGGCAGAGTCTTATGCGCCGAATCCACACACATTGCCGCGCCAAGCGAGATGGGATGAAGATCCTGGGACAAAAATTTAAGATACGCGCCATGGGCATTATCCACGATAAGCGGTGTTTTATACCTGCGGCAGGTTTTAGCAAGCGAGCTGATGTTCAGCATATTGCCAAGGTAATCCGGAGATGTAACGTAGACCGCATCGGGAATTCTGTGCGCTTTGCCTACCGCATACTGTATATCAAGCGGAGATACTCTGCACTCGCAAAGATGCTCCTGCTCGTTATGCTGCAGCCAAACAACGTCAATGTCAAGCATTGCCGCCGCACGAATGAACGCCGCGTGAGCATTTCTTCCTGCAAAGATCAGTGGGCGCTCACCCCTTTTCTTTTCACAAACCAGAGTAAGCATCGCCTTGATAGCCAAGGTCGAGCCCTCGGTGGAATAAAAGCTATGCTCAGTGCCGTAAAGCGAGGTGAGATTATTCTCGCTCTCATTTATAATTCCATCAGCAGAATAAAGCATGTCTGCACCGCGTATTTCGGTAATATCATACGCCTCACAGCCAAGCTGACTCACGCCCTTGTGACCAGGCATATGAAAGCGAGCAGTCTTTCCCTCTGCGTAAGCCTTTACAAAATCATAAATTGGTGTCGTCATTCTTCTGTATCTGCTATGTTTAACATCACAGCACACTCTATTCTCTTCTTAAAGAGTTCGCAGCCGTATTTGTATACGCCACCGATAGAGCCGGTTGCGTGATAGGAGTTAGCCGCGCAACCGCCCGAGCAATAAAGTCTTGCCCAACAGTCACGGCATTCCTCTCTGGAATATGCGTTGCAGGATCTGAACTCGTCCTGAACGGCGGTATTCTTTACACCGTCAAAGATGTTGCCAAGCAGATACTTCTCGTCGCCAACGAACTGGTGACAGGGATAAAGATCGCCCCAAGGAGTAACCGCCATATACTCTGTTCCCGAGCCACAGCCTGTAATACGCTTGTAAATACAGGGGCCGTGCTTAAGGTCAAGCATATAGTGATAGAAGGTGAAGGGACGACCCTCACGCTTTCTCTTGATCATTTCCTTTGCAAGGATCTCGTACTGCTCGAAGAGCTTAGGAAGATCCTCCTCGGTAAGCGCATAGGGATCGCCGGGAGGACAAACAACAGGCTCCATAGACAGCTCGGTAAATCCAAGGTCTGCCATGTGGAAAATATCGTTTGTGAAATCAACGTTATTGTGAGTATATGTTCCTCTTACGTAATAGCCCTTACCGCCTCGGCTCTCAACAAGCTTCTTGAAGTTGGGCACAATGGTGTCATAGCTTCCCTTACCTGTATAGTCAACGCGGAAGTGATCGTTTACCTCCTTACGTCCGTCAAGAGAGAGAACCACGTTGTGGCACTCCTTGTTAAGGAACTCGATCATCTCGTCGGTGAGGATCATGCCGTTGGTGGTATAGGTAAAGCGGAAGTTCTTGCCTCTCTCACCCTCAACACTTCTGGCATACTCTACAAGACGCTTTACAACGTCGAAGTTAAGCGAAGGCTCGCCGCCGAAGAAGTCAACCTCAAGATTACGTCTTGTGCCCGAGTTTTCCATAAGGAAATCAAGTGCGCGCTTACCCACTTCAAAGGACATAAGCGCTCTGTCACCCTGATACTTGCCCTGACTTGCAAAGCAGTAGGAGCAGTTAAGGTTGCAGGTGTGGGCTACGTGAAGGCAAAGTGCCTTTACTACCTTGCTGTTATTCTTAAAATTGGTTGCAAGACCCTCGTACTCGTCAACAGAGAACAGCTTGCCTGCCTCCTCAAGAGATCTTATATCCTCAAGGCACTCAAGGATCTCACTCTCGTTTACGTCATCGAGATGTCCGTATTTCTTCATTATTTCCTCGACGATCTCGTCAGATGTGTGGGTCTTATACATTTCGATAATATCGTAAGCCACCTCGTCAACGGTATGTACCGAGCCTGACGCAGTGTCAAGAATTATATTATATCCATTAAGCTTGTACTGATGTACCATTTATTTTCTCCTTATATATTCACAGTGATAGATCTTTTGGATTAGACATATTCATATGAAAGTCCAAAAATAAGGGCGTCGCCATTTGCGACGCCCCTTGAAAATCAAATATTACTTGTTCTGATTCTCGCACTGCTGATTTGCAACGCCGCAAGAGGTCTTGCAAGCAGACTGGCAGGAGGTCTGGCACTCGCCACAGCCGCCGTTCTGAGCGGTCTTTGCAATATCCTTAGTTTCGATAGTATTGATTCTCTTCATTTTATAATCCTCCGATTACAGTTTATAGATTAACATTGTTATTATATCACAAGAAAAAAATCTTGTCAATAGTTTATTTAATTTTATTCTGCACTTATATTATCTATGCCTTTGAGCGCCTTTTTAAACTGAAAGGCGAAGAGAATTGCCGTAAAGGTCACCGCAATGGTGTCGGCAATAGGCTCAGCAAGATAAACACCTGTGGTCTTCATGCCTTCGTCAAAGAATAAAGGCACAATGTAGATCAGGGGTAGCAGAAGCACGAATTTACGCATTATGGCAACCGCCATTGAAGACAGTGCCTTGCCAAGTGAGACGAATGTCATCTGACAGGCGATCTGTATACCGAAGATGCCAAGCACCGCACAGTAGATGCGAAGCGCCGAGGCTGTAAAGCCAAGCAGCTCCGCCTTGTCGGTAAAGAGGGCGGCAAAGCCCTGTGGAAAGAGCATAACTCCTGCCCATACGGTCATGGAGTAGATAAGGCTGCAGATAAGCAAAAGCTTGAAAATTCCCTTTACTCTATCCTTATTTCTCGCGCCGTAGTTATAGCTGATTATAGGCTGCGCACCCTGTGCCAGACCCTGCAGGGGAAGCATAGCAAACTGCATTACACTTGTAAGAACGGTCATTGCTCCGACCGCAATATCTCCGCCGTACTCAAGCAGAGAGGAATTAAAGCATACCGAGATCACGCTCTCACTTGACTGCATAATAAAGGGAGCAAGTCCGAGGGCAAGACACGGCAGGATCAGCTTCATATCAAGCCTCAAGGTGGATTTCTTCAGCTTAAGAATAGACTGCTTGCCGCAAAGGAAACTGATTACCCAAACGCAGGAAATCGCCTGAGAAATTACGGTAGCCAATGCCGCACCGCGCACACCCATGCCAAAGGCAAAGATAAATAGCGGATCGAGAGCAATATTCGCCACCGCACCGATAACCACGGTAATCATACCCATCTTTGCAAAGCCCTGTGCGGTAATATATGCATTCATACCAAGGGTAAGCTGCACGAAGATCGTACCGATAGAATATATCTCTATATACTCCGCGGCATATTTAATTGTGTTCTCACTTGCACCGAAAGCAAGAAGCAAGGGCTTATGGAAAATAAGCATAACAGCGGTAAGAATAACCGAGATAATGCACTGCAGGGCAAAGCATGCGCCCATAGTGCGCTCGGCAGACTCCTTATCGCCCTGCCCCATAAATATGGATGCTCTCGGAGCACCGCCCGAGCTGACCAGAGCCGCAAAGGCGGAGATTATCATAATCAGCGGCATACATACGCCAACACCCGTCAAGGCAAGGTCGCCGATGCCTTCCATATGACCGATGTAGATTCGGTCAACTATGTTATATAGCAGATTTATTATCTGCGCTGTGATGGTCGGTATAGCAAGTTTAAAAAGCAGTTTGCCAAGCGGCTCGCTACCGAGAAAGCTATTGTCTTTTACGTTATTCATTATTATTTACCTATGATTTCGATTTGGCAGAGTCTCTCGCCCTCGTAAATAATCTCGCCTATACTGTCGGCGATTATTCTGCCACACTCGGGATTTTTAACACTGTCGATATGACCGACAACCTGCGCGTCAACGCTTGATTTTTCGAAGGACAGATCGCAATCTATCATTTTACAGTTTATAAGCTTTAATTTTTTGCAATAGCAAAGAGGCTGCGTGCCAATGAGTGTGCAGTTCTCAAAGGTTACGTTCTCGCAATACCAGGCGAGGTACTCGCCCTTTACCACAGAGTTGCGAACGGTCACGTTTTTCGCATGCCAGAATGCGTCCTTGGTGTCGAAATTGCAGTTTTCAAACACCGAGTCCTCTATGTACTGGAAGGAATATTTGCCTTTGAATTCTATGTTGTCAAAATTCAGATTTTTCGCGCGAAGCATAAAATACTCGCTGATAAATTTGCACTCACGTGCCTCAATATCCGAGGAAAACCAACCAAATTCAGGCGAAACAACGTCGCAACCCACAAGGCTGACCCTCTCGCATTCGCGAACAGCCTTAATGCCGTGGAGCTTTGAATCAGTAATCTCAACACCCGTAGAATACCAGAGTGCCGCTCGACAGTTCTCTGTCATCTCGCAGTTAAATATTTTAACGTCATCACAGTGCCAGAAGGGATAACGCAGGTTAAACTCGCATCTCTCGGCAGTAATGTTACCTGCCTCCTTAAGCGCACTCTCGCCATCGGCAGGGCCGTCAAAGGCGCAATCTCTTATGTAAACGTCCCTCTCGCCGTACAGCGCACGCTCGGCATCGAAGGATAAATTTTCTATAAATTTCATAATTTTACCTATATTTCCTTGATGATATATACTTTAGAATAAGCGAGATAATGATAAATGAAACACCCAAACAAACAAAAATCCAACCTATCAAGCTTGTTCCTTTATTACCTATAATCAGAACAATTCCAACAAGTAGCATCAAAAAGAATACAATCCCAACAAACGCAAAGATTGTTTCTAAAAGCTTTTCTGCTTTTGGGGTCAACGTTTTATTTGGCATCAACGAAACAGCAATGCCAACATACACCTCAGCAAAAATTTCTATAAAAAACTCCATGATAACTTCAATAATGAATTCCATATAATCATACCTCTTTTAAAAGTATAACACAAAAGTTTTATATTGTCAAATAAACACTAAGATTAAAACGATTAAAACGAAAAAGCAGACCTTTCGGTGCACCTGCGATAGAGCAGGTACACCGAGGGGCGTGCCTTCAATCAGAAACGGTATAACATTTCGGTGTTATGCCGTTTTCTCTTTCATATATTGTTTTCTATCGCGTAAATGCTCTTGGAACATTTCTTCCACTTCCTCGGGTTCGGGGATGAATACATATCCTACACCGTGGTAGTAGATGTCAATTCGCTGATGCCGCTGCTTGTTCTCGCGGTACGGAGCATATACGTCAATTCTTGAAATAAATTCGCGGACGATCTCGGGAGTAAGCTCTTGTATATCGGTGATTGCTTTCACCCTTGCAATAAACTTCTCAATGCCGTCGTTCTGCTCTTTGTCCTTGTCAAGCTCCGCGTGGAGCCTTTCGGCAAGGGCTTTCTTTTCTTTTTGCTCATCTTCGTAAATGATAGACATTTTAGAAAAGTGGTCGTCAGACAGCTTACCCGATACGTTGTCCTCGTAAATACGCATAAAGAGTTTGTCAAGCTCTGCGATTCGCTTTTCGGTTTTTTCAAGCTCGCGCTTTTTGCGGGCAAGTTCCTTTTTGGCTTCTTGCACGGATTTCTCTTGAAGTTGCTTCACAAACAGATCTTCATAGCATCGTGCGAACCAAAAGACTCGGCGCATACTTTCAAGAACCGCTTTCTCCAAATATACCTCTCGGATGAAATGTGCCGTGCATTGCTCCTTGTTCTTACGAGCCTTGGCACAAGTAAACCAATTTTGCTCTTTGGAAAAATTCTTTGCAGTACAGAAATACATCTTTGAGCCGCAATCCTTGCAGAACAAGAGTCCCGAAAACATACTGACCTTGCCTTCTCTCGTCGGTCTGCGCTTGTTCTTGCGAAGCTCCTTTACTATAGCAAAGGTTTCTCGGTCAATGATAGCGGGATGAGTATTCTCAAAAATCTTCCAATTTTCCTCGGGAACGTGTACTCGCGTTTTGTTCTTGAAAGATTTTGTGGTGTAACGGAAATTGACAGTATCTCCTACATACTCTTGGCGTTCAAGCATATCCGCAACGCAGGTTTGTACCCACTTTCCGGGAACAGATGGGAGGTTGCCCGCCTTCTGTCCTCGACTTATCCAATATTCCGTAGGCGTTGGCACTTTGTCATTCGTAAGAATATCTGCAATCTGCGTGGGACCGTAACCCTTAATGCAAAGAGCAAATATTCTTCGTACCACCTCTGCGGCAGGCTCGTCGATGATCCACTCTTTCGGATTTTCGGGGTTCTTCATATATCCATAAGGTGGGGTGGTGGCAAGCGGTATGCCCGACTCACCCTTATGCTTAAATACCTCGCGCACCTTTTGGGAGGTATTCTTGGCGTGCATCTCGTTGAACCAATCCTGCACGGGAAGAAAATCACTGAGTCCTTGTGCGGTGTCGATATTGTCAAGAATGGCAATATAACGAACGCCGAGGCGGTCAAATTCTTCCTCCAAGAGTTGCCCGACTACAAGGCGGTTACGACCAAGACGGGAATGGTCTTTGACGATCAGCGTTCCGATCATCCCCGCTTCAGCAAGCTCCATAATCTCCGTAAAGGCTGGTCTTGCAAAATTCGTGCCCGACCAACCGTCATCTACAAATACTCTCGTATTTCTGAAGCCATTTTCTTTTGCGTATTTTTCAAGTATAGATTTTTGGTTTGTTATTGAGTTGCTCTCTCCTTGCAGTTCATCGTCGCGCGACAGTCTGCAATAGAGGGCTGTTATCTTATCCGACTTAATATTCATTGTTCTCCTTTCCTCGGTCGGATGCGATATGAATTGTAGGTTCACCTATATTATACCACATCCGAGAAAACATTTCAACACTTTACAACGCTAAAGTCTGCGTATTAACTGTTAATTTTTTGTGATACTCTCTGCACCTTGTCGGGGATGCTATCCACCGAGCCTTTCGTGAACTTGCTTTGCACGTGAAGAACCGTGCTGCCGAAGTCCATATCAAAGTTGATGTCTTGGGGATAAAGTCCGCGACGGAAATGCTCGATACGCTCCTCTCGCGTCATAGCTTCAAGTAGAGGTATCTTTTTTTCGTTTTCCCGAAGAATGGCTTGAATCATTTCATATTCTTCGTCGGTATGAGTTGTGATGATATGAGTAGTTCTGTAATTCTTGTTTTCTGTCATCCAATGTCCTCCTTGTTATTGATTTCGTTCATCTTGGCTCTTGCCAAAGCTTTGCGTTCCTCAGTGTAGGGATCGGTGATGCGGTAAGCGAACCGTTTCTTGTCAATCTCGAAGGAAAGGCATCCAAGCTCGTCATCGTCGGTCAGACGACAGAGTGTGGGAAACTTTTCGGCAAAGGCAAGCAGCCGTTTCTTCAATGCGGTGTTGTGTGTCCGTATCACTACGGGCGCAGGTGTTTCATCAAAATAGATTTCGGTTGTTTTTTCCTTCTTTTTCTTATTTGTAATCATAAAGTCCTCCTAAATTGGGTTTGTTTTTGAAGTAAGGCGTTTTTTGCTCAAAAAGGCTCGGTCAAGAGCGTGGAAAAATGCGGATTTTTCAATAGAAAACGCCTTTTTGATGTGGGATACGATTGGGAGTATCAAAAACGAAAAAATGCCGTTTTTCTTCGGTCAAGACCGTAAAACTGCCTTCGCGGGCGGTAGCAAATTTGTACGGTTAAGACCGTGCTTTCATCTGCCCTCGCGTCCTTCCTTCTTCGGGGCGGATTTCTGCTTTTCTTGCTCCAACAGGTGCGGGAATTCGATCAGCATCACGGTTCGCTCAACCAATGCACTTCGGTCATAGATGTCCTTGCACATAGCAAACTCCTTGCGAAGCGTTTTTATCTTGTCAGAGATAGCAAAGATCTCATCGCGTATCGGTGGTTGCACTTGCTCGGAATCCTTCATCCAACGGATCTTATTCCAAAGTGCTCGGCGTTCCTTACACAAGGATTTGATTTGCCGATCAACCTTCAGCGCGTGCTGAATAAGATCATCCTGCGTTTCAAGTCCGTACTTGCCGAGAAACTTGGCTTGCTCCGAGTACATACGGGCACGACGGATGTCATCCTTGATGGCTGCATACGCTTCGGGGTTCTTGGGGATAACCTTCGGTATCGCTCCGAGCAGATAGCAGTAGTGGAGATAAAGTGCGCGAAGTCCTTTTGGCTTCTCCTGCAAGGTTGGCTTGTAATACTGCACCTTCACCCAACTATATTCGTGCGCGTTTTTCACCATCCGCGCCTTAATAGCTTCTTCGGTATATTCCTCACCGAGCTTGTCCATACGAAAGAACTTGTTATAACCGTAGGGCTTAATGCGGAGATACTGTCCGCGGTATTCAAAGGTGTATCCAAGGTCGCGCATACGTCTATAAAAGTTTTTCAAGTTTAGCTCAAAATTTGAAATTGCCATAATGTCTGCGCGTATCTGATCGCGCATTGTGGGAATACCTTTCTTCTCGGCGTGAACCTCTGCAATATGCTTGGTGCCTTGTTGCTTCGGCTTCTCGATGACCGACAATCCGTACTCCCTGCAAAGTCTGTCCGAGGTTTCACGCATCAGCCTATAAGTGGCTTTGCAATCGTGATACCGCTTGCCCGAGAATCCCGTTGCCGATAGGCAGAAGTGATTGTGTACGTGTCCACGGTCTATATGAGTGGCGACGACAATGGGAAAGTCCTCGCCCCATAGCTCGTTGGCGAGCTGAACTCCAATGGCGTGAGCAACGTCGGGAGTAACCTCGCCGGGCTTGAAGGATTGGTAGCCGTGATAGGCTTGAATGTCATCCTTGTCTGTGTCCTCCAAGAGAGTTAGCATCACCTCGCTTGCGTTCTCGGGTGTGCAGTTAATTCCCGTGACAAATTTCTTTTCCTCCGTTGTGAAATGGTCATAGGGCAGACCGAGAATTTCAGCGGCAAGTCTTTCAGACTCATCAAAATTTTTGTTCTCAATTTCCATTACAGTTTTGTTCTTGTTCGCCACATAGGCGAGCAGCTTGCTGACGTGCGCGCTTACGTCCCAAATTTTAGTTGTTGCCAAATACTTTCACTCCTTTCTTTGCATACTCTTGTTGAATTGCTCCAAGCACCTTCATCACCTCGTCGGCGGTACGTTTGTATTCAAGATCATCCACAAATCCAAGCGAGTGCGCCTTCGCTGCGATCTGATTCATACTTACACCCAAACGTCTTAGCTCACGAGTAAATTCTTTCACCTCCACCGAGGGCGGTTCAATGGGAGCGATCCATTGAATGACGAGGCGGAGATACTTGCTCTTGTCACGCCCGAAGGTTGCCGCGTTTTCGCATAGCTTTTTGTATTCCTCGTCGCTCAAATAGAACTTAACGAGGTTCTTGCGCTTGCGCCCGCCTTTTACTTTAACTTGCTTTTCTTCCATTTGAATTGTCCTCCTTGGTTTTTTCAAAAATGTGTTGCAAATTTCCAAGTACGGGGGTCTGGGGTTCTCCCCATCTTTCGCATTTTGTGTCCACAAATGCAGTGCTTGTCAAGAAAATCGACGGACTACAAGTCCGTGATAAAATAGAGGCAAACCCTCGCATCCGACTCGCCGTTTCTAACTTCCAAAGAAGCATACAAAGTGGCTCTGACAAAACAAAAAAGACCCGTACTTACACACACGGATCACGGGAAACACGAAAAAGCGAACGGCGCACGTTCGCTAAAAAATGTCCCGCGCCTATGTATAAGTACGAGTCTAAAAGCTCGTTTCGATAAGAGAATGCAAACGCATTCAATGCCTGTTTAGTGGCTGATGGCGACGGATTTCTTGTGAAATAGATTACTGATCAGCGGCTAATGATGCCGCGCGTTCTGTCTTGTTTTCCAAGCGGCACGAGGTTCGTTCTCCACCGCAAGTATTCACGCGAAATATTATTATTCAGTTGTATAGAACTCAATTTGGGTGGCAATACTAATAATGAGAAAGTATGCTTATGTGAAAATTGAGTATTATATTATATCACAAAGAAACAAACTTGTCAATAGGTTTTATGAAATTTCTTGAAAATATTTTTTGAAATTGTTTGTCAAGTGATAAAAGTGCAAAAGGAAAGCCGCTATCGCGGCGTGTAAAATCACGCTTTGATAGCGGTTTTTATTAACTTGCTTTTTATTTATTTTTGCAATTGTTCTACGGCGATGATCTTTCCGTACACTTTTAATGTGTTTTCAGGCATAATTTCAATTGGATCGTATTTGGTATTGATTGATTCCAAATATGATTTTCCATTTTCACAGAGCAACCGTTTACAATATACTTCTCCGTCATAGTAGAAAGCCCCTATTTCACCCGCATCAACACAATCACATTTTTTTATGAGGACGATACTGTCGTTTGGAATATTGGGTTCCATACTATCTCCGGATACTTTCAATGCAAAGTCACAATCAGTTTCATCCGTGGCATATTCGGTGTACGAAACATTA
This sequence comes from Eubacteriales bacterium, assembly GCA_045128515.1. GTDB lineage: Bacteria > Bacillota > Clostridia > Oscillospirales > CAG-272 > UBA1740. The sequence continues at coordinate 7,636 of JBGVRO010000024.1, read as the reverse complement.
TTATCAATATCATTGCCCTTGCCGGCAGACAACGAGAAATCATACAAACGAACTTTTCGTTTTTTTGAATATGTCGTCACTTCCACAGAAAACGAAGAATTATCCTTTATTTGACTACACCATTTCTTTATATTTTCGATTGAATTGGAAATGGGTTGCAAATATGCCTGGATATGAGCAGGATTTAACAAGTACATAAAGCACAATATATCTTTCGCTGTTCGTTTTTTCTCGTTATCAGAAACAAATTTATAGAAGTTAGTATCATCACGCAAACTATAAACTCGTTCCGCATAGTGACTTTCTCCGTGCAAAATCAATCGATACATCAAATTGTTAAAATATACAGAACGATTTCCCAAAACACTTAACACATTTTTATCGCACGAAACATCTTCGATGCCTTTTCTATAATTAAATGTTGAAAACGCTTCCAAAGCGCGCCTCATTACGTTTCCGATAGTCACATCACAATCCGATATGTCATCATTGGCATACTTGTATATTGTTTGTAACAGTTGTTCGTACTCATTGCGTTCTCTAATAAACGACGATAGTTGAGAGTTTCTTAGTTCCTGCAAAATCGAACTTGTTGGTTTTATTTGAGCTATCCCTTTAGTAGAGGCGGCTATTTCATCCATTGCCTTGCGCAAATCAAATGCAGTTGTCAAATCGTGTGTTAGTATCAAAATTTTACTTTGCTGATTTCCTTTAATGAGGCAGTCAACTTGATAACGTATATACGATAAAATTCCCACTCGGTTTTCAAAATCAAAACTTGATACAGGATCATCAATAACTACAAGTGCTTCGCTTTGATACAGTTTGCTGATCTCTTGGTTAGACATCATTTGCGTAAAGAAATAGCACAGTGCCACAATGTTTCTTTCACCAAGAGAAACATTTTTAGGAAGAACATCTTTTTCGTTAGATTTCAAATAATATTTTTCATTACGTAATTCAATAGAAAGTCTGTTTTTGGAGAAAAAAACATATTCCAAAGCATTGTTGATATTAGATATTGCCAATCCAATATTGGATTTTTTTAATTGTAATTCTCTTAAAATCTGAGTTTCTGTTTGAAAATCTTGATATGCCTTCTTTACCTGCTCCTCTTGCGCTTTTCTGTCCTTGTCTTGTTTCGAATAACTGCGGTATAAGTCTTGTACATCAAAGTGTGCAATTTCTTTATTGATTGCAACAAGCTCTAAAACAATTTTCTTTCTTCTTGTAATTGCATTGTTAAATTCAGCAATTTCTTGTTTTAGCTTCTCTAACAAAGAATTAAATGTTGAAATCGCACTTGTCAAACCATTGGGAGCAAATAAGATGGGTGTATATGTATTACCGATTTTTTGCTTGATTTTATCTTTATACGCTTCAACCAAGGCAAGACATTTTTCCTTTTGAACATTGATCTTTTTTACAAGTTCAGAATTCAAACTCTCATATTTTGAATAATCTTCGTCCATTGAAGGGAAAGAAACCGCCCCGAGTTCTGCTTTATGATTTTCCACATCTTTGTTCAACACTCTATTGATATTATCAAGCAGCTCTTCTTTATACTGTGCTTGAACAGGCTGATAACAATATGGGCAATATGTTGTTGATTCGTCCACAAAAGTGTTTTTTGATGCTTCAACCATACTTTGCTGTCCGTCTTGAATTGCCTGTAAAATCAGCTTTTCACGCTCGGTCAAAACGGGCTTTTCTATAATTTGGGAAAGCAATGCGCATATTTTTTCCTCAAAACCATCCTCAAGGTATATCCAATCACAAAGAAGTGGAGCAAAAGAAAGCGACGAATCGGAAATTTTTTCAAGCAGTCCCTTCTTTTCTTCAAATTTCTTTTTTAAGTTATCAACTGTGTCGGAAGGTTTTGATCTGCAAATTTCAAACAAAATATCATCTTTTACAGCCGAATTTAATTTGTTTCCTTTTATTTTCGAATCTGTTTCTGACCATCCACCGGGCTTTTTTAACATTATGCGGATTTTTTCAAGATGATAATCGGGTGATAATGGATTTGCTTTGGTTTGATACTCAACGAGTTTCTCTTGCGCTTTTTCCCACTCGCCTTTTCTTTTTGCTTCAAGCTCCGTATGTTTATCAATATCAGTTTGGATATCGACCTGACCTCCCAAAAGAATGATCGTGCCTAATCCGTCATCATCAATCTTTACATTTTTATCAACGTACTGCTCATTAAATACAAAAATATTATTTTTATATTCTTCCGAGGTCAGTATAGAACTGCTTTCACCGAGCAGTTTCAGAGAAATATCTGACAATGGTGTATCAGAAGCAAGATTGTTAAATCCCATAGAAATGGTGCTTTTACCACTTCCGTTTTTTCCATATACAACGGATATTCTATCGTTAGCGTTAGGATATAATATCAACGAAGTATCATTGGAAAAGCATCTTCCTTGAATTGATATACCTTTGATTTTTTCTATCATAAGATTTCTCCTTAAAGATCGCACTGTAAAATTTGTTTAGCAATGTCCGCGACAATTGGTACACAAACTGTATTTCCGCATTGTTTATATGCACTTTCAAGAGAAATCCCCTTGAAAGAATACTCTTCGGGATAACCTTGGAATGCAAGGCACTCCATAGGCGTGAGTTTACGAATACCAAAATTGTCACGGATAATCGGCACACGGTCTGGATAAGTTCCCATATTGGCTTTCAACGTGGGGCAAACCTCCCATTTTCGCATTGCCACACCGCTATCGTCGATTCGGTAAATCCCCGTCTTATCGACAATTTTCGCATCAAGCTCCTTAAAATATCGGCTGCTTGAGCCGTAGTAATAAATATCATCGTGTTTTTCGCTGCGGTCAATAATGTCCTCAATCGTTGCTTCAAGCGGTATTGCTTCGGGAAATACAAAACGGTCGCAATCCTCTATATTGAGAAATGCTACAATAAAAATTCGCGCACGATTTTGAGGAATATTAACGTCTGTCGCATTTATAACCTTGTACTTGACGGAATAGCCGAACTGTGCCAAGGTATTATAGATAACAAGAAATGTTTTGCCGTTATCGTGTTCCATAAGGTTTTGCACATTTTCGAGGAACACTACTCGCGGACGCTTAATGTCAATGAAACGAGAAATTTCAAAAAACAGATTACCGCGAGGATCTTTGAAGCCGCGCTGATAGCCCATAATTGAGAACGGCTGACACGGAAATCCTGCGATTAATACATCTATATCGGAGAGTGTGCGAGGATCAATGTCGCATACATCGCCCTCAATAAGATGTGTGTTCGGGAAGTTATGGCGGTATGTTTTACAAGCCGCAGCATCCATATCGTTTGCCCAAGCAATCTCAAATCCCGCTTGTTCAAATCCAAGGTCAATGCCGCCTATCCCCGAAAACAGACTGCCCACTTTAGGTTTGCTCATCATTTGATAAATCTGATCTGCAAGTTCAGCTTCAAATAATATTTGCCGTTTTCCTTGTAAATGCTACCGAATTGATGTCTGCTTGTACTTGCGGTTTCAAACTTGGTATTCTTGACAAGATAATTCTCAAACTCATTACGGTTGAACAAGTGATAGCAAAGAACCTCTCCGTCCTCACGAACAATGATATAACCTCCCGTTGCATCGGCAGTTCCATCCCAAGGCTTTGACGGAAGCATTCCAAGCGCGCTTTCGGTCAAGAATTTCTTGAATTTGTACTGATAGAATGGATGACCTTTGGAAAGATTGTAGTTCATCGGATTAGCGGCAACGATAGAATCAAGAGCCTTTTCCACAGTGTTCACACCGGTAGAATAATACTCCGTTAGCATATAGGCACAAATTTGAGGAAGATCACCGTCAATTAAGAGTAAGTTGCTCTCAAAAGTATCATTCTCCATACCTACATATTTTAGCCCACATCCCGAATTAGTCAGATAAGTCATTTTCTGTTTGAACAGTTTAGAGCAGGTTTCAAAGCCGTCCATAATCGCATCCGTGGAGTTGCCCGTAATCTCATAAATAAAGTTCGTGGTTTTACCTGCATTTACGAGAGTAGAAGCTCCGCCAAGTCTTGATTTGATGCTGAAGCCTTGTACGGACTCATATCCCGTGTTTATATCGTGAATTTTGATGCGAATGTCAGCTTTATCGGTCGATTTTGCTTTCAAAGTGCTTACACTGATTCTATCAAGAAATGCTTCGGTATCATTAGAAGCAAAGGAAGGAGCATTAGCCGAAACGATTTCGTTGTAGAGCTTGTCAGCCACACGAGCAAATTCATCGGACGGAAGGTCTACCAACGTTACTGCGGTTTCGGTATTATAAACCGACACTCGCCCTGCATTACGATCAACACGAAATTCAAGAACACCGATATTCTCGGTTCTCACAATGTTGATGATGTTATAGAATACATCGTCCATTTTGTTCAAATCGGCATCTGCCGCATAGAGTTTACCGACTTCAAGCAAACGAAGAAATACGTAGATTTCACTCCATTCACCTTTGTTTCCCGAAAGTTTAGGCATTATCAAGTACCTCCTTAATTCTTTCTGCAATGGCTGCGATTACGTTTACGGTTACGCTATTACCAAACTGCTTATAAAGATGAGTATCAGCAAGAGGGAGAACGAAACTATCCGGAAATCCCTGCAAACGTGCCCATTCGCGGGGTGTCATTTTACGGATACCTTCTTTATTTATTTTCCCTTTAATGTGAGTGGTGGGGGTAAGGTTCTTCTGACGCTTATCCACCACAAGATTTCTTTCTCTGCCCATACCACCGCATACAATAGCACCGGCAACATCACTCCAATCGCGGATTTCATAACCGAAACCATTACCCTTGGATTCGTGACGAGCCTTATGGCGGCGGAGAGTTTCTACATATACATCACTCAAATAATACTTGGCGGGAACAGGATTTTCTTCACGAATGTCCCACAAACGCTTTGTATCGTCGGTCATTTTCGGAAAATCAAATGTTTCCGGGGCAATATCATTTCTAAATGCTACTACATAAATTCGCTCTCTGTTTTGAGGAACTCCGAAATTCTTACTATTCAACACTTGATGGAATACCTTGTAGCCGAGATCTTCAAAGGTCTTGCAAATAATCTTGAAGGTTCTGCCCCTATCGTGTATAACAAGTCCTTTTACATTCTCACAAAAGATAACCTTCGGCTTGTGATATTCACAGATACGAGCCACGTCCATAAAGAGCGTACCGCGACACATACCCTTGTAATTATCTTCAAACCCCATACGCTGTCCCGCAAGACTGAATGCCTGACAAGGGAATCCGGCGAGGCAGATGTCAAACTCGGGAACATCTTTCTCGTCAATTTTTGTTATATCACCGGCGATTGCAAAATCGTCGTTAAAGTTTGCTTTATAGGTTTTCTGTGCATTTTCATCCCATTCGCATACGAATACCGTATCAATGTCCTCACCGAAAGCTCTGTCAAAGCCGAGCCGGATGCCTCCAATGCCTGCGAATAAATCTATTGATCTTAACCCATTCATTTTGAATGTACCGCCTTTTCAATTATATCTGCGCATTGCGCCGTGTTCTTTTTGATTTCATTGCCCCAAAAGCGGATGACCGTCCATCCTTCGGATTTGAGTTTTGCCGTTACTTCGGCATCACGCTCCATATTCCGTTCAATCTTAGGTATCCAAAATTCTTGATGTGACTTGAAATCTTTCTTTCGTTCTTCCCAATTGTATCCGTGCCAAAATTCGCTGTCACAAAAGACGGCAATCTTTTTGCCTATGAATACAATATCGGGCTTTCCGTATATGCGGTTCACGTTCTTTCTGTAACGAATACCGCGCGACCATAGTTCTTTACGCAACAAGACTTCAATCTTTGAATCCTTATTTTTGACTTGTTGCATATTGTAACTGATTTGTTCTTTTGTCTTTTGCATATTAGTTATCAGCAAGTGAAGCAACATCTATATTATGCTTCTCACATAAGTCGTTAAAGGCTTTTTGCGCCTTATAACTTGGCTCACATTTTCCTTTTTCCCAACGGTTCACCGTTGCAAAAGAAACGCCAAGTTCTTTTGCCATAGCTTCTTGGCTTAAAAACAACTGTTTTCTTACAGCTTGCATCTTTTCAGCAAATGTCATTGTTGCACCTCTCGGTATAATTGATTATAACATCATTATAACATATTTATAGCAAACTTTCAATAGTCAATTGTAAAAAGATAGAAGAAAGCGGCGAGATTTCTCCCGCCGCCGTAGTTTATTCGGTTAGTGTTTCGATTGCAATCTGCATACCGAGCTTAAAGGCATATTCGAAGATGGCTGCCTCTGCCAAGCTCATATATTCGCTCCAACAATCGTGGAACTTTTCAAAGACTTCCTTTTGCTCGTCAGAGAAGCTTTTCTCCAAGTCCTCGTGATGCCTTGACATATAACCGAGCAATTCTTTCATTTCCTTTGAGTTAGTTCGGCTATCCTCTTGCGGTATGATGTTTCCGTGCCAAAGTTCATTGATAATTGACTTCATCCTAACACCACCTCCCGCAAAACGATTTCTTCCGCGCTTGCCTTGATGTCGTTCATCTCAACAACCCAACGGAGCATATCGCGAGCTTTTAAGTTCTCGTCGATACCGCGCTCGGCAGCAAGGCGGGGGATGATAGTTTCAAGTATCTCGTTTGCTTCAAGGTCGATTTCGTGCAACCGCGCGTTCAACTTGCCTTCGGTCAAAAGCGTGGTGTACCTTCCGCGACGGTGGTTTTTGATGTAATCAAGGTGCATCCGTCCGTATTTGCCAATCTGATAGTCGGTCTGTTTGGGAAGGGTTACATCGGGGATAAGGTGTCCGTTCTCCTCGCGGTAAGTTCCGCCGAAAGTTTCATAAAGGGAATCAAAGTTAGTTTTCATTGTAGTATCCTCCAAAATTAGATTTTGATTATACTACAATTCATCCTCGCATCCAAACCAATACAAACACCTAAGGCGTACCTGCTCTATCGCAGGTACGCCTTCGGGTGTTCTTTTTTTATTCTCTTATTTTCCCGACGGAATGTGCGAGGACTGATCGGGTGCCAGCGTGAAGCTGAAGGTGCGGTCGCGATACACGAACACGCAGTCGATGGGATCACCCGTGACGTTGGTCACCTTGGGCTCGTCGCCGTAGACGTCGGTCACCACGCGAACACCGTTGGAAACGGTAAACAGCCGCTGATCGTTGATATAGCCCGACGAGGTCTGACTTTCGCAGGAAAGGCGGAAGGTATCGCTACCCCAGACGAAGCGGTAATCCGAGGAATACTCCTCTCCGTGTCCAAGTGCTCCCCAAAGCATACGGTCAAGCTGGGGACGAACGCCGAAGAAGCGGGTGACCGTTTCCAGCGCCGCCACCGCCGTTGCCAAGCACGTCTCCTTGCCTGCGGGCGCGCCCGTAAAGGGATCAAACTGCTCGGCGTACACGCCGTTCTCCTCAATATTGGAAAGCAGTCTGTCGCCAAGATGGGTCAGAAGGGACAGCTGTCCGTATTTTTCAAAGGCGCCGATGGCGCGGCAATAGGTGGTGCCTCTTGGCTGACCGTTGAAATTGGAATGGGTCTCATTCATAAAGTGTCGGTCGCCGCGAGCAAGGGTAGGAAGGGGCATCGAGGTGCCGAAGCCGTCGCG
>JBGVRO010000023.1:0-3242 GCA_045128515.1 Eubacteriales bacterium | reverse complement strand
TCTGATAACGTACTCAGTACAATAAAGGCAATGGGCGAAAGGATACACAAGAACGTGGCAAGAGCAATACGCCAAGAGGCACGTTTCCTCTGTTCAAGATATGTGTTGGCTTCTTCAATAGAAATCTTCTTTACAGTTGTGTCTGAAGAATCATCGTTTGAAAATTCTTCTTCCTCAATCTCATCTTTCAAAAGATAGTCCGTTGTAACGCCGAACAGCGTGCCAAGCTGTAATATCTTTTCTAAATCGGGAATTGTCTGCGCGCTCTCCCACTTGGAAACAGCTTGTCGGGATACGTTCATCTTGTCTGCAAGTTCTTCTTGCGACCAACCGTTCTTTTTTCGTAGTCTGATAATTTTGTCAGCTAAAATCATATAAACACCTCGTTTGAATTTTATTTAAGCCCGTAGCTCTTTTGTGCTTATATTATAGCATAAACCACGGTTACACACCACCAACCGAGGGCTTTCAATGTGTCAACCGACAGTTGCTTTTTGCTTTTTAAGTGGTTACGTCCTCGCTCTGTAAGGGAACGAGGGCTGATTTTACTGTTTCTTAAACACAGTTTTCATAATGGTTGAGAACTTCGGGGGCGTACCGTAAAGAAGAACGCCTACACGGTAGATCTTTGCGGAAAGAACACCGATACCGATAGTAGAGCCGATCAGGATAGCAATAGAAATAAAGATTTCATACCAAGCTACCGTACTCATACAAATTCTTGTAAACATAGCCATTGGCGAAGTGAACGGAATATACGAGCATACCTTCATCAGAACGGTATCAACGCTACCACCTATCATTGAGAACATTACAACAAAGAAAGCAATAATGAAAAGGAACGTGATAGGTAATACCGAGGTGTTTATATCTTCAAGTTTAGACGCGGTTGAGCCGATTGCACCGTAAAGGAACGCATAAATCAAGAAACCGAGAACAAAGAAAACAAGCAGATAAATAAACAAGTCTATGGGCATATCGAATATCGAGGTAACAATAGGATTAGACAACTGTGCTTTATTGATATTGTAGAACAGTAACGCCGATCCGAACACAAGGACAAGTTGGGTAAAGCCTGCAATACAAGATGCAAGCACCTTTCCGAACATCATACTCGTAGGTTTTGCGCTCGTAACCAAAACTTCCATTGCTCTTGAACTCTTTTCGCTTGCTACGTTGGTTGCAACCATTTGTCCGTAAAGCAGAATAACCATATATAATGCGAAAATCATTATGTATGTGTAAAAATAATTTTCCATTTGGTCAACGCCAAGTGTCATTGTTTCGCTTTCGATAACAACGGACATAATTTCTCCCGCTTGTTCGGGTGTTAGACCGTTCTGTATCATAGCATTAACTCTGTAAACCTCTTGCAATACCGTATCGGCAAGTGCCTGATTAGAATCCCACATATTGAGGTTGTTTACATAGTAAGTATATGATGATGCACTACTCATTACGAAAGCACACTCAACGCTGCCGGAAGTGATTTGAGATTTTATGTCGTCAACCGTTCCGTCAGCAACCTTTACGTTATAGCCCGTAAAGGCTTCGGAGAAATAGTCCTTAACAAGCCCCGAAAGTGTTTCATCTTCCGAATATACAAGCATAACGGGAAGATCTGTCGGAGTTGTCGTAGCTCCTTCATCATCAGACTTAAATACCGAGATGATATTGGGAATGAACATCGCAACTGCGATTGCTACAACAAGGAATATCGTAACACCTACAAAGGCTTTGTTTTTAAGATAGCCTTTGAGTTCAAATTTGAGTATTTTTCCAAACTGTTTCATTGTCTTGCCTCCTTATATCTGCGCCCCTGCGTATTCTACGAATATATCATTAAGAGAAGGCTCAAATACCTTTACCTCGTCAATATCGTAGTTTTCAACAAGACGTTTCATCGTGGCTTGCTTATCGTCAGGGCTTGCAAGCTGTATTAAGAGAGTGCCGTCCTCGCGCTCGGTGCAAGCCTCGCCAAAGTCTGCTTTGATCTGTTCAGGCTTTGTTGTGCCAACCACTAATTTATCACGAACGTAATTTCTCTTAATTTCGTGAAGATCTCCGCTAATCGCAACCTTGCCTGCATTGATAATTGCGATACTATCGCAAAATTCCTCTATGTAGCTCATTTGGTGGCTTGAAAATAAAACAATTTTGCCTTGTGCTATCTGCTCCTTTACAACGTCTTTTAAGAGCATAGCATTTACGGGGTCAAGCCCGGAAAAAGGCTCGTCAAGAATAACGATATGCGGATTGTGAGCAAGAGCCGTAACCAACTGTATTTTCTGTTGGTTTCCTTTTGAAAGCGTGTCAAGGCGTTTATTACGGTACTCACTCATACCGAGTCTATCAAGCCAATAATCTACGGCTTTTGTCGCGTCCTTTGTACTCATTCCTTTCAGCTCTGCAAAATATACAAGCTGATCTATAATGAGCTTTTTGGGGTACAAGCCTCTTTCTTCGGGAAGATAGCCAATGCCGATATTATTATAGTCAATGGGCTTTCCGTCAACAAGAACTTCGCCGCTATTCGCCGGAAATACGTTCATCAAAATACGAATAGAAGTTGTTTTACCCGCGCCGTTTCTGCCGAGCAGACCGAACGCTTTTCCGCCTTCCGCTACAAAAGATACGCCTTTGAGGACTTCTTTATCACCAAAGGATTTGTCTATGTTTTTTAGTTGAAGTATCATTTTTTTGTCCTCTGCAATTATACTTTTTCCTTTCTAAAGGTTACAAGAAATGCGCCTCTCATCTGAAATGACGTTGCCATATAATCATATGTTGCAAGCTCCCACCCCTCAGAAGCTCTTTCGTTTATCAGCTTATCCAGCATCGCAATGTCATCTTCATTTGCTTTGTCGGAAAACCATTTCGTACTTACTGTTAATATTTCTGTTTTGTAAATGTACATAAAGTTTTTCTCCTTTGAAATCATTCTAAAAATTTACTTTCTGCATCCTTCGTGTCAATTTGGAATTTATTAGTCCAATACTACGGATTTTTTCTTTCCGTTCTTATTTTTTGGATACTCTCTGATACGGATAACAAAGTCAAGGTTGATAGCTTCAATCTTGCCGTCCTTTTCCACAAGAATTGCTCCATCAGTAACTTCTTTTATTACGCCCTCATACTGATGGCTTCCGTCAAAAGAAGAGATAATGCACTCTTTTTCAATAAATTTTGCTGCAAGCTCTTTCATTTCTATATTTCCTCCTGTTTTTCTTTTTTCTATTATT
>JBGVRO010000022.1:0-57571 GCA_045128515.1 Eubacteriales bacterium | reverse complement strand
CAGATTTGAGGAAGAAGCGTCGTTTTCCGCCCCGAAGGCGTATTTATATACGTCGAGAGGAAGGAAACGGCGGTAGAAAAAGACCATTAAAATTTAAGAAATCAGTATGATTTCAACCTTATATTGTCTCATTTACGATTTCCTTTGTATTTGTGACGATTTTTTATCATTTTCGGTCTTTTTCGGTCTTACCAAATGTGACAGACCCCTTTCTGTTATATTTTTCTTTGTTTTCGATTATTTTATATTAATAATAAAAAAATTCGCGCAACTATTGACTTTTACTAAAGTATTTGATATAATTAGTGTGTATAATAACATTTGTGTACAAAATCCGCACCCCGCGGAGAAAAGAGGTATTGATGATGAGCGATTTCCTCGGTATTTTTGATAGCGAGAAGAAGGAGCAGCTCTCCGCACTTCGTGTTACCCTTGAGGATGACAAAAAGCGTGTTTCCGACGAGCTTGCTTACTACAAATCGGTTGGTAAGGACATTAAAAAAGCTAAGAAGCGTTTGGAAAACGCTCAGGCTGCATATGAAAAGCGCGAGTCTGAGAAGAATGCAAGCAAGGTTTCTGATGCTAATGATGAGCTTACTGCAGCTATCAGTTCATTTAACGAGAGCGAGGGACAGATCAAACTGCTTCTCGACGTTGTACAGACCGACTACTCTAACATTGCGGAGATGTACGGTGGCAGAAAATCCATGAAGATCATGGAGGCATTTGAAAAGTACAACGGCTCGGTTTTATCGCGTATAATTGATATTCAGACATATACAGAAGCGGACGGTTATCTTGAGTCCGAAGAAGAGGAGGAAACACCCATGGCAATTCCCGAAATTCCCGTAGCAAATAGCGTACCCACCCCTGCAGCAGCACCCCAGCCCGCAGCTCCTGCGCAGGCTCCCGCATATGCACATCCCGGTGCATATCAGTACCCCCAGTATATTCCTGTGCCCATGCCTATGCCTTACGGTTACCCCCCTCAGCAGCAGGCTGCACCCGAGACAAACAATACTCCCAATATCGCTCCCGTTTCTATTGACATTTCTCCTATGCTTGAGAAGGCACTTGAGGCAACTATGCAGAAGTTTGTTGCTGCCTTTGATAAGAGAATTGAGAAGTTCATTAACGAGCATCCTGTTAATATTCCTGTATCTGCTCCCGTAGCAGGCGCGTCCTATGCATCCGGCGAGATCGCATCTCTTGAGGGTGCTGTGCTTGATGACGAGCAGGCTCTTCTTGATAAGCTTACCGCTATGGTTGAAAGCCTTAATACTCTTACCGAGACCATGGAGGCACTCAGCGCACGTTGTGCAGAGATCACCGCAAAGCAGGCCACCGCTGTTGATATGCAGAAGCAGACCAACGATATGCAGCGTCAGACTCTCCGTGATCAGAAGGGTGTTCAGGTTGGTCAGCGTGTTATCAACCAGGATCAGGCTGTTGTTACTCAGGAACAGGCAGCTCTTCAGGATCAGCAGAAGACTCTTCTCGAAAGCCAGAAGGCTCTTGTTGAAGGTCAGCAGGCAATGGAAGAGGCTCAGCGTCTTGTTGCCGAGAATCAGGCTGCGATCGATGAGGCTCTTAAGGCTGCAGTTGCTGCTCAGAAAGAGGTTATTGCTGCTCAGCAGGCTATCAATGCAGGCAATGCAAAGACTCTTGATGCTCAGAACGACGTTGCTGAAAAGCAGAGTGCTACTCTCGCTCTTCAGAAGGAAGCTCTTGCAGCACAGAGACAGATGCTTCGTGATCAGAAGTCTGTTGTTGAAAAGCAGAAGGCTCTTGGCGGCGATGCTCCTAAGAAGAAGGCTAAGGCTGATGACGCCGAGGCTAAGCCTGAAGAAAACGCATAAATTACATAAAATTATAGGGGACGGCGTTCGGTTTTTACCTGCCGTCCCCATATTTATTTTTCACCAATAAAAAAGAGGCTGTTAATACAACAACCTCTTATATTGCAAAATATCAGATAATTACAGGATCGATCTCTGCCTGTATATCGTGCTCTGCGGCAACGAGCTGAACCTGATAAGCATCTATTACGGCTTCCTCGAGCGCCGCTCTGAATTCCGCATTAATGGGATGAACTATATCTCGATATGTTCCATCGGGATTCTTTCTTGAGGGCATTACGATAAAGAATCTTTCCCTTGCATAAATTACTTTTATGTCGTGAACGGCAAGACAGTCGTCGAAGGTTACCGATGCAATCGCTTTCATTGGACCCTCGTCAAAGAATTTTCTGATTTTGATGTCTGTTACCTGCATAAATTAAATTTCCTTCCTTGTTGTAGACTTTGTTTTTGTTTTGAATATAATGATTATCGTGAAAGCGTGGGCATTAGACTTGCCCTTGTTTTCTATGGTAATATTATACAGTTATTTTGTTAAGATTATTCAGTCAAAAAATTATTTTTTTATTAACGAAATGTAATTTTTTATTCATTTTAAACTATAACAAAGCTTTGGGAGAAATTTGATGGGCAGAGCCGGTGATAAGGGGCATAATTGCGTGCCGTACAACGTGATTCGCGATATTTCCAAGAATAAAGAACGCTTGGTTCATTTTATCGGTGTGGGCGGAGTGTCTATGTATTCATTGGCAAGACTCACACACCTTTTTGGTGCTACGATTAGCGGAAGCGACAGAGATGAGAGTACGCGTCTGCAGGAGCTTCGTCTCTTGGGGGCGAGGATCAACGTCGGTCATAGCGAGGACAACGTTAAGGGTGCGGATCTCGTAGTTTATTCGCAGGCTATCGGTATGGATAATTCCGAGATTCTGTATGCTACACGGCATGGAATTCCTGTTGTATCGCGTGCCGAATATCTCGGTGCTTTAATGCTTGACTACAGCACTCGAATAGGTATTTCGGGATCTCACGGTAAAAGTACCACAACGGCAATGCTTGATCTGATTTTCAGCCACGCAGGTGTAGACCCCACCGTGCTTTCCGGCTCGGAGCTTCCCATTGGATCGCCATTTCGCGTGGGATCAAAGGGAGCTATGATATACGAGGCTTGTGAGTATAAGGACTCCTTTCTCCGCTTTACGCCAACAATATCGGTGGCGCTTAATTTAGAGCTTGATCACACTGACTATTTTGCAGATATTAATGCTTTGAAGCTGTCATTTAAAAGAGCACTTGATCGGGCAGATGACTTTGCTCTCGTTAATTGTGATGACGAAAATCTGCGCTCTATTATCAATGATATAAAAACCAAGGTTATCACCTTCGGCAGTAGCGAGGGGAGTGATTATCGCTATTCCATAAGCGCGTTCCGTGACGGAGGATTTGATTTTACCGTATCGCGGTTTGGTAATGTTCTCGGACACTTTGAGCTTAACGTTCCGGGCGCATTCAACGTTAGTAATGCAACGGCTGCCATTGCGGTTGCCATAGAGTACGGCATAGACGTTTGTCTGATCAGGGAAGCGATAGGATCATACTCGGGTATTGCCGGTCGTCTTGAATACATAGGCAAACGGTACGGTCGCCCTGTTTTTTATGATTATGCTCATCACCCCACCGAGATTTCTGCATCTATCAATGCATTAAAGATTTATACCCGTCAGCCTTTGACAGTGGTCTTTAAGCCGCACACATTTTCGCGTACAAAATCTCTTTGGCGCGAGTTCTGTGATTCGCTTTCCTTGGCGGATCATCTTATTATAACGGATATTTTTCCTGCTCGTGAAAGTCCTATAGAGGGTATAACCTCCGAGCGACTTGCCGCCGATATATACAACGCATTGTATTGTCCCGATGAGCATATACTGTCGGCAATCGACCTTTATACCCATGGGGCTATCGTTCTTATGGGCGCAGGAAACTATGATAAAATAAAAAAAGAAATACTGAAAACGTAGGAGATATTATGAAAAAACAAGCTATTCTTGTAAGTGCATGCCTTCTTGGAGTATGCTGTCGTTACGACGGAGAAAGCAAGCCTGATCAGAACGTAATTAAGTTGAGAGAACAGTTCACACTTATTCCTATTTGCCCTGAGGTTGACGGTGGCCTTCCTACTCCCAGAACTCCCAGCGAGGGGGTAGGCGACAGAGTTCTTATGCGTGACGGAAAGGACGTTACCGACAATTTCCGACTTGGCGCAGAGCTTGCTCTTGAGCGCGCAAGAAGCTTTTCCTGTTCTGTTGCCGTTCTTAAGGCACGTAGCCCCTCATGCGGTAGCAATACTATATATGACGGTAGCTTCAGCGGAACTCTTACAAGCGGTGACGGTGTGGCTGCCAAGCTTCTTAAGGAAAACGGAATCGACGTTTATACAGAGAATGAGATTGATAAACTAATCGAAAAATATACTTGACAAACATACCCCACTTGGAGTAAAATAAAAGGGTAAAACGTTTTTAAGAAAGGAGACCGACATGTCGGACGGACAAAGTAAACCTCACCCGTGCAAAAAGAAAAATACATATAAGTCCTGTGACAGCCTGATCGGTCATTTTCTTTATTGATCCTTCGGTCACATGACTTGGAAGGAGGCCCAAATGGAAGAAATTATTAACAGCGGTAATATTTTCGACGAGGATGAAATTATTACCCCGGAAAAGCTTTCCGAATTGCTTAAGGAAAGAAAGTTTGCAGAGGTAAAGCTGCAGGTAGGGGATCTTCCTGCTCCCGACCTTGCGGAGATATTTTTTGAGCTTGATGATTCGTATCACAGTTTACTCTTCAGACTTTTATCAAAGGAGCTTGCAGCCGAGACCTTCGTTGAGATGGACTCCGAGCTTCAGGAGAGATTGATCACGCGCTTTACAGACCGCGAGCTTTCTGAAATTCTTGATGAGCTTTATATCGACGATACCGTTGATATTATTGAGGAGATGCCTGCCAACGTTGTCAAGCGTATTCTCAAAAACTCGGATAAAGAGGACCGCGAGATAATTAATCGCATCCTAAAATATCCTAAGGATTCTGCCGGCACGGTTATGACGACCGAGTACGTGCGCTTTACAGGTGATATGACGGTGGCAGACGCGTTGCTTCATATCCGCCGTGTTGCTATTGATAAGGAAACTATTTATACATGTTATATAACGGGTAAGGACAAGCGCCTGCAGGGTATCGTTACCGCAAAGGATCTGCTTATATCCGATCCCGACACTCCTCTTTGTGACATAATGGACGAGAACGTTATCGCCGTTCATACTCACGATGATAAAGAGGAGGTAGCAATGAAGCTTGATAAGTACGGCTTTCTTGCAATTCCCGTAGTTGACAGCGAGTCCCGTCTTGTGGGTATTGTTACCGTAGACGACGCGCTTGAGGTCATCATTGAGGAGAATGAGGAGGACTTCGCTAAGATGGCGGCGATTACCGCTGCATCGGATACTCCTTATCTTAAGACCGACGTATTCTCGATTTGGAAATCGCGTATTCCCTGGCTTCTCATACTGATGCTGTCATCCACTCTTTCCAGTGCAATTCTTGCCGGATTTGAATCGGCACTTCCTGCCGTTCTCGTGCTCTTTATTCCTATGATCATGGGTACGGGAGGTAATTCGGGCGGTCAGTCGTCCGTCACCGTAACGCGTAGTATTTCACTTGCCGAGGTTGAGTTTTCGGACATCTTCAGAGTTATTTGGAAAGAACTTCGTGTCGGAGTTCTTTGCTCGCTTGCGCTTGGTGTTGCTACCTTCCTTAAGGTTTGGCTCATCGATGGATACCTTCTTGGTAACAGCGCAGTAGATCTTACTGTATCTCTTACGGTAGCGCTGTCGCTTTCGTTGACCATTATTTTGGCGAAGGTAATAGGCGCAACTCTGCCGCTTCTTGCAAAGAAGGTTGGACTTGATCCTGCCGTAATGGCGTCACCGCTTATTACAACGCTTGTTGACGCTATCTCACTTATAGTGTATCTCTTCGTTGCACAGAGTGTATTAAAACTTTAGAAATAAAGAACGTGGTGTTTTTCACCACGTTCTTTATTATATACCAAGCATAATATCAATAATAGCTCTGTCCGTATCACTCATACCGTCACGGGCAAGTCTACCCACGTTCTTGATGGTATTTTCCACACCCTTTTCTACGATACCGTCGCCGCCGTGGAACTGACTACCCATCTTCCACATCTCATATCCCATGATTCCTGCTTCCACAGCCATAGCTATTTTTGCTGCGCACGAAGGCTTTGCTCCGTCGCAGATCGTACCCGAAAGTATGGCAACCGAGTTTACGAGAGTGTGTGCAATTTCGCGGAATTTTCCACCGTGAAGATAGCATATTCCTGCTCCTGCACCAACACCTGCGCTTATCGCACCGCAGTATGCGGAAAGAGTGCCGATGCCTGTTTTCTGATGTATGGTAATAAGGTCTGAAACGATAAGGGCGCGAAGCAGCTCCTCCTCGCTCTTGCCCATATCATCGGCATAGACCTTAACGGGAACGGATGCGGTTATTCCTTGATTTCCACTACCGGAGATAATGCATACAGGCTTCTCGCAGCCACTCATTCTTGCATCGGATCCTGCCGCCGCGTATGCTCTTGCACGACGTGAAAGGTCGCCACCCATAGACAGCATAACCTTGCCTATGCTTGCGCCCCATTCACCGTTAAGGCCTTCTTCTGCAATTGCCATATTAAGTTCAATCTGGCGGAGAAGATAGGGGCGTAATACATCAAGCTCTGCTGTATCGGCATATTCTACGATGTCCATAACGTTAAGTAGGGTATAATCCGGCTCGTCTCCACTTTCTTCAACAATAGTGCGCTGTACGTACTCTTCGGTCATATCTGTACCGTTAAGACTGACCTCTGTAACGTTGGTATGCGAACCGCTGATTTTTACGATAGCCTCGTTGTCACCGTTTGTTCCGTACAGCTCAAGCTCAAAGCTGCATCCGGTATTAAGCTTGCTTATTTCTATCTTACATTCTTTAAGCAGTTTGTCAATTTTCTCGGCATCATCGTCACTAAGGACTGTCAGCACCTCAAGACGCATATCGGGTCGGCAGGAAACGATGCCTGCGGCAAGCGCTGCCTCAATTCCGTGTCTGCCTCCGGTGGCAGGAACTATAACGCTCTTAACGTTTTTAATAATATTTCCGCTGAATGATGCCTTGATCTCGGTGGGATCGACACCAAGCGTCTTTCTTAAAATCGAGGATGCATATGCGATAGCAATAGGCTCTGTGCAACCCATAGCAGGTCGCAGCTCGGAGATTAATATTGCCTCGTATGTACTTTTTGTAAGACTGCTTAACATAGCGTAAACCTTCCAAACGTATTTGATAACTTAGTACAATAATTATATAATAAATTATTCGCAAGGTCAACAAAAATTTTAAAAAACTTTGAAAAAGTATAAGAAATGACATTAAAAAACGCAGAATGTAAAATGAGGTTTACATTCTGCGACTCTATTTATTACAAAACCACTTCTATAACCAATGATCTGTTTTGCTTTTGAGCAGTAATTTTGCCCTTGTGAGAGCTTACGATCGCATATGCTACCGACAGTCCTATACCAAATCCCTCACTTGTGGATCTTGCAGAATCCAATCGGTAAAAACGGTCAAACATATTCGCAATAGACTCTTCTGTGAGATCTGGGGCAGGGTTAATGACCTTTAATACGATTCCCTTCGGAAGACGCTTCAGGCTGACGGTTACACTCTCGTTCTCGGGTGAATATTTTATCGCGTTGTCTATAAGGATGGTAACAAGCTTTCTGATAGCCTCCGCCTCACCGTGATAAAACAGTGCGGGAGTTATCTGGCTGTCAATACTCATCTTTTTGGTTTTTGCAAGAGAGGAAAATGAGGATATTACCTCTTCCACAATGTCGGAAATGGGGAAATCTACGTGTGGAATATTCTCCATCTCTTCCATTCTTGCAAGATATATCAGATCCTTTGTAAGCGACGCGAGTCTTGTAGATTGCTTTCTTATATCCGACAGCCACTCGTTTTCGCCTATTTCCATTTCAAGCAGCTCGGCATCTGCGCCAATTATGGTAATCGGTGTTTTTATATCATGTCCTGCATCTGTAATAAATCTTTTTTGCTTTTCATGTCCCTCGATCAGCGGCTTTACAATTCTATCTGATATGATCCACATTATGAAAAATACCGCGAGAATGCCAAGTAATGATATGAATAAGCTTAAAAGGAAAAATGTATTCGCGCTGTCAAGCAGTTTGGTACAGTCAAGGAAGATAACGTTTACACTTTCGCCGTCTTTGTGCATGAGATAACGGTAATTTCCACGAAAGCCTCTTTCAATCATGGTAATAATAACGGTGTTTGCCATTTTTATGGCAGTTTCGTCGTTAATGGCGGCAATGTTTGAGGTGTTTACCGATTTCACTTTGCCATTTTCATATTTAACCGTGAAATATCTTGATTCGTAAGGAGACTCTGGTGTAATATTTACGTCAATGTCAGGGTACTCAAATTCCGGCTTGCTTGGAAAGTTTCCCGAGTTATCCATAATAACTGCAAGAATGTCGTCAGCATCCGATATCACGCTTTTGTAGTTAAAGAAATTAATAGTTCCGATAATTACTCCGATAACTATAAACAGAGTGATCAGAGTTGCTATCAAAAACTTGGTTTTCAGTTTTTTAAGCATATTAGATTATCTCCAAGGAATATCCGGAATTTCTATGCGCCTTAATTTCCACGTCTGCACCAAGGTTGATAAGCTTTTTTCTTAAATAAGAGATATAAACCCACACAACGTTTATCTCGGCATCGCTATCGTATCCCCATATCTTTTCCATAAATCTCTCGGTAGATATAAGGTGAGTGGGATTTCTCATTAGCATATCCATCATTTGAAATTCCTTATTTGCAAGCTTAAATGATCCGCTGGGAGAAGAAAGCTCGTAGGTAGCAAGATCAAGGGTAAGATTGCCGAACTTAAGGGTGGAATCGATCTGTCCCTCACCCTTTCTCGTCATTGCTCTCAGTCTTGCCAGCAGTTCCTTGACGGAGAAGGGTTTTGTAAGATAATCGTTCGCGCCCGAGTCGAGTCCGAGCACCTTGTCATCTACCTCGGATCTTGCCGATAAAATCAGCACGGGAATGTTGCATCCCTTTGCTCTCATTTCACGCAGCGCGCTGATACCGTCGCGCTTCGGCATCATTATGTCCAAAATGACGGCATCATAGTTTCCGGCTTCAATGTAGCTGAGTGCCTCATCTCCGTCGTAAACCGCATCAACCGAATAGTTGTTTTTCTCAAGCAGGGCAACGATAGCCTTTGACAGCGATCTCTCGTCCTCGGCAAGCAGAATTCTCATAAAGGTCCTCCATCTGTAATTATTATGTAAAAGTATACCCGAACCACCTTAAGTGTGGTTTATTTCACAAGTCTTGTTTTTACATAAAAAC
This sequence comes from Eubacteriales bacterium, assembly GCA_045128515.1. Taxonomy (GTDB): domain Bacteria; phylum Bacillota; class Clostridia; order Oscillospirales; family CAG-272; genus UBA1740. Next base: position 48,200 of record JBGVRO010000022.1, on the reverse strand, counting down.
AGCGAATATTTGCATTTTTTCTTTGATAAATTATATTTTTTTGAGGTTTTCTTCAATAGTGGAATAATCCTCTTTAAGGCCTCCGTCCTCGTATTCCTCAATGTAATCGCATATTTTCTCGGCGCGAAGTCTTGAGCGCAGGAAGCCTTCGACCCAATATAAAAACTTTGTATCGGGTGAATATTTTTCAAGCATCTTCATCTTTTTGTACATAGGCGCACCGTCGGATGCATCGCGCCATGTGTCAACGAAGGCGACGTCAAATTTTTCATTTGGCATAACCTTTTCGGCATACTCAAAGGCATCCGAGTTCACGATGTTGATCTTGTGCTTATTTGGAATCTGTGGCAGAATGTGCTTTTTAAACAAACGAATTACGTCCTCCGATAACTCGACTACTGTTACCGACTCAACATCCTCCTTCTCAGATGCCATATATGCGTAATATCCGAGACCAAGTCCAAATGTAATAACCTTTCCGTGAGCAGCTGCAATAGCCTCCTCGCAGGTATCAAGGTCAACAGGGGTAAGCGTCATCCATTCGTTGCCACCCTCAAGTATGGCAGGGAAGCGAAATCCGTCGGGGAAGAACCCAAGGGGTGGAATCTCCTTGAAATCATCCTCGATAATCATATTGTGGCAGATGACCGCCTGATATGGCGCATATTCCTCCCAACGAATCTCCCAATTACCGTCTGTCAGATCATTCAAGTGAATGTTTTTATAGTACGGATCGTTCTCATATTTTTTTGCATCGAGTATTCTTATAGACGGAGTAATATAATCCATAATAATTCGTCTATCGTCTACATCGTCAAAATCAAGGTTAAATATCTCCGAAAGAAGTGCGGATATTGCTGCTTCGATTTTTATATCTCCGTCTTCGGTAAGAGTGTCGATCATCTCTTTCGTTATGATCTTTGGACAGTCCTGAAGATAACTTGCGTACAGTCTTGTCACTCTGAAATTGCGACGAAAGACCTCGCATAGCCTTTCAAATTTTATCTTATCACGCTCATTCATAGTTGATGCTCCCTTTCCTTTACTACTATAATTTTAAATCATATTGAGAAAAAAGTCAAGCGAATAATTCCTTTTTGCCAAGCTTGTTGTCACTTAGGAAATAATAAAAAGCCCTTGCAAATATCCTCTGCAAAGGCTTTGTATACAATATGTAATTTATGGTTTGCAATTCTTACAAGCCGAATAGCCGTTTTCAAGTAATTCTTCTTTTGTACCGATGAAATATCTTCGGTTTTCTTCCTTGATTTTGTTAATACAGCTTGTTGCGTCAGGTGAGTGGAATTTAGTAGAATTCACACTGAATATATAATCGCAGTTTGATGCATTGCCCACGTGCTCAGGCAGATCGACAAAGGAGTCTTTGCTGCCGCCGCTGCTTGAGCCGCTGCTTGAGCCATTATTTGAGTCGCTATTTGTTCCACTATCGGCTATTTCGTTTCTGTTGTCGTTTTCTGTGTCAATATCCGGAAGATCCTCGCCGTTTGCCACGTTTACACCGGTAAAGTAGTCGATAGTTACACCCGGCTGAACGTTGTATGCATAAATGCAGAAGGATATTCCGCGACCGTTGTCCTCAACAGAGTAGCCTTCCATAAGCACGCCTCTCGCTACGTAATCAAGACCGTTGAATATAGGGGTTACTCTATACATAACGTGATTGCCGGTTTCCTTAACGTAATCTGCAACGTTGTTCTCGAAGGGAAGCATTCCCTCAATATTCATATATCTTGTGCCGGTTATAAGATTTCTTTCATTGTCGTTTTCGCCTGCAAGCTGAAATCCTATCAGATGACAACGGTTATAAACGTACTTATTTTCAACAAAATCGTAGGTATTGTTGTTGGACATTCCGCCGTATTCCCAGCCTGTGGGTGTAATTGAGGCGATCTCACCTCTATCCTCGGTAGGCATGATCTCTATTCCGATACACGCGATTGCAACTCCGCACCTTCCGAGAGCATCAAGCGGTGCATATTTTTCGTATGCATCGTCGGTTATTTCCTTTTCGCTAAAGAATGGGTCGCCGCCGTTGATCTCAACGTAAGCAGATCGCTTGTAGTCGGGGATTTCGTCAAGGCTGATTACCTTCTGACAACCGCAAAGAGTGGACAGCAGTAATATCACCGATAACAGCAACGCGGTCAATTTAATTCTGAGGATTTTAGTCATATATTTTCCTCCCTGAGTATTCTGTTATAATTATAGCAGATGTTTTTTGCTTTTGCAATAATACTTACATTTTTTGACTAAAAAAGATAAAAACATCCACGCTTAAACCCTTGACAATCATCGGTATTTTTTGATAAAATATAATAAACAAGGAAAGGTGGCTGACTCTATGCAGAAAAAGAATATCAAGGTTGATTTTAATAAGAAATGTGGCAGAGTTAAGCCGCTTAACTGCATAAACGGTGGTCCTCGCTCGGGCGGATATGATCTTCCCTTTGATTTCACCGACGAGTTTGTGGCTATGGGAGTTCCGCTCGTTCGTACCTCGGGCTCAGCAGGTGAATACGGTCACAATCAGTATATAAATATCCACTGTATTTTCCCTGATTTTGATGCCGACGAAAGCCTTGAGGAGTCCTACAACTTCCTTCCCACCGACCTTTATCTTGCATCTATCCGTAATAGCGGCGCAGGTATATTCTTCCGTCTTGGCGAGGGAAGAGAGCCTTATGCGAGAAAGCTGTATGCAAAGCCACCGAGAGATGCCGAAAAGTGGGCGAGAATTTGCGAGCATATCGTTATGCATTATAACGAGGGCTGGGCAAACGGATTTAAGCTCGGCATAAAATATTGGGAGATATGGTCTGCCCCCGAGATCAGCGAGTGCTGGGCAGGTACGATGGATGAGTATTTTGATCTTTATCGCATAACCGCAAATCATCTCCAGGAGAAATTCCCTCGAATTAAGATAGGCGCATACGGTGCTCGCGGATTTTACGCGCTTAACCGTCTTGACTCCACCGAGGAGATGAAGACTTACGTTCCCTTTATGCAGCGCTTCTTCTCTTACATAACCAGGCCTGAAACCTCAGCGTCTCTCGACTTCTTTACATGGGCTTGTTATACTACAAATCCCGAGGAGCTTGCTATGCATGCTCAGTATGCAAGAACCTATCTTGATAATGCCGGTCTTAGAAAGACACGTAGCATAATTTGTGAATATAATACTATCGACCGCGGTGGAACACCACCCGCATTCAGAGAGGATCTTCCGTCAGAGCTTGGCGCAACGCTGATTATGGCGCAGAAATCCTATGCTGATATGCTGATGTATTCAACCTCGGATATATATTCAAGAGAAAATACGCTATTCTCGATGGATGATCACGTTACTCCTCATCATTATGCAGCATATGAGGTTATGTGTAGCTTCGCAAGGTTGTATAAGCTTGGTTCTGTCATTGATACGGGTGACGATCACCGCAAGGAGCTTTATTCTCTCGCTGCCACCGATGGAAACGAGGCGGCTCTTATGATGGTAACAAGAAGGTATGAGGGCAAGGTGGAGATCACCCTTGTAGATTCTCCCTTCAACACCTGCGTGGTTGCCAAAACCACCCCCGGTGGCAATCGCGGAAAGGGAACTACCTATCGCTCGAAGGAGGTCGACGTTACCTCGGGCAGACTTCCGCTTTCTGTTAAGCCAAACGAAATCTACACTATATCATTTTTCAATAAATAATTAAATTAAAAGCCGTTGCGTTTTTCCGCAACGGCTTACTTTTTTTATTTCTTTTCTTTTGACTTTGCCTTCTTCAGAACAACGATAACAACTATTACCGATGCCAAAATCACAAGAGCAATGCTCACCGCTATTATTACGGGAACAAGCTTTATAGTATGCTCAACAACGGCAATCTCTACCTTATCGCCTGTAACGTCAAAGCTGAGATAACTACCGAATTCCTTTGCATCAACCTGTTGCCATGCACCGTTGATCTTAAGGAATATACGTGTATTATCGTTTTTAGGCAGGAAATGAACGTTGTTTTCGTCAAGCGCGTCCTGTGGGATCGTTAAGATCCAACCCTCAACCAGCTTATCATTGGTGAAAAGCTTGTCACTGAGAACAAGACCCAGTGTATCGCATCCGCTCTCAAGAGTTATGCCGTTTCCTTCGGTGAACTCGCCCTGTACGAAGAAGATAGGACGGTCGTCACGCTTTTCTTCGCTTTCGACGGTAGTAATATAGGGCTTGTAAACCGCGTTTACCTCGGTATCAAACACAAGATCTGTCAGGTCGGTCTTATCCCAATATGAATAGTAGCCTTCCTTGACAGGTATCTCGGGAATGAGAGAGGAATCAACATCTCCACCGTAACTGATAGAGGTGGAGAATATAACATTGCCGTCAACTACAAACTTAACGGTAAAGCTGTAGAATCCATCTGCGATGGTTCTTCTCTTAATAAGATCCTCGTATGAGATAGGCTCTGCCTTACCAACGTAGCTTATACGGTCAATGCCTGCAAGAGTGTTTGAAACAAACATATTTTCATTGAACTCACCTGCATTTATACCCGAAATTGCACCTGCATACTGGGTAGATCTTCTGACCTCGACCATAGAGTAACAGCCTCTTACCATGCTGGAGTCACCCGAGAAGTCCTCGCTGACACCCGAACCGACAATGCCGCCCACGTACTTGTTGCCGTAGAGCGTTGCCTTTGCAAAGCAGCCTGAAACAAGTCCTGCGGTAATTCCCGCAATACCGCCAACGTAGTTACCCGACAGGCTCTCGACACTGCAGTACGCCTCGCTACCGTAAATGAGACCGAGATCCATTTTACCTACGATACCGCCTGCACAGTCGCGCTTGGAGATAACTTCACCGTAATTTACGCAGGAATGAACAATAGCCTTAAGCTTATACTGCTTCTTCTGGGTTACAGTAAGCTCGATAGAAAGATCGTCCTCAGGGTCAAGTGCGTATTCAATACCCATAGCGCCGCCAATACCGCCAACGTTGATGTCACCCTGGACACGACCGTTGTTGATACAGGAGAACAGCTTTCCGTTCGTTACCGAGTGGATCTCCTCCTCGCTAACCCTGTTATCTACGATTTTGCCGTCGTTAAGTCCGTATATCATATCCACGATGTTGTCGGACATTGCATTAAATATCTCGTTGATGTTACCGATAGTCGCGGTCATCTCCTCGCTAAGTGAGGTAATATCCTTGGTGAGAAGCTTAAGCTCGCTTTCAATATTGTTGATATAAATGAACAGCTGATCTGCCTCCTCGGTTACACTGTTCGGTAGGGTAGGAAGCTGAATGGGATCAATTCCCTTAAGATAGCTAACTATGGAGTTTATATTCTCGGAAATATCGGTTATCATTTCAGTTCCACCGTTAATGATCGCAATAAATTCCTTTATATCGGTTACAAATCCGTTAAGATACTCCGAGCCACCGTCAACCTTTGTGACGGCATCCGAAAGGTGAGAGAGACATGACTTCAAATACTCGGATGCATTTGCCATATCGGAAAGACCGTCTCGTATAAGAGTCAGTCCCTCCTTTGCTCCGTCAAGGTCAAAGGAAATATTCTTACGAAGCGAATCAACTCCCGACTGAATATTTACGAGAGCACCTGACATTTTAGTCATAGCATCGGCAATAGCATCGATCGATGTAGTAAGATCCTCGCTCCATGCCATTACTAATGCAAGTGTATCTGTAATCTCACCGAATACGCTGCTCATTTCGGTCATCGCACCGACAATGTCGCCGAGCGCATCGTAGGCACTGTTAAGCGCGGATGAAAGCTTATCTTCATCCTCGATGATCACAGCCTCACTGATAGCGGTTACGGCTCTTTCAAGTGCCTGAATTCCGTCGCTCATGGACTTCACTGCCTGTTTTAATTCATCGAATGATGCATCAATATCACCCATTCCTCCGACTATCAGCGAGAAGCCGCCGCTGATACTGTCAAAATTAATGTTTATTTCGTCAAGAAGAGCTGAAATTCCATCCCACGCGATAGATAAGCCCTCGGTCATCTGTGTAATTGCTTTTCCAACGCTTTCTAAAGCAACAGAGGCAGAGGAAATTACCTCCGAAAGATCTGCTCCTCCATCAAGCTCCGCCATAAGCTCGGAGATCTCTCCGAGAGCCTCGCCTGCGGCACTTCCGCCTGCAATAATTTTATCAAAGCCAATGCCGATATCCTCAATTGCCTTTGCAGCCGCCTCTAAATCATTGACAGATACTGCATTTGCAAGCATTTCAAAGCCGCCTGTGATCTGCTCGAAGCCGCTGTCCAACAGATCGATCGCACCTGAAAGAGCTTCTGCCATATCGGAGAAGTGTCCGATCATTGTAAGCATCTCGTCGCCCGACTGCTGTATTTTCTCCCAGTTAATATCAACGTCTTCTCTTATAACGAGAGTTGCATCGTAAATTACAGAGACTGCGTTTGTGATATCATCAAATATCTCTACAAGATCGGTGAGGTTTTTCAAAGCCTTTTCTGCCCAGGGAGTATCGTTCAGGATCTCTGTTGTGGATTTGAATGCATTTGTGAAATCATCGATAGCCGTTACAAGCAGATTCAGTTCATCTGCAATAAGGTCAACGGCTTCCTTCGCCTCATCCTTATCATTTACGGTAATCGCACCTTCAAGTCTGCCAAGACCCTCGTTTATACTGTTAATGCCGTTGCTTATTGCACCGAATGAGTCGGATGCATCCTTAAGGGCTGTTGCAACGTCGTTAAGTGCGCCTGCGCTTACGGAGGAGAAGCTCTCAAGATTTTTAAGTGCGCTCTCAAGCTCGGACATAGCATTTCCGAGCATAGTGCTAAGCTCGGGCAGGTCCTCGGTTATTCCCGACATCTGTGCCATAACCTCGGTTAGGATAAGGCTGAATCTGTTCACCTCACCTGTAAGGTCGTTGCCAAAGTCGGTAGTACCGTTAATGATCTTGTTTAATGAATCTGTTGCAAGATCAATATTTGTAAGGATTGTGTCAAGTCTGTTTGAAATGCCGGGGATATTCGCGTCAGAGGAATTGAGTGCTCCATCTACCTCACCGCCAAGTCTGTCAAGCTCTGATTTAAGAGCTGCAAGCAGATCCTCGGATAACTCATAGCTGATATAGGGATCGATCTGTCCAACGATGCCTCCAACGTCCTTACGTCCGTAAATTTCAGCTCCGTTAAGGTTGTTTGCGAGATGTCCCTGGCTTCTGCCTGCAATACCGCCTACGTTATAACCAATGTGGGGATATCCGACCTGACCAAGGTTGGTACAGCCGATAATTATACCTGTTGTATATCCGCTGATTCCTCCCGTATCACTCATTGTGGAGTTGTTAAGAGAGGGAAGCTTTGTAATATCGAGAGTGAGAGAAATATTGATCTCATCAAGAGATACCGTGGGTGTTATGCCGATAGTATTTACCTTAGCACTGTTTTCACAGGAGGAGATAATACCCTCGTTTGTGCCTGCAATACCGCCTGTGCGGTTTTCACCGATGATCTCACCGTTTACCTTGCAGTCTGTTATACTACCGCTTACGCGGTTGATTCCTGCAATTCCGCCAACGTCGGATGAACCGATTACCGTACCGTTGAAGCTACAACCCTCTATCTTACCGCTGTTGATACCAACGATACCGCCGACAAGACCCTTGTCACCGTCGGGGGTAATAGCGCCCTCTACCTTAAGATTAGTGATAACACCATCCTTTTCAAGGGTAGAGAATAGTCCTGCAGGTGAATACGCACCGTTCAGATCTATTCCGCTTATAGTGTGTCCGTTACCGTCAAATGTACCGCTGAAGCTGGGAACAGGCTCAAAATCTATGCCTTCAAGAGAAATATCCGCGCCGAGAGCAATAGTTTTGCCTATTGACCAAGCATCATAAGAGCATTTTTTCGCTATTTCTATAAATTCGTCTGCATTGTTGATATATATCGTTTCTTCATTTGCATAGCTTACCATAGGAAGTGCGAGAGGAATGATCAGGCTGATAAGAATGCAGACTGATACCGATAATGCAACAATTTTATTCTTATTTTTCATTACAGTCTGCCTCCTTTTCTGTGATTGCCTCTCCTGAATGTAGGCTAAGCTTTACGTTTCCGTCAATAATCGCATCAATATCGCCCTCGATCCAACCGCTGAGCTCACCGCTGACGCGTCCGCATACGCGAACTCTGCCGTCAAGCGCAGTTTCTTTCTTTCCCTTTTTCTTAAAGAGGGTAAAGCTGGTTTTGTTAACAAGCTTGTCGCTGATAAGAAGGAGCTGGGGCAGAACAAAGAGCACGAGAATTATAGATATGATCGTACCACGTCCAAGATTTCCGCCAAGGCTGGCAATAGTCTGCTCGGAGGACATGTTGCCGATAAGAATACCTGTCACCGCCATAATTGCGCCCGATGTAATAACGGTGGGGAATGCGAAGTTCATAGTTTCGATGATAGCATCTCTCTGATTCATCTTACCCTTAACCTCGTTGTATCTTGTTGCAATAACTATCGCATAGTCGATATTCGCACCCATCTGAATTGCCGAAATAATAATATAACCGAGGAAGAACAGCGGGGTGTTAAGGAGAGTGGGGATAGAGAAGCTGATCCATATAGCACCCTGAATTACTGCAATAAGAATTACGGGCATTACTGCGGATTTAAATGAGAGGATAAGAACGATAAGAACCGTGATAATAGAAACCGCAGAAACTACTACGTTGTCTACAACGAATGATTCCTTAAAGTCCTTTGCGGTAGTAGATCCACCGACAGCATATACGTCCGCGCCGTCGTAATATCCGCTTGCAATAGATTTCATCTCGTCGATGAATGCAAAGGTTTTCTCGTCGTCCTCAGGCATATCAAGGTAGATTACCATACGGCTGTAGTTTTCACCGACCATCATATCCTTTGCACTTGCCATCATATCCTTTGCTCCGCCAAGCATTTCTGCCTGCTCACCCTCAAGGCTTACAAGTCCGGAGTCGATCTGCTCAATAACGAACAGGAACATATCTATAAGGGGTACTTTATAGGTCGAAATATCGTTGATAATGCTTCCGTAATCCTCATTACTTGCTGCATATGCCGCGTAAACCACGGCTGCGAGCTCGTAATCCAGGTCTGCAAGCTCGGAGAACTGTCTGGGAGTAAGGCTGTCTGCCAGGGTATAACCGTCCATAGCTACCGTGTTGGCAAGACCCATGGTGCTGGACACCTCATCTCTTGCTTCAAGCTCCTCGAGAAGTGCCGCTTCCTTTTCGTAATCACCCGAGGGAACGAGCAGGGCGATCATATTTACCGATCCAAAGTTATCGGTTATCATCTTCTTTGCCAGAGATTGTTCGTTAAGCTTTGCTGATTCGAGATTCGTGTATCCGTATGCAAAGGGACAAGCGCTTGAAATAATTACAGCTGCAATTATTACGATAAGGAAAATGGGAGGCACAACCTTCCTTGTCTTATATGCGAATTTGCCGATAAATGACATATCGGGAATAAGACTCTTGTGCTGTGTCTTTAAAAGTGCAGGACCAAACAGCATCAGCAGTCCGGGCATGACAACGAATACCGATGCCATTGCAAGGAGAATTGCCTTGATAAGGTTGATTGCCATATCGGGACCAAGCTTGAACTGCATACATGCCATTGCCGCCATACCGCCGACGGTGGTAAGCGAGCTGCCGAACACCTCGGGTACTGCGTGTGTGAGAGCCTCTACAACCGATTCGCGCAGGGGAAGTCTTGTGCTCTCGTCTCTGAATCTGTTTATAAGGATTACCGCGTAGTCAAGCGACAGCGCAAGCTGAAGAAGGCTGGTTACCGAGTTTGATACGAAGGAAATCTTTCCGAAGATAAAGTTAGTACCCATGTTGATTATCATTGCCACGACGAAGGTGATCATGATAACAGGAACCTCAATTACCGACTTTGACGTAAGGAAGAGCATTGCCAGAATTATGATAGATGCAACTACAATAATAACTCCTATCTCCTTGTCAAGGATTGCTCCCATGGGGTTTCCTATATCAGAGCTGACGTATGCATCGTATCCTACAAGAGCCTCCTTGATCGAAGCAAGTGTCTCCTCGCTTCTCACGTCGTTCTGTGGATATGCAAGGTTGACGGTATAACATGCAGATGCATTGTTGTAATGCGCCTTATCTTCGGCAAAGTCAACTATGCTGACTCCGTCTACGTCTTGCAAAAGCTTTGCTATTTCATTCGCCTTTTCAAGCGAAATGTTAGCCACCATGATCTGTGCGCTACCGTAAAGCGTAAACTCGTCGAACATAATATCAACTCCTGCCTTGGAGTCGGACTTGTCGGGCAGGAAGGAGGTAAGATCGCTCTCAACCTCTACCCAGCTTACGGAAAAGGCAGAGAATATGATCAGCGCGATCACTACCGCAAAGATGATAAATCTTTTGTCGACGATTGTCTCGGACAGCCTGTGCATAAAGCTGCCTGATTTGTTTTTCAGGTTCTTCACTTCTAATCTCCTTATTATTACTTGACTTTTTTTCTGTAATATATTATAATATTGCAAAAGTAAAGTCAACGACTAAATTTATCTATAAATTCAATTTTGGACTCTGCGTCCTAAATTGTCTAAAATCTTATAGTGGAGATGTTAATAATATATGAAAAAAGAATATAGAAATTCAACCAGAACGCGAAGGATGATACGTTCGGCCTTTGTAGATCTTATAGATGAGAAAAAGCTTATCTCAACCATTACAGTTGCCGAGCTTGCCGAAAGGGCAGATATTGCAAAAAGCACCTTCTATAATCACTATGAAGACGTCTATGCTGTCGCAGATGAAATGATGCGTGAGCTGATAGACATGCTTAACGAGATCATTGATGCGATGGATGCCGATAATACTACCGATTATAAGGTGTATATTAAGCGCATCTTTGACTTCATCAAGGAAAATCAGCATATTTACAGCAAGGTAGCCTCATCGCCCGATGCGGTGTTCTTTATTGATAAGATAAAGCATATTATTACCACCCGCGTGCTTTCAAACGTCAAATCACCGTATCTCTCGAAGAATAAGGCTGTGCGACACGTACAGATCAGCTTTGTTGCCAATGCCTGCGTTGACGTTATGGTTAATTACTTTAGGGGAGAAATTAAGATGTCCTTTGATGAGCTTGAGAAAACTGTAGTTGAGCTTATTGATAAGTTTATGTAACAAAAGAAAAGCGCTTATGCGAAAATAAATCGCATAAGCGTTTTTTTAATTTAATGAACCTTGTGAAAGACTGTTTTTTGTCATTTTGTCAACTATAGTTTGTATTATTTCGCTTTTTTTGACATTCCACGAAGGTGCTACAAGCATATCCCTCGGACAGTCTCCTGTTAGTCGGTGAACTACTACATCGTTTTTTATATGCGTGAGAATATATACCGCCATATCTGTGTAATAATCCATACTCGGTGGTGTATACTCTCCTCTTAAGTACATATTCTCAAGCTCCGTACCGGTCATAACGTAAATTGAATGTATCTTTATACCGAAAAGATCAAAGCCGTTTATGTATTCAACCGTTTTTTTGATATCTGCCTCTCCTTCGCCGGGCAGACCGACTATAAGATGCAGGACTACGGGTATACCGTGCTCCTTAAGTATTGACATAGCATTCTCAAAGCTTTTTCTGTGATAACCTCGGTTAATAATATCCGCAGTTTTGTCACTTGCGGTTTGAAGACCAAGTTCAACCCATACGTCAACCCTATCCTTGTATGATGCTATCAATCTTGCAATCTCCTGATCTATACAGTCGGGTCGAGTGCCGATTGCCAGCACCTTGATTCTTTCGTCAATAAGTGCTGCGTCATATCTATCTTTTAAAACGTCAACGGGCGCATAGGTGTTCGTAAAATTTTGAAAATATGCAACGAATAGCTCGTCATCATCTGCTCTGCTTAATCCCTTCGTTACCTGCTCGCGAATAGATAGGGTAGCGTCTATATGCTCTCCTGCACCTCTCTCACCACAGTAAATGCAACCGCCGTGACTGATTCTACCGTCGCGGTTGGGTCAGGAGAATCCGCCGTCTATGCAGATTTTGCTAAGTCGCCTGCCATATTTCTCTCTGAAATATCCGCTTAAATTGTTGTAAAGCATTTTGACGACTCCTCTCTTCTGTTTCTATTTCAATTTTACCACCTTTTTATAAAAAAATCAAGTTAAACTTATAAAGTTGAAGTCGTATGCACAAAATACTTGTGTAGCTTAGAAAGGAGCGCAATATGGAACAGAATAACAAAAAGAAAAAGATGAATGAAACCGAAAAGCATAACGTGAAAAATTATCGCAAGGATGCACCCGGTGCTATTTCAGGTATCAATACGCCCGGTATAGATCTTCCCGCATTCAATCCTCCCGTTCCCAACAGAGCTTGGACCGCCATGCGACAGGGCAAGGATCTTGACGAGCTGACCGATGAAGAAAAAAGAGATCTTTATTACGGTAGAGACGGTTTGTTATAATAACTGTCGGTCTGATTTTAGGAATAACCTAAGGGAAAAGGCTCTGTTTTGAGCCTTTTTTCTTAATTTGTTGACTTTTTCATCATTTTATTATATAATTTCTTTAATCATATTGTGAGAGGGGAGTATATAGGTGATAAGAGAATTTTCTGTGAAGACAAAACCAAGCAACAACAAGGCGAGATATTCTTTCGTTTTTTGCTTACCAATTTCCTTTGCTTTGATAATGCTTTCCACGTTTATTCCTGTTTATAAAGGAATTGTCAGTCTTGTCGGTGTTGCACTGCTTACCTTGGCATTGATGCTGTATACTAAATATATCGCTCCGATCTATTATTATGACGTAACCTTTGATAACGAGGGGGATGCTGTATTTGTGGTGAGACAGCAGACGGGTAAAAAACATACTACACTTTGCCGTATCCCACTTCGCGAGATCGTAAAGATCGAGAGGCAGACTGCCGAGCAGATGAAGCTGCACAAAACCCCGATGGGTGTTATTAAATACTCCTATCTTCCAACACTGTGTCCTGCCGTAGTATACAGATTAACTACCTCTGGCAGATATGAAAGGGCAGAGATCCTTATTGAATCCAGCGATGAATTTGCCGACCTTCTCGGTTCTTATTCGAGTGAGGCAAGAGAGTTATATACTAATAACGATGAATATTAAATATGAAAAAAAGGGCGAAAAGCCCTTTTTTCTATAACAAAACAAATATTACAGCGACATTTTCTTCTTTTTTTCTATAACCATCTCTGCGGCTTTTTTTGCGCTGAACAAAAGCATCAGGACGGGGAAAAGCAACGATATGATTCTCGGCATAAAATTATCACGTAGCGTCAGTATAAGAACACCGACAGTTGCACTGATGAGAAATGGACGATAAAGATCTCCGAGCGATACCATACCGCTAAGCTTTGCCCGGCTTAGCATCAGTATGCTTGTCACGGCGGTAAATATGTGTACCATAAGTGTTGCTATTCCTGCTCCGATGAACCCGAATTCTTTTATCAACATATAATTTAGAAGAATGCATGATGCCGTGCTGATAAGAGAAATTATGATCACGGCCTTGCCTTTTTCCGAATAATTAAGTCCTACCATAGTTACCGATGAAATAAACGATAGCGGAGTGGACAGCGCTATTGGTAATAGGGCAGGTAGAGCATCGAGATAATCCCTCGGGGCAAGTATTAGCATTGCCTCAGGCGCAATGGCAACGAGGCAGAGAGAGAGGGCACAGTATCCCACAGCCATTGGAAGCATAAGAGCAGAAATTCTCTCAATCTCACCTGCGTCGAGTCTGCGTATGATCCAAGGGGTCAGGGCAGAACCGATTGCGCTTACCGTAAATTGAAGTGCCAATCCGAGCGAATAAACCACCGAATATTTTGCCAATGCCGCAGCACCCATCAGGGATGATATTATCAGCTTGTCAGCCTGTACGGAAATTGCCGAGGAAATGCTGTAGGGCAAAAGTGGAAGAGATGACCGAAAAGCATATCCGACCTTAAGATCTCTGTGCTTTGAACCCCGAAACAATTTCACAAGAGAATACACCGCAGTACACATGGATACGAACAGCATTGAATAGATTCTTACAACGTACCCTCCGCCCCATGCTCTGAGTATAAAAATTGCCATAGCAGGCGGAAGTATGGCATTTATGAGGGCTATGGCTGCAACTGTCTTGTATTTGTAGTCAAATCTTTCTCCACTCATTGCCACCGCAACGATCACGTCACACAGAATTTGTAACGTAAGGGGAAACAGAAGATAGCTCTCCAGCTTTACAAGTGGTATAAATGTAAACAATAGTGTGCAGATAGACAAGGATAAGGCAATACTTACCCATAAAACGCTTATTAGATATCCGCTTTTTTTGCCAAAATTCTGCATCCCCTTGTACACTGCACTGCTTGACGTGAAGGCAGAGCAAATTACGGATACACCGCCCAGCAATGCCATATAAAGGCTAAATTGTCCAAAGTTTTCTTTTCCGAGAAGTCTTGTTGTAAATGGAGTTATAACAAAGCTTACGATCTTACCTGCAGTACTTGCTGCAAGATAATATATTGATGCTTTTGCCGGTAGCTTGATCCTTTTTATTAGTTCAGAGAGCTTCAATTTGCTTTCCTGCGGCCTTCCTATTTTTTTGTACCATATATTGGCTAAATCTTGCGAAAACTATTGATTTTTCGTTTTTTTTGTGCTATATTTTCTGTATGGAAATTTATTTTTTGGAGAAAATTATGTTTAAATTGGATTATCTTAACGAATTAATGGCAAGAGTTGAAGCGAGAAATCCTCACGAGCCTGAGTTCCATCAGTGTGTCAGAGAGGTTCTTGAGTCACTTGAGCCGGTTCTCGAGCAGAGTCCCGAGTATATCACAAGCGGTGTGCTTGAAAGAATGGTAGAGCCCGAAAGAATTATCAAGTTCCGAGTTCCGTGGACAACCGATGACGGTAAGGTCATGGTAAACCGTGGCTACCGTATTCAGTTTAACAGTGCAATCGGTCCTTACAAGGGCGGTTTGCGCTTCCACCCCTCTGTAAACGAGAGTATTATTAAGTTCCTCGGCTTTGAGCAGACCTTTAAGAACTCCCTCACCGGACTCCCTATGGGTGGTGGCAAGGGTGGATCCGACTTTGATCCCAAGGGCAAGAGTGATAGCGAGGTTATGCGCTTCTGTCAGAGCTTTATGACCGAGCTTTCAAAATACATAGGAGCAGATACCGACGTTCCTGCAGGTGATATCGGTGTCGGTGCAAGAGAAATCGGCTATCTCTTTGGTCAGTACAAGCGTCTTCGCAACGAATTTACAGGTGTTCTTACAGGAAAGGGCATCCCCTACGGTGGTTCTCTTATTCGTCCCGAAGCTACCGGCTACGGCGCTACCTATTATACTGTTGAGATGCTTAATTTCTTCGGCGATTCCATTAAGGGCAAGACCTTCGCCATCTCCGGCTTCGGTAACGTTGCTTGGGGTAGTGTAAAAAAGATTACCGAGCTTGGCGGTAAGGTAGTAACTATTTCAGGTCCTGACGGTTATATTTATGATAAGGATGGTGTAAACACCGAGGAAAAGATCAATTATCTCCTTGAGATGCGTGCATCCTGCCGTAACAGAGTAGAGGATTATGCCGAAAAGTTCGGTGTTCCTTTCTTCAAGGGTGAGAAGCCTTGGGGCGTTAAGGTTGATATCGTTATGCCTTGCGCTACACAGAACGAGGTTGATATCGAGGATGCCAAGAAGATCGTGGAAAACGGCATAAAATACTACGTTGAGGTATCCAATATGCCTACCACCAACGAGGCACTTGCTTTCTTTGCTGCGAACGGCGTTATCGTCGCCCCCTCAAAGGCTGTAAATGCCGGTGGTGTTTCTGTTTCCGGACTTGAGATGAGCCAGAATTCCATGAGATACGGCTGGAGTGCTGAAGAGGTTGACGAAAAGCTTAAAATAATAATGAAGAATATTTTCAATTCCTCGGTTTCCGCTGCAGAGAAGTACGGCATGCCCGGCAATCTTGTTGCAGGAGCTAATATAGCAGGCTTCCTTAAGGTTGCTGACGCTATGCTCGCTCAGGGTGTTGTGTAAATGAAGAATTCAGAATGCAGAATTTATTATAGAATTAATACTCAAGCCTCGCTTTTAAAAAGTGGGGCTTTTTTTATATCTTGTTGACATTTTGAGAAGTTTATACTATAATGTATTTGACAAAATTTTGCTAAGGAAAATTTACATGAAAGAATACAGTGTTATTGCATTTGATCTTGACGGAACTCTCTCCGATCCGGAGCAGGGTCTTGTAGATGCATTTATCTATGCCTTTAAGAAAATGGGCGTAACCGATTACGGTGACAGAGATTCGCTTCGTAGATTTATCGGCCCGTCGCTTTACGTTGTGTGGCAGGACGAGTTTGGTTTTAATGAAAAGACCGTTGTTGATGCTATTGAAAAATTCCGTGAATATTACAACATTTACGGCTGGTGGGATAACAAGGTTTATCCGGGTATTTTTGAGATGCTTGAGGCTCTGAAAAAGGCAGGAAAAACCATCGTTCTCGCTACCTCAAAGCCTGAGGGAACGGCGCTTAAAATTATGAAGCTTTTCGGTCTGGACAAGTACTTTGATTTCATGGGCGGAGCTGCGGGAGATAATCGCGATCACAAATGGCAGGTGCTTGACTACAGCCTTAATGCGGTTGGTGCAGATCGAAGTAGGGCTATCCTCGTCGGTGACAGAGTTTATGATGCCGAGGGCGCTGCAAAATGCGGTATTGACAGCCTTGGTGTCAGATGGGGACACGGCAGCAGAGAAGAGCTTGAAACCTCGGGCTTTACCTACCTTGCAACCACTCCCGACGAAGTAGTTGAGTTGTTGATTAAATAATCAGAAAGGGTATTGATTATGAAGCACACAAGAAAGATTATAGCTTGTCTTATAGTCGCACTCATGCTTTTAAGCTGCGTTATGTCGGTTGGAGTCAGCGCTGCTGACAACGGTACAACCGTTTATTTTGTTCCCGACTCTAATTGGTGTAGCGATAATGCCAGATTTGCCGTCTACGTATGGACGAGCAACAGCGATTATAAGTGGGTCGATATGACCGACGACAATTTCGACGGTATTTACGAGGCATCGATTCCCTCGGGATATACTAATATGATTTTTGCTCGCCTTAATCCCAACGATAAGCATAACGGTTGGAGCACTACATGGAACCAGACCGTTGATCTCGAACTGCCTACAGATGGCAAGAACCTCTTCACGATCACCAATCCGTGGAATGATGATGACAAGGGCGAAGGTAAATGGTCTAAGCACGATGCCGGCGCATGCGCCCACAACTGTGGTACTGACAACATTTGTACAAAGTGCGGTCAAGAGGTGTTTTACATTATTGCAGGTAACGTAGCGAAAATTGACGGTGAATATAGGAATGGCGATAATTCCACGCTCTTTGTATCCGAATGGAACGTTGCTGACGAGAGCAACAGAATGTTTTATGATGCCGAGGCAGAATGTTACATTAAAATATACGAGAACGTTGCCGCAGGCGAGTATCATTTTAAGGTTGCTGAAAACAAGTCTTGGGACGTATCCTACGGTGACGGTGAAGGAAACGTATATCTCCTTGTAGAGGATGACGGTAGTACCGTTGTTATTACCTTCAATAAGGGAACTATCAAGTGCGCGGCAGGCTTGGTTCAGTCTGCTGACGATAACGAGAATCAGGATAACTCGGACAATGATGATTCCGACAAAAATGAAGCACCCGAAAAGCTTAATTTCTTCCAAAAGATCTGGCTTGCAATCAAGAATTTCTTTTTGAAGCTTTTTGGCGGTAAAAAATAATCAAAAATCCCCCTGCATTTTAACGGTGCAGGGGACTTTTATTTGGCAAAATTATCAAATAGTTTTGTGAAATATTAACAAAAAAATACAAATGTCAAAAAGCATGTTGTCATACATTTCCAAATGTGCTATAATTATTGTACCGTAAAATAAAACGATTTAGAAAGGAAAAATTCTATGAAAAACACACGCAAACTTTTAGTCGCTCTCTTGGTTCTTATGTCTATTCTTATGAGCCTTGCAGTAGTGGCAATTCCCGCAAGTGCGGAAGCAGCTACAACACTTTATCTTACTCCCAATTCAAATTGGAAGGCAGATGGTGCTCGCTTTGCCGCGTATTTCTTCGGAAATGGCGAAAAGTGGGTTAGCATGACTGACTCCGATAAAGACGGCATTTATGAGGTTGCAGTTCCTGCAGGATATCCTAACGTTATCTTCTGCAGAATGAACCCCAATGCATCTGCTAATAACTGGAACAACAAGTGGAACCAGACCGCTGACCTTACTGTTCCTACCTCCGGTGCAAACCATTACACCGTTAAGGAAGGTACATGGGATAAGGGTGGCGGAAATTGGTCTACATACGGCAATTCCTGTCCGCACGCTAATGTTGGTGCGGCAGCTACTTGTACTACCGCTCAGATATGTAATGACTGTGGCGATCCCGTAGTTTCCGCTCTTGGTCATACATTTAATTCTGCTCACCTTTGTACCAGATGTAACGAGCAGGCTTCCTTCACCGTTGCAGGTACAGGCGCACATCTTGGTACCGAATGGGATACAGGCAATAAGGCTAATGATATGACCTTTGCTGACGGCGCTTATACTAAGGTATATGAGAACGTTGCGGCGGGATCTTACAAGTTCAAGGTTGCACGCGACCATGATTGGGGTACTGCATATCCCGATGCTGATAAGGAGTACACCGTTGCTGAGGCTGGTAGCACTGTTATCATTACCCTCAAGGGAACTACCGTTTCTGTAACAGTTGAGGCTCCTTCTGTTGATCCTACTCCCGATCCCGATCCTACACCCGATCCTGATCCTACACCCGATCCCGATCCTACTCCTGATCCCGATCCCACACCCGATGTTCTTGAGTTCTATCTTGTAGGATACATCAACGGTGCTGATTACGGTTGTGCTGATGATTATGCAACTATCGGTGATTACAAGTTTGTAGACGGCAAGCTTGTTGTAACCTTTGAGGCAGACGATAACTACGTATTCGTAAAGACAGGCAACAATGCTAATTGGTACATGGCATCTGCGTATTGCACAGATACTACCGTTACTCTTGCTAATACAACCACAGGTACATCTGAAAAGCTTCATGTTCCCGGCGGTGTAGAGCTTACCTTTACTCTTGTAGCAAATGAAGATGATACACTTACTCTTAGCTATACTGTTGCTACCCCCGATCCCGATCCTACCCCCGATCCCGATCCTAAGCCTGAGCAGCCCGAGGAAAAGCCTGAGGAAAAACCCGAGGAGAAACCCGAGGAACAGCCCGAGGAAAAGCCTGAGGAGAAACCCGAGGAACAGCCTAATGAGCAGCCCGAGCTTAGCTTCTTCGATAAGATTTTGGCTATGGTTGCAGAGTTCCTTGCAAATATCGAGGCTTGGATCAAAAATCTTTTTGCAGGCTTTGCAAAATAAGATAATTTTGATTTGAATTTTCATATGTAAATCCCTTGCGTCTTCACGGCGCAGGGGATTTTTTCTTTCTGTATTTATTTAATATGAACATTTTTCACATTTTTTTCAAATTCAAACCCTTCAAAAAGGCCAAAATTATAAGACGAATTGTGCACATTTGACAAAAATCAAACTTTTAACAAAAGCATATTGTAAAACATACATAACTATGCTATAATTATATTACGCGTGAACAAAAATAAAATACAGAAAGGAAATAATTTTATGAGAAACACACGCAAAATTTTAGTCGCTCTCTTGGTTCTTATGACTATTCTTATGAGCCTTGCAGTAGTGGCAATTCCCGCAAGTGCGGAAGCAGCTACAACACTTTATCTTACTCCCAATTCAAATTGGAAGGCAGATGGTGCTCGCTTTGCTGCGTATTTCTTCGGAAATGGCGAAAAGTGGGTTAGTATGACTGACTCCGATAAAGATGGTATTTATGAGGTTGCAGTTCCTGCAGGATATCCCAGCGTTATCTTCTGCAGAATGAACCCCAATGCATCTGCTAACAACTGGAACAACAAGTGGAACCAGACCAGTGACCTTACTGTTCCTACCTCCGGTACAAACCATTACACCGTTAAGGAAGGTACATGGGATAAGGGTGGCGGAACATGGAGCACCTTCGGCTCTACATGTGCACACGAAAATCTTGGTCCTGCGGCAACCTGTACAACCGCTCAGGTATGTCAGGACTGTGGTGACCCCGTAGTTTCCGAACTCGGTCACAGCTACAATACCGCTCACCTTTGCACCAGATGTAACGAGCAGGCTACCTTCACCGTAGCAGGTTCCGGTGCACATCTTGGTACCGAGTGGGATACCGGTAATAAGGCTAACGATATGACTTATGCTGACGGCGTTTATACTAAGGTATATACTAACGTTGCAGCAGGCTCTTACCTCCTTAAGGTTGCACGTGACCACGATTGGGGCACTGCATATCCTTCTTCTGATAAGGCATACACCGTTGCTACCGCAGGTAGCACCGTAACAGTTACCCTTAAGGGTACAACCGTAAACGTTGTCGTTGAAGCTCCTCACACTCACAACTTTGTAGAAGGCAAGTGCGAGTGCGGCGAAGAGGATCCTAACTATGTTCCTCCTTGCGAGCACGAGTATGAAAGAGTGTACTTTAATCATCCTGATATTGTAGCTCCTACATGTACTACTCCCGGTGTTGCAGTATATGAGTGCGGCAAGTGCTGGGATACATACACCGAGGTGGATCCCATTGATCCCGAGGCTCACGATTTCGATTACACCAATCCTGATGTTATTACTCCTGCAAATTGTGCTACTATGACCGATGGTCTTCAGAAGGTTACTTGTACCTACTGTAATAAAACTGAGGAAGTTACCCTTTATGCTATGCATGATCTTGATGAGACAACAGTACCTGCTACTTGTACAGAAAACGGTAGCTTCCGCGCTGAGTGTAAGGTTTGCGGTTATGTAGAAGAAAACGTTATCGAGGCAGGTGGTCACTGCAATTACTCCATTACCTGTGGTCAGACCGGCATATGCAATGAGTGTGGTGTAGAGTTTACCAAGGAGCACCAGGGTGATCCTGCTACCTGTACCGATCCCATGTTCTGCTACAACTGCTGGTCTTCCGTAGGCGAGGCTCTTGGTCACGACTACGTAGAAGGCGTTTGCTCTCGTTGTGAGGCAGAAGATCCCAACTATGTTCCCGAGGCTAAGCTTCCTATCGTAAACATTTCTGACCTTGCAGAAGGCACTACCGCCGGTGGCGAGCTTATCGCGGGCACAGGCATTTCTGCTTCCGCAGGTCTTGCTATTGATGCAAACAACAAGTCCATTGATGGATTTGATTTCACTCTTAGACTTAAGCTCGGCGGCACCATGAAGGTTGAAGATGGTGTTGTTAAGGCTGGTATTGAGATTAAGACAAACGGTGCAGCTAAGATTATCGTTTATGCTATCTCCAGCTCCTCCAGTGACTCTACCAGAACTCTTCAGCTCGCTACTCTTGTTGACGGCGCGCTTGTAAAGCTTGCAGAAACAGCAGGCGTTGACGGTGCGGCTATCGCTAAGTATGAGCTTTCTGTTGATGCAGCAGGTACTTATTACCTTGGTAGCACCAAGAGCGGCATTAACCTTTACTACATTGCAGTAGAAGAGGTTGAGGCTCCTGCTCACGTTAACACTCTCGTTGTTGGCGAGACCAACAAGATCGTTGTTAGCGGTAACACTCTTAATGCAGCAGGCGCTCCTATTGAATGGGTAGAGTTCGTAGTTACCGAAAAGGCACACTATGAGTTTACCGGTGATACATATGCATTCATCTACAATAAGATGGATCTCGCTGACTTTACTGCTTGTGTATGTGGTTTCTCCGGAAAGGCAGACCTTGAGCCCGGTACATACTACATCTGCGTAGGCGGTGTTGCTACAGGCGAATTTAACATCACAGTTACAATGTCAGCTATTGAGGGTGGTGACGAGCCTGTTGATCCTCCCGTAACTCCCGCACTTCCCGAGCTCGTTCTTGGTGACAATGCTGTTGTTATCGACGGTTCTCAGACCAACCTTGTAGGTAAAGCAGTTGCTTGGTACACATTTACTCCCGCAAACGCAGGTGTTTACAAGTTTGCTTGCTCCGATCTTACCGTATATATCCTTACTTCTCAGAACATGGCCGACCTTAATGCTTACGTTGGCGCTGACGGCGTAGCTGAGCTTGAGGCTGGCGTTCAGTACTTCATCCTTATCGGTAAGGATGGCGTTACCGGTGAATTCACTCTTAACATTAGCGACGGTGCTGCTCCCGTTCACAAGAACACCATTGTTCTTGGTGATAACCACTACATCATCTCCGATACACTTCTTGATATCAAATATGAGTTCCTTGCAGTTGAGATAACCGAGCCCGGTACATACGTAATCACCGGCGGTGCTCCTATGCAGGTATACTTCTTCACCGTTCCCGGTACTCTTAATGAGAGCTCACCTCACAAGGTAAATATTCATAGCACTACTCTTGAATTCCTTGATTCCTTCAAGGTAGAGCTTACCGAAGCAGGAACATATTGGATTGGCTTCCGTTATGACCACGTTGGTGATGAGAGAGAGTTCGATATTAACATTTCTCTCGGCGAGGATGAGCCCGAAGAAAAGCCTGAAGAAAAGCCCGAAGAAAAGCCTGAAGAAAAGCCCGAGCAGCCCGCTCCTGAGCTTTCTCTCTTCGAGAAGATCATGCAGACTATTAACGAGTTCATCGCTAAGATCACTGCTTGGTTCAAGAGCTTTATTGCAGGTCTCAAGAAGTAATAAAAGCTTTTAAGTTAATAATTTAAATCTTTTTCCCTTGCGTCCTTCGGGACGCAAGGGATTTTTATTTATTTTAACTAAAAAAATTGTGTAAATTTAACAAAAATGCAAATTAAATAAAATTAATATTGTAAAGTTATATATATTATGTTATAATAAACAAGAGTATATAAATATTAGAAAGGAAAATATTATGAATAAGAATACTCGTAAAATTTTGCTTGCAGTTCTTGTTGTAATGACACTGCTTGCAAGCTTGGCAACCATCACCGTAAGTGCGGCTGATGATTCCGTAGTATATTTTGTTCCCGGCAATGATTGGATGGGCGGTGATGCTCGTTTTGCAGCATATGTTTGGAACAATACAGGCAACGCATGGATCGATATGATCGATGAGGACGGTGACGGCACTTATGAGGGCACTGTTCCTGCAGGATATCCTAATATCATCTTCTGCAGAATGAATCCTGCTTTCACAGAAAATAAGTGGAATACCGGCAATGAAACAGATGGCAATAAGCCCGTTTGGAATCAGACTGTTGACCTTAGCTTATACGCAGGTGGCACCTTTACCATTACTGATCCTTGGGGAACAGCTGAAGGCAAGGCTGATGGTACTTGGGAAGGCGGAGAGATCGTTGAGGGTACTACTCCTCCCGTTATTGTAGATCCCGGAACTCCCGACATCGAGGGCCTTGAGCTTGCTGTTGGCGATTACTACCTTTGCGGTTGGCTTAATGACGGTGCATACGGTATTGAGGGCGATTCCGCCAATCTTGGTACTAACAAGTTTGTTAACGGTAAGGTTAGTGTTACCTTTAACTCTCAGAGCTACGTTGTAATCAAGGACTCTGCTAACAACAGCTATTGGACACAGGCTTATATTACCGAAACTACCGGTACATTCTATAATTCCAACACCGGTGCAGCCGAGAAGATGATGGTTCCTGCAGGTAGAGTTGACTTTACTCTTTACAAGGGTGCAAACGATACCTTCGTTCTTACATACGAGGCTGCTGGTCACACCGGTGGTACCGAGGGTAATCCCGAGGATGCTCCTGTATGGGAGGATTACGAGCTTAAGACCATTTACCTTGGAAACAGCAAGGAATGGTTCCTTCCTCGCGCACACGTTTGGTACAGAGATGAAGATGGACTTGATTATGCTTGGACCACTTGGGAAGAGGATATCGAGTTCGAGATCGATGAAAACTTCTACTACTATATAGAGATCCCCTCTATTTGTAACTACATTATTTTCCGTGATAATAACGGTGAGCAGACTGCCGACCTTCCTATTTCTACAAGTGATGCCACTCTTTATGATAATGGCACCGGTAACTGGGTAAAGAAGGACAGCTTCAAGCCCGCTCCTCCTCCCTCCGATATTGAGGAAGCTGTAACCGTAGTTCTTAAGAATGATGCAGGTTGGGCTCAGCCTTACGTTTATTACTGGTCTCTTAACGGCACTGCTTCTGTTACTTGGCCCGGTATTGAGATGGAGAAGGGTGATGACGGTCTTTACTACTACACCATTCCTGATGGAAATTATTTCGTTATCTTTAATAACGGTATAATGGAAGATACCGATCCCGCTTTCCGCAAGACCGCTGATATGAAGATCCCCACCGATAGCAAGATTCTTTATAACAACGCCGTTCTTGAGAATAGCGATGCGAACGATGACAAGAATTGGGAGCATTTCGTTATTAAGGAAAATCCCGAGGATAATACTGATCCCGAGCAGCCCGGTACTAATGACCCTCAGCAGCCCGGTAATGATAATCCTGAGCAGCCTAAGGAAATGAGCTTCCTTCAGAAGCTTGCTCTTAAGCTTCTCCTCTTCCTCAGAAGCATCGAGGATATGTTCAAGGGCTTCTTTAAGAAGTAATTAAGAAGGTTATATAATGAAAAATGGCAACGCAAATGCGTTGCCATTTTTTTGCCGATTGGCTAATAGTATATTAAACGATATAAACCTTCTTCATTCTCATAGCGATCTTGGGTCTGTCGCTGTAATCGGTGGGGATGGATGCAATCTCGTCAACAACCTCAATACCGCTTACGACCTTACCAAACGCCGCGTACTGACCGTCAAGGTGAGGTGCATTGGCGTGCATAATGAAGAACTGCGAGGATGCGGAGTTAGGATCGTATGCTCTCGCCATAGAAATAACGCCTCTGGTGTGCTTAAGAGTGTTGTTAAAGCCGTTAGCCTTAAATTCGCCAACTATCTTGTTTTTTGCTCCGCCCATGCCTGTGCCCTGGGGATCGCCACCCTGAATCATAAAGCCGGGAATTACTCTGTGGAATATAAGTCCGTCATAAAATCCCTCGGATACAAGCTTTGTAAAGTTGGCAACGGTCTTGGGCGCTACCTCGGGGTAAAGCTCAAGCTCAATCTTGCCGCCGTTTTCCATTTCAATTACTACCATTTTTGCTGTTCTCCTTTTTATTTGTTATTATTTTAATCAAATTTACCTATACTATATTTAGTACGTTGTTTTTTGGGGGACAGATGAAAGATAAAATCAGCCGTTATGCCATCATATCCGTAGGAATACTGTCCTCGGTCGTTTTGTTGGTTATTTTTGCAGAATATATTCTGCCCGTTATATCACCATTCCTTATTGCCGGTCTTGTAGCTATGCTGACTGTTTCGCCTGCAAAAAGACTTGCTGAAAGACTAAAAGCACCGCCGAAGGTGGTGAGACTTGTTATATCGGTCCTTGTAACCCTATTATTCTTTTCTCTTGCGTCATTCATCGTTTGGAGGGTATCCACGTCCGCATGGCACTTTCTCGTGGATTTCAGTAGGGATAATAGGCTATACGATATGCTTTCCGCCTTGTTCTCTAAGGAGATACCCATATTTGGTGAGATTTTTCCGCCCGAGCTTGCAGGTAAGATCAGCGATGCCGTCGGAGAGCTTATATCGTCTTCTCTGACAGGACTTGGGGAGGGAATTGCGTCCATCGTGGCAGGAGTTCCAAGACTTCTGTTCTTTTTGCTTGTAACGCTTATTTCCTTGGTGTATTTCTCTCTTGATTACGATAGGATCATAGCCTTTGCATGCTCGGTTTTACCCGACAAGGTCATTTCTATGCTTCGAAAGGCAAAGATAAGTCTTATTACCGTAATGAAAAAGTACGTTTTATCCTACCTTCTTATTTTACTGATTACCTATTTTACAGTACTTGTAGGATTGTGGCTGCTTCGGGTTGATCATGCAGCTGTCATCTCGTTGCTTGTGGCACTTGTCGACCTGATGCCCGTTATCGGTGTAGGTACGGTGCTGATCCCTTGGGGAATTTTCGCACTTGCAACAGGCAACAAATTCCTTGGAATAGGACTTATTCTGCTATTCGTTGTTAATACCGTTGTCCGTCAGCTTACAGAGCCTCGTATAGTAGGGAAAAGCCTGAATTTACACCCCCTGATCACTCTGATGACGATTTATATAGGCTATGCGCTCTTCGGCTTTATAGGACTGTTTATATTGCCTGTAATAGCCGTCAGCATCAGCGCTATGCTAAATAGCAATAATGCCGCCGAAATCGGATAATTCCTCGTCGGATAGCGAAACAGGAATAAATCCCTCGCTTATAATTGCCTCGCGTATGATATTTGCATCGGGGTGCAGATCAAGATCACCGAAGAAATACACGCGATTCCCTACAACACCGCTTGCACCGCCGATAAAGCCGTATTGATGTGGGGGAAGGGAAATACCACCGTCATTGATCAACGTGACCTTAATGCCGTTATTTTTAAGCGTAGCGGCAAGACCGCGGTCGGCGGTGATTGCACTGCCACCGAAGGCTAAAACAGAGCAGGCAGGGTATCCTTGCTTCGTATGAATTAGCTCATATCCATGGCGGTGGGCAAAATCTCTTATACCGTCCGAGATTGTATCGGTTTTGCAAAATATCTTTTTACCGATCACAAGAGCGTTTAATACGCAATCAAAGGGGTATCTGTCGCTCCGTCTGTCATCGGTAAAGTTTATTTTGATATGCGGAGCAAATTCTCTTATATCGCTGAAAATATAGGCAGCAGTGTCACAGTATTCTGCCGTTGTGATAATTTCACCGTTACAGTAAAACATTACCGTGTCGGGGTGTGATCTTACAGCCTCACCGAGGTTTTGATCAGGCGGCAGCTTTATAAGGTAAAATCCCTCTTTCTCAAGGGATCTTTCGCATTTTTTTGAAATTCTGTTATCTACAATTATAATCTTCATTTATATAATCCGTAGCTTGATTGATTTTGTCCGTATAATTAAAAAACTCTGCTGTATAAGCAGAGTTTTTTAATTCCTTTAAGCGCGCTCGATCTTTCCGGAACGAAGGCAACGGGAGCAAACGGAAACAGTAGTGTTAGTTCCGTTAACTACAGCCTTAACCTTACGGATGTTGGGCTTCCAGGTTCTGTTGGTCTTACGGTTGGAGTGAGATACGTTGTGTCCAAAAACAACGCCCTTACCGCAGATACTGCACTTAGCCATTTTGACACCTCCAAAAATCCCGCTCTTGCGAGCGTAATTTTATATAAAATTTATTTGATCACATAAATCAGCGAGGATAATTATAACACATAATTTTATAAATTGCAAGTGTTTTTTGTATTTTTTTTAATATTTTTATTATTTTCTTCTCATATAATCAATATGTAGTAAAAAAAGGGGTAAATTGAAGGGTATATGAGCGAGGCAAAAAGGTTTTTTAGGAGCGGAATATTACTTACACTTGTAGGACTTGCAATGCGCACGGTAGGAATGTTCTTCGGTGCATTTATCTCTCGGACGGTGGGGGCAGAGGTAACAGGACTTTATACTCTGGTTATGACGGTATATTCATTTGCGATAACCTTTGCCACCTCGGGCATAAGCCTGACGGTTACAAGACTCGTCGCCTCGGCAATAGGCGAGGGAAGACCGTCAGAGGTAGGAAGAATATTGAGAGGTGCTTTTTTATATTCTTTGTTTTTCGGTGCTATTGCTACGGCGGGATTATTCTTCGGTGCTGATCTGATAGGCAATTATTTGCTTTCCGATAACCGTTCGGTATATGCATTAAGAGTCCTTGCGCTGTCACTTTTGCCCTGTGCGCTTTGCTCGGTGCTTTCCGGCTATTTCGTTGGAGTAAAGCGGGTTGGATTTAATGCGGCTGTATCGGTTTTTTGTCAGCTGATAAAAATAGTAATCACCGTTGTACTGGTCATTTATCTCGTTCCCTATGGAACGGTTACAGCTTTGATTGGACTCTGCGTAGGTATAACGGTTACAGAAATACTCGGCTTTTTGCTTGTTTTCTTTGAATTTTTATATGATTGGCACAAGAACGGTAGCAAAAGCAATAATAGGAAATCTGAAATTACCAACGTTGCAAAAACTGCGTTACCGCTTGCTTTTTCGGCCTACGTTCGCTCTCTTTTGCTGAATATTGAGCATATACTTATTCCAAAAAAGCTGTGTGATAGCGGTGAAAGTCAGGCTGAGGCATACGCTCATTACGGAACGCTGCACGGTATGGCTCTGCCGCTTGTTATTTACCCTATGGCGCCTCTTTCATCCTTTGCGAGCTTGCTTGTTCCCGAATTTGCCGAGGATATGTCAGCGGGGAAAGAAAATCGGATGAGCCGTATCGCATCAAAGGCGCTTAACTATACCTTGGCATATGCGGTTATCTCTGCGGTCTTTCTGTTCGTTTTTGCACAGGAGCTCGGATATATAATCTACGATTCATATGATGCAGGGTATTATATTTCCGCACTTTCTATCGTTGTGCCTATAATGTATCTTGACCATGTCACCGACTCTATTTTAAAGGGAATAGGCGAGCAGGTGTTCTCAATGTGGGTTAATATTACAGATTCGTTCTTGTCGGTCTTTCTCGTTTGGCTTTTGATCCCTCGCATGGGAATTATGGGATATGCGGTTGTTATAGTTATAATGGAAGGATACAATTTCGTTTTGTCGTTTTTAAGGCTTCGTAAGAAAATAAAATTTGAAATAAAGCCTGTCGCTTTTATGCTGTTTCCACTTACCGCATCAATGATTTCTGCATATATTACAAAGGAAATCTTTACCTTTAACGGCAGCACTGCAACACCGCTGTGGCTTTCAATGAAGATGATTTTTGCGCTTGCATTAACTGTGTTTTTCCTTTCGTTAATAGGAATCAAACGCGAAAAAACTCACACAAAATTAAAAATGGTAAACTAAACAAAAAGCGGCAACCAAACGGCTGCCGCTGCGAATTTTGTAAAATATAGTTAGCAAAAACGATCAATCTTCGTCCTTTTCAGCACTTTCGTCGTCCTCGTCGGAGTCCTCGTTTCGCTTGTCAAGAATGTGAACGCTGTCAACTCGTCTGCCGTCCATCTCGGTGATCTCAACCGCGATTCCGTACTCCTCAAAGCTGTCGCCAACCTCGGGAATCTTGCCGAGAACCTCCATTGCCCATCCTCCTACGGTTACCGACTCAACCTCACGGTCAAGATCCAGCTCGGAGAAGAGGCTTTCAATGTTGGCTTTGCCTGAAACGATGTATTCCTTATCGCCAACCTCCTTGATTTCCTCAATGATCTCATCGTGCTCATCCCAGATCTCTCCAACGATTTCCTCAAGGATGTCTTCGAGAGTTACGATACCTGCGGTAGAGCCGAATTCGTCTGTAACGATTGCCATATGCAGCTGCTTTTCCTGAAGCTCCTTCATAAGCTCGTTTACAGGCTGGGTGGTCGCAACGTAAATAACAGGCTTTATTATTTCGTGCAGAGGAACGTTCGCCTTGTATGCTACTGTATAGAAGTCCTTGTAATAAAGAATACCAACGATGTTATCAATGCTTTCGTCATAAACAGGAAGTCTGGAGTAACCCGACTCGGCAAAGACCTTTGCCACGGTCTCTTTTGATGCACCGACGGGAAGGGCAGTAATATCGATTCGAGGTGTGAAGATGTCACCGACCTCAAGATCTCCAAACTCGATCGCGCTCTTGATAAGATTGCTTTCCTCCTTGTCGATGTCACCATCTTCCTCAGCTTCCTCGATAATGGAGATAAGCTCTTCTTCTGTCATTCCCTGATCGTCATTGTTCTTGAAGATCTTTGCCAGCAGCTTCTGCCAGCCGTTGAATATAGAAATGAAGGGGAAGAGAATAATTCTTACGAAATTGATTATAGGCGCTGAGAAGAGAACAAAGCGCTCGGGATTATTCTTTGCAATAGTCTTGGGCGAGATTTCGCCGAAGATGAGAATTACAACCGTCAATACAGCGGTATTTACTGCCGATGACAGCTCGTTGTTGTGAATAAGATTTGCAAACAACAAGGCACCCATAGAGGATGCGAGTATGTTTACGATATTGTTACCGATAAGTATTGCCGAAATAAGTGAATCGTAGTCCTCCGACAGCTTCAGCGCGAGAATCGCCTTTTTATCTCCCTTTTCCGCCATGTTTTTGACTCTGATGCGGTTAAAGGTGGAAAATGCAGTCTCCGTTGCTGAAAAATAAGCCGATAAAAATACACAGATAACTATGATCAATATGTGGATTTCCATGATGTGTTTTGTTTTTAACTCTACCTTTCGAAAAAAATGTATTTTGTTTGATTTGACTTTAGAAAAAACAGCAAAAAAAGGCATAACCGTACTCCCAAAAAGCGCGGCTAAGCCTGATTATAAACGATTATTTACGGTACTCACCTGACAAGTGTCCCCGTCTGTGGCGTCGTCCATGTTTCCTCCAAAATAAAATTGCCATAGGCATTATATAGCACATATCATAGCATAAATTTATACGAAAGTCAAGGTATTTTTGATAAATTGTTTGTTTTCTTATTATTTTAGTCTCTGTTTGTTGACTTTTTTTCCCTTTCGTGATAAAATAAATTTACATTTAAAGAAAGGGGAATAACTATGACCTGCGCCTTTACCGGACACAGAAATATTAAATATGATCATAGGATCGGTATGTCCGGACTGCTTGCCAGAGCTATCGGCTATGCATATGATAAGGGCTGTCGTAGATTCATCACAGGCGGTGCTCTTGGCTTTGATACCGAGGCGGCGAGAGAGGTTATTCGCTTCCGTATGAGTCACCCCGACGTATCTCTCGTCGTTTTCATTCCCTGTCTTGACCAGGATGCTGCATGGACTGCAGGACAGCGCGATTTTTACGATTATATTTTATCTGCCGCCGATGAGGTGCGTTACGTTTCGGAGCATTATGATAAAAACTGTATGAAGCGACGTAATCAGGCAATGGCAGAGGAGTGCGATATTCTTATCGCCTACGTGGGTCATGATCGCAGCGGCTCATCGCAGACACTTCGAATTGCAAAATCTCTTGGCAAGGAAACCTACAATTTATATCACAGCTTGGCAAAGGGCTCGGTGTAAGCCCTTTGCTTTTTATTTTGCACAAAAATGTCCATTTTGTTAAAAGATTTATTTGTTTAAATTATTGCGCACATATATATTGACAATCACTCCTTTTTATTGTAAAATAGTTATAATACCAAAAATAGGAGCATTTTATGGAATCTTCAAAGAAATTAGAGCTTTCGCGTATTGCAAACAATATAAGAATGAGCATTATTGAGGAAGTTTATAATGCAAAGTGCGGTCATCCCGGTGGATCGTTGTCAATTGCTGATATTCTTACCTACCTTTATTTTGAGGAAATGAATATCGATCCTTCAAATTCCAAGAAAATTGATCGCGATCGCTTCGTTCTTTCTAAAGGCCATACCGCGCCTGCCCTTTACGCAACTCTTGCTGAGAGAGGATTTTTCCCGAAGGAAGATTTAAAAACGTTGAGAAAAACTGCATCTTATCTTCAGGGTCATCCCGATATGAAGGGAGTTCCCGGTGTGGATATGAGCACAGGCTCGCTTGGTCAGGGTATTTCTACCGCTTGCGGAATGGCTTTATCGTCTAAGCTTGACGGTGCACCTTTTCGTGTATACACTATCATAGGTGACGGTGAGAGCCAGGAGGGACAGGTATGGGAGGCAGCTATGTTTGCCGCACATTACAAGCTGGATAACCTTGTAGTTATACTGGACCTTAACGGCTTGCAGATCGACGGTTCCATTACCGAGGTTATGAACCCTACCCCTCACGATGAAAAGTTCCGTGCATTTAATTGGAATGTGGTTACTATAGATGCTCATAATTTCGATGAGATCGAGTCGGCACTGAACAATGCTAAACAGACAAAGGGCAAGCCTACCGTTATAATTGCAAAATCCACTAAGGGCAAGGGTGTTTCTTATATGGAGAATGCTTGTGAATGGCATGGTCAGGCACCTAAAGAAGATCTTTATAAGGTTGCTATCGCCGATCTTGAAGCAATAGCAGAAACACTTAAGTAAGGACGGTGATCACAATGGCAGAAAAGAAAGCAACCAGAGAAGGCTTTGGCGCGGCACTTGCCGAGCTTGGTGAAAAATATGATTTCCTCGTTCTTGACGCCGACCTTGCGGCAGCTACCAAGACGGGTATGTTTAAAAAGAAATTTCCCGATAGATTTTTTGATTGCGGTATAGCTGAGGGAAATATGATGAGCGTTGCGGCAGGTATTGCTGCTACCGGTAAAAAGGTGTTTGCGGCTTCCTTTGCAATGTTCGCTGCTGGTAGATCATTTGAGCAGATCAGGAACTCCATCGGTTATCCTCATCTTAATGTTAATATCGTAGGTACTCATGCCAGCATTACCGTTGGCGAGGACGGTGCAACTCACCAGTGCAGCGAGGATCTTGCACTTATGCGTACAATTCCCGGTATGACGGTTATTTGTCCTGCCGACGTTACCGAGGCATATGCGGCTGTTGAGGCTGTGCTGAACTACGAAGGACCCTGTTATCTTCGATTTGGCAGATATGCCGTTCCTAATCTCACACCCGAGCTTATTCCCGATTATAAGTTTGAGATCGGCAAGGGCGTTGTGTACAGAGAGGGAAGTGACGTCAGCATTATCGCAAACGGATACATGGTTCATCTCGCACTTGAGGCAGCCGACATCCTTGCATCCGAGGGTATCTCTGCTGAGGTTATTAACGTTCATACAGTTAAGCCTCTTGATATAGAGCTTATTGAAAAGTCGGCAAGAAAGTGCGGCGCAGTCGTTACCGCAGAGGAGCACAGCATTATCGGTGGTCTTGGTGCCGCAGTATGCGAGGGACTTTGTGAGAGGTATCCCGTTCCCACCCTTCGCGTTGGCGTTGAGGATAAATTTGGCAGAAGCGGTCAGGTTCCCGAGCTTCTGGAGATGTATGGTCTTACCTCCGCAAATATTGCCGACAAGGCAAGACGCGCAGTAGAGATGAAGACAACTAAGTAATCAACAAGAGAGGAAGTCTAAATATGAAAAGAGTTTTATTGAAGCTATCCGGTGAGGCACTTGCCAACGGCAGTGGAGAAATTTACGATGTTGCCTTTGTTGATAAGGTTGCCGCAGTGCTTAAGCAGTGCGGCGATAACGGTCATGAGATTGCATTGGTAATAGGCGCAGGTAACATTTGGCGTGGCAGAGCAGGCGGTGATATGGATCGCACTAATGCAGATAGAATGGGTATGCTTGCAACCGTTATTAATTGTATCTGTATGAAGGATGCTCTCGTTCGCGCAGGTGTAGATGCTATTGTTATGACAGCAGTTCCTATGCATCCCTTTGCAGATGCTTATTCGTCGGATGCGGCTAAGGAAGCACTTTCCGCCGGTAAAATAGTTATCTTGGGCGCAGGTATGGGCGTACCCTTCCTTTCTACCGACACTGCAGCAGCGGTTAGGGCGGCAGAGATTGGTGCAGATGCTATTCTTATGGCTAAGAACATTGATTATTTATATACCGATGACCCCAGAAAGAATCCTGATGCAAAGCCTATTAAGGAGATAAAGGCATCTGAGGTTCTTGCAAAAAATCTTAAGGCAATGGATGCTACCGCAACAGCATTTTGCCTGTCTGCAGGCATGCCTATAAAGATGTTCGGACTTAATACCCCCGAGGATATTCTCCGCGCAGTAAAGGGTGAAATCGTCGGAACTGTTATCAGCGCAGAATAATTTGATACATAAAAATAATATAATATAACTGAAAGGTGAAACTAATATGAAGCTTGACACTAAATTTTATGAGGAAAAAATGAAGAAGACTATCTCCAGCTATTCGGAGAATCTTTCTACTATCAGAGCGGGCAGAGCAAATCCCGACGTTCTTAAGAAGATTTCTGTAGACTACTACGGCTCTCCCACACCTATTGCATCTATCGCAGAGATCAAGGTTACCGATGCGCGTACTATTACTATTACCGCTTGGGACAAGTCGATCATGAAGGGCATTGAGAAGGCAATTCTCACCTCCGATCTCGGCATCAATCCCCAGAACGACGGTAGTTGCATTCGTCTTTCCTTCCCCCCTATGACCGAGGAGCGCAGAAAGGATCTCTCCAAGCAGATCTCCAAGATGGGCGAGGATGCTAAGGTTGCTATCCGTAACATTCGCCGTGATGCTAACGATAAGGTTAAGGCTGATAAGAAGGCATCTGTTATGACCGAGGATGAGGCAAAGCAGTCTGATAAGCTTGTTCAGGACCTTACCGATAAGTATATCAAGGAAATTGATACTATCACCGCAAACAAGACTAAGGAAATAATGGAGATCTAAGATCTCACGAAAGAGGTTTACTCATTGGGTACTAATAACTCCCACGAGAAGGAAAATAAAGTTAACTCTGTTGCCATAATTATGGACGGCAACGGCAGGTGGGCAAAGAAAAGAGGACTTCCTCGTACTGACGGACATAGAGCAGGGGCTAAGGCGGCGGCCGAGGTCCCCCGTCTGTTCCGCAAATACGGCGTTCATCATCTTACTCTCTACGCTTTTTCTACCGAAAATTGGAAAAGGCCGAGGGAGGAGATAGACGCGCTTATGGAGCTTATTTATCAGTATATTGATACGGCAATTATTCCTGCGGTAAAGAAGGATAAGGATTTTTCTGTTAAATTTATCGGTGATAAGTCGGCTCTTTCAAAGGAACTGCGAGAAAAATGTGCCGAGGCAGAGAGCCTTTCGAAGAATGGCTCGTTTATCTGTAACATCGCTCTTAATTACGGCGGTCGGGCAGAGATCGTTAATGCGGTCAACTCGGCCATTGCCGACGGACACAGCTTTGTCAGCGAGGAGATACTTTCAAGGTATATGTATACCGCGTCGTCACCCGATCCGGATATGATCATTAGGACCGGCGGCGATCTTCGTATATCAAATTTCCTGCTTTGGCAGTCGGCGTATTCGGAGATTATTGTACTTGATACCCTTTGGCCCGACTTCGGGAAGGCGGACGTTGAAAAATGTATGGCTGAATTTGCTATGAGAAAGCGTAGATTCGGCGGCCTTGATCCCGAGGATAAAGAAAGTGAGGCATAATATAATTTTATAATGAAAAACAGAGTAATAACATCGGTAGCCATTCTTGCAGCTATGCTAACGGTGGTTATATTTTCGGAATTTATAGTGTATCCGTTGGCTCTTGCGCTTTTGGCGATAATTGCAACCTTTGAGGTCTTGAGGGTTATCGGTTCGCACAAGATATCGACACTATCAATTCCCGCGTATCTTATTTCAGCGGCATTCCCACTTACAGCATATTTTGTTGATTCCAATAATAGCCTTGAGTTTCTTTTGATTCTTGCAGCAGTTGTATTCGTTTATCTCGTATGGCTGATGGGTGTCAGCGTGTTTTCAAAGGGAAAGATTGCTTTTTCAAAGGTATCCGAGACGCTTGTCGGAGTTACCTACGTAGCAGTTTCATTTACGTCATTATCGCTTATCAGATATATCAACCATAATTTCGGGCTGTTTCTCGTAGTTTTGGTGTTCGTTATCTCCTGGACCTGCGATACCGCGGCATTTGCAGTAGGATCGCTGATCGGTAAGCAAAAGCTTATTCCTGAGATCAGTCCTAAGAAGACCGTTGAGGGTGCGATCGGCGGAGTGGTATTCTCCGCATTACTTTGCGCACTTTACGGACTTGGTCTTGATCTAGTTATAGAAAAAATTCAGGTAAATTACCTTTATCTCATACTCTTCGGAATAATTCTTTCGGTTGTATCTCAGCTTGGCGATCTTATTGCCTCGCTTATTAAACGCGAGTACGATGTTAAGGATTACGGAAGAATTTTCCCCGGTCACGGCGGTGTGCTTGACAGATTTGACTCCGTTCTCGCCGTTTCCACCATCCTTTTGATACTTTCCATAGTATTTCCGCCCTTTGTAGCAGGTTAGGATACATAATCTTTCCTGTATATGGGGCAAGTCCTGACCTGTGTCAGGCTTTACAAAACGCCGCCCTGCATCGGGGCGGCTTTTAATCCCGGAGAATTTTATGAACAAGACTATCGCAGTCCTCGGTGCTACCGGATCTGTCGGTCAGCAGGCACTTGACGTTGCCAGAGTCAGAGGATATAAAATAGATTTTATTTCAGCAGGGCAGAATTCTCTTCTTGCAGAGCACATAGCAAGGGAATTCCGACCAACAGCCGTTGCAATGGCAGACGTACGCGCTGCAAACGAGCTTAAATTTCGCCTTCGCGATACCCAGATCAAGATATTTTCAGGTGAGAAGGGGATATGTGGCGGAGTTTTAGAGAGCAAGGCAGACACCGTTGTAAATGCTATACTTGGCAAGGCAGGTCTTATGCCTACCCTTGCTGCAATTCAGTCGGGCAAGCGCCTTGCGCTTGCAAACAAGGAGTCGCTTGTTATCGCAGGTGATATCGTTATGTCCTTCGCAAAGGAGAAGGGGGTAGAGATCATTCCTGTAGACAGCGAGCATTCTGCAATCTTTCAGTCTCTTCATGCCGGCAGACAGTCGGAGGTCAAGCGTCTGATACTCACAGCCTCGGGCGGCCCGTTCTTTGGAAAGAGCAGAGCGGAGCTTGAGAGAATAACACTTGACGATACACTCGCTCATCCCACGTGGAAGATGGGACAGAAAATAAGCGTAGATTCGGCTACTCTTATGAACAAGGGCTTTGAGATAATTGAGGCGGCGCATCTGTTCTCTGTAAAGCCAGATCGCATCGAGGTCGTTGTCCACAGAGAGAGCGTTCTTCATTCTGCCGTGGAATTTGTTGACAATTCTGTTATTGGCGAGTTTTCTCTCCCCGATATGCGTATGTGCGTTCAGTATGCGGTGGATTATCCAAACAGATTTGAGTCTAATTCAAAGCCGCTTGATTTCGCCCTGCTTGGCAAAATGACGTTTGCGTCTCCCGATTATGACACCTTCCCGTTGCTTGGTATGGCGAAGCGAGCTTACTTTGAGGGCGGTGGATGTCCTGCCGTGCTTAATGCAGCAGACGAGGTTGCGGTTGAGGGCTTCCTTAAAGGAAAAATATCCTTCAGCGATATACCTCGCGTAGTAATGAATACTTACGACATTATGGGTGGCGCAAAATATGCACGCACGCTTGAAGAAATAATTGCCTCCGATAACGAGGCTCGTCGAGTGGCACAAGAATATATAAAATAGGAGAAACATAATTGAACCTTATTAACACAGTCATCATATCAATTTTAGTATTTGGCTTTTTGATTTTTATTCACGAATTCGGTCACTATATCTTTGCCAGAATTTTCAAGGTAACCATAACCGAGTTTTCTATAGGAATGGGACCAAAGCTTGTTTGGTATGATTCCAAAAAGACAGGCATTCGTTATTGCCTTTCCGCTATTCCGTTCGGCGGCTACGTTGCCATGGTTGGCGAGGACGGTGAGAGTGACGATCCTAACGCATTTAACAAGAAGCCGGCATGGCAGAGATTTATTGTAACCGTAGCCGGTGCAACGATCAACATAATTGCAGGAATTATTGCTATTATTATACTCGCTTCGATCTCAAATATCGGTGATACCACCGTTGCAGGCTTCCCGGAACTTGATTATGAGGTTTCAACTCAGGATTCGGGTCTTATGGTTGGCGACAAGATCGTTGAGATTGACGGCAAGAGAGTAAAATATTTAGACCAGCTTTCCTATGAGATTATGAGACGTGGACATGAGCCTGTTGACGTTACCGTTATCCGTAACGGAGAGGAGCATCTTCTCCCCGGTGTTGTATTCCCCACGGATTCACAGCAGGGACAGGTGTTCGGTATGATGGACTTCCAGGTTCATGCTATAAAGAAGAGCTTTGGCAAGGTGCTTGGATATTCTTTATCCAAGTCGGTCCTCATTGTCAGAATGTGTGGTGAGTCGATCATTGACCTTATAACGGGTAGATATACCGTTGCTGCAGTATCAGGACCTATCGGAATTGGTGAGGTTATTGGTGAGGCGGCGAATCAGGGACCCGGCCCCTTGCTTAGCATAGCTGCACTTATCAGCATAAATCTCGGTGTAATGAACCTTCTTCCTATTCCTGCACTTGACGGTGGCAGAACAGTTCTTATTCTCGCCGAGATGATTACCAGAAAGAAGCTGCCTGCAAACGTTGAGGCAACTATCAATGCCGTTGGTCTTGCAGTTCTTCTTGGCCTTTCGGCAATCATAATGATCAAGGATGTTATCGGACTGTTTAATTAAAACGGAGATCTTGTTTTGATGTATAACGATTACAGACGAGTGAGTAGGGAGATAAGGGTTGGCGGTGTCATAATTGGTGGCACAAGCCCCATCTCTATTCAGTCTATGACAAATACCGACACTCACGATATAGAAGCTACCTATAATCAGGTGGTAAGACTTCAAGATGCAGGATGCGATATTATTCGTATTACTGCTCCTGATTTGGAGTCTGTCTCTACTTTCGTGGAGCTGAAGAGCAGGGGAGTAGAAATTCCTCTTGTGGCGGACATTCATTTTGATTATAAAATAGCCGTTGCCGTAGCGAAGGCAGGGGTTGATAAAATACGCATAAATCCGGGTAACATCGGTAACCGTGATAAGGTTCGCGAGGTTGTTGCAGCTTGTAAGGAATATTCTGTTCCCATCAGAATCGGAGTTAATTCCGGATCTCTTGAGTCGGAGATTCTTAGAAAGCACGGCACTCCCACTGCGGAGGCACTTGTTGAATCGGCTATTTATCATGCCGATTTGCTTCGTGAATTCGATTTTCATGATATAGCAATTTCAGTCAAATCATCCGATGTTCAGACGATGATCAGGGCTAACCGTATTCTCGCAGCCAAAACCGAATATCCCATCCATCTTGGTGTTACCGAGGCAGGTGCAAGAGACCGTGCGCTTGTAAAGAGCAGTATCGGTATCGGTACGCTTTTGGCCGAGGGAATCGGTGATACTATTCGTGTATCTCTTACCGATGACCCTATAGAGGAGATTTATGCGGCAAGAGCTATTCTTGATTCGCTTTCTCTGTCTCAAAGTCGCGGAATGGATATTGTTTCCTGTCCTACCTGCGGTAGAACGCAGATCGATCTTATAAAGTTGGTTCGTGAGTTTGAGGATAGAGTAAAGTCCGAGGGACTGGATAGAAAAAATATTAAGGTCGCTCTTATGGGCTGTGCGGTAAACGGTCCGGGTGAAGCTCGCGAGGCTGATATTGGCATCGCAGGCGGTAAGGGCGAGGCGTTGCTCTTTAAAAAGGGGCAGATTATAAGAAAAATTAAGGAAGAAAGCCTTATTTCGGAGCTTATTGAAGAAATAAAGGCTATGTGATAACGAACGGAAGGAAGAAAAAATGCAGGGAGATAAAAAATTCTTTGACGTTTTTGCAAGATATAAACCCTCGGCTGAGAAGCGTGCGCTTCTTGAACGGGGGCATTCGGCGCGCTTCCGTTACAGCAAGGATCCTATGCGTGTTGAGGTCGACCTTTCATTCGACAGCCACGAGGATGCCGAGCTTATTTATGAGATAGAGGATGAGTGCAAGGCACTTTATTCTGCCGAATCCTTTAAGATATTGCCTCATTTTACACCCGAGTGCTTTGATATGAAGTATTTTGACGAGGTTGTGCTTGAGGCTTCACTTTGCGGTGCGGTTACCAACGGTTTCTTTAGCGGTGCAAGCTATTTTGACGACGGAGAGACAATTACGATTTCTATCCCCTTCTGCGATGCAGGAGTTGACTTTGTCAGATGCGCCAATACAGAGGCAATTCTTTCTAATATTCTTTTAAGCAGATACGGAGTATCACGTAACATTTCTGTCGTTTGCGGAGCAGGGGCAGAAAAACGTCGCCTTGAAATTGAGAAAAGACGTGAGATGAAGCTTGCCGATGCAGAGCGCGAGAGCCGTGAGCGATTTGTAGCCGAGCGTGAAAGAATGGCGAAGGAACGCGAGGAGCAGCAGAGAGCACAGGATCCTACATATGATTTCGAGGCAAAGGCGGGTATTTCATCTGCTACCGGCACAGCCGAGGTTATCGGTGACACCGTTTACAGAATGGGTGCTACCACCTATGATTTTGCAGATCCACAGCCGATTTTCGGTGACGATTTTGTTGTTGCAAATCCTACGCCTCTTTCGGATGCTCCTAAAACCAAGGGGCGCGAGATCTTCCTTGCTACCGTATTTGACGTTGCAATGAAGGAAACACGTGCAGGAGATAAAACCAACTGTACGATCGGCGTTTCTGATGGCGCATCGGCTATATATGTAAAGAAAACTTTACCAAACGAGGAGCTTGATTGGGTAAAATCACTTAAAGCCGGAACTCACGTTGCAATTCTTGGACGTGTGCAAACTGACAAATTTGATAACGAACCCTTCCTCTCTCCCATAGCAATCAGAAAGATTTCTACCGTTCTGCGTACGGACGATGCAGCCGAGAAGCGTGTTGAGCTGCACTTGCATACCAATATGTCGCAGATGGATGCTATAATTACTCCTACCGATCTTGTCAGCACAGCAATTCGCTGGGGACATAAGGCGATAGCCGTTACCGACCACGGTAACGTACAGGCATTCCCCGAGGTTATGCTTGCTCTTGAAAAGTCCAAGTCTGACCTTAAAATACTTTACGGCACAGAGGCGTATTTTGTAAACGATACTGCCAAGTGCATTTTCGGACGTAATTATCCTGCCTTTTCGGATGAGATGGTCGTTTTCGATATTGAGACGACCGGTCTTTCCAACCGCACATGCAAGATCATTGAGATCGGCGCGGTTAAGATCAAGGAAGGTAAGGTTATTGATAAATTCAACATCTTTGTTGACCCCGAATGTCCCATTCCAGAGGAGATTACAAGGCTTACCTCTATTACCGATAAGGACGTTTCGGGCGCACCAAAGGAGCGAGAGGCTCTTGAGCTCTTCTTTGCCTTTGCAGGCGAGTGTATGCTCATCGCCCATAACGCAAACTTCGATATCGGCTTTATCCGTGTTGCTGCCGAGCGACAGGATATGCCCTTCAATAATTCCTATCTTGATACCGTCGGTCTTTCAAGATACGTTAACCCCGAGCTTAAAAATCATAAGCTTGACACAATAGTAGAATACTATAATATTGGTGAGTTCCACCATCACAGAGCCTCTGATGACGCAGAGGTTTTGGCGCTTATTTTCATCGAGATGCTTAATCGACTTAAGAAGGAGGGTATTCTCGATTTTGAAAGCACCGTTAGTGCAATGAGCGAAACTGTCGATCCTATCAAGCTTAGCGCATATCATATGATCATTCTTGCAAAGAATGCGGAGGGACTTAAAAACCTCTATAAGCTAATTTCCTATAGCTACCTGAACTATTACGGTGGATTTGGCAGACAGAAAAAGGTGCCGAGAATTCCAAAGACGGTACTTGAGCAGCATAGAGAAGGACTTATTATCGGTTCTGCCTGTGTTTCGGGCGAGCTGTATAATGCCATTCTTGACGGTAAGAAGGCAGAAGAAATTGAGGAGATCGCCGAGTTTTACGATTATCTTGAGATCCAGCCCCTTTGTAACAACCGTTTCCTTATTGATGAGGGCAAGGTTGCAGACGAGGAGGCTCTGCGTGATATTAACCGTCGTATTCTTGCTCTTGGTAAGAAGCTTGGCAAGCCTGTTTGTGCTACCTGTGACGCTCACTTCCTTGAAAAAGAGGATGAGATCTACCGCAGAATACTTCTCGCAGGTATGAAGTTTAAGGATGCCGATAAGGACGAGCCTATTTACCTTCGTACCACCTCCGAGATGCTTGAGGAGTTTTCATATCTTGGCGAGGAGGATGCATATGAGGTAGTAATAAGTGCTCCTAACAGGATCGCTGATATGTGTCAGAAGATACGTCCCATTCCCGAGGGCAGATATGAGCCCGACCTTCCCGGAGCAAAGGAGGAGCTTGTAAACTCCTGTTGGGAACGTGCACGCGCCTGGTACGGAGACGATATTCCCGATATAGTTAAGAATCGTCTTGACAAAGAGCTTACGTCTATTATTAATAACGGCTTTGCCGTGCTTTATATGATCGCGGTTAAGCTTGTTGCATATTCCGAGAGCCTTGGATATCAGGTTGGTTCCCGTGGTTCGGTTGGATCATCATTCGTTGCAACGATGTCGGGTATCTCCGAGGTTAACCCTCTGCCACCCCATTACAGATGTCCCAAGTGCCGTTATTCAGAGTTCTTTACCGACGGATCGGTTGGTTCGGGCTTTGATCTGCCCGACAAGGTTTGTCCCGTATGTGGCGAGATGCTGTATCAGGACGGCCATGATATTCCCTTCGAAACCTTCCTTGGATTCTACGGTGATAAATCCCCCGATATCGACCTTAACTTCTCGGGTGACGTGCAGGGTAGAGTACATAAGTACACAGAGGAGCTGTTTGGTGAAGGACACGTGTTCCGTGCCGGAACAATTACAGGTCTTGCCGACAAGACAGCTTGGGGATATATCTCCAAATACCTTGAGGACAAGCGCATTAAGATTCCTAAGGCGCAGATAGGCTATATGTCTACTCGAATTATGGGTATCAAGAAGACTACGGGACAGCATCCCGGCGGTATTATCGTTGTACCCAACGAGTATGATATATACGACTTTACACCCGTACAGCATCCTGCCGACGATCCGAAGGCAGACACTGTAACAACACACTTCCAGTTCTCATATCTTCACGATACTATCCTTAAGCTTGACGAGCTTGGCCATGATATTCCTACCAAGTATAAGATGCTTGAGAAGTATACAAATACAAGCGTTCTTGACGTTAAGATGAACGACAAGACTATTTATGAGCTCTTCTCGTCTACCAAGCCTCTTGGTATTACACCCGAGCAGATTGGCGGTAGCCAGCTTGCCACCTTCGGTATTCCCGAGTTTGGTACAAGATTCCTTCAGCAGGTTCTTGTTGAGGCAAGGCCGAAGAACTTTGCCGACCTTGTCCAGATTTCGGGTCTTACTCACGGTACTGACGTTTGGCTTGGTAACGCGCAGGAGCTTATTAAAAACGGAACCTGTGACATTTCTGAGGTTGTAGGTACGCGTGACAGTATTATGCTTTATCTTATCGCCCACGGCATGGAGAGTAAGCTTTCCTTTGATATTATGGAGTCGGT
Source organism: Eubacteriales bacterium (assembly GCA_045128515.1). Lineage (GTDB taxonomy): Bacteria > Bacillota > Clostridia > Oscillospirales > CAG-272 > UBA1740. The sequence continues at coordinate 4,810 of JBGVRO010000022.1, read as the reverse complement.
AAGAAAGGGTAAGGGACTTCGTCCCGAGTGGGAGGAAAATATGCTTGCCCACGACGTGCCCGATTGGTATATTTGGTCTTGCAAGAAGATCAAGTACATGTTCCCGAAGGCGCATGCTGCCGCATACGTTATGTCGGCTATCCGTCTTGCCTGGTATAAGATATACTATCCTATGGAGTTCTACGCCGCCTTCCTGACGGTTGCTCCCGGTGGCTTTGATGCTGAAATTGTTGGCAGAGGCTATGAGGGTGTTAATGCGGTTATTAAGGAGCTTGAGGAAAAGGGCAATGAGGCTACCGCCAAGGAACATCAGACCTGCCAGACCCTCTATCTTGTGCGCGAGGCACTTGCGAGAGGTGTTAAGTTCCTTAACGTTGATCTTAAAAAATCCGACGGTACGGCATTCCTGCCTGAGAACGGTTCTATCAGAATGCCCTTCAACTCGCTTCCCGGTCTTGGTGATACAGCCGCCGAGAAGATCCTTGAGGCAAGAGCAAAGTATGATATTTATTCTATTGAGGATCTTCGTGAGCATACCGGTATATCTAAAACGGTTATCGAGCTTCTTCGCCGTAACCACGTGCTTGACGGCTTGTCCGAAACAAACCAATTTACAATGTTCTAAAAAACAAAATCGGGTGCTTGCAACACCCGATTTTTAAAAATCAACCGATAAATAACAGCAGAAGCAAAATTAAGGCGCATTCTCTGTCACCGTTTTTAGAGAAAAAGAGAAAGACAGCCATCGCCAGAATCAGTATTTCCTCGGTTCCTATGGTGGGCATATGAATACCGATATCACCAAGCAGACCGCCTTTTCCAAATATCCCCGAGAGTATGGGAATGTTTTCAAAGGAGGATTGCCTTGATTGGTGATGTCCGTTTGTAACATTAAATACCTGATCCTCTGTGTTATCACTTGCCGCGGCTTCTACTGTTTCCTGATCTTCTTGTGGGATCTGCCTTTCCATAAAGGCGGTTCCATCATAGTTTTCGGGCAGACTCATCCTCTCTGAGTCGGGATAATAGCTACGTGAATACACGCTATCACCTCGCTTTCATCATATCGAGAATATCGGCTATTGAGATCATAGAATCTATTGCCTTTGCCCGATCCTCTGACACGTATGGCTTAAGCGCACCAAGTAGCTGCGCACGGTTGCTCCGACCATGGGTCTCGCTTTTGTATGTAGGCGTTGTGGCTGTCGGAACAACATCTTCTTTAGCAGCTATCTCGGTAGGGGCGGTCATCACCTCTTCGGGAGCGTTTGTCGACGGAGTGCTTTGCTTTGCCAAGCTTGCGATCTGCTCGATAAGCTGCGGATTTTCCATTATAATTCCAATGACCTTGCCTATATCAATGCTTTCCTGCTCGCTCATAGATCACACCTCATTTTTTCTTGTACTGATTTACAAGCTTCAGCGCCTCGGATACGTTTATCTTATCCGACCTTACAGCTCCGCGCATTTTTTCAAGATCTGTGTGTGACGGTGTTTCTTTAGGTAGAGAATAGCCGTACATATCCGCTATTCTTACCACCTCTGCCCACAGCTTTTCATCCGGCAGTGCCGCGAGAGCTTCTAATTTTTCTCTGTCAAATCTCATATAATTCCTCCTGATGTTTTTGTTTACTGATATGAATTATATGAAAGTTTTACTGAAAGGTGACAAAATATGAAATGTCTTTGCTTTTCCGATTCCCACGGCAGCTTTTATGGTATGAAGGCTGCTATAAATAAGCACCCTGATGCCGAGGTTATATTCTTTCTCGGCGACGGTCTTGCGGATTTTGAGGAACTGATCCACGACAGGAGTCGAATGTATATAGCCGTACGCGGAAACTGCGATTCAATCGGAATTTTAGGCGATCAAATGGTAAAAAAGACCGACAGCATCACCCTTATGGGATACCGTATATTCCTTACTCACGGCGATCTTTACGGCGTGAAGTATGGACTTGACGGCATCAAGGGATTAGCTGTCGATCATAATGCTGATTTAGTTTTGTTCGGTCATACGCACCAAGCAATGGAGAAGTATATTTCAACCGATGAGGGTGGATATTACCTCTTTAATCCTGGTAGCATCGGCGGTGGATACGGTATTAAACCAAGCTATGGAGTAATTAACATTACCGATAAGGGAATATTACTTTCTCACGGATCACTCTAATACTTTAATTCTTTTTCCGATTTTTTCTGCAAGGGATCTGCAGATCCTCTCGGCAATTTCAGGCTCGTCGCCCTCGGTCATTACTCGAATAAGAGGCTCTGTGCCTGACGGACGGATAAGAATTCTTCCGTGGGATCCCATTTCCTCCTCGCTCTCGCGTATGAGGTCGGCAATGATCGGATCTGTCTTGAATTTAGCCTTATCTTCGGCATTAGCAGTTACGTTTAACATATACTGCGGATATTTCTTCATAACAGTGGCAAGGGTTGAGAGACTCTTGCCGCTTTCCTTTATATAGGAGAGCAGGGCAACAGCGGTAAGCTGACCGTCACCCGTGGTAGAAAGGTCGCGGAGAATAATATGTCCCGATTGCTCTCCACCGAGGGCAAATCCGCCCTCGTTTAATTTTTCGAGCACGTATCTGTCGCCAACCTTTGTAGCCACAAAATCAATGCCGTTTTGTTCGCAGAACCTAACAAGACCGAGGTTGCTCATAACCGTACCGACAAGGGTGTTGCATGTAAGCTGACCCTCGTTTTTCATTTTTGTGGCAAGTATTGCCAGAATAAAGTCGCCGTCGATCTCCTGTCCATTCTCATCTATAGCAAGGCATCTGTCAGCATCACCGTCAAAGGCAATACCAACGTCAAGGCCCTCCTTAAGCACAAGTCTTTTTATTTCGTCAAGGTGAGTTGATCCGCAGTCCTTATTTATATTTATTCCGTCAGGCTTGCAGGCAAGCATATGACACTCTGCGCCGAGGGTGGTGAATATTCTTTCTGCGGTAGCCGATGCCGAGCCGTTTGCACAGTCGATTCCAACTCGCAGACCGTCAATACGAACATTACAGGAGCCCACGAGATAATCAACGTATTCGTCGATTGCCGAATTAAGGTGATTCCAGCAGCCTAAAGGCTTCGTTCTGTGGAATAGCTCGTCGTTGTCAAGGATTATTTGTTCGATTTTATTTTCAAGCTCGTCGTTAAGCTTAAATCCGTCCGCGCCGAAAATCTTTATTCCGTTATATTCGGAGGGGTTGTGTGAAGCGGATATCATAACGCCCGCATCGTATTTATGTTTGGTTACAAGATATGCTACGGCAGGGGTAGAGCATACGTCGATAAAATCTGCATCTCCACCGGCATCGCACACGCCGACCATTACTGCATCTGCAAGATTAAAGGAAGAAAGTCGGGTATCCATGCCAACCAGTACGCGTGACTTACCGTCATCTCCCTTTGGCAGCACCTCTACAAGCGCACGGCCAACCTCTCTTGCAAGGGCACAGTTAAGATCGCCACCGTACACACCTCTTATTCCGTCAGTACCAAAAAGTCTTCCCATATTACAGCTCTCTTTCTTTGAAGTTTTTTCCGTCGAATATCTTTCTTTCCGGAATGCTTCCTCTCACCATGGAAAGGGGATATACAAGAGCCTCGCGTCCTATGATGCTGCCGGGGCAGAGCACACTGCCACAGCCAACCTCGGCGTGATCACCGAGAAATACACCGATCTTACGCAGACCGCTGTCCATATTCTCGCCGTCGCTTTTAAGTGTAATTTCTTTTTTGTCAAGCTTCAGATTTGATGCTATCGCACCTGCGCCCATATGAGCCTTGTATCCAATTATGCTGTCGCCAACATAGTTGTAGTGGGGCAGTTGTGCATCATCAAAAACGATCGCATTTTTTATCTCTGTAGAATTTCCAATTACTGCACCGTCACCAATAATAGCATTACCGCGGATAAATGCTCCGGGGCGAATTTCAGCTCTGTGACCGATAACGGTAGGTCCAACTATGGTAACATTGTCCCAGATCTTTGCATCAATGGCAACAAAAACTCCCTCGGAGATCTCCTTATAGGAATCATCGAGAGTGGGTATGAGTCTTAAGATAAAGTCTTTTATCTTTGGCAATGCCTGATGAGGATACTCGCACTCAGAGAGCAGGGGAGCTGCAAGAGTGTGGCTTAAATCAAAAAGCTCTTTAGTCTTTAAAATCATAAAAAACCTTCCTTTAGTCATTTGACACAATTACGGCATTTTGCTCTGCTATAATTGTGTCAAATCCTTTTTATTGTTCACTGTATTATATTATTCTTAAAACCAAAGAATGTTATTTTAGTGAAAATTATCTGCCGAGACCTGCTGCACCAACGATACCTGCGTTGTTACCGAGCGATGCAACCTTGATCTGTGTCTTTTTCTCGTTGTTTCTTGTATACTGCTCGCTTGCTACGATGATAGAGAGGGGCTCAACAAGCCTTTCCTTTTCACCCGAAACACCGCCGCCGATACAAATGATCTCGGGCTGGAAGGTGTTGATAAGGTTTGTGATACCAACAGCAAGATTGAATATGTACTCGTTTACAATAGCCTCACCGTGAGCGTCGCCGCGGTATTTTGCAGTAAATGCAGTTCTTGCACTTACCTTACCCTCACGGTCTGCACAGTCGAAGAGCAGAGAGGGAATACCCTTGATCTTAAGCTCACGCATTTTTGCCTTTGTAATATCGGTAAGAGCAGATGCAGAGGAATATGCCTCCCAGCAACCACGTCTACCGCAGGAGCACTGTCTGCCGCCTGCAACGATAACGGTATGACCGATCTCTGCACCTGCGTCGTTAAGTCCGCCG
>JBGVRO010000021.1:0-61034 GCA_045128515.1 Eubacteriales bacterium | reverse complement strand
CATTATGCTCGACGAAGCATTCGACAAGATGGATGTTGATCGTATTGAAAACATGATGAAGTTCTTGCGCTCGCAAAATTTCCAAATTATTCTTGCGACGCCGCCTGCAAAAATCGAAACAATCGGAGAGTATGTTGATACCGTATTGGTTACATATCGAAACGGATATTCAAGCATTGTTGAGGAGTATGACCTATGACAAAATACGAAAAGCAAATATTGAATGTCCTTCTTGATAAATACGAAGGCAGCAAGAGCTTTATTGGAACAAACCAAGTGAATCAAAGCTTTACATGCAAAGTGGCTCAGATGTTTCCTAAGTACAAGGATGATTCTGAATACGAGCTTTTTTGCACTATAAATGAAGCTGTCAATACTTTAGTGGTACAAGGCTTTGTAACAGCTAAAAAGATGAAAAACGGAGTTGTTCAAAGTATTACGCTTATCGTAGAGGCGATCGAGAAGGTATACGAATACCTAGGGCGTACTCCCAAAAGTGATACCGTCAGTGATCTAAAAAGGTTATTGAACCTCTATAAGGACGACAATATCATTTTATATAGCTATTGCAACCGCCAGCTGGAGAGGCTTGCAGCGAACAAGTCGGTAGAATTTTTTGATGATGATCTTGGCGTGTATGAGTCAATACTCAAGGTTATATCCAAAATAACTGAAGTTAAATGCGAGACATTTGAACGCGACTTTTCTATTCAAGTCTTAGGAGATTCCAAAGCTTTTGAAAAGGTACGTTCAAAGGTGGTATCACTTCTCTATGAGTATGGAGATTTTCCAAACAGAGAAACACTTTTAGCGGATCTGAATATAATAAAAAATCCCGGGCATGTTTACTTTAAGGGGAAAGGAAAACTGACTGTTTGTGGTCAGCAAATTGACTTTTCGCAGATATGCGGAGATATGGCAATATCTTCGGAGATGCTTAAAAACGTGGATGATATCACTGTGCTTGGTGACGTTGTTGTTACGATAGAAAATCTGACCACCTTTAACGCATTCAAATGTGATAATTCTTTTGCAATATATCTCGGCGGTTATCACAATACGAGCAGACGAAACTTTATCAAAAAGGTTTATGAGCAAAACCCGGACAAGCAATACTTGCATTTTGGCGATATTGATGCAGGAGGTTTTTACATTCTTCAGCATCTCCGAAATAAAACCGGCATCGCATTTGTTCCATACGGCATGGATGTAAAAACATTGAAAGCTAATCTACAATACACTAAAAGGCTTACGGAAAACGATAAGAAACGTCTTGCCGCTTTAGTAGACACGGAATTCGGAGAGACCATTGAGTTTATGCTTGAGCACAACTGCAAACTCGAGCAAGAAGCAATGGATCTGATGGAGATAGGAATATGACCGAAGTAGTAGCCGCTCTCATTTGGCAGGGCGATAAGTTTATGATCTGCCAACGACCGGCACACAAAGCGAGAGGACTCCTTTGGGAGTTTGTCGGTGGCAAGGTGGAGTCAGGCGAAACAAAAGAGCAGGCGCTCATCAGAGAGTGCAAGGAAGAATTAAATATTCTTCTTTCTGTCGGTGACGTGTTCATGGATGTGATTCATGAATATCCAGACATAACCGTGCATCTGACATTGTTCAATGCCACAATTGCTGAAGGCGAACCGCAGAAGTTGGAGCATAACGATATTAGGTGGATCGCGCCGAGCAAAATACCTAACTACGAGTTCTGCCCAGCAGATAAGGAAATATTAAAAAATATATCAAATGTATTCATATAAAAAAAGGAAAACATGAAAACATATTACTTAAAAATTAGAGAAAAATTCATTGGTGAAATCAATGCTGGGAACAAAAAACACGAATATAGATTAGCATCTCCTGAAAGAACTCAAGTGAAAGTGGGGGATACCCTTGTTTTGGTTTCTAATCAAAATAAGTCGGTATTCGTAAAAACCACCGTAAAAGGTATCAAAGTTTTTCCAGGCTGGAGAGAAGCTTTAGCAGATAATTGGCAACAAGATTTTCAGAATTTATATTCTACGATTGATGAGGCGTTGAGAGAGTGCTATAAGTTTTATCCAAAAGTTGAAGTCGATGCTTATGGTATCATAGTTTACGAAATTGAGCCGCTCAAAACGGACATCTTAAAATCCAGTATACTCATAGACACCAATATCATAATCAAAAGAGAAAGCAGCAACAATGCAACCTTCGAAATAGCCAGTTTGTTTAATTGGTTTGCGAAAAAAGGCTCTGAAATTTTCGTTCATAAGTGCTCTGAAGAGGAACTATCTACGCACCGTGATGAAGTAATCAAAAACAATATGTTGACAAAACTTAAGTCATATAACTCCTTGCCTACTTTTACACATCAATCGGATGATTATTTTGAAGCAGTAATTTCTAAGTATCCCAAAGATCCAAACGGAATTATTGACAATACTTTATTGCGCGAGGTGTATGACGGTAATGTCGGCATACTTCTAACGGATGATAACCTTATCTTGAGAAAGGCACAGGAGTTATACATACGTGATAGAGTTCTTACATCAGCGGAACTTTTGTCATGGTTTGAAACCTGTGATCCCCAAAACATCGAATATAAAATGTTGGCAGTTACATTAAGCGAATTTGGCGATATAGACTTAAGTTCAACGTTTTTCGATACGTTGAGAGAGGATTACGAAGGGGTTGCTTTTGATAACTGGTTCAAGAAAAAAGCTCGCAACAAAGAAAAGGCGTATATTTTCAAAAACGAATCTGGGATGCTGCAAGGCTTTTTATATCTCAAAGACGAGTATGAGGTTGAACCAGATTATTTAAAAGTAACACCACCACTTGCGCCAAAGCGTAGAATGAAGGTAGGAACATTTAAAATTGAGCAAACAGGATTCCGTCTAGGTGAGCGTTTCTTGAAAATAATTTTTGACAATGCAAGAAGCCGAAACGTTGATGAAATTTATGTTACTCTGTTTGAAAATAAGCGCGATGGTGTCAAACGTTTGAAGACATTAATGGAAGAGTGGGGATTCCGTAAACATGGATATAAGCCGAATGGCGAACTTGTTCTTGTAAAAACAATGGAAGCATACGATTCTAATGAAAGTCCCAAATTCAACTATCCGCTTCTCAAATCTGCACCCGATTGTTATTTTCTGCCGATATATGCCCAGTATCATACAGACCTATTCCCCGATATGATATTAAAAAACGAGGATATGCATCTGTATGAAGATAAAAAGGCTCATCGATATGCCTTGGAAAAAATCTATCTTTCCGGTTCTTATGATGCGCACGCTAATCCTGGTGATTTGTTTGTGATATACAGAATAGCGGATCAAGGCTATAAAAAGTATTCTTCTGTTGTAACCGGCATTGCCATTATAGAAAGCATAATCAAAACAGAAACGGCTGATGAATGTGTAAGCATATGCAAAAACCGTTCTGTGTTTACCGAAGAAGAAATCCGGGAAATGCATAAGACTCGCCCGATTGTTATTAAACTTCTCGATTATATGCCGTTTACGACAAAAGTAACTTTGGATCAATTGCGAGCATATGGAATAGTGGGAAAAACTTCTGGACCGCGTCCCTTTAATCAGATATCTAAAGAACAATTTGAAATTATATACAGATTAGGAATGGAGGTATAAGTGTAATGAAAAGGAAAATACTTATATCCATAAATCCCGAACATGTTCAAAACATCATTGCAGGGATAAAGAAATATGAATACCGCAAAATAGCGGCTAAACAAGATATCTCATCTATAATAATTTATGAAACGACACCCATCAAACGAATTGTTGCAGAAGCTGAAATTGTTGATGTGTTGGAACTTCCCCCCGAGGAACTTTGGGAACAGACAAAGAATGAATCGGGAATCAGCAAAGCTTTCTTTGATAAATATTTCAACAACAGAACGGTGGCTTTTGCATATAAATTAGGCGAAATCAAAGTATATGATACACCAAAAACATTAATGGATTACGGAGTTAAAGCAGCTCCTCAATCATTTGTATATGTTTGATTATGAGATGTATTTTTTGTGGGAATGATTCCTCTTCGTCAAAAAGCGTAGAACATATTGTTCCGGCATCGTTCGGCAATTCTATTTCGGTTTTACCCAAAGGTATCGTATGCGACAAATGCAATAATTATTTTGCACGTAAAATTGAGGCGCCATTTCTTAATTCAGAAGCGGTTCTTCAACTAAGACAAGAGCTTGAGATACATAATAGAGATGGAAAAGTGGTAAATAGATTTGCCGATTTGCCAACTAAAAACATAATGCAAATTTCTCAAGATTTACATCTTGTTATGTCGCACGAAGATAAACCCGAGGAAGAAGTAGAGCAAGCTGTATTTAAATATCAAAAATACCTCAAAAGAACAGATGAATTACTTATAAAACCCGATTATAATTTGTCTCGACTGCTAGCCAAAATGGCTGTGGAGGCTTTTGCATATAAGTGTCTTGATGATATGAATGTAATAGATTACATTATTGATGATGAGGCATTTAAGATGATTCGGGAATATGTTCGTTACGGTGGAAATTACATTTGGGAGTACAATGCTCGTAGAATTTATGCACGTAACGAAGCGTATCACGGAGATCTTACGACTCACATTAATTATGAATTTGATTTTCTATTTACATCTCAAGGACAAGCTTATTTTATAATTGTTATGTATGGTATCGAATATGCCATCAACATAATTAAAAATACAATATGTGATTACACTGAGTGGCTAAAAAACAATCACTATGTAAGCCCCTTATATATATCACCTGAACAACGAAAACAAGAATTTGAAGGATATGCGAACTTCTTCTCAAAGTGACAAAACGTATATCAAGGAGTTTTGAAAACAAAAATGAGCAACTACAAAACCGAAGTTCGCTCTTGTTGGGGCAACACCGCTGCCTATCGCGAACATGAGCAGAAAACAAAGAATTACACAAAAGAAAAGTGGGCAGAGGCAAACGATGGTCTGATGGCGATCTTTGCCGAGTTCGCCGCGTGCAAGGGGCGTGGCATGAGTGCCGATTCTGTCGAAGCACAGGCGCTTGTTGCCAAGCTTCAGATGCACATCACCGCCAACTACTACACCTGCACAGACGAGATTCTCGCAGGTCTTGGAAAGATGTACGTTGCTGATGAGCGGTTCAAGAAAAACATCGACAAATACGGAGAGGGCACCGCAGAATTTGCGGCAGAAGGGATAAGGATATATGTTGAAAATAAATAAACGTTTTTTGATTGCTTTTCTAACGTTCACATTGCCGTTTGGATGCGTTGGATGCTCGGACGACGGTTCTGCGACCTATGATCAGATCAGCGGAGCGGAAGCCAAGGCATTGATGGATAGCGAGAGCGGATATATTATCATCGATGCGAGAACGCAAGAGGAATACGATGAGGGGCATATCCCCGGAGCAATACTGATTCCCGAATATGAGATTGCAGACCGCGCTGAAAAGGAGCTTCCCGATAAGAATCAGTTGATTCTCGTCTATTGCCGAAGTGGTAGAAGAAGTAAAATCGCAGCCGAGGAGCTTGTTAAACTCGGATATACCAACGTCAAGGAGTTCGGCGGTATCATCGATTGGGAATATGAGATTGTGAAATAAAAAGGTTAATCAACTTTTGATGGCAACTGATTTATGAAAAAACACATCGCAAACATCATCACGGGCTCGCGCATTGTATTGAGTCTGCCTATCCTGTTGATACCGCTGACATCAGCGTGGTTTTACGCGCTCTATCTGCTTTGCGGATTCAGCGATATGATAGATGGCACAGTGGCAAGAAGGACAAACAGTGCAAGTGAATTCGGCGCAAGGCTGGATACGCTTTCGGATTTCGTGTTTATGACCGTGGCTTTGATCAAATTCGTTCCGCATCTTCATATCCCCGTGTGGCTTTGGATATGGATCGGCATTATCGCTATGATCAAACTTGGAAACGCGGTTTGGGGATTCGTTCGCACGAAAAAATTCATATCCCCTCATACCGTTCTGAATAAGATAACGGGACTATTACTGTTCCTTCTGCCTGTGACGATAAGCTTTGTTGATTTGACCCACACCTTGCCCATCGTATGCGCCGTCGCAACGGTCGCGGCGATACACGAGGTATACGATACATATTCGGAGAAAAAACATGATACTTGAAACAGAACGCCTCATTCTCCGCCCATGGCGCGAGGATGATGCAGAAGAACTATATAAATACGCCAGCGATCGCGAAGTAGGCCCACCTGCAGGATGGCCGCCACACACAAGTGTGGAGAACAGCCACGGGATCATTCGCGCGGTGCTGTCCGCACCCGATATATTTGCTGTATGCCTCAAGGAGAACGGCAAGCCCATCGGCAGTATCGGCTTTCACCGCAACGACCTTGCCGAGGAGGATGATGAATACGAGCTCGGCTACTGGATCGGCAAACCCTTTTGGGGGCAGGGACTCATTCCCGAAGCCGCGCGCGAGATGCTCCGCTATGCTTTTGAGGATCTCAAAATGAACCGCATTTGGTGTGGCTATTACGACGGCAACGATAAATCCCGTCGCGTGCAGGTAAAGCTGGGATTCGTCTATCAGCGAAAGACCGAAGGAATTGAAGTGTCGTTGCTCGGCGAGATCCGCACGGGGCACTCGAATCTTATGACCAAGGAGCGTTGGCAGAAGGTCGGGCTGTTCCGTCAACAGAAGAAGTTGCTTGATATCTTCCTGCAAAATGGCGCGATCTCTCAGGCACAGTATGCCAAGAGTTTTAGCGATCTGCGCGACTTGATGGGGATGCAGGGAGTAGAATAAACATACGGAGAATTGAAATGATCAAAGAACTGATGCACGATCCCATCTTCCTCGCAGGGAAGTCGGAGATCGCAACGAAAGAGGATTTGCGGGTCGCACAGGACTTGCTTGATACGCTGATGGCGCACAGAGAAAGCTGTGTCGGCATGGCGGCGAATATGATCGGCGTGCGCAAACGCATCATCGCCTTTCTTGACGAGAGCGGACGAACTCCTACATATACCGTGATGCTCAATCCCGAGATCATCAAGAAGGAGGGCGCCTATGATACCGAGGAAGGCTGTCTGTCGCTTCTTGGCGGTCCCCGTAAGTGTAAGCGCTATAAGACTATCAAGGTGCAGTATCAGACATTGGAAATGCAAACACGCACGAAAAACTTCACCGGCTGGACTGCGCAGATTATTCAGCACGAGGTGGATCACTGTAATGGAGTATTAATTTAGAAAGAGGATAGCTATGAAGTTTGTACATCTTTCAGACCTTCATCTTGGCAAACGAGTAAACGAATACTCTATGCTTGAGGATCAGGAGTATATTTTAACGAAAATAATAAACATTATTGATGATGAAAAGCCTTTTGGCGTCATCATCGCAGGTGATGTATATGACAAATCAATTCCGTCGGCTGAAGCTGTGCAAATGTTCGACGATTTTTTGACGCGACTTGCAAAAAGAAATTTGCAGGTTTTTGTTATCAGCGGCAACCATGATTCTCCCGAAAGAATGTCTTTTGGATCTCGCCTGATGGATCAGAGTGGAATACATATTTCTCAAGTGTATAACGGACAGATCGAACCTTTTGCCATGGAAGATGAGCATGGAGCTATAAATGTATATATGCTTCCGTTTGTGAAACCGGCACATGTTAAGAGATTCTCTGATGAAAGCATTGAAAGCTATACCGATGCGCTGCGTGTTGCAATAGCTGAAATGAACGTAAATCAAAGTGAGAGAAATATTCTAATCACACATCAGTTTGTTACTGGGGCAATGCGATCGGACTCTGAGGATGTTTCCGTTGGCGGTTCCGATAACGTTGATGTGTCTGTTTTTGACAGCTTCGATTACGTGGCGCTTGGACATATTCACAGCCCACAGAATTGCACCTCTGAGAGAGTGAGATATTGCGGAACACCTCTTAAATATTCGTTCTCTGAGGCAAAAGACAATAAGTCTATAACTGTTGTTGAACTTGAGGAAAAGGGAAAACTTTCCGTGAAAACAGTTTCACTTGTGCCTATGCGTGATATGGTTGAAATTAAGGGCAGATACAATGAAATTATGCTAAAAAGCTTCTATGAAAACACATCATATCAAGAGGATTATATACATATTACGCTGACCGATGAGGAAGATATCGTTGATGCAATCGGAAAGCTTAGGACAGTTTATCACAACCTAATGAAGCTTGATTATGATAATAAGCGCACGAGAAGTGTGTCTCAGGTGGATGGCGCTGTAGATGTTGAAACAAAAACACCCATCGAGCTATTTTCTGATTTTTATGAGCTTCAAAATAATCAACCGATGAGCGATGTGCAGAAGGCATTTGTGGAAGATTTAATAGAGCAAGTATGGGAGGATGAAAAATGAGACCGATAAAACTAACAATGTCTGCATTCGGCCCTTATGCGTCCAAAACTGTGCTTGAACTTGATAAGTTAGGAACAAGTGGACTTTACCTTATCACTGGAGATACCGGAGCAGGAAAAACTACAATATTTGATGCTATCACGTTCGCCTTGTATGGAGAAGCGAGCGGAGATAATCGCGAATCTACGATGTTCCGATCTAAATATGCAAGTGCAGATACTCCTACTGAAGTTGAATTGACGTTTGTATATGCCGGAAAAGAATATTACATAAAACGAAATCCGGAATATGAGCGTCCCAAGACGAGAGGGGAAGGTTTTACAACTGAGAAGGCCAATGCAGAATTGCATTATCCGGATGGTAGAGTGGTTACTAAGCTTCGCGAGGTCGATCGTGCAGTTGAAGAAATAATGGGAATTGATCGTAATCAATTCACGCAAATTGCGATGATTGCTCAGGGCGATTTCTTAAAGCTATTATTGGCTTCGACTGACGACCGCAAGAAAATATTTCAGAAAATATTCCGCACTCGCTGTTATTATGTTCTTCAAGAGAGATTGAAGAACGAATCTGGAAAATTAGGCAAAGAATATGAAACGATATCCGCAAGCATCCGTCAGTATATAAACGGTATTGTGTGTGATGAAGACGATGTTTTGTCAATTAAAGTTAGAAATGCCAAATTAGGAATGTGTTCGACCGATGAAACGTTGGAGCTTCTTTCAACACTTATTGCAAAAGATAAGGAAGAGGAAGAAAAGCTTGATGATGAGCAGAAGAATATCGGCAAATTCTTAGAGGAAATCACGGCTACTTTAACCAATCACGAAACTTGGAGCAAGGCAAGAAAGTCGCTTGAAAAATCCAAGTCCGACCTGGAAGGAGCAACGGCAGATTTGGAGATATTGAAAGCTAATCTCAAATTCGAGGAAGCAAACAAGTCCAAAGTTGAAGCTATCAGAAATCAAATCGCAGCTATTGAAGCAGAGATTCCTGAATATCAAGAATTAGATGCTAAGATTAAGGAAAAGGATACGCTTCAAAAAACAACGGACAAGTTGTCTGAAGATCTGACTAAGCAAAAAGAAAAACTTGAATCCATAAAAAAAGAGTTGGAAGCTCTTTCGGATGAGAGAAAAACACTTGAAAAAGCAGACAAGGATAAGTCGGAATTAGAGGCGAAAAAGCAAAAGGAAGAAGATAAACGAAAAGCGGTTAAGGATATATCTAAGGAATTGAAAACTCTTGAAAAGCTTGAAAAACAATTAAAGAAAGATCAAGAGACATATTCCAAACTGGCAGAAGATGTTCAGTTTAAGGATAAAGAATACCAAAGGCTCTTTAAGTTGTATCTTGATGAGCAAGCCGGTATTATAGCGGAAACCCTTGTCGAAGGAACTCCTTGTCCCGTTTGCGGATCAACAAACCATCCTATAAAGGCTGTGAAAGCCGAAAATGCGCCAACAAAAGAGCAACTCGACGAAAGCAAATCTACATACGAAGAGGCCCAAAAAGAAGCGCAGAGCGCGAGCGAAAAGGCTGCAAAAACCAAAGGACAAGCAGATGAAAAACGAGATTCTGCTCTGCTAATGCTCAATGAGATGTTTGGCAATGTAAAGATAGACGATGCTGATGAATTGATCAAAGATAAAATCGCAGAGATCGCTACGGTCCTAGAGGAAGTGCAGAATGCAATCGACGAGCAGCAGAAGAAGATAGATCGTAGAAATGAAATTGACGAATTGCTTCCGAAAAAGAATAAGGAGCGCGACGATTTAATTAATTCGATAAGTGAAAATGATAAAACATTATCCGGAAATAATGCTACATTGCTATCCTTAAAAACACGCATAGATGAGCTTGTCGAAAAACTCAAATACGAAAGCGAGAAGAAAGCAAAAGAAGTCAAGAAGGCACTTCAAGGAGAACAGAAAAAACTTGAAGATGCTTACAAGGCGGCAGACGATGCGTTGAAATCGCAGAACGAAAAGATTGCCGGCTTCAAGTCCGCAATTGAAGAAGCAAACAAAGTGCTCGCAGAGGCAAAAGAAATTGACGAAGATTCGGTAAAAGCAAAGCAGCAAGAACTTAAAGAGCGAAATGGCGAAATCGATAAAAAGAAAAAGATCATTAATGCCAGAAAATTCGCAAATGAATCTGCGGAAAAAGAAATTCGAGCAAAATCCGCAGAAGTATTAGCCGTTGAAGCAAAATGGTCATGGGTGAAATCTCTTTCTAATACCGCCAATGGAAACATCAGCGGCAAGGAGAAGGTTATGTTGGAAACGTATATCCAAATGACCTATTTTGATCGAATTATTGCACGTGCAAATACGAGATTTATGGTGATGTCCGGCGGTCAATATGAATTAAAACGCCGTAAGGAAGCAGAGAACAATCGTAGCCAAAGCGGTTTGGAGCTTGATGTTATAGATCACTACAACGGAACGGAAAGAAGTGTCAAAACTCTTTCTGGTGGTGAATCTTTCAAGGCATCCTTGTCTCTTGCTCTCGGACTGTCCGATGAAATCCAATCTTCTGCAGGTGGTGTTAAACTCGACACGATGTTTGTCGATGAAGGTTTTGGTTCTCTTGATGACGAATCGTTGGATCAGGCAATGCGAGCTTTGCAGAACCTTACAGAAGGCAACCGTCTTGTTGGTATTATCTCGCACGTTACCGAGTTGAAGGAGCGTATTGACAAGCAGATTGTTGTAACCAAAGAAAAGAGCGGCGGTAGTTCAATTAGAATCATTGGAGGATAACATGGCAGACTTTAGATTAGAAATGTCTTTTCAGGGAATAGGTCCACACGCTAATTCGGTGTTTGATGAAAGAATGAAATCAATAAACATGGCGATTTATGCTAATAATGGATCAGGAAAAAGCTTTATCAGTAAATCTTTCAAAAGAGTAACTGATTTGTATTCCCTTGATAAAACGGATGATAATAAAACTGCTGAGCTTATATCAAAATCAAATGCAATGATTCGCTTTGGTGAAAAGCAAGGTAGTATGCGTATGTGTATCACTGCAGACGGAAACACGAAAAAAGAGTTGAAAGCAACTTTTGATGCGGATAAACTTCCGATTGTAGATGACGATACCGGATTGATTTTGCATGTATTTAATAGTGAATACGTAAAAGAAAATCTTGAGTCTGTTAGATATAAGCCGGAAGATAAGGTCAGTGGATTTATCTTGGGAAAGGTTAATATTGATTTAAGCAAAGAAAAAGAACAGTTAAAAGATATTGTTGAAGAGAAAAAAAGAAAAACTGAAGCCATAAATGAGGAAATTAAAAAGGCACAGAATGAACTTAGATCAAAGGGAATTCAATCTAACACAAAGGAATTTACGCGCCTTACCTTCGATCTGATTAAATCCAATGTGCTCACATCGGAAATTAGAGCCTATGATAGCATCCTCGAAAAGTATAATGCTTTAAAATCAATGCCAGACAATATTCCAGACATAGTTTGTCCACTCTCTCCTGTGGTAGGAAACATGCTGGAAAAAATTGAAGAAATAGATAAGCTGTTAAAAACCGAATTTTCATTGAGTAATTTAGCGGAGTCGTTTAAAAGTGAAGTTAGAGAAAAACAGAGCTTCATTGAGACGGGAACCAGTTTATCAAATGGAGAGAAGTGTCCGTTTTGCGGTCAAAAATATTCGCAAGAGGCTTTGGATCTGATAGATGACTACAATAAGTTTTTATCAGATGTCGAAGCGAAAACGATTAAAAAAATCGGTACTTTAACAACGTGGTTGCAGGAGTATTTAAACAACATTGCTGCATTTATATCAAAAAACGAAGGAACCAAGAACAGATTTAATGAAGTAAAAGTTTATTTTCCTTCTTTTGACGATGTGAATCTGGAAGATTTTGAAGTGGACGCCTTGGAAGGTGCTGTGCAGTCTATTGTTGCTAAACTTTCAGATAAGAAAAAAGACATAAGTTCCGGCTGTTACGATATATGTCAAGAACAAAAGATAGTTGCAAGATTTGTAAAATATTTTGAGGAAACATTAAAGTCAAACAAGCGCAAAATTGACGCATTGAATAGCAACAAAAACAATATTTCAACTGAGCGGTTGACGCTTAGAAAATCGTTGTGTAACGCCAAATTTAATGAGTTGGTTAATTCGTTGAAAGATCGATTCACAGAGTTGGATGCTTTGCTGTTAAAAGAGCAGAATCTAACAAAGGAGATCGAGGAGAAGGAAGGACAAGCCAAGATAGACAAGAGAAAGACTCTAATTTCAGAACTAAAAAGATATTTGGGTATTTTCTTTAAGGACAAGTACGAATTTGATGAGGAAAAATTCTGTATAAAATTCCAGGACAAAGTTCTTATCAACGATACTGATAACGTTATGAGTGATGGTGAGAAGAGCATACTGGCATTCTGTTTCTATTTGGCTAATATTCACGGTATCGTAAGCAAGGATGCGGATTATGACAGACTCCTACTGATTATCGACGATCCCGTATCCAGTATGGACTTCAATTACGTATACAATGTTGCACAAGTAATTAGGAATATCAAAAAGAATGAAAAGATAACAAAAGTTAGATTCATAGTTCTGACTCACAACATGGAGTTCATGAGCATATTGGTCAGAAATAATGTTGCCCAACAAAAATACATTTTTTCTAACGGTAAGTTTGATAATTTCAAAGATCAATACATAATGCCTTATATGGCAAATTTGAAAGATATTTATCAAGCAGCGCAAATGTCTATTAAACCATCGCATACATTGCCGAATTCGATAAGACACATACTGGAAACCATTTATCGATTTGAAGGCTCGGTAGGAAAGTTTGATGATTATTTGCTGAATGACGAAATTTTGAAAGAGTGCGGATTTTTGTATTCTCTAATTGAAGATCAGTCACACGGAGGTTTGAGAGAAGAGAGAGGATATACCGATGAGATGCTGATAGAAACGTGTAAGACGGTCGTAGAGTTCATCAGCAATAAATATCCCGGTCAAATAGAAGAAATAAAAAAATTAATTGCTTAAAACGCTGGACTTTCTCCTCTTTTTGTGGTATTGTTGGTGTTACCAAAGAACAGGAGGTAACAAAATGATACTGCAAGCATTGAAAAACATGTATCCAAAAGCGAGCGATAAGGTGCTCAAAGCGGTCATTAAAGATCTTGAAAAGTGCCGTGGTAAAAACATAAGCACCTTGGAGCTCGCGGATTGGATAGGGAAGCTCGTTACGGCACATATCATCGAAGAAGCATTAAGAATAACTGAGGACGATTCAAAGCCGAGCCAAGTCGGCGATGAGTCGTCCTTTGCTATTATGGAGGACAGCGATGAAGGGAACAATTGAAGAATTGTGGCACGGCAACATCATACCGCACGAGGATAGCCGAACCAACTCGCCGGAAATGAAGGAGCTGCTCAACTATATGGCTCGGCATCACGAGGACTTAGAGAAAAGCTTCACGGAGGAACAAAAAGAAATCTTCGAGAAATTCCACGACTGCTGGAGCGAATACATGAGCCTCGCGGAAAAGGCGATATTCGTGTATGCATTCAAGCTTGGAGCGAAATTGATGTTGGAAAGCTTGAAATAGTATGGAGATGTATATGGTCAAAAAGGATTTTTACGGAGTACGATTAAACAATTATTTCTTGCCGAGTTCTTGTTCAAATCATAAGATGTATTTCGGCACACTAAATGACATAAAGGTGTTTGTTGAAAACATAGGAAGAAGCGAGCAAGCTTGTATGATAAGAAACGCTTTCAAAAGATACTTATCAGGAGAAACCGATGCCACACATGAAGTTGCATACATACAACAAAAGCTTATTGAGAATGTTGAGTTGATTGCGGAAGGAGAGGTAAAGCTAGATCACGCCGCTTGGGAGTTCTTGAATGTATGGTATTATCCTCAATATATAGAAATAGATTCTGCCGTTGTAAAAATGGCTCTTATAAAATACGAGGAGCAATACTTAAGGGTAATAAAAGCCGCTGTGATAGGACTCCGTACCTGCGCTGATATTAATCGACTTGAAGAAGAGTGGATAGCACTTTCGGACGGATTTTGGGGGCATCCTGGAGTATTGAGCTCCACAAAGGACGTAGAAACATATGTGGTTTGCAGTAACCTATATATGAAAGAAAAAGAGTATGCTACAAAAGAAGAAGCATTGGCAAAATTCAACGCTGACGAGGTGTGCCTAGACTGCTTATGCGAAGATGTATTTGGCAATGGATAAAAACCAACTCCGCTCCCAAAGAAACGGGGAGCAATAAACAAAGAATAAGGCGGCGGAGAAATCCGTCGCCGTGTTCATATAAAAGGCTTGAAAAATGACGAATTTTATGATATAATTATTACAAGCGCATGGCAAGATTTTGTGCTTGTGTTTCGCAAGTGTTGACAAAAATGTTCGGGGGCATTTGCTTCGTCGTGCAATCCTCTGAAAACCTGTATACGCGTCGTCGTTTGCTTAATGAGTTGCCATGCGCCCTTTTTCTTATAGGGAGGTAAAAATGACAGCATTTAATAGCATCAAGTCAAGAAGCGATTTAGCTGATTATTTGCATATTCCTCCTTCGAAGTTGGCTTATATTCTTTTCAAAAGAGGTGTGGATTCATACTACACAGAATTTGATATTCCCAAAAAATCAGGAGATTCTAGGCGCATATGCGCTCCTACTGGGGATCTGAAAGCCGTGCAGCGACAGTTGGCTGATGCTCTGTGGGAACACCAAAAATCGGTTTATGAGGAATTAGGAATCAAGCCGAATATATCTCATGCTTTCGAAAAAGGGAAAAGCATTATTACAAACGCTAAAATTCATCGTAATAAAAGGTTTGTTTTAAATGTGGATTTAAAAGACTTTTTTGATAGCATTCACATTGGCAGAGTGTGCGGCTTCTTTGAAAAGAATAAGTATTTCAACTTACCTCACGGAGCTGCTGTTACGATAGCACAATTGGCTTGTTATCAGGGGAAACTTCCGCAAGGCGCGCCTACCTCACCTATTATCACGAATCTAATTTGCCAAGTACTAGATATGCATCTTTTGTCGTTGGCAAAAAGATATCGATTGGATTACACGCGTTATGCGGACGATATAACTTTTTCTACTAACGATAAGACGTTTCTTGAGAAAATGGATTTGTTTTATACGGAGTTGGAAAAGAAGGTAAAAAAGGCAGGATTTTCGATAAACGAGAAGAAAACTCGTATTTCATATCGTGACTCGAAGCAAGTTGTTACCGGTCTCGTTGTCAATAAGAAGATTAGTGTTGACCGCGCGTACTGCCGAAAAGTTCGTGCTATGGCACATTCGTTATATACTAACGGCTCATATTTGGTGGATGGTGTTGAAGGGAATGCAAGGCAACTCGAAGGAAGATTTGCTTTTATTGATCAGATAGAAAAGTACAACAATATTTGCGACTCTGCTGGAAAGCATAACGCATTTGAATTAAACGGTCGCGAAAGGCAGTATAAACAGTTTTTGTTTTACCGTTATTTCTTCGATTGTGAAAAGCCACTTATAGTAACTGAAGGTAAAACAGATGTAAGATATATTAAGGCAGCGTTGAGAAGTCTATATGCCGAGTATCCAGAATTGGTAGAGAAAGATTCGAAAGGGAAATTTGTTTACAAGGTGAATTTCTTTAAGCGATCTAAACGTTTCAAGTATTTATTTGATTTATCGCTTGATGGTGCCGATTCGCTTACATATATGTATAATCACTTCTCTTCGCATGGAAAAGATAATCGGATAAACTATCTGGATTATTTTTTGAGGATTACACAGCGAGTACCAAAGCATCCCGTCATCTTTGTGTATGACAATGAGATAACTAACAGTAGAAAGCCGTTGTACAAGTTTGCGAACCATGCAAAGTTTGACGATGCTCAGAGAACACAGTTGAGCAGGCAGTTATTCCTTAGACTTACGTCTCCAGGTAACCTGTTTCTTCTTACTAATCCATTAGCTGAAGGAAAAACTGAGAGCGAAATAGAGCACATGTTTACCGAGGAAACGAGAGGAATTGAGTTGGGTGGTAAAACATTATCACTGGATCCCAAATTCGACAACACAAAATTCTTCGGTAAAGATCACTTTTCAAGTCATGTGCTGGCGAACTATAAAACTATCGATTTTAGTGGTTTCCGTCCGTTTTTAAATGCGATGAGAATGGTTATGCAAGAATACGAAAAAACTAAAACGGAAGAATAAAATTTGCACCTTCGCGTGAAAACGAAGGTGCAAATTTTGCACTTTTTATAGCCGAGAATAGTGCAAAAATCTCCGCAAGTGGTCAAACATGTGGTCAAAGGCGAAAAATGGGCTTGTTCAACCCTCTAAGCAGGGAAGAACAAGCCCATTGATTATATTGCGAAAACGCGAGATTTCAAGAGATTTTGTGAGATAAATAAAGAAAAATCGGGAATCTTACGACTCCCGATTTTTGGTCTGAGTGACAAGACTTGAACTTGCGGCCTCTACCACCCCAAGGTAGCGCGCTACCAACTGCGCCACACCCAGATATTTGACTTTTTGTGCTCGGAAAAGCTGTTGCCTTCCCGAAAAGTCTAATATATTATATCACCCGTTTGTCGAAAAGTCAAGAGGTTTTTGAAATTTTATAAAATATTTTTTTAATATATTTTTTGAGGGTGAAAAGGGGATTGGCGGAGGTTGAAAGGTCTGCGTTTGTTTTGATGATCAAACAATCTGTTTTATATTTTAAATGCCGCAAAATGAAAACTAAACCTTACATTATGCGTCATGAAAAGGCAAATTAAAGGAATGGGCGCATTTTGCTTTCCAAATATTCTTCTGATGCGATCAATCTTTTTGCGATGTTTTTTGCTTCATCTTCAGCGTTTTTGTATCTGTTAAGGTACTTGGTTAATGATTTTATTCCCATATCGCAGCCGTCGGTCATAAGGTTTGCTATTTGAGAATCGCTTTCCTTGGCCATTAAGCTTGCACAAATTTTCATACTGCTCATTCTTCTTGCTACCGGGTGAGGGTCTTTTGTATTCGCTCCGTGGCTCAAAAGAAGTGCGTGGGTTTCGTCGCCGAGAGAGGCGTGAGTGTTTTTACAGACCTGAAGCGTGTGCTTCAGCTCATCGTTGCGTGCGTGGGGAAGAACCTGCTTTATGGCATCCTCGCCCATTTTAATTCCTGCGTTGCATTCGCGCAGGAGCTTTATAGTATCGGTCATTTTTGCCGTAATCCTTTCTTTTTTATTTATTATGCGGTCGGTGAAAGGATTTATGAATAGTAATTTTTGTATAAAAATCTTTATTTTGAGTAAAAATACAAAGCCCCCGGTCTGTTACGACAAGGGGCTTTGGCGTGAGCAAGGACGTATCGACGGCCTTGTTTTCTTTTAAAATCACTTCAATTCTAGCACAAACTTTTCCTGTGCAGGACCTTCGACGAAGGGGTTGAATACGGGAACGGTGTTTTCGGCGGAGTTAACGTACCAGCAGGTCTGTGTATTGGCTGTAAAGTCAACGCTTACGGCAAAGCCAACGTGATCCTTGCGATTCAGAGCACCAATGTCATCGGTCTGGGTTGTGCCGCGTCTGCCTGCAATAAATCCGTTAAAGGTGTAATCGGTAAGATAACCGCCGTAGGTCTTTCCCTCAACGCCCTTGAACTGACTGTTGTAGATAAGCTTGTTCTTGGAGTTATACATGGTTTCCTGTCCGTCAAGGAAGGGGTAAAGATCGTGCTGATGTCCGTAGACCGCAAGATCGGGAGCAATTTGGTTAAGAAGCTCGGTCCATGCCGCCTTAACCTCGGCGTGATCCTTGCGGCTGTTAACAAACTGAATAGGAATATGGCAGGCAACAAGTGTATATTTGTAGCCTTCGTAGGCTTTTTCCTCTACAAGCTGCTCGAGGAACTTGGTCTGTTCGTTATGGTAAAGCTCAAACTTGTCTGTTCCGTAATATTCCCACCAGCCCCCGTCGTGGTCCTCGCCAAGATCGAGTGTAATGCCGTATACGTCGGAGAGAGTGAACCAATAGTAGAAGCTTTCGTTTTTACTACCAACGTATTTATGAAGATCCTCAGCGTAATCGCCCTTGATCTCGTGGTTGCCTCTTGCATATACGACGGGAACTTCACCCTTGGTAACATCAAAAGCAATGAGATTTGAGAACTGAACGTCCTTTTCATACTCTACCATACCCACCGAGTCGCCAAGGATCACGAGGAAGTCGAGATTCTCTACAGACAGGGCAGACTTAACCGCGCCCTTGCGTGCGTGATGAGCATCGGTAATGGTATAGTAAACGAGTCCGTCGCCCGAATTTACAGGACGGAAATTATAGCTTTTGCTGATCTCCTTGCCCTTGAAGCCGCCGAAGGGACCGCGGTAGATCATCTTTTCTGCATGAATGGAATAGCTCTTTGCTCCGTCAAGCTTTTCCTGGGGAACAACGATCTTGTGAACGGTGTCCTCGGATTTCATACTGCCCGCAAAGAGGTCGTAGTATTTCTCACCGTCGATCTCCACCCACGCGGTTGCGGAGTGATTGGTGCTGAAAACTATCTGATAGGTATCCTCTACGGCATAAACGACAGGCTCATATGTGAATCTGCTGCCGAGAGTAACTCCGTAGCCACCGAATATACAGGCTATGATTACAATGCCGATCAGGGTACATTTCAGTGCGGTGCAGAGCTTACAGTTCTTGATGGGAGGGAAGAATACAAGCATTGCAAAGCCAACGATACAAAGGCTGACCAGCAATGACAGGAAGAACTTGGGTAAGATGAAGTAGAGGTAATCAATAGCACCCATTATCACGACAACGACGGTAGCAACCGTAAATACACCAAGAACCGCGGTAAGGGTGATCCTGGGCCATTTTTTATCCTTTACGAAAACGAGATTTGCAACAGATGCCGCAAGCACAAGCCAAAGGAAGATGCTTATGTAAAGCGGGAGATTCAGAATGAAGCTGCTGGGCTCATCTGCTCCGACAAACTCGGATACGACCTTGGAGATTCCGCTCCAGATAACGCGCATTGCAAACCAAAATAGCGCTATGATCAGCGCCCAGAGAGAGCAGATAATGCTCCATAGATTTTTCTTGATAGTTTCTAACATGGTTGCCTCCTGTTTTTTGTTTTATCTCAGCTACATAGCATTATATCATAAAAATTTTGTTTTTTCAATCCCAAACATTTCTGATGCGAATGAATTTGTTTTAGACGTTAAAAAGCAATATATCGGTCTGCAATACGCGTATTTTCGCCAAAGTTCTTGACATTTTCAGCGAAAAGTTTTATTATATAAGGTGAAAATAAAATTAAAGGAAGAAGAAAATGTTCTTATTACATACGCATGCCGCAGAAGGCTGCCATTGGGCTGAGGAAATATTCCTCCACGGTCTTCTCGACACGTTAAAGCTGATTCCATTCCTCTTTCTCACCTATCTTTTGATGGAGTTTATCGATCACAAGGCGGGTGACAAGGACGAGGAATTTTTAAAGCGCGCAGGCGTTTTTGCGCCTATAGCCGGCGGTGCGCTCGGTGTTATTCCACAGTGTGGATTCTCTGCCGCGGCAGCAAATTTCTTTGCAGGACACATCGTGTCGATGGGAACTGTTATAGCGGTATTTCTTGCCACAACCGATGAGATGATCCCGATCCTCGTGTCGGCACAGCTCTCGTTTGGTACGATTGCTCTGGTCGTTCTTTATATGACCGTTGTATCGATTCTCGTCGGACTTAGTGTAGATCTTGTGCTCAAGCTTATAAAGCACAGACGCGAGGAGATGAATATCAATAAGCATCACCATGATCATCATGATCATCACCACGATCACGATCACCGCCACGAGCATAAGGATCACGATTGCGACCATCACGATCACGAGCATCATTGCCACGGTGACAAGGGAATGATCTATGCTGCAATCCATCATACTCTGACTATTGCTATCTTCGTTCTTGTCGTAACCTTTATGGTAAATGCGCTTGTATTCTTCGTTGGTGAGGAGACTCTTGGCACGATCCTATACGACAGACCGTTTATAAGCCATCTTATCGCATCGCTGTTCGGTCTTATTCCTAACTGCGCTGTGTCGGTTGCGTTAACAAGCCTTTGTACCAAGGGCGTCATTACCGCAGGTACGATGATGGCAGGTTTGTTTTCCAATGCAGGCGTTGGTCTGCTCGTTCTCTTCAGATTAAACAAAAAAACAAAGGAAAATCTGATAATCCTCGGAATAATGCTGGCCGTTGGTATTGTGTTTGGATTTATTGGAGATCTTATTTTCCCCGCCGCGCTTTTTAGATAATCAATAACATTTTGGGCTGTCTTGAAAAAAGACAGCCCCTTTTCTATAAATAAACAAATAAATTGTGCTTATTCTTCCTATAATAATTGTAGAAAGTGTGAGGAATGAATAATGGAAAAATGGAAGAGACGAGCCCTTGATCTTGTGGCATCATTGATTCTCGGCGGAAAAAGAGATATGTCGGTCGTGCCGTATTATCCGCAGAAAACCGAGGTCGGTGGCAGGGAGGATGCTTATTTTAAAAGAACCGTGCCTGAAAAGTGCGGCATATCCTCGAAGCGAATATACAATATGCTCTGCGAGCTTGAGGAAGAGCCGAGGGCAAACGTTCACAGCCTTATGGTTCTATGCCACGGCAGAGTAATATGCGAATGCTCGGCAAAAGGGTACAGCACAGGTGAGTGGCATACCTCTCACTCTATGGCAAAAAGTGTTTGCGGCATGATTATAGGACGGCTTGTGGATCGGGGTGCTTTGAGCCTTGATATGAGGATAGTTGATGTTTTTCCCGAGATGCCGTATAAGGATAAAAAGATGGCTTTGATCACTATTGGAAATCTTCTGACGATGACAAGCGGTGTGGATTTTGCCGAGGCAGGAGCTATAACCGAAACCGAATGGACAAGGGCATATTTTGGCGCGACGGTAAGGTTCGCTCCCGGAACGAAATTTGCATACAACAGTATGAACAGTTACATTCTTGCAAGGATAGCGGAGCGAGTCACCGGCAGATCTTTTGGCGATCTTGCCTATGAGGAGATTTTTGCTCCTCTCGGGATTGGTAGTTATCTGTGGGAGAAGGGGCCCGAGGGGACTGAAAAGGGCGGCTGGGGGCTTTATATGGCTGCTGAGAGCTGGGCAAAGCTTGGGGTTATGATATTACGCGGCGGTGTTTTTGAGGGAAAACGGATATTATCCGAAAAATGGGTCGCTGAGGCGGTTGCTACAAGCGTGAAAACCCCACCGTCAAAGGGTAGCTTTGATTACGGCTATCACCTGTGGACGGGTAGGGGAAGCGGTGAAATACTCTTTAACGGTATGCTGGGCCAGAACGTCTGGATCTGCCCGAGAAATGACATTGTCGCAGTTATCACGAGCGGAAACGATGAGTTCTTTCAGGACAGCCCGGCTCTTGAGATCATAAGAAAAAATCTCGGCGGAGAGCTTAAGGACAGTCTGTCTTATCGCGATATAAAGATCCTTTTGAGAAAGCAGGAGAGCTTTTTTGACTGTCGAAGGTGGGTAAGACCCTTACGGCAGAGCAGGGGACTTGCCTTTTTACTTGGAATAAGGTCAAGGGGTGAGTTTGATAACAGATGGACTAGGATCCTCGGAAGCTATGGCGTTGTTGATAACACTGTCAGTCTGATGCCTCTGATACTGAGGGTAATGCAGAATAATCTTAATACTTCCATAGAAAGAATAACACTCCTGCGCAGAGGTGATAGTCTCATTCTTATATTTCGGGAGGGTGGTAAGGATATAGAGATTGGTGTGGGTTTGTACGGATACAGAGAAAATTATATTATGCTTGGCGGTGAGAGCTATTTGGTCCGTGCCGCCGGTGAGGCATATTTGAATGCTTGCCGTGAGATCGAATACAGAATTGAGTTGATTTTGCCCGAGACTGCCCATACGAGAATGATAAGGATCAAAAGCAAAGGGGATGGGATGCTTGATTTTCAGTTTGGCGAGCGCCCGAATCACAGGCTTGCCGAAAACGTTCTGAAGGGATATACCTCCGACGGTGGAGTCATTGCCTTTGCGTACAGCATCCTGGAGCGAAGGATCGGTAGGGTAGAGCTTGAGAGGATAGTGAAAAACATCTTTTCACCAACCCTTGAGGGCATAAATTTAGCAATAAATGACTATGAAGCTATATTAAAAAAGGCTAACGCATCAAGGTCTGCCGAGTCCTCTGCCACCAAAATATTGCGTGCGGTTATCACGAGATTTTTCAGCGAAAACGATAAATAATCATTAAACATTTCAAATAAACTTGACTGTAAAAATCGGTAAAAACCTATATAATGTAAACTTGAGTTGTCAACAACGGACAAAATTTGCCTTTTGGGCAAAAAAAGATACCGCAGCGTGGCTGCGGTATCTTTCTTTTTTAAGTAATTAGTCAAGGTTAAGTGCGTTGAGCATGTCGCGAAGAACCTTTGCCTCAGCAACGGTGATGGTAACGCCCTTGCCCATCTTTTCGTGGTCGGGAGACCAGGTACGGAGATCGTAAACAGGCTCTCTGTCATTCCAGCTGATAAGGTTGAGCTCCTTGTTCCAGCCGTTGCTGCCTTCACTTACGATACCAATTTTGTCTACAACTTCATACTTGATTTCAGGCATTTTCGTATCTCCTTAGAAATTTATTTTATTTAAAAATATTATTTTTATATATTTTATCATAGAATTTTCAGTTTGTCAATAAATTAAAGGAAAATATTTTAAAATAAATGAAATTTTTATGAATTTTGATTTGTTTGGTTAAAAAACGTCATTTTTTTCTGACTGATGTAATTCATCTCTTAAATTTATTGACATTTGTGTATTTATTTGATATAATTTAATGTGGGTTAAAAAACAGTAAAGGAAATATTGTTTATGGAAAAGTTTTCAAGAAAAAATTGGTTTCTTCTCCTTCTTTTTGGCACGATAGGTCAGATCGCCTGGTCGGTTGAAAATATGTATTTCAACCTTTTCGTGTATGAAGAGGTAGCGAAGAATCTTGACACAGTTACTCTTATGGTTCAGCTCAGCGGTATTGCTGCGACACTTGTCACCCTCTTTGCAGGAACTCTGTCCGATAAGGTTGGTAACAGAAGAAGCTTTATATCCTTTGGATATACTATTTGGGGTATTACCGTCGCTCTGTTCGGTTGTCTTTCTACCGAGACGGTTTCGTCTGTATTCGGCCTTCCTTACGAGGAGGCTATGAGACTCGCTCTTGTTCTCGTTGTAGTCGGCGACTGCGTTATGACTCTCTTTGGTTCTACCGCCAACGACGCAGCATTTAACGCTTGGGTTACAGATAACACCGAATCCTCTTATAGAGGTAGAGTCGAGAGTGTTCTGTCGATCCTTCCTCTTATCGCTCTTCTTATCGTAGCAGGCGGCTTTGGAATCCTTAAGGATCTTATCGGCTTCCAGATGCTCTTTATGGGTCTTGGTATCGTTATTACTGCTTGCGGTGTTGCGGGTATCTTCCTCTTCAAGGATGCTCCTACCCTTGAGCGTGCAGGTGGACTCCGTGACATTATTTACGGCTTCCGTCCCTCTGTTATCAAGGCTAATCTCCCCTTCTATGCAACACTTCTTTCGGTAGCAATCTTCGGTATTGCATTCCAGATCTTTATGCCTTTCCTTATCATCTTCATGAGCACATACCTTGGCTTCACAACACTTGAATACAGTGCTGTGTTTGCCGTTGCAATTCTTGCCGGCGCAGGTGTTAATATTTACCTTGGCAAGCTCTCGGACAAGATGGAGAAGAGCAAGCTACTTTACTTTGCGGCAGGTATCCTGTCCGTAGGTCTGCTCGGAATGTATTTTGCGTCTATGATCAAGGTAAAGCTTGCACTCGTTATCTGCTTTGGTATCGGCGGCTTTGTAATGATCTGCGGTAACATCTTCTCATCTGCTCTTAACGGATCGATCATGCGTGACTATACTCCCGACGGCGCGGCAGGTAAGATGCAGGGCGTAAGAATGATCGCAGGTGTGCTTATTCCTATGCTCGTAGGTCCTGCGATCGGTAATGCGATCAATAAGGCGCAGGGAATTATGCTTGAAAATCCCGGTGCTGATGCTATGACCACCGAGTTCATTCCTGCCCCCGAGATATTCCTCGTCGGCGCTATCGCCTCGCTTTTGATATTCGCAGTAGTGCCTCTCATCAGAAAAAGCGAGAAGAAATAAGATAAAAAAGCAAAAAAACCTGTTAACATTATTATAAAACTATTTACTTTTTAAAAACTTTGTGCTATAATGTTAGTTTGAGGGAGCTCGGTTGCTTAGCACTCGGGCAAACTTATTTATATTATTAATGTAATTAAAATTTTTTATGGAGGATAAACCAATGATAGAGAGAAGAAAAATTTCTATGGATGGTAACACATCTGCGGCTCACGTTTCTTACGCGTTCACCGAAGTTGCTGCCATCTACCCTATCACCCCTTCCAGCCCTATGGCGGAAGTAACCGACACCTGGTCCGCATCTGACAAGAACATCTTTGGCGAGCCCGCTAAGAACATTCTCGGTCAGAACGTGCAGGTTGTAGAGATGCAGTCCGAGGCAGGCGCAGCAGGCGCTGTTCACGGTTCTCTTGCAGCTGGTGCTCTTACCACCACCTACACCGCATCCCAGGGTCTTCTTCTTATGATCCCCAACATGTACAAGATCGCTGGTGAGCTTCTTCCTTGCGTAATTCACGTTTCTGCAAGAACAGTTGCTACTCACGCTCTTAACATCTTCGGCGATCACTCTGACGTATATGCTTGCCGTCAGACCGGCTTTGCTATGCTCGCAGAGACTAATGCGCAGGAAATCATGGATCTTGGCGCAGTTGCTCACCTTGCTACTATCAAGGGTAGAGTTCCCTTCCTTAACTTCTTCGACGGCTTCCGTACCTCTCACGAGATTCAGAAGGTTGCTGCTTGGGATTATGAGGATCTCAGAGAGATGGTTGATATGGATGCTCTTAAGGCATTCCGTGACAGATCTCTCAACCCCGAGACTCCCGCTCTTCGCGGCTCCGCAGAGAACGGCGATATCTTCTTCCAGCACAGAGAGGCTTGCAACCCCTACTATGATGCTCTTCCTGCAATCGTTGAGGAGTACATGGACAAGGTTAACGCTAAGCTTGGTACTAACTACAAGCTCTTCAACTACTACGGTGCACCCGATGCTGACCGCGTAATGGTAGCTATGGGTTCTGTATGTGACGTTGCTGAGGAGGTTATTGATTACCTCAACGCTCACGGCGAGAAGGTTGGTCTTATCAAGGTTCGCCTTTACAGACCCTTCGTTGCTGAGAAGCTCGTAGAGGCAATTCCCGCTACCTGTAAGATCCTTTCCGTTCTTGACAGAACCAAGGAGCCCGGCTCTCTTGGCGAGCCCCTTTACCTTGACGTTGTTACCGCTCTCAACGAGTGCGGCAAGACCGGTATCAAGGTTATCGGCGGTAGATACGGTCTTGGTTCTAAGGATACTCCTCCTTCTTCTATCTTCGCTGTATTTGCTAACATGGCTGGCGAGCAGAAGAACCACTTCACTATGGGTATCGTAGACGACCTTACCAACCTCTCTCTTCCCGAGACTACTGCTCCCGACACCGCTCCCTCCGATATGATCCAGTGCAAGTTCTGGGGTCTTGGCGGCGACGGTACCGTTGGTGCAAACAAGAACTCTATTAAGATCATCGGTGACCACACCGACAAGTATATTCAGGCATACTTCCAGTATGACTCCAAGAAGACCTCCGGTATCACCATTTCTCACCTTAGATTCGGTGATAGCCCCATCAAGTCTACCTACTATATCAACAAGGCAGACTTCGTTGCTTGTCACAACAACGCATACCTTAACAAGTATGATATGATCAGCGACGTTAAGCCCGGTGGTACCTTCCTTCTCGACTGTCCTTGGACCGTAGAGGAACTTGACGCTCACCTTCCCGCATCTGTTAAGACCTATATTGCACAGAACAACGTTAAGTTCTACATCATCAACGCTACCAAGATCGCTATTGACCTCGGTAATGCAAAGGTTAAGAACACCGTTCTTCAGTCCGCATTCTTCGCACTTGCAAAGATTCTTCCTACCGACGAAGCTATCGACTACATGAAGAAGGCTGCATATAAGTCCTACATTAAGAAGGGACAGGCTATCGTTGACCTCAACTACGCTGCTATCGACGCAGGTAAGGACGCTCTCGTAGAGGTTCAGGTTCCCGCAGAGTGGGCTAACGCAGGTCAGACTCCTGCACACGCTGCTGCTACCGGTACTCGCGCTGATCTCGTTGACTTCGTTAACGACATCGTTGTTCCCGTTGGCGCAATGAAGGGTGACAGCCTCACCGTTGGTGCATTCGCTAAGTATGCAGACGGTACCTTCCCCCAGGGCTCCGCAGCTTATGAGAAGCGCGGTGTTGCAGTTTCCGTTCCTCAGTGGAATCCCGAGCACTGTATCCAGTGTAACAACTGTGCATTTGTTTGTCCTCACGCTTGTATCCGTCCCTTCGCTATGACCGAGGAGGAGGCTGCAAACGCTCCCGAGACAACCAAGTTCGCTGCTAAGCCTGTTCTTAAGACTAACTACAAGTTCACCATGGCGGTATCTCCCCTCGACTGTATGGGTTGTACCCTTTGCGTTAAGGCTTGTCCTGTTAATAACAATCCCAAGATGGGTACTGCAATCGAGATGAAGCCTATCGCTACTCAGCTCGATCAGCAGCCTGCATACGACTACGCTGTTGCTAAGGTTTCCGAGAAGTCCGAGCTTATCGGTCTTTCCATCAAGGGCAGCCAGTTCAAGCAGCCCCTTCTTGAGTACTCCGGCTCTTGCGCAGGTTGTGCAGAGACCTCTTACGCTCGTCTTATCACCCAGCTCTTCGGTGAGAGAATGTATATCTCCAACGCTACCGGTTGTTCTTCTATCTGGGGCGGCTCCGCACCTGCTACTCCTTACACTGTAAACAACGAGAGCGGTCACGGTCCTGCATGGGCTAACTCCCTCTTCGAGGATAACGCAGAGCACGGTCTTGGTATGTACCTCGGCCAGAAGGCTATCCGTAACAAGCTTATCGGTATGGTTAAGGCTCTCAACGCTCCCTGCGACGAGTGCCGTGCTATTATCGACAACTACCTTAACACCGTAAACGACGGTAAGGCTAACGAGGCTGCTACTAAGGCACTTGTTGCTCTCCTTGAAAAGTGGGCAGCTAAGGGCTGTGAGGAGTCTAAGGCTATCCTTGCTGAAAAGCAGTACCTCTCCAAGAAGGCTGTTTGGATCTTCGGTGGTGACGGTTGGGCATACGACATCGGCTTCGGAGGTCTCGACCACGTTCTTGCTTCCGGCGAGGATGTAAACATCATGGTATTCGATACCGAGGTTTACTCTAACACCGGTGGTCAGGCTTCTAAGGCTTCTCAGATCGGTCAGGTTGCTCAGTTCGCAGCAGCAGGTAAGGCAATCGGCAAGAAGAATCTTGCAGAGATCGCAATGTCCTACGGCTACGTTTACGTTGCACAGATCGCTATGGGCGCTGATATGAACCAGACCCTTAAGGCACTTGCTGAGGCTGAGGCATATCCCGGACCCTCTCTCGTTATCGGCTACGCTCCCTGTGAGATGCACTCCATCAAGGGTGGTATGCAGAACTGCCAGGCTGAGATGAAGAAGGCTGTTGAGGCTGGTTACTGGCATATGTTCAGATTCAACCCCGCTGCAGAGAAGAAGTTCACCCTTGACTCCAAGGAGCCTACCGGTGACTACCAGGCATTCATCACCAGCGAGGCAAGATATACTCGTCTTGCACAGGCATTCCCTGAGAGAGCTAAGGCACTCTTCGAGAAGGCTGAAGCAACCGCAAAGGCGAAGTATGAGAGACTTGTTAAGTTCGTAGATTTCTATAGCTAAAAATTCTGGTGATAATTTCCGTTTTTTGACTAACTCGACGTAGGTAACTACGCCTTCGGTCAAAAGAACGAAAATTCTCCCTCACAATTTTCGCGCTAGGTAGAATTAGCGAATAATTAAATAAAAACTCTCCCTCGAGCAATCGGGGGAGAGTTCTTTTGTAAAATAATCTTTAAAAGTATTGTTAAAATATTGACAATTGGATTTTATTATTGTATAATATATATGTAGTAAATAAAATATAATAAAACAAAGAAAAGAGGATAAATCCAATGAACAGATTTGTACTTAACGAAACATCTTATCATGGCGCAGGCGCAATCGCGGCTGTTGCTACCGAAATTCAGGCAAGAGGCTTTAAGAAGGCTCTCGTTGCATCCGACCCCGACCTTATTAAGTTCGGTGTAACCAAGAAGGTTACCGACGTGCTTGATAACGCAGGCATTGCTTATGACATCTTCTCCGACATTAAGCCTAATCCCACTATCGAGAACGTTCAGGCAGGTGTTGCTGCATTCAAGGCATCCGGTGCTGACTGTATCGTAGCAATCGGCGGCGGTTCTTCTATGGATACTGCAAAGGCTGTTGGTATCATCATCACCAACCCCGAGTTTGCTGACGTTCGCTCTCTTGAGGGTGTTGCTCCCACAAAGAATCCCTGCGTTCCTATCATTGCAGTTCCCACTACCGCAGGTACCGCTGCAGAGGTTACCATCAACTACGTTATCACCGACGTAGAGAAGAACAGAAAGATGGTTTGCGTAGACGTTCACGACATTCCCGTTGTTGCAGTTGTTGACCCCGATATGATGGCTACTATGCCCAAGGGTCTTACCGCTGCTACAGGTATGGACGCTCTTACTCACGCAATCGAGGGTTACATCACCGGCGGTGCATGGACTCTCTCCGATATGTTCCACATCGAGGCTATCAGAATCATCGCTAAGTCTCTCCGCGCAGCTGTAAACGGCGAGGCAGAGGGCAGAGAGGGAATGGCTCTCGGTCAGTACGTTGCAGGTATGGGCTTCTCTAACGTAGGTCTTGGTATAGTTCATTCTATGGCTCACCCTCTTGGTGCGCTTTATGATACTCCCCACGGCGTTGCAAACGCAATCATTCTTCCCACCGTTATGGAGTACAATGCTCCTGCAACAGGCGAGAAGTACAGAGAGATCGCGCGTGCTATGGGTGTTAAGGGTGTTGACGAAATGTCCGTAGAGGAATATCGCGCAGCAGCAGTTCAGGCTGTTAAGCAGCTTTCTCTTGACGTTGGAATTCCTGCTGACCTTAAGGAGATCGTAAAGGTAGAGGACGTTCCCTTCCTTGCACAGTCTGCATTTGACGATGCTTGCCGTCCCGGTAATCCCAGAGCTACATCCGTTGAGGAGATTACTGCTCTCTACATGAGCCTTCTCTAATAAAAACTTTTCTCCCCACACTTATCTGTGGGGAGATTCTTTTGCCCATTTAGGCCGAAAAAGGCCGAAAAAGGCTCAAAAAATGACTTGGTGGGCAGATTTTTCCATAGAAATGCTTAAATTCGTTCGCCTTTGCCCGGGGCTATCTTAAATTGGCTTTGACATTTTTTCTTTTCTGTGATACAATGTATATACCGAGTTAAGAAAGCCCGGCGATAATGGGAAATGCATTTAATAACGTTTGCCCCGTTATCACAAAAAGCAAAATAAATTATCATGGAGGATAATAAAATGTCATTTGGTTTAATATTTAGCGCCCTTTTCGCAATTGTGATCGTAATCGGCGCAGGACTGCTTGCTCTTACCGTATACAAGGAGCGCAGACTTAAGGTAAACGCGCTTGGTTTGATCGTTGCGCTTATCGGTATCGTCGGTATGATTGTCATTCCTTCCAGCTTCCACACCGTTGAGGCAGGTGAGATTGCCGTTGTAAAGCATCTCGGTGAGGCGAGAAATATTCGCACCGCAGGTACATATTTCGATCTTTGGATCACCGAGAAGTATGAGTACTATGATGCTAAGGTTCAGAATATGGAGATTGCTACTCAGGCATACTCCAAGGATGCGCAGACTATGGACATTGCTATGACCGTTCAGTATAAGATCGACGAATCCAAGGTTATCGATATTGCAAATCAGTACGGTACTATCGATATGCTTGCAAGCAGAATTCAGTCTATCGCAACCGAGAAGACCAAGGCTACACTTTCGTCCTACTCCGCGATGAATATTATCGAGACACGTTCTACAATTTCTCCCCTTGTTGAGCAGACTATCAAGGATGCGGTTGACGAGGAATATTGTATTGATATCGTTGCAGTCGTTCTTACTAACATCGACTTCTCCGAGGCCTTTGAAAAGACGGTTGAGGATAAGATGATTGCCGAGCAGGAAAAGCTTAAGGCTGAGTATGAGAAGGCTACCGCTATCGTGAATGCTGAGAAGGAGCTTGAGGTTGCAAAGCTTCAGGCGCAGGCAAAGATCGAGAAGGCTAAGGCTGATGCTGAGGCGCAGATCGAGGTTGCAAGAGCCGAGGCTCAGTCTGTAAAGCTTAAGTCTGTCGAGGTTGCACGTGCTCTTGGATTTAAGATCAATGAGACCGAGATTACCGATGCTGACGGTGTCGTTACCGCAGTTGAGTACGAGATCGATTTCGAGGGCAAGAGCTCTGATGAGATTAAGCTTATTACCGAATATCTTAAGTATATCGAGTATCTCGCTAAGTGGAATGGCGAGCTTCCCGGTGTAATGACAGGCGATTCTGCCAACATTATGATTCCCGTGGGTGGCAACAATTCCATTATAACTCCCGATCCCGGTGAGTCCCAGAACTGATGAAATGAGAAAAAACGACGGTTAACCCCGTCGTTTTTTCTATTGCTTTTTGATAGCTGAATGAGTAAATAAGAGGTGAAATAGCAAACTAAAGTTGTCAAAATGGCTATAAAACACCATTTTCATCGATGCAAATGCTTATGTACACCTTGTTGTTTTCATAATTTATTTTACTTTTTGCATCAGCTCCTGAGGAACGAATTATCGTTAACGATTGCTTTATAGAATCAATAAAAGCATCTATTGTCGACAACGCTTTTGCTTTGCCAAATACCGTTGGCACCTCGGTAAGGGACAGCATGTCCACGAGCGCCTCGCTCTCGGCTACAGAAAGACCTCTCTCGCATATTTTATCCAGTGCCTTTGACCGATCCTCATCGCTTTTAAGACGTAAGATGGCTCTTGCATGTCTTTCGGATAAGTCTGCTTTGATTATCCTTTCCCGCATAGACTCGTCAAGCTTTAGCAACCTTAATTTATTCGCCACGTAGGATTGGCTGACACCAAGCATCTTTGCTACCTCGCCTTGAGTTAAATTTCGCATTTTCATCATTGTGGCAATAGACTTTGCCTCGTCAAACATACTCATATTTCACCTCGTTTTCTTTTATTTTAGCATAAAAATTACGCGCCTTGACTCGAAATGTGTCAAAGCGCGTTTTTTGCGATTTATTAACTGCTTATGCGTTGGTTTCGTCCTGCAGATTTCTGATGTAATGGAATATGTACTGCTGTGCCACGCCTGCATAAGGACCAAGAGACGTCGGGTCAAGCTTGCCGTCAAAATACTCGTCGATGGCTCGCTTCATCCATACGTCAATGGGAAATGCCTCAAGGTTTCCGAAGCCGAAGAGAGCTACGCAAGAGGCAACCTTGTCTCCAACACCGAGAATTTCCTTTAGCTTCTCGCAGGTGTAGGTATAGCTCATCTTTTCTGCAACGTCACAAAGGTCGGTTCTGCCGTCGCTTACTCTGTTTGCCGAGTCGATCAGATATTTATATCTGAATCCGGGGTGAGAGGGGAGCAGACCGTCGGGATTTTCCACCACCTGGTGAGGGGTGGGGAAGGAGTAACAGATACCGCAGGATCTGCATTCATCCGACCCCGGGGTACAGCTCTTGCTTGGCAGAGGACAGGTTGAATGTCCTTCCTCTTTAGCAAGATTTCTGCCGTATTCAAGGCAGATGGAACGAATGATTTTTCTTATTCTCGGAATGTTGTTATTCTGCGAAATTATGAAGGAAAACAACGTTTCCCAAGGCTCTTGGCGAAGTATGATAATGCCCTTGGCTACCTCGGAGGCGTTTTTCAGCCACTGGGAATCGGTGCGTGAGATAATATCTTTTCGTATTTCCTCAAAGTCGGTGTCAAAGCAAAAATAACGGCTTACAACCGATTCGTATTCTTCCGTCCACTCGTCGTAGAAGATAAGCTCGCCCACCTTACGCTGACCCACTCTGATTATCTTGCCGTATGCAACCGTCAGGTATTCAACGTATCCATCTTCTTTTACAGTCTGCTCGTATCTGAATGCCTGACCGCACTCGAGCGTGTCGGTGAGGTTGGCATATCCGAGACCGTCGATTACGGTGACGTTTTTACCTCTGTATACTTCATTTTTTTTGCGAAACATTTTGTCAACCCTCTTGCAAAAACGTGATTTGTAGTGTATAATAATGTTGTAGAACTATATTTATATATATTTTATCATATTTTTCGCGCGATTTCAAGTGCTACTCGCATTTGTTTTGCGTGAAAATTCAGGAAAGGAATATCCTAATGATAATTGAAAAGATCGTTATTAAAAGCTTTGGTCGCATCAATGACATGACCTTCGAGTTTTCCGACGGTGTCAACGTTATTGAGGGCGAGAATGAATCCGGAAAAAGCACGATTGCCGCATTTATCAGGTATATGCTTTATGGCTTTACCGATGACGGCAACGGTGGTCTTGAGGAGAGAAAAAAGAGAATAAATTGGGATACCGGCATGGCTCACGGCTCTATGTACGTGCGTGTCGGTGGCAAGAGATATGCAATTCACCGTTCCACAGTTCCCACCGACAAGTCTGACCGTCCTACATATCGCGAGGAGGCGTCTATCGTTGACGTTGAGACCGGCGCGCCTGTGTTTGGCAAGCTTGCGGCAGGCGAGGTGTTCTTCGGTGTTGACAGCGAGCTGTTTGACAACACCGCATTTATCGGACAGATAGGTGACTCCGGCATTGACGAGGACTCGGTTAAAGAGTCTATTGAGAATATAATCTTCTCCGGTAGCGAAAAGATCAATAAGCAGCGCGCCGTTTCGAGAATTACCGACAAGATGAACGCTCTTCTTCACGAGGGGGGCGTAGGCGGTGCTATCGTTGACCTTGCGCGTAAGGAGGAAGCACTTGAGGAAAGTCTTGAGGTCTGCAATCGTGACAACAGACTTATTCTTGAGAAAGAGGCAGAGCTCTCTCGCATTCGCGCAAGAAGAGCCGAGGCGGAGCAGAAGCAGCTTAAGCTTCAGGAGTTTGACACATCCTACAACTACGCTATGCTTATCCAGACCTTCGACCAGCTTCACGTTTTCGAGCAGGAGATGGAGGAGAAAAACGAGTTTTACAATAAGTTCATCGAGGAAAATACACGCGCAGGCTTCTATCCCGACGATCAGTATCTCACCGACCTTCTCGTTGCGAGAAAGGGTGTAAACGAGGCTTATCACGCTCTCGGTGATGCGCAGGATGCTTATAACGCACAGAGATCTGCCATCGGCATTACCCACGAGATAGAGAATGCTATTGAGCGTGCAGGTGAGCTTGGCGGCGAGGCTGAGATCGTTAAACGCGCTACCTCGCTTTGGAAGCAGAACGTTCGCGACACGGCTCTCGCTATCGTCGCAGGACTTGCTCTCATTGCCGCAGGTGTGCTTGGAATTTTGTCGGGCTCAAATCCCGATATGCAGGTCGGTATGATCATAAGCGCAGTCGTCGGTGCTCTTGCACTGGCAGGCGGAGCATACCTTGCATACGATCTTATTAAGAATACCAAGGCGCTTAAGGCTCTTCAGACCGAATTCGGCACCGCAACCTTTGATGACCTTAAGGGCAAGATCGCAGTTATTGCTGAGGCGAGAAGTAAGAGAGATGCTATGGCACTTGCTACCGAGAATGCAAGGGTTGCAGTTGTTAAGGCGCGTGAGAGATACGAGGAGGCAAAGCGACAGCTTACCGTACTCATTCTCCGTTGGGGCGAGGAGCCTCCTGTTGCGGATCTTGGCGACTTCCTTGACAACCTTGAGGGCAGAGTACGCTTCTTCCTTGAAAAGAAGAATGAGCTTCTCGATGAGAAGACAAATATTGAGATCACCGTTAAGGAGATCCGTCGCAACCTTGCTGATAAGAGCGAGATCGACGTTCGCGCTCAGGTTGCTCCGCTTATGAGAAAGACCCTTATGGGCTTTAACCACGATGAGATCATCAACGGCATTGCCGATGCCAAGGCTCGCGTTGCTGAAGAGGACAGGCTTGCCTTCGACGTTGAGAACGAGCTTATGAGCCTTAAGGCGCGTGCAGGTGATCCCGGACAGTATTATTCAAGAATTGACGCGCTTGCAAAGAGACGTGAGGATATGCAGCAGAAGCATAAGGCATACTTTATCGCTCTTCGCGCTATCAATAATGCTACCGATAATCTGAGAGCAGAGATCTCTCCCAGACTCGGTGAGTATGCAACCGGACTTATGGAGATCATGACCAATAAGAAGTACTCTTCCTTTGGTGTATCCGACGATCTTGAGATCTCCTTTGTTGGTGCTGACGGAGACGGAAAGTCTATAGATTTCCTTTCCGGCGGTACGAGAGATATGGCTTACGTTGCAGTACGCTCTGCGCTTATCGATATGCTTTACGGTGAGAAGCCTCCCATTTGCTTTGACGAGAGCTTTGCACATCAGGACAACGTAAGAGCGAGAGCAATGATGAAGGCTATCGGTCAGCTTGCAAACGAGGGTTACCAGAGCTTTGTATTTACCTGCCGCGGCAGAGAATCGGCTCTTGCAGGCGAGGTAGTTCAGGGTGCAGGAGTATATAAGCTTCCCACCATGTACGCTAACTAATTTTACTTTAAGCAAT
This sequence comes from Eubacteriales bacterium, assembly GCA_045128515.1. GTDB lineage: Bacteria > Bacillota > Clostridia > Oscillospirales > CAG-272 > UBA1740. Next base: position 25,737 of record JBGVRO010000021.1, on the reverse strand, counting down.
TTACACCGCCGTTATTGACGGCAGAATGGAGAAAATATATGTCGAAAAAAAGAATTCTTATTATCGGAAGCTCTAATCTTGATTTCGTGATGAATATGTACAAGCTCCCCGAGGCAGGCGAGACTATCGTTGACAACGGTGGCGCAGCTTACATTCCCGGTGGAAAGGGCGCAAGTGCGGCTATCGCATTCTCTCGCCTTGGCGCAGAAAGCGTTTTCTGTTCAAAGCTTGGCGCTGATATTCACGGTCAGAAGCTTTATAACTACTATAAAGAAATCGGTCTTAACACCGCTTACATTAAGGTTGACCACGAAAATCCCACCGGACTTTGCGTAGTAATGAAGGAGGGAGAGGGACGTGTAAGACGCGTGATTTATCCCGGTGCTAACGCACAGCTTACTACCGAGATCATTCTCGAGGCATTTGAGTGTAATCCCGATGCTCTTTATCTCGGCTTTGAGATCCCTTATCCTATGGTCGTTGCGGCTGCAAAGGTTGCATCCTCCAAGGGTATTCCCATTTTCATTGATGCTACCTCGGCAAGCAAGGAGCTTGATCTTGAGCAGCTTCCTCCCGTAGAGATATTCTCTCCCAACGAGCAGGAGGCGCAGGAGCTTACCGGCATTCTTCCTACAAGCATGGAGACCTCTCTTCGTGCGGCTCTTGCTATTGCAAGAAAGACCAAGGCGAAGAACGTTGTTATCAAGCAGGGCGCAAGGGGTGCTTTCCTTTACGACGGCAAGCGTTATAACACCTTCCCTGCGGTAAGAGCAGACAAGACGGTTGATACCACCTCTGCAGGTGATGCCTTTACTGCCGCTATGGTTCTTGAATATCTTCGTAACGGTGGAGATATTAAGGAGGCTATCAAGTACGGCAACGTTGCTGCGGCAATTACTATTACACGCGCTGGTGCAAGCTCATCCATTCCTACCGAGGCAGAGATCGAGGCATTCCTCGCTAACTAAAACAATTTTTCAAAGGAGAACGGTATGAATTACATTCACAGAGATATAACCTTCCCGTCGAGCGACGGCAAAAACACTATCCACGCTGAGCTGTTTATACCCTCCGACAACAATATCAAGGGTGTAGTACAGATCTCTCACGGTATGATGGACTACATCGGCAGATATCAGGGTATGGCTGACGCGCTCTGTAAGGCAGGATTTGCCATTGCAGGCAACGATCATCTCGGTCACGGTGACAGCGTTGCCACTCCCGACGATTACGGCTTCTTCGCAAGTAAGGGTGGCTATAGGTACGTTATTGATGACGTAAAGAAGATGAATGACCTTATCCGTAAGGAAATTCCCGACGTGCCGGTCGTTCTTCTCGGTCACAGTATGGGCTCGTTTATCGCGCGACTGTATGCACTTGATTACAGGGATAGCATTGACGGTCTGATCATTCACGGTACCGCAGGCCCTAATCCTGCGACGGGAGCAGGTAAATTGCTCGTTAAAATTCTTCGCGCTATCAAGGGTGAGAGACATCGCTCTAAGTTCGTCTGCTCGCTTGCAGACGGCGGATACAATAAGGGATTTGATCCTGCTGAAGGTGACGGTGCTTGGCTTACCCGCGATCCTTCAATGGTTGCGGATCGAGTTGGCAATCCTAAAAATGACTTTATCTTTACTCTTGCAGGCTACGAGGATCTCTTTAACTTCCTCGGCAACTGCAATTCTTCTTCTTGGTTCCGTCAGTTCCCGAAGGATCTTCCCACTCTTGTTATCAGTGGTAAGGAGGATCCCGTAGGAGGATTCGGTAAGGGCGTACAGTACGTTTACGATAATCTGGCTAAGAATGGCGCTAACGTAGAGCTTAAATTCTTCGAGGGCGCACGTCACGAGCTGTTTAACGAAACCAACCGTGACGAGGTATTTTCATACCTTGTTGCTTGGCTTGAGGACGGTAACAAATGATTTTTGCCCTCGCTATAACAGGACCGACGGCTTCGGGCAAAACGGCGCTTTCTCTCGGACTTGCAAAAAGCCTTTCTGCCGAGATCATCTCTTGTGACTCAATGCAGATCTACAAGGGGATGGACATAGGCACGGCAAAGGCTACGGCTGACGAGAGGGCGATCGTTCCACATCATCTTATAGATTTTCTTCCACCCACCGAGAGCTACAGCGTTGAGGAGTATCGTGCTTCTGCAATTGCTTTGGCAAAGGATATTACCGAGAGGGGAAAACTGCCTCTTTTCGTAGGTGGCACAGGTCTGTATATAGACTCGGTCGGTAGATGTAACGCCCAGGATGCTCCCGAGAGCGATCCCGAGTACAGGGATAAGATCCTCGCCGGACTAAAGACCGATGACGACGTTACGGCACTTTGGGAAAGGCTGCGTGCGGTAGACCCCGAGTCGGCAGAGAAGATACACAAAAATAACGTAAGGCGCGTTATTCGTGCGCTTGAAATATATGACAAAACGGGTAAACCCAAATCGACTCTTGATAGAGAGAGCATTGCGGGTGTGCCTGACGTTTTTGTCGGAATGATAACTATCGATTTCCTTGACAGAGAGCTTCTTTATAAGAGGGTTGACTTAAGGGTGGATATTATGATGAACGAGGGTCTGCTTCGTGAGGTCGAGGGACTTTATAACGCAGGTCATTTATCCTCGGGAACTGCATCATCTGCTATTGGATATAAGGAAATCGTTGAATACCTTGAGGGAAAATGCACTCTCTCGGAGGCGGTTGATAATATCAAGCTTGCCTCCCGCAGATATGCCAAGCGTCAGCTGACTTGGTTCAGACATGAGAAGGGCGCAAGGGTGATCTATGCAGATACTCCCGATGGAAAAATAAAGGGCGCTGACGCTATGCTTAGCGAGGCGCTTGAGATCGAGCGTGAATTGCGCTCGGAATATCTGAAATTGAAAGGTACTGAAAATAATGAGGGCTAACGAGCTTATACAGTTTTTGAAGGATGGCGCACTTTCCAAGTATTCCTCACTTTATGCCGACCTCGATCACGCCACCGCGCGTATGATCGAAGCTATTGAGGCTTTTGGTAAGAACTACGGTGAGGACAGAGATATAGCGGTCTTTTCGGTTCCCGGCAGAACCGAGATCATAGGTAACCACACCGACCACAATCACGGTAAGGTTATGGCAGGTGCTATAAACAGAGATATTCTTGCCATTGTCTCAAGAAATGATGATAACGTTATCAGATTTTGTTCCGAGGGATATTCCAAGGATCAGATAAATATCAGTGACGTTACAAGCCCCGAGAAATTCAGAAAATTCACCTCTCGCTCTCTTGTTGCGGGTATGGTGAATGCATTTATTGAAGCAGGTCACGCAGTTGGTGGCTATGACGCATATTCCTGTACCGAGGTGCTTAAGGGCAGCGGACTTTCCTCGTCTGCAGCCTTTGAGGTTATGATCGGTAATATCCTTAACCATCTCTATAACGATGGCAAGGTTGACAATAAGGAAATAGCAAAATATGCGCAGTATTCGGAGAACGTTTATTTCGGCAAGCCCTGCGGTCTTATGGATCAGATGGCTTGTGCTGTAGGTGGCTTCGTATACATAGATTTTGAGGATAACAAGAATCCTATCGTTGAGTCTGTTGATCTGTCGCTTGCAGACGCGGGTTATTCTCTGTGTATCGTAAATACAGGCGGTTCTCACGCAGGACTTAACGAGGATTATGCATCTGTTCCTGCAGAAATGAAGGCTGTTGCGGCTTATCTTGGCAAGGATGTTCTTCGCGGTCTTACCGAGGAGGATATACTTTGTGCCGTTCCTATGCTTCGTAAGAGAAGCGGTGACAGAGCGATCCTTCGTGCAATTCATTTCGTTCGTGAAAACGATAGGGTAGAGCAGGCGCTTAAGGCGCTTAAGAACAAGGATCTTCAGGAATTCTATAAGATCATTCTTGCTTCGGGTCGCTCATCCTATCAGTATCTTCAGAACGTTTATACTAATCATAATCCCTTTGAGCAGGGCATATCTCTGGCACTTTGCGTGGCGGACGGTATTCTCTCGGGCAAGGACGGTGCTTTCAGAGTTCACGGCGGTGGATTTGCAGGTACTATTCAGGCATTCGTCAGAAACGAGGATCTTGACGGCTTCGTTTCTAAAATGAACGCAGTTTTCGGTGAGGGCGCGGCTATGCCTCTTAACGTTCGTCCTCTCGGTGCGGTAAAGCTGTTCTAAAATGACATCAACCTAAAAGGAGAAAATATATATGGCAACAAAAGCAAAAAAGGCAGCCGAGAAGTCGACTGCAGTTTCATCTGATAAAAAGGCGGCCATTGAAACCGTTATGCAAAGAATTGAAAGAGAGTGCGGCAAGGGCAGCATTATGCGTCTTGGCGAGAATGCGTCTATGAACGTTTCTGCCGTTTCCACAGGCTCGCTTTCTCTTGACTTTGCTCTCGGTATCGGCGGTATTCCCAGAGGAAGAATTACCGAGATCTACGGTCCTGAGTCCTCGGGTAAGACAACTATTGCCCTCCACGTTATTGCAGAGGTGCAGAAGCAGGGTGGCGAGGCTGCGTTTATCGACGCAGAGCACGCGCTTGATCCCGTATATGCAAAGAAGCTTGGCGTTGATATTAACGAGCTTATCGTTTCTCAGCCCGACTGCGGTGAGCAGGCGCTTGAGATCGCTGAGACCCTCGTTAACTCGGGCGCTATTGACATTATCGTAATCGACTCTGTTGCGGCTCTCGTTCCCCGTCAGGAGATCGAGGGTGACATGGGCGCATCTCACGTTGGTGTTCAGGCGCGCCTTATGTCCCAGGCTATGAGAAAGCTTTCGGGTGCTATTGCAAAGTCTAACTGTATCGTGATCTTCACAAACCAGCTTCGTGAGAAGGTTGGCGTTATGTACGGCAATCCCGAGGTTACCACAGGTGGTAAGGCACTTAAGTTCTATGCGTCCGTTCGTATTGACGTAAGACGCGTAGAGTCGCTTAAAAATGGCTCTGAGGTTTACGGCTCTCATACCAGATGTAAGGTTGTTAAGAACAAGGTTGCTCCTCCCTTCAAGACCGCTGAGTTTGATATTCTCTACGGCTCGGGCATTTCCAAGTCAAGCGAGATCATTGATATGGCTATTCAGCTTGGCATCGTTGACAAGAGCGGCGCTTGGTTCTACTTTGAGGGCGAAAGACTCGGTCAGGGTAAGGATAACGTAAGAAAGCTTATCGAATCCGACAAGGAGCTTATGGATAAACTGGAGGCTCTTGTAAGAGAGAAGGTTGCCTCCCTTGGAAACGAGGATGAGGACGGCATGACCGACGACGATTTCGATATCAAGGATTTTGACGACGAGATTTAATATATGGCACATCTTAAGTTTATAAGAGAGGCCAGCAGCCAGCATCTCCTCCTTCTCGGCATAGTCGAGGAGGGGGAGTCTGCCAATTATACGGTTAATTCTGCGACCTACGTTGATATTGGCTCGCCCTCTGTTGGCGATGAGCTTGACTCCTCGCAGATGTCAGCTATCAGATACACCGATCAGCTTCTTCGCTGTAAGAAAAAGGCGCTTAATATTCTTGCCTACGCAGACAATAATCGGCGTAATCTTGCTGCCAAGCTGCTTCACGCAGGCTTTGACCGTGAGATCGTTGACGTGGTATGCTCCGAGATGATCGAGCGCGGATACGTTGACGAGAGACGCCAGCTTGAGCGTATTATCCTTGACGAAGCGAACAGAAAACTGCGCGGCCCTCTCAAGATCATTCCTCACCTTGTCTCAAAGGGTTACTCCTCCTCGGAGGTAAGAGAGGTTCTTTCGGGACTTGTAGAGTCGGGAGAGATCGACTTTAAGAGCAATGCAAGAGAGCTGCTCATGAAGAAGATGCCCGACGGTGCAGACGAGGAAGAAGTTAAAAAAATACTCTATAAAAACGGATTTAAAATATGATTAAAAGATTTATCAGCTACTATAAGCCCCATATCCGACTTTTTGCCCTGGATATGTTTTCTGCGGTTATCGTTGCTCTTTGTAACCTGTTTTATCCGACTATTGCCAAGACTATCGTTAACGGCTTTTCGGATAAGACTATGCCTCTTGACAAGCTGTTTCTTGCGGCATTGTTCCTACTTGCAGTTTATATTGTAAAGGCATTCTTCCAATATATAATCGGCTATTGGGGACATATTGTAGGCGTTCGTATGCAGAGGGATATGAGAAGGGATCTGTTCGCTAAGTATCAGCGACTTCCTATCTCTTATTTTGACGATCACAAGACGGGTGATCTTCTCTCCCGACTTACAAGCGACCTCTTTGACGTATCCGAGCTTGCTCACCACGGTCCCGAAGATATTTTCCTCTCGATACTTATGCTTGCAGGTTCATTTATCGTTCTTTCAGGCATTGACCTTACCTTGACGCTGATCATGTTCTCGGTTATTCCTCTTATCGTGCTTTTCACGGCTCTGTCGAGAAAGAGAATGCGCGCGGCAATGAAGAATTCGAGAGTGCAGATGGCGGATATCAACTCTACTCTTGAAAACTCACTTACGGGTATCAGAGAAACCAAGGCAAAGGTTGCCGAGCATCACGAGGTTTGTAAATTCAATGCGTCAAACGAGCTTTATGCAAAGTATCGAAAGGATGCGATGTTCTCCCTCGGCTTCTATCACTCAATAATGCAGTTCTTGACCGACCTGCTTTACCTTTCGGTTATTTTCGTGGGTGGTATTTTCCTGTTCCAAGAGAGAATTGACGGTGGCGAATTCACCGCCTTCGTACTGTATATTTCTATGTTCTTAAACCCCATTAACCGCTTTGTTTCGCTCTTCGAGCAGTTCCAGCAGGGCATGAGCGGATTCTCTCGATTCCACGAGATAATGAACGAGAGCGAGGAGGTTGACAGCGGTGAGATTGAGCTTACCGACGTTCGCGGTGATATTGTATTTGAAAACGTTTCCTTTGGTTACGATGTCGCAGAGGGCGAGAAGCTTGTTATTTCTAATCTCAACCTTAAGATAGAGGCAGGCAAGACACTTGCTCTTGTTGGTCCGTCGGGTGGCGGTAAGACCACGCTTTGCAACCTTATTCCAAGATTTTACAACGTCAGCTCGGGACGTATCCTGCTTGACGGTCATGATCTTATGGACATCAAGATCCCCAGCCTTAGAAGAAACATCGGCATGGTATCACAGAGCGTATTCCTCTTCGACGGAACTATTGGCGAGAATATTGCCTACGGTACGCCCGATGCAACCGAGGAGGATATAATCTCGGCGGCAAAGAAGGCGAACATTCACGACTTCGTAATGACTCTTGACGACGGCTACAACACTCAGGTGGGCGAGCGCGGAGTTAAGCTTTCGGGCGGTCAAAGACAGCGAATTTCTATTGCCCGCGTTTTCCTTTCCAACCCGAAGCTGCTTATACTTGACGAGGCAACAAGCGCTCTTGACAATGCTACCGAGATGCAGATCCAGGCGTCTCTTGAAGAGCTGTCATACGGCAGAACGGTTATCGTTGTTGCTCACCGTCTTTCTACTGTAAAGAATGCAGACGAGATCGTTGTTATTGATAAGGACGGTATCGTGGAGAAGGGCACTCACGACGAGCTTCTTCAAAAGAACGGCGAGTACAAGAAGCTTTACGATTATCAGTTCAGAGATAAGCTTTAAAAAAGAAAAATGCTTGACGAAATAAATCGTCAAGCATTTTTTATTAGATATGTATTAGGCCTCGAAATCGTCGGGATTAACCTCGTCGCCGTTAAGAAAGCCCTGATAAATGTCGATAACCTCGAAGATAAGCTCGTTGAATTCCTCGTCGGTAAGATTCTCAAGCTGCTCGGAGAAGTTCTCGTCAACGTAGTTTGAGATCTCGTCAACAACGTCCTCCTCAAGCTCAACACCGATGGTATCGTTGATAGTTGTGCTGATGGTATCGGAGAGAACCTCGCGATATTCCTCCTCGGTCTCGTAATCGCTCTTGTTTACCGAAACAATGTTGTTAAGACCGTTCTTTACCTCAACGATATCAATGTCAAGAACGTTTTCAGCGTCACCGCCCTCGGTTGCACCGGAGAATGCTACGTTAAGAACCAGGTTGTAGAGTCCGTCTACGATAGCCTGTGTACGGGGGTTGCCGGAGAGGGTGTTGATCATGGTGAGAATGTGCTTATCACCCTTGTAGTCGTCGGTGATAAACTGCATAATGTCCTCACCACTCTTAATTGCAGCCATAATGCCGCTGTCACAGAAGCCGAAATAGAAGCTCTTTATGGTGTTAAGGTCTGCGCCGAGCTTGTCGGTGTCAGAGGTCTCAAAGAATACCATAAAGCTGTCGATAACAGCCTGATACTCGCCGCCGAGATTGTCGGTGGGAATAAGTCCGCTGTTGTATATTTCAGGAAGGCTATGGAGCACGCTTACAAGGATATTGGACATAAAGGGAGATCCTGCAAGAGCATCAACGATAGAAGTAACAGATGCCTTCTGATCATCGTTAAGAGCAGCAAAATCTGCTCCCTTAAGCTGAGGAGCTTCAATAAGAATAACGTCCGCCATAGAGAGAACCTCATCTCTCATATTGGTCTTCTTCTTGTCGATCTTGATGGTAGCAATGCCGTTGTACATTGTCTTTGCGCCCATAGAATCAACGAAGCGGATAGCAGGGTTTTCGGTGAAGGGGAGAATATACTCGTCGTAGGTCTCTACGAGAGTTGCTCTTGTTTCCTCGTCAGCGGCGGTGATAGCCTTGTCATATGCCTGATCGGCAAGAGAAAGGATGCCACAGATAGGAAGGGTTACCATTACTACCCAGATAATGCCCTCAACGGCTGCGAGAAGCGCGCCGCCAAGTCTCTGGGGATTCTTCTTCGCCTTCTTGAAGCCGAAGATTCTGATGATGATCGCTCTTACAATCTTAAGGATAAGATTGATGATAAGGAAGATCACGGTGCAGATAATGGGAACTAAAATAATGGTAGCGGGAAGCACCATAATGCTTTCAATAAGGGTGGGATCGAAGGAAGAAAGCGCCGCCATGATCTTTTCGGATGCGCCGGGAATATACTTGTCAAGCTGAAGCACAAGACCCTCGATCTTGGTAACGTCAAGGCTACCGATTATAGAGTTGCTAAGAACCTTAGCGGCAATGTAGGAAACTATCGCGGCAATCAGAGTCATACCTGTACGTACGATTTGACGCCATACACCGCGACGCATACCTCCAAGCATATTGACGATAACTATTACGAGAAAGAGAGCGAGCAATCCAAGGCCTATAAAAGCCACGGGAGTGTTCATCTCCGTCATCAGGTTAACGTAATCAAAGAAATTCATTTCCATTTCCTCTCGTTATTAAATATTTATACATTATAATAATACAACAATAATAATACTTTGTCAATACATTTTTAACAACTTAGGAACAAAAAGCCACAGATGTCAACAAAAGTTAACACCTGCGGCGCAATATTTGTTTGTTTACTTGGTTATCTTTGACCGAAGATTATTAAAACCGTTTTTTATAGCCTTAACCACCGATTCTACGGCTTCGATTAAGAGTCCGATCGGTAATAACACGAAAAGAATCAGCAGAAGAAGCAAACCTGTTGAGTTATTATTCTCAACCTCTTCAGGATTTTCGGATTCACAGAGGGTGAAGTTGATTCCACCCTGAATTGCATCTGAGTTTTCGTCTATTTTTTCTTTTGCGTTAAGTGTAAGGCTGTAACCGTTATCGGTTTTTGCAAAATTATTATCTCCCAAGAGGTAATAGGGTGTAATGACCTTAACGTTTATCTGTCCTGTAAGCATATCCGCGTTTCCATGGAATAAAAGATACTCATAGCTGTATGTATAGGGATCGTATCTTGTTTCGATATGAGGGTATATGGGACCTGTCAGTGTGTTTGTGACTCTTGCTCCAGACTCAATGGTAATATTATAGATATATCCTTTGACTCTGTAAGATTTGAATCCGTCTTTCAGTCCGGAAAGCGAGGTATAGACTTGTTCGTTCTTTATAGTCGTTCCGATCTCGGTTGCCGCCATGTTGAACCAGTCAAGCTCGTTTATACCCAGCGATTCGTCGTAATATCCCGAAACAAATTCCGAGAATGTGGTGGTTTCCTTGCTTACAAACTCAATCTTACCCTCTATCTCCTCGCCGTCATTTACAAAGAAATCCTTGTATACCGTCCACTTCGGCAGAGAACTCAGGTCTTTTCCGAAAACGTACATATCAAAGGTAGAGCCGTTCTCGATCGCACGGAAGTTGAAACGAACGTATCCGTCCTCTACATCCCATGCATTGGCATATTCTCCGAGGTAAATGCAGCTGCCTGTAAGCTCGCCGTATTTCTTAACGTCAAAGCCTACGTATGCGCCCGACTGCTTGATGCCGCTTTGCTTAAAGGTGTATTTTGTAACAGTCATATCGGGCGAGCAGAACTCGTTCGAAATATATTCGTCCGAAATGATTGAACTGAAATTGCTGTTATCACTGTCATAGATGCTGTAATCAAGACAGTGCCTCAGCTCTGCATCGATCTTTTCTCCGTTTACCGTAATACTGTGCAAGGATGCATCAGACTTAGCATCAATACTGTAAAGATATGTTGGCATATCAGCAACGGGATAGGCAATTTTCAGTGTAATTTCTTTATCCGTGGGATTGAAGAGCGTGTATTCGGTGGTAACGCTTCCGCTGTATTTTTTCGCGCCGTCTGTGTCGTCAATATCAGGAAAATCGCCAATATCAAATGTTACAGACTGATTTTCTATAACCACACCGCTTTCCGAGGGCATTTGCACGCCCGAATAAGCCGCACCGTCTAACAGAGTGGGTGGCAGAGGCGTCATGGCAGATGACGGCAGAACCGTCATAGGCATAAGTGTGAATAATATCAAAGCCGCAATCAGGGACTTGCATTTATTTTTCTTCATAATGCCTCCTTGCGTTATCTTCTTTTGCGTTTAATAATGATAATTACTATTATAAGCAGCACAAATCCTGCAAGCAGGAAGGACCAATAGAACAGGAAGAAATAGACTATATTTTTGATAATGCCTGCAGGCGTTCTGCTTTTTAATACAGGATTTTCCTCTGTGGACAGCGTAAAGGTCAGGTCTGTAACCTTTCCTTCGTCATCCTTTGGCAGACCGTTAAGAGTTAATTCGTAGCCGCCCTCGTTTTTCTCAAATCCCTCGTAGCTGCAATCGGTCAGATAATAGGGTGTGTTGATCAGGATCTTAAGCTCGCCGAACTCACTCCAGGTGATTGCGGGCGAAACGAGATATGTATAGTTATACACCGTCGGCGTATAGGACATATCTATTGCGGGATACATCGGCGCTGTAACTTGGTTTACAACGCGCTCACCGGGGTCAAGGGTGATCTCATACTGATACCAACGGTTAATATCACCGCTGCTTCGACCGATAGAGGTCACGGGATAGCCGTCGATTCTTATGCCGTTTATAAGCTCGTATACCGTGATGTTGTACCAATCCATATTGGAAATGCTACTTTCTTCATCTCGCCTGTCAAGTGCGAAATCAAGCAGAGTCACGCTCTGACTTTCCTGCAGGACAAATTTCGCATCAAGCTCCTCACCGTCCTTGCAGCTGCCGTTTTTGTATGCCTTCCATTCAGGCATTTCATCAAGTGGCTCGCCTATGACGTAAATAATCGGACTTGCTCCGCTGATTCTGTAGTCTCCGTCATCCTGTATGCGTCCGCCTCTTTGGTTTTCCATATAGATAACTCTACTTGTGTCGCCCTTTGGAACGTCAATGGCAACCATAGGATTGGTTACGTAATCGCCCTCTTTAATATCATACTCCACCTTCCAATAATACATGGTAACGGTGGTGTCGGGCGAGTAGATGCCGTCGCTTATGTAATCATTCTTGAGTAGGTCGAGCGAACCGTCTAAATCAAAACGCTTACTTGAATAGGAATATAAATATGGGGTGTGACGCACGGTGACGTCGATCTTTTCTCCATCTAAAATGACACCGTATTTTTCAACGTCGTCGCATCCGTATCCGTAGTCCGGCAGGTTGCCGAAGGGGAATTCAAGCGTCGCCGTAACCGTCATATCAGATGGATTATAAAATGTGTATTCGGCTGTAACCTTACCCGTGTAGGACATGAAATCCGAGTCGTCGGGATAATAATTGTTTGGGAATTCATTAAGGTCGAAGGTGAGCAGCTCCTTTTCCACAACGATAGGGCTGTCACCGTCTGTGATAACTGCTCCCGATGCATCTGTACCCGACCAGTGCTGCTGCGCCGAGTTTGCCGATACGGGCAGAATAAGGCAGGGAAGCAAAAGCAAAAGGCAAATTATAGCTAACAGTTTTTGTTTTTTCATTTTATTTTCCTCCTTATTTATTAAGACACCGAAATATGTAAAAAGGTTACAGAAAAATACGAATTAAATTAATCTCAGCTTGGTTGCTACCGTCTGACCGTCAACGTTGATAAAGCTGCGTGATGTGTTGTCTATTCCTGCGGCGATTTTGTGACCGTCAATTACGGCAGTCAGGATATGGGGCATTTCAGCAAGGGCAGTGTACTCGTCGTAAACCTTGCCGTCGATTACAAGCTCGTTGGTCTTCTTAATACGGCGATATGTGATGGTGTGGTTAAAGTAGTCGGTTTGCAACAGGATTCTCGCCTTAACCTCGGTTTCTGCGTGGCGCAGGGGAGTCGAATCCTGAATAGTATTTTCGCTGCCTTCTTCACCATCGGCAGGAAGCTCTCTGTATTCGGCTTCAATAATTGGCTCTTCCGCAGGCACATCATTCAGCTTTTTGTGCGCCTTTATACCCATAACCATAATAACGATAACCCACACGTGGAAGATTATGTCAACGATCATATTGATAGCAAAGCCGTAATATAAGAACATTACAAGGGTATCTATAGAGAACAGTACAAGCGCCAGCTTAAGCCACTTAACCTTGCCGTCCTTTGAGAACAACCAGCAGAGCAGGTAAATCACAAGTATGAGCGCCGAGATTGCCAGCAGAATAAAGAACAGGGATTTGTCAAGGAAATACATACCCTCAAGTCCCTCGTACATTTCCTTGGGATACATTCCGCAGAAGAACATACCGAGGTCGGTGATAATATAGGGCACTGATGCAGAAAACAGGAAATATGTACCTGCGCCGGTTGCCAGCATAATCAGATTGATCGCTGAGAAAATAACCAGCAGGAGCAGATTGCTTCTTGCAGCGTTGTACTTACTTGCAATAGCTTGACGCTGGATTCTCGGATCGTCGTTAAAGTTTCCAAAAGGGTTGGACATAATAGTTCTCCTTTGTATTTGTTGTCTATTATAATTTTATCATATTTATTTTTGTTTTGTCAATATTTACTTTATTAAATATTATTAAGTCCTGATAAAAAGAAAACGAGCCGTATGAAACGGCTCGCTGAAATTATGAAGCAAAACAAATTCGGTGATGGAAGAAGTGCTCGGTCTGCAACACCGTTATCCGCGGCGTTGTAGAGGCTGGATGTTAGAAAAAGAAAAAAACCGACCTCGGGGGTCGGTGAGGTGCAGGGTCGCACCGGTCGCATAGTCGTTTACTGTCGCCTCGGTACGCTCGGCTCTGTAAACTCCTTGCTTTGCGGTGTAAAGCGTTGTGAAAACGATTATCAACCGTTTTCACTTAGCTTTCAGATTAGAACCGTTGCGCCGAGAGGCGCAATCCGGTTCAAATCCTAGGTCTGCGCCTCCAAAGGAAAGAAAAAATGGGATCCCGAATGGAATCCTGGAGGTTACGGCCGGGTATGCCTTCGGCAGATATGCACGCTTGCCGCTTACAAGCAAGCTTGACGCGCTCTGCGCGGCATATGTGAACCGGCTTTCGCTTCACCTTCGGTTTGCAAAACCGAGTTCAAATCCTAGGTCTGCGCCTCCAAAGGAAAGAAAAAATGGGATCCCGAACGGAATCCCATTTTTCTTTGGAGGTGCAGGCCGGATTTGAACCGGCGGATAACGGTGTTGCAGACCGGGGCCTTACCACTTGGCTACTGCACCAAATTTTTGATTGCCCTAATATTATAGCAGAGCTTTCTTCGTTTGTCAAGGGCTTTTTCATTTTATTTTATGCTTTTCTTAAAGAAAAATTACACTTTTGTCATTTTACTATTGTAAAAAAGTTTTTTGTGTGCTACAATATAGACAATAAGGCTTAATATGCTGTGATTTTACATATGCTTATAAGGGAGGTAGTTATGGACATTGTATACGATATTATAGATTATCTTCGTGATTTTAACGTTGTATCTATATTGATCAGGCTTGTTCTTGCCATGTTTATGGGTGGTACGATCGGTCTTGAGAGAGGAAAGCAGGGACGCGCGGCAGGAATGCGTACGCATATCTTTGTTTGCCTTGGCGCAACGCTTACTACAATGATAGGTTACTTCTCCTTGTTCCAGCATAGCACCGGCGATCCTCTTCGTGTCGCGGCGCAGGTTATCTCGGGCATAGGTTTCCTTGGCGTAGGAACGATTTTGCTTAAGGGTAGATTCCAGATCACAGGTCTTACGACCGCTGCCGGACTTTGGTGCGCTGCAGCGATCGGAATTGCGCTTGGTGCCGGCTTCTATGAGGGTGCGATAATCACCTTTGTTTGCTCGGTTCTTACGGTAACGACCTTCTGGCGTGTTGAGTATCTTCTTAACAAGAAGAACCGTCGTTTCGGCATATACGTTGAGATCTCCTCGGATAAGAATATCCGTACCATGATCGATCTGCTTAACGAGAAGTACAGAGTTACCGATATTCAGGTCACATCACCCCGTAGCGGAACACAGGGCAACGTTGGAATTGAGGCGAACGTACATAACAGCGATTTCTCTACGTCTCCCGATAAGGTTTCAAGAGAACTTGAGGCAGAGGAATTTGTTATTTTTGCCATAGAATCCATATAATTAGGCTAAAAAAGGCGGATTTTTTCCGCCTTTTAATTTTTTTGAAAAAAATTCAACTTTTTTTAAAAAGGTACTTGACAAACGTGAAAAGGTTTGTTATAATATTAAAGCATTGCGACGGAAGGTTAGCTCAGTTGGGAGAGCATCTGCCTTACAAGCAGAGGGTCACAGGTTCGAGCCCTGTACTTTCCACCAAGAAAATATAGAGGCACGGTTTTCAGGTTTTTGCTACCTGGCTCGAACAGAGGAGGTAGTGAATGACGGTCCGGTGGACTGTCAGAGCCGACGGCAACCAAGGCGCGTAGTTCGCGCTGCGACCGAGCCCTGTACTTTCCACCAAACTTGCAATGGCAAGTTATATATCGGTTTGGCTTGGTAGCTCAGTTGGTTAGAGCGCTAGCCTGTCACGCTAGAGGTCGTGGGTTCGAGCCCCATCCGAGTCGCCAACCGATATGCCTCTGTAGCTCAGTTGGTAGAGCAAGGGACTGAAAATCCCTGTGTCGTTGGTTCGATTCCGACCGGAGGCACCATTTCCGCGGATTTAGCTCATTTGGTAGAGCGCCACCTTGCCAAGGTGGAGGTGGCGGGTTCGAGCCCCGTAATCCGCTCCAATAGAAATAGCACCCAATAGGGTGCTGTTTTATTTATATTGGGCCGATTACGGGGCAGTGTTCAGGCAAGCCTTCGCACTTCGCTCTAAAAATGCTTCTCAAGCATTTTCTTTACGAGCGACATAATCCGCTCCAATAGAAATAGCACCCAACAGGGTGTTGTTTTATTTTTACGGAGCGGATGTAGAGGCGTACACCCGCCAAGAACCCTTTGGGTTCTCGGGTTCGAGCGCTTGAAACATAGTCGTACTATTCGCAAGGACAAGCCTTGCTCCTATTACTTCTTGTTTCTGCGCATTCGCTACGCCAAAAACAACACTCAGTTGTTTTTGGCTGCTCACGTAATCCGCTTTTTTCTGGGCGGATTTCGGGGCAGTGTTCAGGCAAGCCTTCGCACTTCGCTCTAAAAATGCTTCTCAAGCATTTTCTTTACGAGCGACATAATTCGCTCTAATAGAAACAGCACCTAACAGGGTGCTGTTTTGTTTTTACGGAGCGGATGTAGAGGCGTACACCCGCCAAGAACCCTTTGGGTTCTCGGGTTTGAGCGCTTTGGATTGATTTTGTTTGATAAAAATGAAAGTTGCAAAATATGAAAAGATGTGTTATAATAGATATATCGAAAAAAGACAACTCTTATTTACATATGGAGAGAAAAATGAAGAAAAATGCAAAAATTTGGGCTGCAATAGTGGCTATTGTTATGATTTGTTCTATGCTGTCTGGCTGTGGAGGGGTAGCCAAGGAAACTGTGAAAATTGAGAAGGGTGAGGCTAAAATTATTGCTCACAGAGGACTTTCTGGCTTGGAGGTTGAGAACACCGACGCGGCGTTTATTGCGGCAGGTGAGCGCTCATATTACGGTATCGAGTCAGACGTACGTAGGACTGCTGACGGCAAATTCGTTATGTGCCACGACGCTGATCTTGAGCGAATTTCGGGTCAGAAAATAGACGTTGAGTCCTCGACACTTGAAGAGCTGCAGCAGATTCCCCTGCTTAACAAAAAGGGTGAAAAGGACGATTCTATACACCTTACCACCCTTGAAAATTACATTTCGATATGTAAGGAGTATGATAAGCAGGCGATTTTGGAGCTGAAATCCAGCTTTACCAAGGATGAGGTCGGCTCGATAATTGATATTATAACCGCGCTTGATTATCTTGATCGCGTGACCTTCATATCCTTTGACTACGATAATCTGCTTTACGTAAGAGAGTATTCTGCTGATCAGTCGGCTATGTATCTGCTCTCAAAAATGAGCGACGAAACCGCTGATATGCTGATACGCGACCGGATTGACGTTGCTATCAAGATTACCAAGCTGACAAAGGGGCTTATTGAAAGATTTCACGAGGCGGGTCTTAAGGTAAATTGTTGGACTGTGGATAGTAAGGCTTTGGCTGAAATATACTCAGAATGGGGCGTGGACTACATAACAAGCAATATTCTCGAGTAATATTTTACAATTTTTGTTTTTTCTATTGCATTTATTTTAAAAAGATGCTAAAATAATTATGTATGTATTTATTTTAAAGGGAGCTTTGAAAAAATGAACATTTTGATTGATATAATTACCAATCCCGTTCTCATTGTACCCGGATGTGCCTGGATAATCGCGCAGATTCTTAAGAGCATTATCAGTGCCATTGTTAACAAAAGATTCTCGTTCGACCGTCTTGTTGGTGACGGTGGAATGCCCAGCGGTCACTCGGCTACCGTAACCTCTCTTGCGGTTATGTGCGGAATAGTTAACGGCTTTGACAGCGCGGTGTTTGGCTTGGCTTCTATTTTCGCCATCGTCGTAATGCACGATGCTCTCGGCGTAAGACGCGAGACAGGCAAGCAGGCTGTTTCGATCATTAAGATGGCAGAATTGCTTAACGATTACTTCTCCGAGCACGACAAGCATATCAAGACCGATAAGCTTAAGGTCCTCGTAGGACATACTCCCTTGCAGGTGGTTTGCGGAGCTGCTCTCGGTGCAGTAATTGCGATAGTCTTCAAGCTTCTCTTCATGTAAATTATTAAATTATATATTCTTTTTGGAGGAAAACAAAATGAAAATTTTAGTTATTAACGCAGGTAGCTCCTCGCTCAAGTTCCAGCTTATCGATATGGAGAACGAGAAGGTAATTGCTAAGGGCATCTGTGAGGAGATCGGCGGAAAGTCCGGCTTCAAGTTCAAGGTTCCCGGCAGAGAGGATTACAAGGCTGCTATTGATATGCCCACTCACGCAGAGGCTCTTAAGCTTGTTCTTGACACTCTTGTAGACGAGAATATGGGTGTTATCAAGTCTGTTTCTGAGATCGGCGCAGTAGGTCACAGAGTTGTTCACGGCGGTGAGAAGTTCGCTTCTTCTGTTCTTGTTACCGATGAGGTTAAGGCTATCATCGCAGAGTGTGCTGACCTTGCTCCCCTTCACAATCCTGCAAACCTTAACGGTATCGTAGTTTGCGAGCAGCTTATGGGTGTTCCCCAGGTTGCAGTATTTGATACATCCTTCCACCAGACTATGCCCGAGGAAGCATATATGTATGCTCTTCCTTATGAGTATTATGAGAAGTACAAGATCCGTCGTTACGGCTTCCACGGTACCAGCCATCGTTACGTAAGCGAGAGAGCTGCTGCTCTTCTTGGCAAGCCTGCATCTGAATGCAACGTTATTACCTGTCACCTTGGCAACGGCGCTTCCTTCGCTGCTGTTAAGGGCGGTAAGTGCATGGATACCTCTATGGGTGTTACTCCTCTTGAGGGCATTATGATGGGTACCCGTTCGGGCAACATCGACCCCGCTATCATTCCTTACCTTATGCGTAAGGGTGAGCTTACCACCGCAGACGATATTGACAAGATGATGAACAAGAAGTCCGGTATGCTCGGTATTTCCGGCAAGACCAGCGACAACCAGGAGATCGAGCGCCTTTCTAACGCAGGCGATCACAGAGCTACTCTTTGCGAGGAAATGTACTGCCACCAGCTTTCCAAGTTCGTTGGCTCTTACATGCTTGCGATGGGTGGCACAGATGCTATCGTATTCACCGGTGGTATCGGTGAGAACAATCCTAAGTACAGAACTGCTCTTTGCGAGAAGCTTGCCTTCCTCGGTGTAAAGATCGATGAGGAAAAGAACCACGTTCGCGGTCAGGAGATCGACATTACAACTCCCGACTCTCCCATTAAGGTATTCGTAATTCCTACCGATGAGGAGCTTGTTATTGCACGCGATACACTTGCTATCGTTTCCGCACTTTAATAAAATCGATATAGGAATGTTGCCTTTGGCAAATTCCTTCGATATGTGGCTATCGCCACTCGATATAAATGACCCGTCATAATGTCGGGTCATTTTCGATATACTTCGCCCGGGCGAAGCAAGAAAGGTAATCAGTATAATGTACGACGAATTAACTTCAGTAGACATAAAGAAAATGGAAGAGGAGATCCACTATCGCAAGGTAGTTTTAGCTCCCGAGCTTGGCGCGGAGCTTAAGCGTACGCGCGAGTACGGTGATCTGTCCGAGAATGCGGAATATAAAGAAGCTAAACGTGCCAAGCGCAAAAACGAGAGTCGCATACGCTATCTTGAGGCTATGATCCGTACTGCCAAGGTTATTGAGATCGAGGGAACAGAGGACTCTGTTGCACTCTTTGACCACGTGCTGATCTATAACGAGCGTATGAATGCGGAGAAGGAGATACAGATCGTTACCACTCTGCGTCAGAACTCGCTTCAGGGATATATCAGCAAGGAGTCGCCTCTCGGCTCTGCAATAATGGGTAAGAAGGTTGGCGACCGTGTGCTGATACAGGTAAATGATACGATGTCATACTATGTTGTGATTCGTAAAATTACAAAGGGTAAGGATAACGAGGATCTTCCTATAAGCGGTTTCTGATACTGTTTTGTAAATAATAGTTTTCAATAATACATAAAAAGTCTCCCATAAAGCCTTTGGGAGGCTTTCTTTTTATGTACGAAGGTGAAGTACATACGCTTCTTTTGGCTACGGCGTGGCGTGTTGTCATACGGAGAGCTTAAATTATTAAAAGATGTTGACAAACAAATAAATAGCATATATAATATATATGTGAAAAAATGCACTCTTGAGGGTTGATGCCGTTTGTTGAAGTCTGTTTTGACCCTCGCTACAGTATTTATGCAAAGGAGTTTATATGTCATATCAGCATTTTTATTCCCGTGTTCCTGCACGTGTAAGTTATTTTAATAAGAGAGATGGCTTTGACACCTTTGCCTACTCCGCCGAGCTTGACAGAGATTTTATTCTCGGCGAGCTTGCTACCGTTTATGCAGGCAAGCTTGATATTCACGACCCCGTGAGAGTCAGACGCGGTGAGATTCCTACTGTATACAGTCAGGCATATCTTCCTTCGGGCAGACTTGTGCAGACGGCTATCAAATATCTTCCCACCGATTTTACAGGTGAAAGAAGCGCCTATCTTGCTCACTCGCTTGTTCTTACGGACGAGGAGACTGACAGGATTATTCACAGCACGCTTGCCGACGTTATAAATCCCGATATGTTTATCACCGATATATCAAGGTTTAATCTTACCGACAGAGGCGCGATGCCAAACTCCCGCTGTCCCGAGGCGAATTATATTCCTCGCCCGATTATTAACCATAAGGCAAAGATCTCGTCCTACAATCCCGAGATGATGAAGAGCTTTATTTACGCCGTTTTGTCGGCAGCCCTTGAGGGTGGCAGAAGCGTGTATTTCCGTCTTCCCGTGGCAGATTCTATGGCATCGGATGCGTCGGTTGATTTTATCAATGCCATATTGAGTATTCTCCCCTTCGGCGTACGTGAGAAAATGTCCTTTGTCAGCTACGTCAGCACCCCCTTGGCTTATCCCGGATTTACACTTAAGGGTGTGGGTAGCTCCTTTGTTGGTGTTGCGCCCGAGGACGGTGTGTTCTTTGATTTTTCCAGCGGCGTTGTAACAGGTCAGCAGGTGGTCAAGGAGCAGGGAATCAATATTTCAAGCTTCCTTTATTCGCTCTTTGATTATAAAAAGATCAGAGATGAGTTTCTCCCATTCGTTCAGCGCATCGTCGATAGCTATGAGGACATTACTCTTAATATTAAGACCCTGAAGGATATTGCATTCCTGTTCTGGCAGTGCAGCGGCTTCTACGTAGAGAAGACTATTTTGCCAAACGATGATTCTATCTCAAGATTCTTTGATATTTACGAGAGATTCCGCGCAGGACTTATCACCGATCACAGAGTACAGGCATACAGATGCCTTGGCAGATATTCCGAGGCGCAGATCGCTATTCCCGACAGCGTATTTTCGCGTATTTCAAGGCTTTATCCCGATGAATGTGTAGAGGCTAAGGCGGTGGCGCTTGACGTGTTGCTTAAGCTTATTCACGTTGATCTTATGCGCGACAGCCTGTTCTGCTTTATTAGCCGAAATTATCCAAAGGAAACCGAGGGCGTTAAGGCTGTCGTTGTGGCAAATCTCGTCCGCGTATTTTACGGTGGCTTCCTTCAGCAAAATATACTTGCGTTCTTTGATATGTATTTCAGACGCGAGCCTGTTAACACGAGGGATATTATTCTTGACAAGCTTTTGCTTTCGATCCGTACCCCTGAGGTATCAGGTCACATCGTAGTATTCCTTGATCGCCATTACTCTGCGCTTAATGCCGCACAGCGACTTAAGGTTTGTACCACCTGCCTTGAGATGCTTCCCGAGTGCGATCAGCTCAGCGCCCTGCTTATCAGCCTGATCAACCGTCGTATCGGCAGAGATACGAACGATATAAGAGGGCTTATGGACGCGAAGCTTTATGAAATGCTTGGCGCACAGCTTAGCGTCGGTGACAACAGACTTGCTTCTATGTTTATAGAAAATCCCGGCTTCTGCGAGGACGTGGTGTTGAAATATGCCCTTAATCAGCAGCCCGGATCGGATATTGTTATCGGCATGCTTGCCGCTATGCCAGGACACAGACGCGCTGACAAGCTTATTCGTGCATGTCAGGTTGCAGAGAGTCTTGAGGGAAATCTTTATCTTGAGCTTCTCTTCCGCTTTGGCGGTGTTATGGTTGCGATCTGGCCCTCCACTCTTGACGAGATTCTTGAGAGGGATGCCATCGCCGAGCAGACGGTTCCTGCCGATCTGATCGAGCTGTTCCGTCAGGTGGTTATATATCCTGCGATCCTTTATACCATTTATCAGGTGTTTAGTATGGAGGGTAACTCCGGCATCGACAGGGTGATCGCCTATGCAGAGAAGAATCCTTACGTTGCATCAAGTCTTGAGTACCGTATGATCGTTGATTATCTTGAAATAATTCGTAAGTGCGATCTCGGTGATATTGAGTCTGCGTTAAAGCACGCGGCTGATCTGCCCGAATCGGCTGAGCTGAGGGGGTCGATTGCAAATCACCTTAAGGCTAATGCATACAAGCCCGATACACAGGATGCCGAGACAATGATCGGCTACGAGCTGCTTATTGATTATCTCTCCACAGCCACCTTCGGATTTAGCGAGCTGTACTCCAAGTACACAAAGTATTTTGAGGATGCGCGTATGGATGCAGGCGGTCTTAAGACTATAATGGCAGACCGTATGGGCGCACAGGATGCTATCGAGCTGCTTCTTTCTGCCGCATCCGAAATTTGCGAGGCAGATGACAGACTTGCAAGTGTTGTTGTGGACAATGCCTCGGGTCTTAAGGAGGCTATTAAGAGCTATATTTCCTTGTTCGGATTTGCTTCGGGAATTCTCCTTAAGAAGCTGGTTAAGGAGGCTCACTTTGAGATCGAGGAGCTTGTGCTTGATACTATCGAGGATTGCAAGTAATACAGTCGATTTATCTCAAAAAAACGTGTTTTACACGTGAATTAAGCTTAAAAATAGTGTTTTTTAAAAGAGAGGCTTCAAAAACCTCTCTTTTTCTATTGATTTTTATAAGCGTTTGTGGTAAGATAGTGGTAACTTGTTTAGAAAGGAGCATAAAAAATGCTTGATCGTAAAAACATCGATCCCAAATACAAATGGGATCTGACAAAAATATATCCCACCGAGGATGATTTTAAGGCGGATTATGAGGCCGCAGAGGCGCTTGTAAAGAGCTTTCCCGCGCACGAGAAAACAATGTGCCAGAGCGCGGCGGGACTTCTTGCCGCTATTGAGGATTACGTAAAGATTGACTATATTATCAGCAAGCTTTGGGTCTACTCTCATCTTCACTTTGACACCGATACCTCTAACAACGCAAACCAGGCGAGAATGGGCAGAGTTCGTTCTCTCGCAGTTGCCGCTTCCAGCGCAGGCTGGTTCTTCGGTCCTTACATCCTTCGTCTTGACGAAAAGACGGTTGATCAGTGGATCAAGGAAGAGGGCGGACTTGAGACATACCGCCGTCTTATCTTCAAAATTATGCGTGACAAGAGCCACACCCTCAGTGATGAGTGCGAGAAGCTTGTTGCAAGCATGGGTGACGCACTTGGCTCTCATGGCAATATTCGTGGCATTTTTGCAAACTCTGATTTACAATTTGGCAAGATTCGTGATGAAAACGGCAAGTATATGCAGCTTACCGATACCAACTACGTACCCACTCTTATGAAGCCCTATAGAAACGTAAGACGCGCCGCCTTCAACTGTCTGTATAAGACCTACGGTCAGTTTGGCAACACCTTCGCTACTATGTACGAGGCTTACGTTAAGGAGAGAATCACTATTGCAAAGATCTCCAAGTTCAAGTCATCTCTTGAAGCGTCCACCTTCCGTGATGAGGTTACTCCCGTAATCTATAACAGCCTTATCAAGTCTGTTCGTGCGTCCTTGCCCGTAATTCACGACTACTATGAGCTTAAGCGCGAGGTTCTCGGCGTTGATAAGCTTCATTTGTACGACGTTTACGCCCCCCTTATTGGCGAATGCGAGACCAGCTACACCTACGAGGAGGCTGTTGAGGAGGTCCTTGAAACTGTAAAGGTATTCGGTGAGGAATATCATTCCACTCTTACCGAAGGTCTTAAGGTGCGCGGTTGGGTAGACGTTTATCCCTCCAAGGGTAAGCGCGGCGGAGCATACAGCTCAGGTTGCCCCGGCACAGAGCCCTATATTCTTCTCAACTACAACGGAACCTTTGACAACGTATCTACTCTTGCCCACGAGGCAGGTCACTCTATGCACTCCTACTTCTCGAGAAAGTATAACGAGCCTCACAACTCCGAGTACACTATCTTCGTAGCAGAGGTTGCATCTACCGTTAACGAGCTTCTTCTTGCTCACAGAAAGCTTGAGGAATGCAAGAGCGCTGCTGAAAAGCTCTCTATCCTTGACGGACTTATGGAAACATACAAGGGTACTCTCTACCGTCAGACAATGTTCGCAGAGTTTGAGCGCAATGCTCACAGACTCGCCGAAAAGGGCGAGCCCCTCACCGCAGAGGTTCTTAACAAGGAATATATGAAGCTTATCCGCGCATACTTTGGTCCCAAGGTTGCAAAGGATAGACAGATCGCATACGAATGGATGCGTATTCCTCACTTCTATACAAACTTCTACGTTTATAAGTATGCTACCTGTATCTCTGCCGCAAGTGCGATCGTAAAGCGCATTGAGACCGAGGGCGCATCCTACGTTGGTCAGTATATCGAGTTCCTTAAGTGCGGCGGCTCAAAGTCGCCTCTTGAGAGCCTTCTCGTTGCAGGAATTGATATGACCGATCCCAAGGTTGTTGACGGAGCAATCGAGGACTTTGCTTCTGCAATCAAGCAGTTCAGAGAAATTTACAACTCTCAGGCAAAATGACAAATTTCGCTTGACAATTAAAATTAACTGTGATATAATATTCGAGGCTTCAGAAATTGAAGCCTCGATATGCGTTGTATGCTGAAAAACAGGTTAAAGCTGAATAGTAAGCACCGCCTCGGCTGTCCCCGCCGTGTAAAAATTGGGGACAACATAAGCAGGGGTGTTGGAATTGGCAGACAAGCAGGCCTCAGACACCTGTGTTTTTAACATGCGGGTTCAAGTCCCGTCCCCTGCACCAGAAAAAGACTCAGGACCTTATACAATCCTGAGTCTTTTTCAACTAAATCCGCCTTCTGCGGAATAAATCCACTTCGTGGATGAAATCGCTGAAGCGATGAAATCCCGCTTGCGCGGGGTGATAGAGGCGGATTTAATTTCATCTGAAGCCGCAGGCTGAAGATTTCATCCAAACTTGTTTGGATTTCATCCTGCAAAGCAGGATTTCATTCTTGCTTTTCTTTCGGATTTATGCTATACTTAATTTGAGGTGATTATTATGGCAGAAAACAAGCTTGCGGATTTATCTATGGATTTTGCGGTCAAAATCTTAAAGATGACCGACGTTATAAAAGGACATTATTCCCTTGTAAATCAATTGGAGCGTAGTGCAACATCTATTGGAGCGAATTTACGAGAGGCAAAATATGCACATAGCAAAGCAGACTTTGTTTCCAAGTTACATATTGCACTGAAAGAGTGCTACGAAACAGAGTATTGGCTTGAGCTTATTAAAAAATCTGAGATTTTTACCGACGATGCGGTAAAAGCTCTCTTACACGATTGCGGTGCTATCAGGAGAATGTTAATTTCTTCAATTAATACCACAAAAACCAATATGGATAATTAAGAATATGATTGGCAAAGTTGTAAAAGTCATAGTTGATAGACCACTTGGCTCTGCTCATCCGAATCACAGTGATTTGATATATACTGTTAACTATGGTTACGTTCCCGAAATTTTTGCTCCGGATGGCGAAGAGCAAGATGCCTATATTTTAGGTGTAAATGAACCTGTTACGGAATTTGATGGAAAGGTTATTGCTATTATCCATCGACTTAATGATATTGAAGATAAATGGGTTGTAGCTCCTGAAGGCAAGTCTTTCACAAAGGAAGAAATCACTAATTCGGTTGCTTTTCAAGAAAAGTTCTTTGATATAGAGATAGTGATGTAAAAAAAGCACCCATTCGTTAAAATTGAACCCATTTTTGCAAAAATGCACCCATTGACCTCGTTTTGCACCCATTGGTGCTAAAATGCACCTATTAGGATTTTGTATCCTTTTCATCAATTACTCTCAAAAAAGTCGTATCATTTTGATACGACTTTTTTTATCCAAGTCGCAGACTTGGTATATCATTGAATGTATAACTCGCCTGAGGCGAGATATACATTCGTATATCATCAGCCCT
>JBGVRO010000020.1:0-21433 GCA_045128515.1 Eubacteriales bacterium | reverse complement strand
CGTCGTCCTCGGGCTTTTTATCATCCTCGGGCTTTTCATCGTCCTCGGGCTTGTCTTCGGGCTTTTCGTCATTAGGCTCGTCCTCGATTTCATCACCGTCATAGTAGCTATCCCCGCATTTGTCGCAGAAATAATCGTCGTCAGCGTCAATGTGGCTGCATTTTTCGGTGTTGCCAACGTCGGGCGTGCCGATTATCTGTTCTATAATATCACAGGAAACAAGAACTGATATTGACAGTATTATGACCGTTAAAAGTAATATGATCTTTTTCATATTTTCCCCTTTCTTTAATGCTTTTCTTTTATTTTACCATAACAAAACGAATTGTGCAACAATTTTGTCAAAAAAGCTGTTGTTTTTTACCCGTCGGTATGATATACTGTACTCGAAATAAAGGAGCATATCTTATGAATATAAATAAATGGATCAAGGAAAATACAGTACGTCTGTGGGGAAAGAGGGTAGCCATAAGCGGTTCGACAGGCGGTCTTGGCAGAGAACTGTGCTTTTATCTTGTGTCGCTTGGGGCAGAGCTTGTGCTGGTTGACCGTAATAGCGAAAGGTCGCTTGCTCTTACAGAGGAGCTTAAAAAGGCGAATCCTGCTTCCGCGGTTTCTCATATCCGCGCTGATATGGCGGATATGGAGTCGGTAAGGGTAGCGGCAGACCGTCTTGAGGATATGAGGATAGATTACCTCATTCTCAACGCAGGTGCGTACAGTATTCCTCGCCATAAATGTGACACCGGATACGATAACGTTTTTCAGATAAATTTCATCTCGCCCTATTATCTTGCGCGCAGACTCCTGTCGGGTATCGAGCGCCGTGGCGGTAAAATAGTTGCCGTCGGCAGCATTGCACATAATTACTCGAAGATTGACGAGAGGGACGTCGACTTTTCAACGAGTAAACAGGCGAGCAAGGTGTACGGAAATGCAAAGAGATTTCTTACCTACGGTCTTTTTGCGCTGAACAGTCCTGCTGTGTCGGTGACTCACCCGGGCATCAGCTTTACAGGTATCACTAACCATTATCCGAAGCTGATTTTCGCTCTTATAAAGCATCCGATGAAGATTATCTTTCCGCATCCCCGTGTGGCGTGTCTGTCAATTCTCAAAGGGCTTTTCACCGACTGTAAGAGCGGCGAATGGATAGGTCCCACTCTCTTTGACGTGTGGGGTCTCCCACGCAAAAAGCCCCTTCGCACGGCAACGTTAAAAGAACGGGATAAAATCGCCCGAATAGCCGAGCAGATATACAAAAAACTATAATAAAACAAATAAAAAGAGCAGAAAATAGGGTGTTTTTATATCCTAAAATCTGCTCTTTTATTTTATTTCAGTGTTATTTTCTGTGCGTAGATCTGTGGGGGCAGGCTCATCATTACCTGACCGCTGAAGGAGATCTCGATCACGTCGTCTACCTTCAGGTCATCTCTTGTAATTTCGTTACCCTCGGAATCCTGATATACTGTAGCCGCATCAACAAGCACAAGGTATTTGCCAAAGGCGATTTGGCTGTCGATTATCTCGACCTCGATATAACGGTCGTTTTCATTGGAAACTATCTTGCCCTTGTAGAGGAAATAATCGGCTTCGTTAATTTCTTTAACGTCTCCGTTGTCATTACTGCTATTATTGTCGTTACCGCCGACAGGACCCTTATCCGTGGGGCCACAGCCCATTGCGAAAAGCATCATAACAAGTATCACTATAGCTAAAATCCTTTTTGTCATTCTGTAATCTCCTTGATATATTCAAACAGCGCAGCTATGTCGCCGTGTCTGAAGTCGTTTATATCTCTTTCTTTTCTGTTGATCAGGCAATCGGTAAGCAGAAAGACCTGCATACCAACCTCTGC
This sequence comes from Eubacteriales bacterium, assembly GCA_045128515.1. Classification (GTDB taxonomy): domain Bacteria; phylum Bacillota; class Clostridia; order Oscillospirales; family CAG-272; genus UBA1740. Next base: position 19,572 of record JBGVRO010000020.1, on the reverse strand, counting down.
CGCAACCATATCGTCACCAACGTCGTTGCCGATCATTATAACCTCGCGTGGATCAAGACCCAGCTTTTCGCAAAGATCGGTGTAGTATAGTGGGTTCGGCTTGCAGAAGCTTGAATTTTCATAGGTGGTGATATATGCAAAATCCTCGGGCTCAAGTCCTGCCCAACGGATACGGCTCTCGGTTGCAACTCGGGGGAACAGCGGACTTGTGGCAAGAACTACCGTAAGACCTGAGTCCTTTACTTTGTCAACGATCTCCCTCGCCACAGGTGTGTAGCCACAGACCTCGCGTATCTTTTGGAAATCGACCGAATAGAACTCCGAAAGGCGTTCTTCCTCGCCACGCACAGAATCGCCAAGCACAGAGCAAAAGCTCTGCCAGAAGGTCTCCTCGTTGGTAATTTTACCGTCGTTTTTCATCATGGCTCGGGTGCTCGCCCACAGGGCGTTGCCGATAGCCTCGGGCTCGTATCCAAGGGGTGAAAGAGTCTTAATCAGACCGCCAAGATACGCCTTTATAAATAGCTCCTGATCCATTGGCAGCAGTGTGCCGTCAAGATCGAAAAATATTGCCTTAATCTTCATTTTGCCTCTCAAAATTCTATATACGAGTATTATATATGATTTGCTTTGTATTGTCAACAGCCGAAGGGGAAAAGATACAACTGTATTTTTCGTAATGGCAAAAATGTGTATATGTGGAAAAATGGTAGGCGGTGGATAAGCCTGTGACGTTATCAACACCGATATTATCTCCCTGATACCGTCACCATAAACATACCTTCGCCTTCAATATCCCTTTCCAAGCATTGAGCAGACGTGTTTTTTGATAGTGCATATGCACCGAAAATGTATCTGTGATTACATTCAGACTCAACCTTGGTATACATAATTCCCAGATATATCAACCTTTCCAAGCTTTTTTGGTTGTCACAGGTAAGGTTAGGTAAGGTTAGGTTAGTATAGGTTAGGTAAGGTTAGGATAGGCAAGGATAGAATAGGTCAGGTAAGGCTTTACTACCAATAATATCTTTCTTACTTTCTTACAATCATTCTTACAAAAGAGTCCTTCGGACTTTGATCATTTATATTTTAAATACTTGACAAACAAATATTTATATGCTATTATATTTTAGTTAAACTAAAATGGGAAGTATGCGGTTTTGACGGTGGAATGGGTAAATATACTGATTTTGCTACAGCTTTGACCGCGAAAGGAATAAAAATGGCTGATTTTGCATCTGAAATTAAAAGACGACGCACCTTTGCGATTATATCTCACCCCGACGCAGGTAAGACCACTCTTACCGAAAAATTCCTGCTGTACGGAGGCGCGATCCAGTCTGCCGGCTCGGTAAAGGGTAAGCAGAATGACAAGCACGCGGTTTCCGACTGGATGGAGCTTGAGAAGCAGAGAGGTATTTCTATCACCTCGTCGGTGCTTCAGTTTGAATACGACGGCTACTGCATCAATATTCTTGACACCCCCGGGCACCAGGACTTCTCCGAGGATACCTACCGTACGCTTATGGCGGCTGACTCTGCCGTAATGGTTATCGACGCGGCAAAGGGTATTGAGCCTCAGACCAGAAAGCTCTTTAAGGTTTGCGCTATGCGTGACATTCCCATCTTCACCTTCATCAACAAGATGGACCGTGAGGCAAGAGATCCCTTCGATCTTCTCGACGAGCTTGAGAGAGAGTTCGGCATTATGACCTATCCCATGAACTGGCCTATCGGTTGCGGACAGAAGTTCAAGGGTGTGTATGACAGAGATAAGAAGACTCTGCTTTCCTTCGGTGATTCTCACAGAGGACGCGACAGGATCAGAGGCATTGACCTTGATATTACAGATACGGCAAAGCTTGACGAGCTTGTAGGTGAAAATCAGCGCATCGAGTTCTGCGAGCAGATCGAGCTTGTAGAGGCTGCAGGCGGTGACTTTGATCTTGAGAAGGTTCGCCACGGCAAGCTTTCTCCCGTATTCTTCGGCTCGGCTCTTAATAACTTCGGTATCGAGCCCTTCCTTGAACATTTCCTTAAGATGACCACCTCACCCCTGCCCAGAGTTGCCAGCGGTGAAACGGTAGATCCCTTTGACGAGGATTTTTCCGCCTTTGTATTCAAGATTCAGGCGAATATGAACAAGGCGCACCGCGACCGTATTGCCTTTATGCGTATCTGCTCGGGCAAGTTCGAGCGCGGTAAGGATTATTATCACGTGCAGGGTAACAAGTCCTTCCGTCTTTCCCAGCCTCAGCAGATGATGGCATCCGAGCGCGAGGTTATCGACGAGGCGTACGCAGGTGATATTATCGGTGTGTTTGATCCGGGCATTTTCTCCATCGGTGACACCGTATGCGAGAAGGGAAAAAAGATCAAGTTCGAGGGTATTCCCACATTTGCGCCCGAGCATTTTGCTATGGTAGAGCAGGTTGACTCTATGAAGCGTAAGCAGTTTGCCAAGGGTATGAACCAGATCGCCCAGGAGGGTGCTATTCAGATCTTCTTCGAGCCTAATTCGGGTCTTGAAAGAGTTATAGTCGGTGTTGTAGGTGTGCTTCAGTTTGAGGTGCTTGAATACAGACTTAAGAACGAGTACGGCTGTGACCTTCGCCGTACCAATATGGGATACAGCCAGATCAGATGGATCGAGAACGAGAACCTTGATCCCAAGACCTTAAGACTCTCTCACGATACCAAGTGGGTGCAGGACTTCAGAGGCAAGAATCTGCTTATCTTTACAAGCGAGTGGGCGATTCGTTGGGTGCTTGAGGACAACCCCGAGCTTCGCCTTACCGAGTTCAGCAAAAACGACGATTAATGACAAAAATGCAAAGTATTCTTTGCAAAATACCATATTTTTTGACATAACAGGTGATTTTTTATGAGAATGAGAAAGAAAAAACATTCCGAAGAGCGCCTTGCCGCCTGCGGAAAATATCTCCTTAAAACAGAGGGTATAATGACAGATCCTGCCTCGGTTATGGGTGAGGGATACAGTAAGGTATTCCTTGAGATCGGCGCGGGAAAGGGTGGCTTTGCCTGCGCTATGGCAGAGCGTCACGGCGATGCCGCGTACTTTGCTATGGAGCGTGTTACCGACTGCGTAGTGCTTTGCGCTGAGAAGGCAAGCTCGGGTGAGTTCGGAGAGCTTAGCAACCTTCGTTTTGTTATCGACACAGCCGACAATCTTATGCATATCTTTGCGCCCGGCAGCGTTGACGCGATCTTTCTTAATTTCTCCGACCCTTGGTCTAAAAAGGGATATGCAAAGCGCCGCCTTACCCATCGCAGATACCTTGCGATGTATATGAATCTCCTTCGTGATGGCGGTGTTATCCGCTTCAAGACCGATAACGTAGGACTTTTCGACTTCTCTCTTGAGGAGATCGAGGCAATGGGTCTTACTCCCACTATCGTTACTCGCGATCTTCACGCATCCGAGTGGAACGAGGGCAATATTATGACCGAATACGAGCGCAATTTCTCCGAGCAGGGCATGACTATTAATATGCTCGAGCTCAGAAAGCCCGATGGCTTTAACCCCGAGATCGCGCCCGAGTTCTTAAGCAAAAATACATATCACAATTAATAAATCAAGGGCAGACGATTTTCATTATCCGATTACAACCGTTTTTGGGATTTTGGCGAAAACGGCTGCCTTGTTTTGCACTACACACAAAATGCAGAAGGGAGAGACCTTATGGAAAAGTACATAGACGACGACAAGATTCATCAGGGTCACAGATCCCGTATGCGCGAGAAGCTGACACAGCACGGTCAGTTTATTTTTGATACCTACGAGCTTCTTGAAATGCTGCTCTATCAGACCATACCCTACCGTGACACAAATCCTATTGCTAAAAATCTGCTCTATGCATTTGGCGGTCTTGACGGCGTATTTAATGCTCCCGTGGACAGGCTGACGCAGGTTGTGGGTGTTGGCGAGAAAACGGCTGAATTTATCAATAAGGTGGGCAGACTGTCGGATATTATCGGTGCAGAGCTGATCGACGAGGGTGGTGTGAATTTTGCCGATTACGAGAGTGTCGGCAGATATATTACATCCTATTTCTCGGGTGTGACCGATAAGCAGGTGGTGGCGATTTACCTTGACAGCAGTATGCGACTTATCTCTATGAAGAAGATGTACGACCTTGAGTACGAGTCGGGCGGAGTTAAGCCGAAGCCTTTTATCGACGAGGCGTTGACCAGCCATGCAGCGGTGGTTATTACCGCACACAATCATCCCTACGGACCTTTTTATCCTACACAGGGCGACAGAGCCACCAACGTTGCGATCACAGACGCACTGAATCTTGCAGGCATAGTTCACGCCGAGCATTACATAATCTCGGGCGAGTTTTTTGCAGGACTTGGCTCGCTGAAAAGCTTTAACGTCAAGCTGGCGCAGATGCCTGCTGTAAGCGAATTTATTGACACAAGAACCAAGTATGAGGGCAGACTTCACAAGGCTGTGTTGAGTTCCGAAGATACTACAGGCACCGAAATTGGCGGTTATAACAGACTTGATTTGGATTATTTTGCATCGCTTATTGCCTACTCGGGCGAGAGCGATCCTGTGAGTGTGGCATACACTCTGATTCGGAAATACGGTACGATTGAGAATAGCATTACCGCCTCGGTAAGAGAGCTGTCAGCACTTGTAAGTGAGGGAACGGCAATATATCTTAAGCTGCTTGCATACGTTAGCTCAAGAAGGAAAACAGACCTGTTTACCTTTGGTAAAAAGCATACTATGACCGAGATCGCAGAGTATCTTAAGGCACTGTTTCTTGGAGAATCTGTGGAGAAGACCTATATCATCAACTTTGACGGATCGGACAGAATTATCGGATGTCAGCTGCTCGGAGAGGGAACTGTAAACGCCTCCGAGGTTATGCCGAGAAAGGCTATTGAGGCGGCTGTGAGAGTGTCTGCACGCGCTGTTGCCATCGCTCACAATCACCCCTTCGGAACACCCACGCCGTCCACCGATGACGTCAATATAACCCAGAGCTTCCGTGCGCTTTTTGACAGCTGTGAGATTGAGCTGAAGGAGCATTTTGTGGTCGCGGGACAGCTGTGTGATACCATAATTTCTTGATTTAAACAAATAAAAATCTACCCTGTTTTTGGAGGCAAATATGCCGTTTTTGGGAACTATAGTTAACTTTTTTGCCGTTTTGATCTGCGGATGCATCGGTTTGCTTATCAAAAAAGGCGTGCCGAAGCGATTTTTTGAATCGGTAAAATTCGCCATGGCGATCTGTGTAATTTACATAGGAATTGAAGGAGCGCTGGAGTCTGCACCGACTGTTGGAAACACCTTTTTCTCCGACGGTCTTGTTAAGGTGTTGATAATGGTTTTGTCTATGGCTATCGGCACTTTTATCGGCGAGCTTATTGACCTTGACAAATGGGTTAATAGACTTGGTGACGCCATTGAAAAACGTTTAGCAAACAGCGAAAGCAAGGGGAGCTTTTCCGAGGGATTTGTGACCTGCAGTCTTATGTTTTGCATAGGCGCTATGACTGTGAACGGGGCTTTTCAGGATGCCCTTGGCAAGCCCGACATTCTTATCGCCAAGGCGGTGATCGACGGAGTTATGTGCCTTATGCTTACACCGACTCTTGGAATAGGCTGCGTAGCATCGGCATTTTTCGTGTTGGTTTTTCAGGGGATCCTTACCGTCCTCGGTATTTTTGCCGCTGATCTTTTACCTGCCGCAGTCATAACCTATATGTCGGTTACAGGCTCTCTTATCGTAATTTTCGTTGGCACAAACTCGCTTGGAATTACGAAAGTTAAGACCGCAAATATGCTTCCGTCGATGTTTTTACCGGCGCTTTTTTACCCACTTTTTGAGCTGATTTTGTAGTCAAAATCGGCAAAAAAAGCCGCTTTTTTGTCAATTTGAAGTCAAAAAAGAGCTTCCTTAATATTATAACCATTGATAATCTGCAGCCCGAGTGATCTTCGGGCTGTTTTTTTCGTTTTTTTGCCTTAATTTGGATAAAAAAACAGTTTGCATCTCACGTTCATACAAAAAATATTCATTTTTTTCGAAAAAAATTCAAAAAAAGGCTTGACAATCGAAAAAATTATGCTATAATATTAAAATGCGTAATAATAGTATTTTTCTATGGGGGATTTTTGCCCTTTTTTCAGGGTGGTATGGTTAAAATAACCAAAATTCCTTATCTAAAAATGCGCAAATTGCCCAAAGGCAGTTAAAAATCGCTTTCGGATCGCAGGACTTGACGTAAGACAGCTCTTTAAGGCAGCCGAAAGCCAATGAATTAGTAAAATTTTGAAGAATGGAGTGATTCTTTTTATGATGCTTAAACCCCGTAAGCTTGGCACCACAGTAAGACACAGCTTTTCCAAGATCGAGGCAGCAACAGAAATGCCTAATCTTATTGAGGTGCAGAAGGACTCGTACGAGTGGTTCCTCAGAGAAGGACTTAACGAGGTTCTCCGCGACGTATCTCCCATCGTGGATTATACCGGAAATCTGTCCATCGAGTTTACCGACTACACGATCGATCCTACTCCCAGATATCCCGTAGAGGAGTGTAAGGACAGATCGGTTACTTATGACGCCCACATGAAGGTTGGCGTTCGTCTTGTTAACAAGGCGACCGGTGAGCTTAAGACCGCGCAGATATTCCTTGGCGACTTCCCCCTTATGACCGATAACGGTACTTTCGTTATCAACGGTGCGGAGAGAGTAATAGTTTCTCAGCTGGTTCGTTCCCCCGGAATGTACTATGCAGACGAGGTTGACAAGCAGGGTAAGCACAACTTCAGTGCTACAGTAATCCCTTACAGAGGCGCATGGCTTGAGTATGAGAGCGATGCGGCAGGTCTGTTCTACGTTAAGATAGACAAGAACCGTAAGCTTCCTATCAGCGTACTTATCCGCGCACTTTGCGAGCCCGGCATGGACAACGATGACGCGATCATCGCTATGTTCGGTAATGAAGAGGCGCTTAAGGCTACCATGATGAAGGACGACTGCGCAAACTACGCAGAGGAGAACGGTACTTCCTATCGTGACGAAGCGCTTAAGGAGATCTATAAGAAGCTCCGTCCCGGCGAGCCTCCTCACGTTGAGTCCGCCGAAATACTTGTAAATAATATGTTCTTCGATCCTAAGAGATACGATCTTGCTCCCGTTGGACGTTATAAGTACAACCGCAAGGTTGCTCTTGCGAGAAGAATCGAGGGTCACACCCTTGCCGAGACTGTAGTGAATCCCCTTACCGGTGAGATCGTTGCAGAGGCAGGCGCACAGATCACTCGCGAACTCGCAAACGCGATCGAGGACAGCCTTGTAAACGAGGTTATCGTTAAGACCGAGCTCGAGAGAGAGGTTAAGGTCTTCGGTAACAACACCGTTCGTCCCGAGCTTGTGCTTGGCTACGATCTTACCGACTGCGGCGTTAAGGCAGGCGAGAAGGTTAGATTCGGCATCCTTAAGGAGATCATTGCGGATGCTGAGGCTGAGGGCTTCGAGGGCGAGGCTAAGGAGAGATATATCAAGAAGCTCGTTCGTGAGAGATTCACCGAGCTTGCTCCCAAGCACATCACCAAGGAAGATATCTTTGCTTCGATCAACTATCTTCTTTGTCTTACACACGGCATCGGCTCTACCGATGACATCGACCATCTTGGCAACAGACGTCTTCGCTGCGTAGGTGAGCTTCTCCAGAACCAGCTCAGAATCGGTATGTCGAGAATGGACAAGAATATCAAGGAGCGTATGGCTACCCACGATGCGGACGATCTTCGCCCCGAGGCGCTTATCAACACCCGTCCCGTAGCTACCGCGATCCGCGAGTTCTTCGGCTCTTCGCCTCTTTCCCAGTTCATGGACCAGAACAACCCTCTTGCCGAGCTTACTCACAAGCGCCGTCTTTCCGCGCTTGGTCCCGGCGGTCTCTCCAGAGACAGAGCGTCCTTCGAGGTTCGTGACGTTCACTATACACACTACGGCCGTATCTGTCCCGTAGAAACTCCCGAAGGTCCTAACATCGGTCTTATCTCCTACCTTGCGTCTTACGCAAAGATCAGCGATTACGGCTTCCTTAAGGCGCCCTACAGAATCGTTGATAAGAAGACCGGCCGCGTTACCGACGAGGTTGTTTACCTTACCGCGGACGAAGAGGACAACAACGTTGTTGCTCAGGCGAACGAGTCGCTTGACGAGAACGGTTACTTTGTAAACAAGAAGGTTATCTGCCGTCTTAACACCGAGTACATCGAGGTTGAGCCCACCGAGGTTGACCTTATGGACGCATGTCCTCAGATGGCGGTATCGGTTGCAGCAGGCTGTATCCCCTTCCTTGAAAACGACGACAACACCCGTGCGCTCATGGGTTCGAACATGCAGAAGCAGGCAGTACCTCTCATGGTTACCGACTCTCCCATCGTTGCGACCGGTATGGAATACAAGGCTGCGGTTGACTCCGGCGCGGTTATTGTTGCAAAGAATGCGGGTATCATCGAGCGCGCAAGCGGCGGTGAGATCGTTATTCTTGCTGACAACGGCCAGAGAGACACCTACCACCTTATCAAGTTTAAGCGCTCTAACCAGGGCACCTGCGTAAACCAGCGCCCCATCGTAAACGAGGGTGACAGAGTAGAGGCAGGTCAGGTTATTGCAGACGGTCCCGCTACCCAGGGCGGCGAGATCTCTCTCGGTAAGAATGCTCTTATCGGCTTTATGACCTGGGAGGGTTACAACTACGAGGACGCGGTTCTTCTTAACGAGAAGCTCGTTCGCGAGGATATGTACACCTCCATTCACATTGAAAAATTCACCAAGGAAGCTCGTGACACCAAGCTTGGTGCACAGGAAATCACCCGCGAGGTTCCCAACGTTGGTGATGATGCGCTGAAGAACCTTGACGCAGACGGTATTATCCGCATTGGTACCGAGGTTCGTCCCGGCGATATTCTCGTAGGTATGGTAACACCCAAGGGTGAGACCGAGCTTACACCTGAGGAAAGACTTCTTCGTGCCATCTTCGGTGAGAAGGCGCGCGAGGTTAAGGACTCTTCCCTTAAGATGCGCCACGGCGAGTACGGCGTTGTAGTAGACGTTAAGATCTACGACAGAACCAACTCCGACGAGCTTGCTCCCGGCGTAAACAAGGTAGTTCACGTATACGTTGCACAGAAGAGAAAGATCTCCGTCGGCGATAAGATGGCGGGCCGTCACGGTAACAAGGGTGTCGTTTCACGCATCCTTCCTCCCGAGGATATGCCCTTCCTTGCAGACGGTACTCCCCTTGATATCGTGCTTAACCCCCTCGGCGTTCCTTCCCGTATGAACATCGGTCAGGTGCTTGAGGTGCATCTCGGTATTGCATGCCGTAAGCTTGGTATCAAGATCATGACTCCCGTATTCGACGGCGCAAAGGAGACCGACATTATCGAGCTTCTTCGCCAGGCTAAGTACACCCGTGACATTCGCCCCGGCGAGAGCGTTCGCGGTAAGGCGGTATTCATGGAGGTTATCCGTGAGGACGGCAAGATGGATCTTCAGAGAGTGGATCAGTCCATCGTTGATGATGAAGAGAAGCTCCGCAGCCTCATGAGCAAGGAAACACTTAAGGTTATCGACGGTAAGGTTACACTTTACGACGGTCGTACCGGTGATCCCTTCGACAACCCCGTTACCGTTGGTATCATGTACTACCTCAAGCTCCACCACCTTGTAGACGATAAGATCCACGCACGTTCCATCGGTTCTTACTCCATCGTAACTCAGCAGCCCCTCGGCGGTAAGGCTCAGTTCGGTGGTCAGAGATTCGGTGAGATGGAGGTTTGGGCTCTCGAGGCGTACGGTGCAGCTTACACCCTTCAGGAAATACTTACTGTAAAGTCTGACGATATTACAGGACGTACCAAGACCTACGAGGCAATCGTTAAGGGTCAGAATATTCCTACTCCCGGCATTCCCGAGTCCTTCAAGGTTATGGTTAAGGAGCTTCAGGCTCTCTGCCTTGATATCCGCGTTCTTGATGAAAACGGCGAGACCGTTGACATCTCCGGTGTGGTTGACGACGATGCTCCTACCTTCAACAATATTGAAGAGGTTGAGAGAAGCGTTGACGCAGAGAACGAGGAAACTGATGAGGTTGAAGACGATTTCGATGACGATTTCGATGACGACGACGAGATTTACGATGACGACCTTGACGGCGAGGATGACTACGCTTACGACGAGGACGAGGAATAATTGAGATAATGCAGGCAGGCGAGGGAGCTAATCCCTCCCTCACCACCGAATTTGAAACAGAAAGGTACAATTCAAACTATGGATAAAAATACGTTTGATTCAATAAAGATAGGCCTTGCGTCCCCCGAGCTTATCCGTTCGTGGTCGCACGGCGCAGTTACCAAGGCAGAGACCATTAACTACCGTACTCTCAAGGCAGAGCGCGACGGTCTTTTCTGCGAGCGTATCTTTGGCCCGACCAAGGATTGGGAATGTCTTTGCGGTAAGTACAAGAGAGTTCGCTTTAAGGGCAAGGTCTGCGAGAAGTGCGGAGTTGAGGTAACCACCAAGAAGGTTAGACGTGAGCGTATGGGTAACATCGAGCTTGCTGCTCCCGTTTCTCATATCTGGTACTTCAAGGCGCTTCCTTCCCGTATGGGCGCAATGCTTGATATGTCTACCAGACTTCTTGAGAGAGTTCTTTACTTTGCAAGATACATCGTTATCGATCCCGGTAACACTCCTCTTGAGAAGAAGCAGCTTCTCACCGACGCTGAATATAAGAGCGCAAGAGAAAAGTATGAGGACGAGTTCAAGGCAGGTATGGGCGCTGAGGCTATTAAGGAGCTTCTCGCTGAGATCGACCTTGAGGCACTTTCCAAGGAGCTTCGTCAGAAGCTTGCCGAGTCCTCCGGCCCCAAGAAGGTTAAGATCATCAAGCGTCTTGAGATCGTTGAGGCCTTCAGAAAGAGCGGCAACCGTCCCGAGTGGATGATTCTCGAGACCATTCCCGTTCTCCCCGCGGACATTCGTCCCATGGTACAGCTTGACGGCGGTAGATTTGCCGCTTCTGATATTAATGAGCTCTACCGTAGAGTTATTAACAGAAACAACCGTCTTCAGCATTTCCTTGATATGCAGGCTCCCGAGATCATTATTCGTAATGAGAAGAGAATGCTTCAGGAATTCGTTGACGCACTTATTGATAACGGTAAGAGAGGCAAGGCTGTTACAGGCGCTTCCAACCGTCCTCTTAAGTCTCTTTCCGAGATCCTCAGAGGTAAGCAGGGTAGATTCCGTCAGAACCTTCTCGGTAAGCGAGTTGACTACTCCGGCCGTTCGGTTATCGTAGTAGGTCCCGAGCTTAAGATCTACCAGTGCGGTCTTCCTAAGGAAATGGCTCTCGAGCTCTTCAAGCCCTTCGTTATGAAGAGACTTATCGAGACTCAGAAGGCTAATTCTATCAGAGATGCGAAGAAGAAGGCAGACAAGGCGGCTCCCGAGGTTTGGGACGCACTTGAGTACGTAATTAAGGAGCATCCCGTTCTTCTTAACCGTGCGCCTACACTTCACCGTCTTTCCATTCAGGCATTCGAGCCTGTTCTCGTAGAGGGTAGAGCAATCAAGCTTCATCCCCTTGTATGTCCCGCCTTCAACGCCGACTTCGACGGTGACCAGATGCCCGTTCACGTGCCCCTTTCCAGCGAGGCACAGGCAGAGGCGAGATTCCTTATGCTCTCCGCAAACAACCTGCTTAAGCCCGTTTCGGGTAAGGCGGTTACCGTTCCTTCCCAGGATATGGTACTTGGTTCTTACTACCTTACCATTGATCATCCCGGTGAGATCGGTGAGGGCAGAGTGTTCCGCGATTTCAACGAGGTTGAGATGGCGTATGAGAACAAGCGTCTCGGCATGCATGCTAAGATTTACGTAAGAGTTACCAAGGTGATCGATGGCGTGGAGCAGTCCAAGGTTATCGAGGCTACCTACGGTAGACTTATCTTTAACCAGAGAATTCCTCAGGACCTCGGCTACGTTGACAGAAGCGTAGATCCCTTCGGCCTTGAGATCAACTTCGCTACCACCTCCAAGAAGCTTAAGGAGATCGTAGACCTTACCATCAAGTACCACGGCTTCGCTGAGGCGGCAAAGGTTCTTGACGAGATCAAGTCTATGGGTTATAAGTATTCCACCAGAGGTTCTCTCTCTATCTCGGTATACGATATGACCATTCCTCCTCAGAAGAAGGCTCTTCTTGAAGAGGCTGCAAAGAAGGTTGACGAGATCAACGAGTCCTTTGCATGGGGCGAACTTTCCGATGACGAGCGTTACAAGCAGGTAATCGACGTGTGGGATAAGACCACAAACGCTGTTACCGACGCGCTTATCGCAAACCTTGACAAGTACAACTCTCTTAACATGATCGCTACCTCGGGTGCCCGTGGTTCTATCAAGCAGATGAGACAGCTTGCAGGTATGCGTGGTCTTATGTTCGCTACTAACGGTAAGACAATCGAGATTCCCATTAAGTCTAACTTCCGTGAGGGTCTTACAATGCTCGAGTACTTCATGGGTGCTAAGGGTTCTCGTAAGTCGCTTTCGGATACCGCGCTTCGTACCGCTGACTCGGGTTACCTTACCCGTCGTCTTGTTGACGTTTCTCAGGACGTTATCGTTCGTGAGGAGGACTGTGGCGCAAAGAGTGGTATTGTCGTTTCCGATATCGTTGCAGGTCAGGTTGTTGTTGAGAAGTTCTTCGAGCGTCTCGTAGGCAGATACACCGTAAACGACGTTGTTAACGAGGAGACAGGTGAGCTTATCGTTCCCGCTAACACCATGATGGACGAGGATATGGCTAACGATATCATCGCTGCAGGTATTACCCAGGTTGAGGTTCGTACTATCCTTCGCTGTCTTGCAAAGCGCGGTGTTTGTGCTCACTGCTACGGTGCAGACCTTGCACACGGCACTACCGTTGCAATCGGTGAGGCTGTAGGCGTTATCGCTGCTCAGTCTATCGGTGAGCCCGGTACACAGCTTACGATGAGAACCTTCCATACCGGTGGTGTCGCAGGTTCGGATATTACTCAGGGTCTTCCCAGAGTAGAGGAGCTCTTCGAGGCACGCCGTCCCAAGAAGACTGCCGTTGTTACTGAGTATACCGGTACAGCACAGATCATTTCTGATAAGAAGCTCTCCAAGGTTATCATTAAGGGTGCGCTTGACGTTAACGGCGTTCCCGCGGCTGAGGAGATCGTATATGAGATCCCCTTCGGTATGCGCCTTTGCATCGAGGACGGACAGCAGCTTACAAGAGGTCAGCAGCTTACTGAGGGCTTCCTTAACCCTGCAGACGTTCTTCATATGTCGGGTATCGACGCGGTTTATGATTACATCATCCGTGAGGTACAGAAGGTTTACCGTGGTGAGGACGTTGAAATTAACGATAAGCACGTTGAGTGTATTGCACGTCAGATGACTCGTAAGGTTGAGATCGAGGACGCAGGTGACACCGACCTTCTTGTTGGTACAAAGGTTGACGTTATCGAGTTCCGTGAGGCTAACGAGGCTATCGAGAGAAGAATCGAGGCAGGCGAGATCGGCCTTCGCAAGGCAGAGGGTGCTCCTCTCCTTCTTGGTATTACCAAGGCTGCTCTTATGACCGAGTCCTTCCTTTCCGCTGCTTCCTTCCAGGAGACCACCAGAGTTCTTACCGAGGCTGCCATCGCAGGCAAGCAGGATAAGCTTCTCGGTCTTAAGGAGAACGTTATTATCGGTAAGCTTATTCCCGCAGGTACAGGTCTTGGCAGATACCGTGCTGTTGAGATCGAGGACGCAGGTGATGGCACTGTTGTAGAGGAGCCTATCGTTTCCTACACCACCGAGCCCGACGAGGATGACGTTATCCTTCCTGCAGAGGACAATATTCTTGTTCTCTCCGAGTCTGATATTTAATCAAAAATTTGAATAGATAGACAAAAAAGAGCCGTGAAAACGGCTCTTTTTTCATTAAATGTAATGTGAAGTTTACAAAAATAAGCAATTTGCAGTGTTTTTGTAATTACCTTTTTAAATCCTGCTGCCACTTATATTCGGTTACTTGTGTACAATATCCTCTCACGCGCGTGCATGACTTGACATTTATATAAAAAAGTGGTAAAATACATATATATCAAATCAAAAGGAATTGTATTATGGAAACAACAGTTCATAGCGAAAGTCGTGATATTAAGATCTCGGTAGTAATGCCGATATATAATGCTGAAAAGTATCTTGGCCGCGCCATTCGTGACGTGCTTAACCAGACGCTCTCCGACATAGAGCTTATCTGTGTTGATGACGGTTCGACCGACAACTCTACCGACATAATCAACAGCTTCGTAAAGAAGGATAGCAGAGTTTCGTCTATAAAGCAGAGCAACGCAGGTCCTTCGGTTGCGAGAAACAAGGGCTTTGTTCTTGCGCAGGGCAAATACGTTATATTCCTCGATGCCGACGATATGTACGAGCCTACTCTGCTTGAGTCGCTTTATATTATGGCGGAGAAGGATAATCTTGACGTTGCGGTTACAAGGTTTGACATATACAACGAGTCCTCCAAGAGCTACGTTAAGCAGGCTGATGAGCCTCACGCGTCTATTTTTGCGCCGGGCAAGGTGACCTCCAAAAACGAGTATCCCGATTTCATTTTTGGCAGCACAACGGGCTACGTGTGGAACAAGCTTATTCGTACCTCCTTCATTCGTGACAAGAAGATAGCCTTTGATAACGACCTGTACGTTTTTGAGGACGTGCATTTCGTATGCTCGGTTATGGCTCTTGCAGAGAGAGTAGAGAGGATCGACGATATTCTTATCCACCACAGAGTTTACTCCGAGCAGTCGCGCGCGACCCTCTTCCGTAAGTATTACGGTCAGGTTCCCGTGGTCTATAAGAAGATAAAAGATTTCCTTAAGCGCCAGGGAATGTATATTCCTCTGAAAAAGGGTTTCTTTAATTTCTCTACCAACAGATGCTTTAAGCTTTATAATATCCTTTGGGCTGACGGCAAGGAGCGCCTTTGGAATATGCTCCACGATCAGTATATTGCCGAGCTTGAATGGCTTAGCTTTGACAAATCCGATTTTGAGAGTGCAGAGGTCTGCGAGTTCGTTGCCAATGCGGCGCTGTACAGCTATGCTGAGTATATTGCCCGTAGTGAGAAGGGTGAGAGTGTTGACGTCGAGGTGCTTGAGGACGGCGAAATTACCAAGAAGGTTAATAAAAATCAGAAGATCTCAAAGCGCCGTGCTATTTGGAACAAGATAATGAGCTTTATCAATATCTTTAAGGGACTTAAAAAGAAAAACAAATAAAAAAAGCCAATCGATTGATAACAAATCGATTGGCTTAAATATTTATAAAGGTTTCTTTGAGATCTGCGCAAAGACTCTCGGATAGGTTACGGGAGTCTTTTCCTTTTTGTCTATCACGATGAGAGGGTGGGTAAGTGTTTCGCCCTCGCCCTTAAGGGTTATATTCTCACAGACGGTGTTTCGTCCGCCAAGGGTAGCAATAGCACGTTTGGCGCTCGAAAGCTCAAATTCGGCGTTTTTGCCCTTCATAGCCACAAGCTGACCGCCAACCTTTACGAAGGGAAGGGTAAGCTCGGTGAGCACGCGCATCTCTGCAACGGCACGGGCTGTAGCATAGTCGTATTTTTCACGGTATTCGGGATTTTTGCCACCGTCCTCGGCGCGCATTACTACTGCACTAAGGTTGGTAAGCCCAAGCATCTCTGCGGTCTCGGCAACGTAATTTACTCGCTTTGCGGTGGAGTCCATGGCGGTTATCTTAAGGTCGGGACGCACCATTGCAAGGGGCAGAGAGGGAAATCCTGCTCCGCATCCAACGTCGATCACTGTCGCACCCTTCTTCAGTTTCGTGCTGAGCATAACGCAGTCTGCGTAGTGGTTAAGAATGATCTTGTCCACGTCGGTTATTGCGGTAAGGTTGTATTTTTCGTTCTCCTCAAGCATTCTTACAGTCAGCTTGTAGAACTGCTCCACCTTCTCGACCGACAGGTATGAAGAGAGTCCGTTTGCCGAAAATATCTTTGTGATCTTGGAGCTGAAATCCTGTATTTTAATATCTACCATAATAAAAATTCCTTTTGTTTTTTCTACCATAATTATATAACATAGCCGAAAAAATGTCAAGTGTAAAGCTTTTTTAAAAAAAATCAGTGTTTTTTCTTGCAAAGTCCATATATTTATGGTAAAATATATTGTTAAGGAAAATTTGAAAGGACATAGATTATGAAGTTGAACATAGATTTAACACGTGAAAATATGCTCGTTCAGTTGAAAAATTTTGCTCTCGTACTTATCGGTACGCTGGTGCTTGCCTTTGGCTGTGCTATATTCGTAGTACCGTTTAACCTTGTTACAGGTGGTGTTACGGGTATATCAATTATTATAAATGATATAATTAAGGGGGCGATTCCCATTGAATGGGTTATTGCCGGAATTACTTGGGGACTGTTCTTCATTGGCCTGTTTATTCTCGGCCGTGATTTTGCAATCAAGACCCTTGTGTCCACCATAGTTTATCCTGTCGCTATCTCACTGTTTATGAGGCTGGTGTCACCTGACGTGCTTCACGGTGTATTCCATCTTGCATCCTCGCCTCACTCGGATATTGCATTGATCATCAGCGCCCTGTTCGGCGGTATTTGTGTCGGTACGGGCTGCGCTCTTACCTTCCTCGGCGGTGGATCTACGGGCGGTGTTGACATTATCGCCTTTGTCTTCTGTAAGTATATTAAAAAGTGGAAAAGCTCTACCGTAATATTCGTTATAGATGCGATAACGGTTACGATGGGTCTCTTTGTTATCAAGGATCTTATTCTCACCCTCCTCGGCGTAATTTCCGCCTGGATCGGTGCGATGGTTATCGAGCGTATATTTATCGGAAGCGACAAGGCGTTTACCGCACAGATCGTAACCGACAAATTTGAGGAAATGAACCTTGCTATCCGCGAAGAGGTAAGACGTACGACTACGATGTTTATGGCATGCGGCGGCTATTCGAGGGAGTCAAAGACCGTTCTGTCGGTAACCTTTACAATGCGTCAGTACGCCGCGCTTATGGCGGTTATCAAGCGCGTTGACCCCACCGCATTTGTCAGCATCACACGCGCCCACGAGATAAACGGCGAGGGCTTTACATTCGGAGAACATAACTAATATCTTTATTTGTGCTATATTAACAAAAAAAGTTTAATTTTTTATATATTTTGACCCGAAAAATATTGCATTTTGTAAAAAGTTGTGATAAAATATTTAGGTTGAAAATTTTATGTTGAAAGGCTACGGAATATGAAGCGTACCGATTTAAGAAATATTGCTATTATTGCTCACGTTGACCACGGCAAGACCACCTTGGTTGACGAGATGCTTCGTCAGGGCGGTATCTATCGCGAGAATCAGGAGACCGAGGAAAGAGTAATGGACTCTAACGATCTCGAAAGAGAGCGCGGCATTACCATTCTTGCAAAGAATACTGCTATTCACTATAAGGGTGTTAAGATCAACGTAGTTGACACCCCCGGACACGCAGACTTCGGTGGCGAGGTTGAGCGTATCCTTAAGATGGTTAACGGTGTTATCCTTCTCGTCGACGCGGCAGAGGGACCTATGCCCCAGACCAGATTCGTGCTTGAGAAGGCACTCGCTATGAACCACCGCGTTATCGTCGTTGTCAACAAGGTTGACCGTCCCGATGCACGTCTTGATGAGATCGGTGACGAGGTGCTTGAGCTTCTTCTTGAGCTTGATGCTACCAACGAGCAGCTTGACTCTCCCATGCTCTTCTGCTCGGGTAGAGCAGGTACTGCTTCCTTTGATCCTCATACTCCCGGCAAGGATCTTACACCCCTTCTTGACACAATTCTTGAATATATGCCTGCTCCCGACGGAGAGGAGGAAGAGCCTCTTCAGGTTCTCGTTTCCTCTATCGACTACAACGAGTTCGTTGGCCGTATCGGCGTTGGTAGAATTGAGCGCGGTATGATCAAGCAGGGACAGGGCGTTGTGGTATGTAACTACCACGGCAACAGCAAGAATCGTCCTGCTAAAATCGTTTCTATCTATCAGTTTGACGGACTTAAGCGTGTTCCCGTAACCGAGGCGCAGGTTGGTGACATTATCTGCTTCTCCGGCTGTGAGGATATCTCTATCGGTGATACCGTATGCTCTCCTGCTAAGGTTGAGCCCCTCGAGTTCGTTAAGGTTGGCGAGCCCACAATGGAGATGACCTTCTCGGTTAACGATTCTCCCTTTGCAGGCAAGGAGGGCAAGTTCGTTACCTCCCGTCACCTTCGTGCAAGACTTTATAAGGAGCTTCTTCGTGACGTTTCTCTCCGTGTAACCGATGGTGAGACCACCGACTCCTTCCGCGTTGCGGGCAGAGGCGAAATGCATCTCTCTATTCTTATCGAAAATATGCGCCGCGAGGGCTACGAGCTTTGCTGCTCTAACCCCAGAGTGCTTTATAAGGAAATCGATGGTGTTAAGTGCGAGCCTATCGAGAAGGTTATTATCGACGTTCCCGAGGAATATATGGGCTCTGTAATGGAGAAGCTTGGCTCTCGTAAGGGAACTCTTGACGATATGCAGCTTCACGGCAGACGTCAGAAGCTCTTCTACACCATTCCTACAAGATGTCTCTTCGGTTATCGCTCCGAGCTTCTTACCGATACTCGCGGTGAGGGTCTTATCTCCTCTATTTTCGCAGGCTACGAGCCCTTCCGCGGTGAGATCAAGACTCGTTTCACATCCTCTCTCGTTGCATCTGAGAAGGGTGTTGCAACCACCTACGGTCTTTATCAGGCACAGGATAGAGGACCTCTCTTCATCGGCCCTGCAACTCCTGTATACGAGGGTATGATCGTTGGTGAAAACCCCAAGCCCGATGACATTGAGGTTAACGTTTGTAAGGAAAAGCATCTTACCGCTATCCGTTCTACAGGCGCGGATGAGAAGCTTACGCTTATCACTCCCCGTCAGCTTTCTCTTGAGGAGGCTATTGAGTTCATCACCGACGAGGAGCTTATTGAGGTTACTCCTAAGTCCATCAGACTTCGTAAGGTAATTCTTGACACCCCTGCAAGAAAGAGACTTCAGGCGCAGAAGCGTGCTGCTCTTAAGGAACAGGGGAAGTAAAATATATGAGGCTGTCTCAAATGCAAAATTTGAGACAGCCTCTTTAGGTTTGACAAGGGGGATAGGCAGATTTGAGGTAGCGAAGCGGCCGAACGGTAGTGAATGGCGTTAATAACGCCAGAGCCGTGAGGTGACCGAACCGCAGTAAGAAAAGCGTCGTTTTCCGCCCCGAAGGTCTCACCCCTGCTCGGTCACACTCGAGGGAAAACTGTTATTAACAGTTTTCTTGCACTCTCGTGCCGCTTCGCTACGTATTTATATACGTCGAGAGGAAGGAAACGGCGGTAGAAAAAGACCATTAAAATTTAAGAAATCAGTATGATTTCAACCTTATATTGTCTCATTTACGATTT
>JBGVRO010000019.1:0-3845 GCA_045128515.1 Eubacteriales bacterium | reverse complement strand
CAAAATGCCTGTAACTGCTCGTTTACTGTAAAGGAATACTTCTTGATGGTTTCAATTTCCTCGGGAGTTGCAAGATGCAACGCCAGTGCGTGATACTCGTCAAGGAGCGGATCACCAAGCTCATCGTTTTTATATGAGAACTCAATGGTTGGAGAATCGAAAACAACTCCTTCCTCCACGCCGTATCTCTTGGAAAACGAACCTGCGGCAATATTTCTCACAATAACCTCAAGCGGTACAATGGATACCTTCTTGACAAGAGTTTCCCTCTCGCTGAGCTCCTCCACATAATGGGTGGGAATACCCGCCTTTTCCAGCCTTTGCATCAAAATATTGCTCATTTTGTTGTTGATCACGCCTTTACCGACGATCGTTCCCTTTTTGAGTCCGTTGAAAGCGGTGGCATCGTCCTTGTAGGATACGATGAGCATTTCGGGATCGTCTGTCGCAAAGACCTTTTTGGCTTTTCCCTCGTAAAGTTGTTCTCTCTTTTCCATGTGTATATACCTCCATTTTTTGAGTCAAAAATTGAAATCCCCGTAACAAGCAAAAAAGGCAAAGACGCTTAATGCGGTGAAGCATTAAGACGCCTTTGCCTTTGTTTTTATTTAGTTTTCGTTGTCAAAATAAAAATACGGACAACTTGCCCCGATAAAACCGACCGTAAATCTACGCCCGATGATGATCGAAAGACGCCATTGCCCTCACGCAGATATTATACACCTTTTTATCTTATTTGTCAATATAAATTATTGAAAAAACCACCTTATTTTGAAATAATCATCATGTCAGCCTATTTCGCATCCCATTTGTGGGAACGATAGAAAAAGTAGGACATCACCGCGGCAATCGTCCATCCTATCGGCCATGCAAGCCATATTCCCGTTGACGCAAACGGAATGGATAGCAACCACGCCAGCAGAACTCGCAGGATCAGATCGGTGAAGGTTGCGACCATAAACTTTTTCATCATTGCGGCTCCGCGAAGAACACCGTCCGAAACAAGCTTTAATGCCACAACAAAATAGAACGGCGAGAGAATGCGAAGGAATACGATGCCCGTTTCAAGTGCCGCCTCGCTCGGCGTGTCAAGGAACAGATAGACAAGATATTTTCCTGCAAACAAATACAGGATCACAAGAGGAATGCAGATCAACCACACCAATTTGACACCCGCAAGAAAGCCTTCTTTTATCCGCTCGTTTTTCTTTGCGCCGAGATTTTGCGATGTGAAATTGGAGATACCGTTTCCAAGTGTGGTCAGAGAGGTTATGACGAGATTGTTCAGCTTTACCGAAGCGGCATAGCCCGCCATTACACCGGGACCAAAGCCGTTGATAATACCTTGAATGATGATATTTCCAACCGAAATAAAGCTCTGCTGCAGAATACTCGGCACAGCGATGACCGAAATATCCTTGAGAAGCTTTAGAGAAAATACGGGTATTTTTCCTTCCGTCCCAATCTTCGAGAAACGGCGGAATACGAACAAAACGGCAAGAATGCAACTGATCCCTTGACAGATAAAGGTCGCCCATGCCACACCTGCAACTCCCATATCAAACGCTGTAACAAACAAAATGTCCATACCGATATTTGCCGTTGACGAGCACGCCAAAAAAACAAATGGGGTTTTTGAGTCGCCAAAGGCGGAAAAGATGCCGTTTGCTATGTTATAGAACAGTACGAATGGCAAGCCCCATATATAAATCTCAAGATAGAGCCACGAATCCGTAAAAACGTTCTCTGGTGTGTTGATCAAGTGCAAAAGCGGCTGACCAAGTGCCAAGCCGAGAAGCATCAGTGTCACGCAAAGCACACCGCTTGCAATCAGCGTGGTATATACAGCGGTCTTAAGCTCCTTATACTGTTTTGCACCGAACAGTCTTGATACGATTACCGAACAGCCTATGTTGCATCCAAAGCCGAAAGCAATAAAGATCAACGTGATCTCATAACTGTTTCCTACGGCGGCAAGCGCATCCTCGCCGATAAATTTGCCAGCTACAAAACTATCCGCAATATTATAAAGCTGTTGGAATATGACACTTGCGAACAGAGGTAAGCAGAATTTCCACAACACGGTTTGCGGTTTTCCGACGGTCAGATCCTTATTCATTTTCGCTCACCTCTCGTCCAATATTGGGAAATGAAAGCAGAACGGCGGTATAGGCAAGATAAGCACCGACTACGTACAGAGCAAACGTCCACTCCACCGGAGCTGAAATCGCCTTACTGACAGCTCCGATCACAAAGCCTACTCCCATTGTGATTACGATGCTTCTATCGAACTTCAGATGAACCGAACGCTGCTTGGCAAATCTACAGATGATAACCACTATTGCGGCACACAGATAAGCTAACATGATACTTTCAAAAATAATACCCATATTTTCCTCCCAAATATTAAATTGTGCTTGACAAATTCTTTATCAACAATTATAATACTGTTGCAGATATATGTAAACTGTATATTTGAAATATTGTTTATATCATATTGATATTGAGGTACAGATATGAACGTTAGCTATGATTACTACCGTATTTTTTACTATGTAGCCAAATACGGCAGCTTTACACAGGCTGCCAATATGCTTTTGAATAATCAGCCAAACATCTCTCGCGCAATGAAGACCTTGGAATCGGAGCTTGGCTGTACGCTCTTTATCCGAAGCAATAAAGGAGTAACGCTGACACCTGAAGGCGAGGTGCTATATTCCCATATCTCTTTGGCTTTTGAACATATACAGACGGGTGAGGAAGAAATATCAGCCAACAAAGGCTTGCAAAAAGGTATTGTGTCGATTGGAGTGACCGAAATCTCCTTGCGGTGCTTCCTCCTGCCGATCCTGAACGATTATCGAAAGAAATATCCGGGCATCCGTATCAAAATATCAAACCTGTCAACGCCACAGGCTTTATCAGCTCTCAAAAACGGACTTGTGGATTTCGCCGTTGTGACTTCTCCCACAGAGAAAAACTCCACGCTTTACGAGCAGAAGGTAAAGTCCTTTCGAGAGATCGCCGTGTGTGGCGAAGTCTTACAGAGCAGATTGAACGGAAAAGCACTCGATTTTAAGGGACTGACTGAATATCCAATCGTTTCTTTGGAAAAAGGCCTCTCCACTCATACATTTTATACCGAGCTTTTTGCAAAACACGGCGCAATCTTTTCTCCCGATATCGAAGTGGCAACAGCGGATCAGATTCTACCCATCGTCAAGCACAACCTCGGTATTGGTTTCGTCCCCGAGCAATTTCTGTATGACGAACCGAACGGTATTTATCGTCTGAATTTAAGCGAGCAGATCCCTACGAGAGATATTTGTGTGGTTACAAGAAAAGGTCATACGCCGAGTCTTCCTGCAAAAGTACTAAAAGAAATGGTGGTATAAGTTAGGGTGCAGACAAAATTGCCTGCACCACTTGTGTATTAGTTTGTATTTGTTAATGTTTCAATAGTTGTTATACACCGCTGGCTCCGTAGTTGGAGAGCACTCGGGCAGAGGGATCCTTTATGTCGCAGCCCTTCCACGCCTTGTTGGGCATCCAAAAAGCGACAATCATTTCAGATTGCTCGGGATAATACTTTTCAAACATCTCACGATACAAAAGCGATTCCTTGGTAAACGGCGTTGCGTGTCTGTACTTTTTGCATCTTTCCTCAAATTCCGCGTCAGTGTATTTACTCTCGGCATATTCCTTTAAGTAGTCAACCATTGAGTGTCCTACCGCATCCGAGAATGCTGCCTTCTCTCGCCACAAAATCGAATCGGGAAGATAATCACCGTCCTCAAAGGCGTGGCGTAAGAGATATTTTCCTTTTCCGTACTTATTCAGCTTCA
>JBGVRO010000018.1:0-3922 GCA_045128515.1 Eubacteriales bacterium | reverse complement strand
CTTTTGCGCCGTGTCTACGTTGACGTAGAAGCGGACGGTTTCTGTACTATCGTGAGTGACGGAAACGCAGTAATACTGCGCTACGCTGTCACCCGGCAGCATATTGTTTGCCTCAAAGGGGGTATTCTCGTACCCATTCTTTGCTGTAAGTTCAATAGACGTTGCCGCCTCGGGCGGTGTCGGAGGATCGGGCGGTGTAACGGGCTTATCGTAGGCAACAAAGCTGTTGCTTGGAACTTTAAGCTGTTCACTCGTGCCGTCAAGCGACCACGAGAGATCGCATACAAGTTTGGTTTCGCAATAATCTTCCGTCAAACCGTCAGCAATGACAGTAACCTTATAATAAACTGCTGTTTTATTGTTGTCGTTTTTAGTGAGAGTGTGCTCTACGTTGAGATCTTTGAGCAGACCTTCGTAGAGGGTGGTGTTTCCATTCTCACCCTCAAGCTCGACCTTGACCTTCAGCACCTCTTTCAGCTTGCTGTCGGTCACGATGGCGTTCGTAATAGCCATCTTAACATCTTCACCGTGAGTCACCTCAAAGGCGAAATATTTGGTCTGACTGTCGCCGTTCTTGATATTTTTCATATCAAAAGCAGTGTTATCGCCCTCATTGACCGTAACAAACTTCAAATCAGGAGTTATTGTAGGCGGATCGGGTGGTGTTGTCTTTGAAACAGTGGTAAACTCGTTGTTGGCGATTGCGATATTGTCCTGCTCTTCTATCCACCAAGACATGTCTGCCATCAGCTTTCGTCCGTAATACTGCTCATCAAGCGGAGCATCAAGATACATCGTGACGCGGAACAGATACTCGGTAGTGGTCTCTTTGTCGGTGTTCAAATCAAGCTCAAGCGCTGACATTGCGGAGAGCAGACCGTCATACAAAAGTGAACTATCATCGTCTTTCATAAGCTCGACCTTGATCTTCATGATCTCGGCAAGCTTTTGAAATTCCTCGTCCTCGCGTATTGTCATATCATATTTCAAAACAAAATCCGAATTATATGTAGCAATTACGCGGTAGAGCATAATTTCACTATCGCCACCGTTCATACCTTCCACATCGAATGAAAGATTTTCTTCGGCGTTGTCTTTGTTAAATTCCAGATCAGCTGTTGGGATTATCTCGGGCGGCAATGGGTCAATAACGTTTCCCGGAATATCTACCGAGCCGTGAGACGGTTCTCCTCCTTGACAACCACGAAGCATTAAAATTATAATGATAAGAACAAGGATCAGCAGTCCGATCATTACGGCAACTCGCTTCATATTGTTTACACGTTTGACCGTAGCAATTGGATCTGCTTTACCAATTACCTTTTCAAATTTACAAAGAGCAAAGAATTTTGACATTGCAGAACTAATTGAAGACACTAATTTTTGAAAATTGTTTTTTGCCATCATTGCCCTCCTTTTATACTGTTTCCTTAAAATATGTCGCCATCATACAATAGAGCACGTTGAAGATATGGGGTCTGTTAATATCACTATCCTCAAGCTCGCCGTTATACACACGAATGGCAAAATCAAACATTGCGGTAAAAACGCTGTGTAATATAGCTTCGACGTCCGCTTCCTCCTTGAAGATCGGAGTCATTTCACTAACGATTCCCTCAAAAAGCTTTCTATGAGCCTCGCGGGAATGTCCCTTGAAATAGATCGAATAGTAATATCTGACGTAGCAACGGCAACGCTCTTCGTTACCCAAGACGAACTGCCAAGCCATCGAGAAAAAATTGCCCAGCTTCTCTTTTCTGTCATTCTCAAAGCCGCCGATGATTTCCACACCGCGCTTGAATGCGTAGAACTATTCCGTATCCAAGCGAACGAAAGCCGCTTCATACAAATTCTCCTTGCTTTTGAAGAATCGGTAAATATAGACCTCGTTCATCTTAAAATCGGGCAATTGTCCTCCACTGTGAGTAAGTTCCTTGGTTGTCGCTTTTTCAAAGCCGCCTTCGGCAATTAGATGTATGGCATTTTCAATCAGAAGCTCTTTTATTTCCGCTTCGTACCTCATTCGGTTCTCCCCTCCATTTCATCCGCAACCGAGAAATTTTGTTTTTTGAAGGCAATTAGTGAACGCTACACCGGCTTCCTAAAAAAAGTCCTATCTGCGTAGGATTCTGTTGGCTTGATGATTACCGTTCACACGGACTAATAAAGCAACATAACGAGAGTTATGTGATATTAGATATCCGATAATTTTTTCAGATACATAAGAATTATGCCACAAAGACGCTTAGAAATCAATAGGTTTGGCAAATTTATAGGCTGACAAGATAAATTTATTAAATATTATCTAAAAAATTGCATGACAAAAACGCCTTTCGTACATTTTTTCAAAAAAATTACGGCGAAAGGCTTTTTGTTGCGCTCTTTTTTTGTTCGCATCAAAGCGAATTTGGTAACGATTCCCACTTTTTAACCACATAACTCTCGTTATGTTATTTTGAAGGCGACATAACTCTCGTTATGTTGTCTTCGGTCTCGGTGTGTTCGCATCGGGATTTTTTCTTTATATGATAAGCCTCATATGCTCCATCTTGCGCTTGTGTTCTGCGCCTGTTGTGACAATATAAATGCGAGTTGTATTGATACTTGCGTGTCCGAGTATATCTGCGAGCTTTGCTATATCCTTTTCGATACCGTAAAAGGTACGAGCGAATAGGTGTCGAAGGTTATGCGGAAAAACCTTGCTTGGCGAGACATTTGCCTGCTCGCAAAGCTCCTTCATATCCTTCCAGATACTATGACGGCTCACGGGGTTTCCTCCGCGTGTTACGAAT
Organism: Eubacteriales bacterium; assembly: GCA_045128515.1. Taxonomy (GTDB): domain Bacteria; phylum Bacillota; class Clostridia; order Oscillospirales; family CAG-272; genus UBA1740. The sequence continues at coordinate 1,130 of JBGVRO010000018.1, read as the reverse complement.
ACCGTTCCCGTACTAATTCCCTGCTCCTTCACGTAACGGAGCAGTTTTTTCTTTAATTCCGGAACGATAAATACCCGTCTGTTTTTGCCCTTACAGTTTACGATTGCTTCTCCATTATGCAATGCCTCGACAGTGATATATTGCAGCTCGCTCACACGGATACCCGTACCGCAAATCGTCTGAATAATCAGATTGAGCCGTTCGTTGTGCTTAGCATTTGCAGCCTCAAGCAATCGAATATACTCCGCACGGGTAAGCTCTTTTTCTTCAGAACAGTAAACCTGTCTTTGCATTTTGAACTGCTTGACGCACAGATCGTGCCAGCCGCAGAAACGAAGAAAGCAATTCATTGCCGCGATCATAGAGTTAGCGCTTGACACAGCGTAGGTCTCGCCAAGCTTACCTTTGTAGTCAAGCACCTTCTGCTTGTCGATTTCCGCATCACAGACAAATGAAGCAAAAAACCTCACATCTCGCATATATTTTTCAATCGTTGCAACACTCCTTTCCTCGTTTCTCAAATAGAATTCAAATTCCTGCATTTGTTTTGGGTCTAAAATCCTTTTCATAAAACACTCTCCTTGCGTTAGGTTATGGTATTATTATTTTACCAAATATTTGCGAATAATCCCTAAACCTTCGATACAGGCAGTTTTATACCACATAAATATTTTAGATTTAAGAACCAAAAATTGAAAGAGCCGATAAGGCGAGTGGTAGTACAGTAGTATTGATTTGCAAAAATAAAGCGGGATGTATATCCACTTCGGACATACATCCCGCTTGTTTTTTAAACGTTTTTAATTTTGTTGATTATGTTTACAATCTGTATTATACCGTCAATTTCCTCACGGGAATATCCTTCCAATGATTTTTCAATCTCTTTATGAAGAGGTACAATGTTTTCTTCGAAAAATTCATTGAGTAATCGACTACTCGAAGTATCTAACGCAATCGCAATTTTACTTAATGATTCTACACTGAAATTATTGATGCCACGCTCTATTTTGCTGATACAGCTCACCGAAAGATCGGTAAGCTCCGCAAGTTCTGCTTGGCTTATTCCGGCAGACTTTCTCGCCTTTGCAATTCTTTTTCCAACACTGCTGAGAAATTCGGTTCTATCCATA
>JBGVRO010000017.1:0-25572 GCA_045128515.1 Eubacteriales bacterium | reverse complement strand
CTTTTTCTACCGCCGTTTCCTTCCTCTCGACGTATATAAATACGCCTTCGGGGCGGAAAACGACGCTTCTTCCTCAAATCTGCCTATCCCCCTTGTCAAACCTAAAGAGGCTGTCTCAAATTTTGCATTTGAGACAGCCTCTGTTTTTATAGCAATATGTCAATATTTATTTACATTTAGCCGTTAATATGATCGATAAATCTCATAAATGCAGCCTTGCCCTCGGGGGTTCTCTTGTACACACCTGCGTCAAGAAGCACCTTTGAGAACACCTCGCCGATACCCTCCTCTATAATAGCTCGAACGTTACTTTCGTTCATCTCGGGATGGTCGGCAATAAGTCTCTCTGCCCAATCGGCATGGTGCGCAATAGCGGCTGTATCGCGAATGCTCTTGCCTGTAAGGATCGCATCAATTAGAAGCTCAATTTCCTTCGCAAGTCTTGAGGGAAGAACCGCAAGACCCATAACCTCAATTAGACCGATATTTTCCTTCTTGATATGGTGAAGCTCGGGCGCGGGGTGATAAAGTCCCATAGGACGGTCGCCTGTTGTAATATTGTTACGAAGCACAAGGTCGCATACGTAATTCTCACCGTCGCGTCTTGCAATGGGGGTAATTGTGTTGTGAGGCACACCGTCTGTCTCGGCAAAGATATACGCCTCGGCATCGGTATATCCGCGCCATGCGGTAAGGATCTTGTCACAGCACTCTGCAAGGCTATCCTTATCAACAGAAGAAAGTCTGATAACCGACATAGGCCACTTAACAATACCTGCCTTAACGGTAGGATAGCCCTTCACCTCAAACACGGTCTCAACTGTCGCCCTCTCCATGGCGAAGGTATATTTTCCGCCCTGAAAATGCTCGTGAGAGAGGATAGATCCGCCAACGATAGGCAGATCGGCATTAGAGCCAACAAAATAGTGAGGAAGATAGTCGATAATATCAAAGAGCTTGCCAAACACTGCCCTGTCTATCTTCATAGGCACGTGGCTGTTATTGAAGAAGATGCAGTGCTCGTTGTAGTAGCCATATGGTGAGTACTGAAGCGACCAATCTGCACCACCGACAGTGATCGGAACGGGAATGTGATTCTGTCTTGCAGGGTGATTCATATGTCCTGCATATCCGCTGTTCTCGAGGCAGAGCTGACACTTGGGATAGCCTGTGGACTTTGCAGCGCCTGCCGCCGCAATATCTCTGGGATCCTTTTCGGGCTTTGAAAGGTTGACGGTAATGTCAAGCTCGCCGTACTCGGAGTTATACTTCCACTTAAGATCCTTCTTGATTCTGCCTGCTCTAACGTAATTTACGTCCTGGCTGAAACGGTAAAACCACTCGGTAGCAAAGTCGGGGCTGATCTCATATCTCTTATCAAAATCAGCTATAACCTCACGAGGCATAGGCATCATAAGACCCATAATTCGTGTATCAAAGAGGTCGCGTGACGCGCTTGTGTCGGCAATAATTCCCTGCTCTATTGCATAATCAAGAATAGGAGAGAGAATCTCATCGATAGTCATATCTCCCGCCTCTGCCACACTCTCCTCCCAGCCTAAAAGACCGAGAGTATCCATTATTCTGTTGCGAACAAAAACAGTATCGTCAAAGGTTATAATGTTTTTCTTTACTCCGTAGTCAAGGAGTCGTGATATAGCGTCAAAGATCATATTGGCTCTCGCATTCGTAGTAATTAATTGAATTTTACTATGTGGTTCGCAATCCAGTTCATAATAGAACATAAGTGCTGACCGAATTTACCGGGAATACAAATAAAGGTAAGGGGTGTGTAGTAACGGAAATGCTTGCCCCACTTCTCGTCGTGAGCAAAGCACTTCTGCCACATTTGACGTAAGTCGGCATCAACCTGCTTCGTTTTATTCATTCTGGTATAAATTATTGCAATACCCGTAAGCATAAATATCTCATGCTTAAGATATTTCTTAAGTCTGGGCTGCTTCACATCGTCAAAGTGGAATGAAGAAAAGCATTTTTCTACCACCAAAAGATGATGAGTATAGCGCTTCATCATAGTCTTAGCCTGCACAGACTGATCGGGTCTGCCGATCCAATAACGGTACAGGTCTATATCCATATAATACATCTTCTCCACAGCGTGAAGCACGCGGCAAACCATAAGGTTGTCCTCGTAGAACACGTGCTTTGGCAGAGGCTCTTTTGCCGTCTGGCGCATAAGCTCGGTGCGGAAGGTGCAAGAATGAATGGTAAGCATCTGATGCACAGCAAAGGTCTTGGTCTCGCTCCATCCGAATATTTTGCCCGTAGGCAGAACTCTCTTATAGCTTATAGATCTGTCACCAATGCCGTCGGTATGAACATAAAAGTAGTTTGTGACCATAAGGTCGATGCCGCCATTATTTTCGCACTCCTCAAGCTTGTCAAGGAATGCAGAGAAATCCTCGCTCATCACGTCGTCAGAGTCAACCACCTTGAAGTACTTTCCCGTCGCGTGGATAAGACCCTGATTAATGCCCTCTCCGTGACCGCCGTTCTCCTGATGAATAACGCGAACGATAGATGGGTGCTTTTCAGCATAAGCATCGGCAATCTCGCCTGTGCGGTCCTTCGAGCCGTCGTCGATAATGATTATCTCAACGCGCTCGCCGCCAAGGAGCAGACTGTCCACGCACTTTTCCATATACGCCTCGGAATTATAGCAAGGCACTGTTACTGTTAAAAGCTTCATATTATTATAACTCCCCTTCTGCCACCTTTAATGCAGATGCAATGACTGCATCCATATCATAGTAGCGATATTCTGCAAGTCTGCCGCCGAAAATAGTTTTGCTTTCGCCATCGGCAAGTGCCTTGTACTTAAGGTACAAAGCTCCGTTTGATTCGTCGTTTATAGGATAATAAGGCTCGATGCCGGGATGCCACTCCTGGCTGTATTCACGGGAAATAACAGTCTTCGGCTGTGTGCCAAACTCAAAGTGCTTGTGCTCGATGATACGTGTATAGGGCGTCTCGGAGTCGGTGTAATTCACAACCGCGTTGCCCTGATAATTGTCGGTATCAAGCAGCTCGTTTTCAAATCTTACACTACGGTAGCCAAGAGGGCCGTAGCAATAGTTAAAGTAGCTGTCAATAGGACCTGTGTAAACCACTCTGTCACAGATGGCATCAAGCTCATCTCTGTTTTCAAGATAGTCAACGCAAAGTCTTACCTCAATACCCGAAAGCATTCTCTCCACCATAGCGGTATAGCCACCGATAGGAATGCCTTGATAAAGTGCGTTGAAGTAGTTATTATCAAATGTAAATCTGACAGGCAGACGGCGAATGATGAAGGAAGGAAGCTCGGTGCATTTTCTGCCCCACTGCTTCTCAGTATATCCCTTTACAAGTCGCTCGTAAATATCTGTACCAACGAGAGATATTGCCTGCTCTTCAAGATTTCTCGGCTCGGTAATACCTGCCGCAGCGCGTTGCTCGGCAATCTTCGCCCTTGCCTCATCGGGAGTAATAACACCCCACATTCTGTTAAAGGTATACATATTGAAGGGCAAGGAATAAAGCTCACCGTTGTAGTTAGCCACGGGTGAGTTGGTATAGCGGTTAAAATCGGCAAAGCGGTTTACGTACTCCCACACCGTCTTGTCGTTGGTGTGGAAGATATGTGCGCCGTATTTATGTACGTTAATGCCCTCGACCACCTCGGTGTATATATTTCCACCTATGTGATCGCGCTTATCGATCACAAGCACCTTTTTACCTGCGTCGGTCGCCTGTCTTGCAAAAACCGCGCCAAACAAGCCTGCGCCTACAATTAAGTAATCGTATTTCATAAAAACATCCTTTTTAAATTCAAAATCAGTCTGCTACCTTCTCCGCCATAACCGATTCGTCAGTAATAGTCGCCATAGCCTCGTCGGTAGACATACCGTCGGCAATAGCCGCCTTACGAGCTGCATTAACAGCCTGGATAACCTTAACGCGCTCACCGTCAAGAGCATAACCCTTCATCGAAACGAGAGTAAGCGCCCATGCGATCATAGGAATGATGCAGAAGAGTGCGATAACCACCCAGTTCATACCCTCGGCATAAGGTGTAACCTTTGTGGGCAGATCGTGAATACCGATGCACATAAGCGCAACAGATACAACTGCCGCCGCAAGAGAGGAAACAAGCTTGTCAACAAGTGAGAAGAGAGTACCCATAATACCGGGAATAAACTTACCCGAACGGTAGGTCTCATAGTCTGCGCAGTCTGCAACCATGGGAATGGGCATATCTGCGGTGGAATAATAAGCTCCGTAGCCTACGCCGAAGCAGAGGATAAAGAGAATGGTGTAAAGGTTGATAGAAAGACCGCCCTCTCCTACAAGACTAAGGTTGAATGCAGGATTGCCGGGCTGCCAGAGTGCGAGAAGCACAAATACGCCGATGTAGCAAAGAAGCGCGATGGAAACGTACTTCATAAGCGAAGCCTTCTGTCCGTGCTTCTGAGAGGTACGAACGGTGAGAAGGAAGAAGGGCGCAGAGAATACGTAACCGAGAGCCATAAATACCATATTGAATGTATCGTAGTTGCCCATCATACAGCCGTAAAGCATAATAAGCACGGTCATATTCTGTGCGATAGCAAGAGCAAGCTTACATCCACCGCCTGCAATCATAAGGCGCTGAAGGGGCTTGTTAGCCTTGATGATCTGAACGTATTCAGAAATCTTAACAGCCTCCTGCTGTCCGCCACCGATACCGAAGTACTTCTCATTATCCTTCTCTCTAATACCGATGATAGCGAGAATTGTAAGAATAATGGAGATCACGATACCGATAGGAGTCATGATAGCATACCACTTTGCATTATAGTCACCTGCAAAGGAATCCCACGCCATAACCATACCAACTACCTGCATAATACCCATACCTGCAAGCGAGCCGATAGTATTAAATACTGTAAAGAGGGGACGCTGCTTCGGGTCGTTGGTAAGAACCGCCTGCGCAGAACGTGTAACGGAGGTCTGGAAGGTGTAGCCGATAACCCAAACCGCGTAAAGCAGGATAAAGAGGGTGTAACGAAGCCACATCATCGTGGTAGGAACAAGAGGGGTTACTACGTAAAGCAGCAGCACCGCTATTGCCATAATGCTGTTACCAATAACCATAAAGGGACGGAATTTACCGAACTTGGTATTGGTTTTATCCATAAGCGCACCGATAATGGGGTCGGTGATAGCGTCGAACACTCTCATGCCTGTAACCATAAAGGAGGCAAAGAGCATTGCAAGACCAAGCACCGCATTACCGAAATTCGCTATGTAGCTTAAGATAAGTACAAAGTAAACGTTTGTCGCTCCGTTGTTCATGGGGAACAGGGCGAGCTGATAAAATTTGGCGCGATTTACGCCATTATTCTCGTTCATTTTATGAACTCCTTTCGGAAAATTCGAAATTCAGAATTCGAAATTCGAAATTGTTTTTTACTAAATATATCGCTTTAAGTTAAAGTGAAATTAAAATTGAAGCCCAACACCCGCGGATTTTTAGGCGGTGGAATTTGAGATAAATTGTTCGAATGCGACCCGAAGCCGTATTTACATACTGCGAGCGGTGACAAATACACAATCAAACCAACACCCACGGATTTTTAAACGGTGGAATTTGAGTTAGTTTTCTTGTTTGGAGCCCGAAGGCGTAGTTACCTACGTCGAGTTGGTGACAAACGAGGAAAATAACCAAATTACACGTCTAAAAATTAGGTCCAGTTGCCGCCGTTGGCTTTTTTGCGCGACAATCTATAAGAGGGATTTTTCTTTGCAACGTATCTGATAGCGATCTGATCGTGACATCTGCCATAAGAAGCCTGGATCTTGGTCTTGCCCTTAAGAGGTACACGGAAGGTGAATACCTTGTCGCCCGTCTTGGTGGCAAATTTCTTGCCGTTAACGAACAGAGTCACCTCGGGACAGTTAGAATAAACCTTAACGGTAGTCACCGACTCGGCGCGGTCAACGTAACGTCTGCCGCAGATGTAAACGAAGGGATCCTTCGTCCACCAAGCCTTGTAAAGATAGAAGGAATCCTTCTTTATCTTTCTGTCAAAGGTAACAAGACCCTTGTGGTTCATACCCGGCTCGCCACCCTGATTTCTTGCATCGGCAGCAAAGTCGAACATATTCCAAAGATGAGTCGCCCACATAAAGGGACGCTTATCAAAGAACTTAAGCATATACTCGTTATACTTGCACTGATATTCCTCGGTCTGATCACCGCGCACGGGGAATGAGGAATGAAGATTTGGCATACACTCACAGCCGTACTCGGAATAACCGAGACAACGGTTAGGATACCTTCTGTGGAAGTAATCGACCCAAATGTTGTTAAGCCACATAAAGGGAGTGTACCAACCGAGATAGAGATTCCAGCTTACCACGTCGGAAAGATGTCCCACGGAGTCAAAGGGTGCGCACATCGCATAGCAAGCAAGTGTGGTGGGACGGCTGGGGTCCATCTCGTGGATAAGATCGTTAAGAACCCTGTGATTGTCCATCATATCCGCCTTCTTGGTGGTGGAAATGGTGATCTCGTTGGAGATACCCCACACGCAGATGGAGGGATGATTATAGCACTGAACAAGCAGCTCCTTCATCTGACTGATGCTGTTGGCTCTGCCGTTCGGCATATGCTCTGATATGTAAGGGATCTCTGCCCATACGACCATACCGTACTTGTCGCAGAGGTCATAGAAATACTGATCGTGCTGATAGTGAGCAAGGCGAATGGTATTTGCACCAACCTCACGGATAATTGCCATATCGGTATCGTGATGATACTTTGTAATAGCGTTACCAATGCCCTTCCAGTCCTGGTGACGGCATACACCGCGCAGAGGATAAGCCTTGCCGTTAAGGAAGAAGCCCTTGTCAGCATCTATACGGAAGGAACGGCAACCGAAATTACAGGACACCTTGTCGACGATCTTGCCATCAACAGACAGGGTTGCTTCACAGCTGTAAAGATAGGGGTCCTCTACACCGTGCCAGAGATGTGCCTTTTTGATAACGATAGTCTCGTCATCGTCACTTCCCTTGCCTACCACCTTGCCGTCGGCATCGCGCAGGGTTATATCGATCCTGCCACACTCGGCGTTGTGCCAGGTGCGTACCCAAACCGCAGCATCCTCGCCATTGATCTCGGGACAAACCGCAAGACCGCGGCCACCGTAGAAATCAAGATCAAAGTGGTGCTTATTTACAACAAGCAGCTTTACGTCACGGTAGATACCGCCGTAGAAGGTAAAGTCCGCCTTTTGAGGATAGACTCTGTCATTTTTAGAGTTGTCTACCTCAACGGTCATATGATTTATTTTTTTAACATAATCGGTTATATCCGCACGGAAGGTAGAATATCCACCGTCGTGAGATAATATCTCCTTGCCGTTCAGAACTACTCTTGCCGATGCGTTTACACCGTTGAATTCAATATAAAGTCGCTCGTCATCCAAAAGGGTGGGAGCAGTGAAGGTTTTTTCATAAAAGCATGTGCCGCGATAGTAGTCATCGCCGCCGTCCTGACCGTCCTCATTATTCCAAGTGTGAGGGATATTTACGTTATATTCGCTGCCGTCGTGATAACGGAACAGCCAATTATCATTAATTATTTGCTCTTTTCTCATAGCAAGCTCCTATATAAAAAGTTTTTCCCGCCCGAAAGAACAGAAGAGACAAGCATAATCGGGAAAAATAACTGTGTTCAAAATGATTATGCTTTCCGAAGCCGAAGCCCCGGAAAGCAATATTGTTTAGTTTAAAGCCTGAATGCTTTTATTAGTGCTTTTTGCGGAAGATAACGCAGCCAAGGATACCGAGAACGCCAAGAACGATTGCGGCGGTAGTAACGGTATCAACGATCTTGGGCTGAACCGCTACAACAACGGTATCAGGACCTACGCCATTCATCGCTGCGGAATTGATAATGGTGTAAAGGTTATGGTGCATAGCCTCAACAAGCGCATTAACAACAACAGGATCGGGATTTTCGCCGCCAACGGTTGCCTTGAGATCGTCAAGAGCATAGGACATCATTGCGTCGAAGCATGTAACACCGCCGGCTACGATAGCTGCGGAAGCGTCACAGTACTCGGTAAGAATGTTGTCGGTAATGTACATAGCCTTGTTGCCCCACTCACCGCGAAGGATGCCGGACATAAGCTTCTGGTTGTAACCGGACCAGGTAGTACCCCAACGAGTGTAAGCGGTCATAATACCGCCGCGACCCTCGTTCTCCTCAAGAGCCTTCTGGAATGCCTTAAGGTAGATCTCACGTGCGGACTGCTCGGTAAGCCATGCAGCCTGACCAAGTCTATCCTGCTCTGTATCGTTAAGAGCAAAGTGCTTGAATACTACGTCAACACCGTGATCAAGAAGTGCAGAAACCTCCTCGTATGCCATCTCACCTGCAAGGAAGCCGTCCTCGGAGTAGTACTCGAAGTTACGTCCGCCGTAGGGGGTACGGTGAGTGTTAGCGCCGGGGCCGTAGAGACAGGATACGCTTGCATCAAGGCAATCGTATGCGATCATCTGACCAACCTGGTACATAAGAGGTCTGTTGAAGGTAGCGGTCATAACGTCCTCAGAGGTAAATGCAGTAGCCTCTGCAGACTTGCCTTCCATAGTAACAAGACCGCCGCCGAAGAGAGAAACGGTAAGACCCTGAGGACCGTTCTCATCACGGGAACCGGGAGCGTTTACAGAAGGAACGGGATGTCTCCAGTGGAAGCAGTCACCAACCTTGATAAGCTCTTCCATTGTAAGGTTTTCAAGAAGCTTGTTCCATGCGGGATCGTCATAATCCTTATTAGCCTTGATGCCGTCCTTGTCCTCGTCCATCTCGAACATATCGTAAAGGGTGAGACCGTTCTTTGCATCGAGAACAGGCATATTTTCCCATTCAGCAGGATATTCATAGAAATCTCTGCCAATACCGGTCCAACGGTCGAGAGCAAGCTCGTCTACCATCTTGTCGATGATCTCAAGCTCAATGTTCTCTCTCCAAGTACCGCTCCAGTCATTTCTGGAAAGGAAGGTAACTACGTTCTCGCCGTAGTAGAGGTTAGGATCTGATTCGTCAAGCTGGTTGGTGATCTCGGCGCCGTTAAGAGACTTGGAATAGGTCTCAGCATCAAACTCCATTTCCCAATCGTAAACAAGCTGTGCATTACCCTCTGCGTCCATACCGTCAGCGGTGGTCTTGCCATGCTTAGCAAGAACGTTATTAACCGCGTTATGAGCATCGGTAGCAGCGGTGAGGAAGTAAGTGCCTGCGTCAAGAATATAGGTCTTTGCGCCGTATGCATCGTAGGCAGCGAGATCACGCTCGTCAACCTGAATGGTGATGGTCTCGGACTTGCCGGGCTCGATGATATCAGTCTTGCCGAAGCCTACGAGCTGAACAGCAGCCTTCTCAACCTTGTTGTCGATGTCATACTGAGTATAGGGAGAGGAAAGGTAGATCTGAACGGTTTCCTTACCTGCCATAGAACCGTCGTTGCGAACGCTAACGGTTACGTTGTAGCACTTTTCACCATGCTCGTTTACACCCTCCTCGACGGTGAGGTCGAAGTAAGTGAAGTTGGTGTAGGACAGACCGTATCCGAAGGTGAAGGCAACCTCCTTGCCATACTGCTCAGCGTAGTCGCCTGCATTACCCTGATTCATAACCGCGTCAAAGTATCTGGTCTCGTAGTACTTATAACCTACGTAGATGCCCTCCTGGTATACCATGTAGGTAGAAGCCTGATCGGGAACCTGACCGTTGAAGTTAGTGTACTGAAGCGCAAGATAGTTGTGCATTGCAGGAGAAGAAAGGTTGTCGTAGCAGTAGGTATCTACGAGGCTACCCGAGGGGTTAACCTTACCTGCAAGAATATCGGTAACAGCGTTGGTACCTGCGATACCAAGACCGCCAACCCACATACATGCGTCAACGTCGTAATCATTAAGGAAATCAACCTGAAGTGCGTTAGAGGTGTTGATAAGAACGATGATCTTTGCACCGGTAGCTGCCTTAACCTCCTCTGCATAAGCGAGAAGTGCTCTCTCGTTATCATTAAGAGCGAGATAGTTGATGGCATTCTCCTTGCCCTCATAGCCGGGGAAGGAACAGTCATAACCCTCACCGCCAACACGGGAGAAGGTGATAACGAGTGCATCGGAGTACTCGTTTACGGAATCCTTAACGTTTGCAGGATAGTTCTTGGGATCGATTTCAACAATAGGAGACTGACCACCGAGAAGGTCGTTTTCGCCCTTACCTGCGCCCTCGGAAACAGCACCCTTAAGTGCCTCGGCATCCTCAGAGCTGTACCAATCCCAAAGGGTGGGGTTAACGGTAAAGCCGCTCTTCTCAAGAGCTGCCTTAAGGTTGTCTGCCTTGGAAGCGTCAACGTTACCCGAACCGGTACCGCCATAAGTAAGGTCTACGGAATTAACCGAAAGGGTAGAAACCTTTACGCCACTAGCAAGAGGAAGCGCGCCGTTGTTAAGCAAAAGGGCTGCACCCTCTGCCTCGACCTGATAGCAAAGCTCCTTGCCTGCCTCAAGTCTTTCTTCCTGGGAAACGCCCATACCGGGATAGTAGATAGCGTTTTCATCCTTGTTTTCCAGTTCCCAGAAGCTGTTGCCCGCGATCAAAAGCGAAATGGTATTGTCAAACATTCTGACAACAACATTCACAGGGATCATGATCATGAAGAGTACAGTCAGGATAACCGAAATAACTCTACAGAAGTTTCTCATGTTATTCTCCTTTTTTCAGGCATTGCCTGTTTATAATTTCTTATGGCGAAAATATATGTAAATATATTAAACACTCGCCCACGTAAAATTATAACATACTTACACACTTTTGTCAATCAAATGGCAGCCCACAGAGAAAGTTTGTGACAACTGCACAAGTTATGAACTACTTTTTTGTTGAATAAGTAGGTCACGCTGTTTGTAAGACGTCAGCAAAAAATGAAGGAAATTTTATCCTGTCAATCCATATTTTCAACAAATATTCATTCACAAAAATCGCAAGTCGCGAACGCATTTTTTAAAACAAAACGCATTGAAAATGTGCGTTTTTGACAATTTTAGTTGTCATATTGCACCGTATTTGGCAAAAAACGAGCCCGACACTTCGTCGGACTCGTTAGCATATTGGTCATATTTTTTTGTGATTTTGAGTTCTTTTTTTATTTGGAATAAATGCTTTTTAATTTATCCTTTTACCATATTATACGGGATCAGGAGCAAAAGTCCAATCGCCAGAACGGTCAAGCCTACGACAAGAGTTTGCATTAACCAAGGCTTGTTCATCGTTACCCGCTCCTGCTTATAGTCATAGAACGACTTGGGCAGCTTTTTCGCATACGATGCTGAAAACAGTCCAAAGAATGTCTTGCAACCATATGAAATCATATCAAAGGTGCCCTCGGTACCTGCCCAGCTGATAGCTCCCACACCTGACAAAATAATTCCGGTGATAAAGAAGCAATCCGACAGATCCTTAAAAAGCTCTTCCCCGTCTGCCGCGCTGAAAAGTCCACGCGAAAAAGCAGAGATCACAAGAATCAGCACAGCGGCAATTATGGGCTTTAGCCATTTGATGAATCTATTGTCTTCCATTCATAACCTCGTATATTGGTTTTACTTAAGAATTTCCAAATATTTTTGATACTCAGCCTCGTTACACTTAACAAAGTGACCGGGCTTTATCTCGCGCATAATTGGCTTATCCACGCTGTAATCATGCTCTGCAAGAGGATTGTAGATGATTCTCTGACGGGTCTTCTCATACTCGGGGTCAGGCAGAGGAATAGCCGAAAGAAGCGAGCGTGTATAAGGATGAAGGGGATTGAGGAAAAGCTCCTCAGATGTTGCAAGCTCAACCATTTCACCAAAGTACATAACGCCAATACGGTCGGAGAAATACTTAACAACCGAAAGGTCGTGAGCGATAAAGAGAATGGTTAAGCCAAGCTCGTGACGAAGATCGTTAAGCAGATTGATAACCTGCGCCTGAATCGATACGTCAAGAGCAGATACGGGCTCGTCGGCAATAATAACCTCAGGCTGCATAATAACAGCGCGGGCAATACCGATACGCTGACGCTGACCGCCGGAGAACTCGTGCTGATAACGTCCTGCGTGCTCGCGGACAAGTCCAACAAGCTCAAGCATTTCGTCAACCTTCTTATTGATAGCCTCCTTATCCTTTTCGCCCTGAATAATTAAACCCTCGGAGATGATCTCACGAACGGTAAGTCTGGGGTCAAGTGATGCAGAGGGATCCTGGAAGATCATCTGGATCTTGGTTACAAGACGAGTCTTTCTTGCAATACGAAGCTCGTTCTTAAACTCCTTCTTAAGAGCTGCCTTTTCGCTCTCGGGAGCCTCGGCAATAAGCTTCTCATACTTTTCACGTACAGCTGCCATCTGACGCTTCTGATAAGCGTGGTCGCAGTGCTTTTGATCGTACTTAGCAAGCTTGATCTGCTTTCTCTGCTCTGCGATGATGCCATTCAGCTCTTTTCTCAAGGCAGCCTTATCAGCACCGGGTGCAGCCATCTTTTCCTTATACTCTGCTCTCGCATTTTTGATTGCGAGGCGGTAGGACATCAGGCCTGCGCCTATTCTGATACCCTTGAAGAAGATGTTTCCTGACGTGATATTATAAAGCTTGATAATCGAACGGCCGGTAGTGGTCTTTCCACATCCGGACTCACCAACGAGACCGAATACCTCGCCCTTTTTTACGTCAAAGCTAACGTGGTTAACCGCTTTAGTACTGCCGAAATATTGGCACAGATCTTCTATTCGAAGCAAAACTTCGGGATTATTGTTTTCCATTTTCCTGTGCCTCCTTCATTTTCTTCATTCTGGCAATTCTGTCGGTAATAATTTTAGGCGTCTCAATCTTGGGCGCGTTAGGATGAAGCAGCCAGGTTGCCGCATAGTGAGTATCGCTGATCTTGAACATAGGAGGCTGACGCTCAAAGTCTATCTTTAAGGCATACTTGTTACGGTCTGCAAATGCATCGCCCACAGGGGGATAGATCATATTCGGAGGTGTACCCGGAATAGCATCAAGCTTTTCATTAGTGTCAAGATCGGGCATAGAGGACAGAAGCGCCCACGTATAAGGATGAGCGGAGTGATAGAACACGTCCTCAGATGTTCCGTACTCAACGATCTTACCTGCGTACATAACGGCAATTCTGTCCGCCATATTAGCAACAACACCAAGGTCGTGAGTAATAAAGATAACGGTAAGATTTCTCTCTCTCTTAAGCTTGTTGATAAGCTCAAGGATCTGCGACTGAATAGTTACGTCGAGCGCGGTTGTCGGCTCGTCACAGATAAGAATATCGGGGTTTGCGGCAAGTGCGATCGCAATAACGATACGCTGACGCATACCGCCGGAAAATTCGAAGGGATACTGCTTAAATCTCTTGCGAGGCTCGGAGATACCAACCTCCTCAAGGAGCTTCAGCGCCTTGTTCTTTGCCATACTGTAGGTGACCTTATGAACAACGCCGGACGCACACGCCTTCAGGTAATCAATTATAGCAATTGACTCCTCGTGATAATTGCGGCCTGCCTGATTTGCAATAATCTCCTCGTAATGACGGATCAAACGGTCGATCTGGTTAAGAATATTGCTCTGAACCAGTTCAAAGTTAACAAGCGAGGGAGCTGCAACCGTCCAGTTGGGAGTTTTGCCCTTCTTTTTGATTGCCTCATGCTTAGCAAGCTGCTTTCTATACTTTGCCTCTTCCCTCTTGTTATTTTTCTTTCCGTAGAAGTAGCTATCAAGCTCGGAGCGAACGCCTGCACCAAAGGTATAGGTCAAGCTGTCCTTCGATATAGCGAGCGGATCGATAGTTGCCCTAACGTAAGCGTCAAGCTCTTCAAAGATACCAAAGATCTGATTCTTATCAAACTCGTCCTGGGCAAAGAGATCTCTCTTGTCCTTAAGCTGCTCAATAGCGATCGCCATATTTTCAACCGAGCGCTTTGCAGAGTGTCTGACAGCCAGCTCTACGTTATCGATGAAATCGAGCATAAAGTGATCGTCGAGATATTTTCTCAAATACTTGTTAAGCTCGGGAATAGGAAGATCCGGAATAGGCTCTCCACTAAATGTGCAGTAATAACCGAGAGCAAAGAAGTTAGGTGCTACAAGATCGATCGCCTCTGCAAGAATCGCCTTGATGTCAGAGAGGACCGCTATAAGCTCCTCATCGTTCTTGCTCTTATATGCGGGAAGGATCTTTTCGCTTAGACTAATGAGCTTATCTGCATCCTTATTAACCACGTAGGTCTGTACGCTCTCCTTAGCAAGCGTACGAATACGGTTAAGACGGTATTTAACGTCGGTTGCAGCCTTCTTCTCAAGTTCAAATACAAGCGCCGAAATTTCCTCAACAGCCTCGATTGCCGCATCGTGAGCCTTGTTGTATTTACCCTCAAGATCAAGATGCTTGTACTCAAATTGGTCAAAGTTTTTGCACTTTGTATCTGTATCAATATCGGGCAGAACGGCATTAAGCTCTTCCTTCAGATTTTTTAGAAAAGCATTAAAGGAAGATCTGCTTTCCTTTTGACGTGCCTTGCCCTTAAGGATCATAGCCTCTGTCAGCTGCTTACCGATTCTTGCGATAGGGTTAAGGCTGGACATGGGATCCTGGAAGATCATAGCAATCTTATCACCGCGGATCTTGTGGAACTCATCCTCAGAGATCTTAAGCAGGTCCTTGCCGTCGTAAATGATCTCGCCGCCCTCAATGATAGAGTTGCCCGAGAGAATTCCGAGAATAGCCTTCGAGGTAACCGACTTACCCGAACCGGACTCGCCAACGATAGCCAGCGTCTCGCCCTCGTTCAAATCAAAGTTTATACCGCGAACGGCCTGTACCTTTCCCTCATTAGTGCGAAAGGAGATTGTTAAATTTCTTACGTAAAGCTTTGTATTCATATTAATCTACTCCTCTCGTCGAAGGGTTAAATGCATCTCTTAAGCCGTTACCGAACAGGTTAAAGCTTATCATCAGCAAAGCGATGAAGAGTGCGGGGAATAAAACAACGTGGGGTGCGCTGGTCATACAGCTCTGTCCTTCAGACAGCATAGCACCGATAGAGGTCATCTGTGCGCTGCTAAGGTTAATAATACCCAAATAGCTAAGCGATGTCTCGCTGAAGATAACGCTGGGAATTACGAGAATAGAGCCTGTAATGATAGTACCCATACTGTTGGGGAAGATGTGCTTGAACATAATACGGAAGTCGCTTGCGCCGAGTGTACGGGCCGCAAGAACATACTCCTGATTCTTAAATCTGTAGAACTGCATACGAACTCGTGCCGCCATGCCTAGCCATCCCGTGAATACGAAGGCAAACAGCAGCGACGGTACCATACCGATCTTGCTGGAAAGGTGTAGGCTGAACAGTACCGTAACGACAGTAAACGGAATACCGCCGATGATGTCAGAGATACGCTCCATAACCATATCAACAACGCCACCGTAGTAGCCCTCGATAGCACCGTAAATTGCACCGATCAGAAGGTTAATAACAGAAACTACCACAGCAAGGATAAAGCTGAATCGAGCACCCGATGCCAAACGTGAGAAGATGTCAAATCCACGCACGTTGGTTCCAAATACGAAGCTGGGCTCGAAATCGTACATATAGATAAAGTAATTGTATGCGTTAATACGAACGGTGTAGTTGTAGCCAAGGTCTGCAGAGCCGCCACGGTTTGCATAACGCCAGCCTGCCGAGGGATTCTCCTCGGTATAGGGGTCATCTTCAAGACGAACTGTACTTGTATAGTCGTCTCTGCCGTCGGTCTTAAGGTAAGCGTACTGGAAGTTGCCGTCTTTGTCAAACTTCGGATTACCCTTCTTGTCACTTACAAACCAAATATTTTTATTAAGCTCGTTACCGCTTTTATTGGTATCAACCATAGGAAGAAGAACCTGAATACCGGTCGCGTCCTGCCATGCCTGAATATCCCGATACTCCTTAGTAGTCAGTGTTCTTACAAAGCAATCAAGACTTGTATAGGTGTCAATGCGAAGAGTATAGGTGGTCTTGGTTTTGCCGAAGGGGTCGGTGATAGTTTTAGTATCGATCACCTTCTGAATGATCGGACGGCCAAGCTCCTGCTCCATAGCAAGATAGGTATTATATCGAACCTCGGACACGTCCTCTACAACCTTAGTTCCATCCCAGAAGCCTGTACCCTCAAAGATACCAAGCTTAGGTGTCAAATACTGATATCTATTAAGAATAGTCTGGGTCGCGAAGGAATCAACGTATGCCTGATTAACGGTAAAGGGACCGATAAGTGCAAACAGTACGAGAATTGCGATAATAAATGCTGCCACAACCGATGACTTGTTCTTTGCGAAGCGGCGAAGAACGTCCTCAAAATAGCTCATCTGCTTGGTTTCAAGCTTTTTGTCATGGAGTCTCTCGTTACTGTTAGTAAACTCAAACTTTTCCTGGGGGATGTTATTCATATCAAAAATATTCTTTTCCTGCATATTATCTCGCCCCCATTCTGATTCTCGGGTCAATAATACCGTAGCTGATGTCAATAACGATTCCTGCAGCAAGACCGATGAAGGTATAGAATACGGTCAGAAGCATAAAGAAGTTATAGTCGGGAGCAGGCTGCGCCTGAATAGCGCCGATATAAAGCTCTCCAACACCGGGGATCGTAAACAACTGCTCGATGATCAGTGAACCACTCATAATTGAAATAAACTCACCAAGTATCATTGGGAAAATAGGCACCATTGCGTTTCTCATAGCATGGCGCACTGTTGCCTGTGCTTTGGTGAGACCCTTGGTTCTGGCAAGCAACATAAAGTCGCTGGTCAAAACCTCGGTAAGCTCGGCTCTTGTATAACGTGCAAAGCCTGCGATAGTACCGAAGGACATGGACAGAATCGCAGGAATTGCAGAGCGAACGAAGGTCCAGCTCCACGCACCGGCAGAAACGTCACTTACAGCACCGAACCAACCAAGCTTGAAATACAAAATATACTGTACTAAGAACGCATATATAAATGAAGGCACAGAAACAAAGACCATAACACCGGTAGAGATGAGGTGGTCCTGCCATTTATTCTTCTTAAGTGCGGCAAAAATGCCGAGGGCCAAGCCCAAGGGAATGGAAATAACTATCGTGCTAAGGTTAAGCACCATGGTATAGGGGAGACGGTTGACAAACACCTGCCAAACCTCGCTTCCCAATTTATAGGTTTCACCGTAGCCGAAGTTACCACGAACGGCGTATTTCAAAAATCTACCGTATTGTTGCATGATCGGTAGGTCATATCCTAACAGCTCGCGACGCTTAAGTATAAGCTCCATATCCTTTCCGAATGCCTCGGCAGGAAGATTTGGGAGAAGCTTAACTAAAACAAAGCACATCGTCACGATAACAAAAAAGACAAATAGCATAAGTGCTATTCGTTTAAGAATGTACTTGAATATATACATTTATTTCTCCTTTAGCAGTGCCTCGTTTCAAGTGAAAAAAGGCATATTCTGTTTTTTTTCGATTGAGACGAAGCATTGATTAAAGTCCACAAATCAGCAATGCCTTATCGGAGAGCCCCATAAAGCATTGCTGATCAATGGATTTGCTTACACCGCCGTGTGGCAGTGTAAGCTATATAGTTTTTACGGTTTACTTGTAGTTAAGAATACCATCCTGCTGAGATGCTGCATAAGCCAAGAACTCAGCATCATCCATAGCGTAGGTGTAGTACTGGATACCGCCACGGCCCATACCAACAATGTAATCCTCGGTCTTGTAGTTAACTCTCATACATCTGAGGGATGCAGAAGCGTCGGTAGAAACGGGGAAGATGTTGCTAAGAGTCATGATCTTGGTCTCGCAAGCTGCAAGGATTGTAACTCTTCTTGCTGCGGGATCGGAAGAACCTGCGGAAATCTCAACAGTCTCTTCGGTTGCATTACCGTCTGCACCAACTACGGTTGCGGTAATCTTATCACCCTGAAGACACTTGCTTACCCAGTCGTAGATGCTCGCACGAAGGATCTTACCTTCAACCTCGATGTCAACGTAAATGCCTTCCTTCTTGGTGAAGGGGTCGTACTGAAGGCTGCCGGTGAAGCAATCCATCATAGAGTAGGGATCGAACTGATCTCCACTGAAACCAACACCGAAGAGGATATCAACGGATCCATTACGAAGATAATCGCCGAATGTGGTAGCACCAAGTTCTGCGGACTGAACGAAGGAGAGGTGTCCCTCGAAGGGAGTACCCTCAACAGCCTTAGTCCAGCATGCCTTAAGGAACTCATAACCGTTGTTATAGTAATTAGCCTCTGCGGGCTTACCGATTATGATCTGAACCTCCCACTTGCCGCTGGCAATGAGATCTGCGGAGATCATACCCTCTGCAACAGCAGTTTCGTAAGCTGCGGCGAAGAGTGCCTTTGCACCTTCAGGGTCGTAACCGGTGATAGAAGCGATTGCATCGTCACGGGTTGCATACTCCTTGCCCTCGCCCCACTGATCTGCAAGGCCCCAGAACTCAAGGATAGCATCCTTAGCCTCATCCATAGAACGGTAGGTAAGACCGGACTCGGGGTCAGCAACGATGAATGCGGAAAGCAGACCCTTTGCAATACCGGATGTGGGAGAAAGGAGCATGTTGAATTCGGAACGGTCAAGCGAGTAGGAAAGTGCCTGACGGAACTTATCGATAGAAAGAACGGTCTTGATAACTGTGTTACCCTGGATTGCGGGAGTCGCAAGTGCCTGGTTAGTCTCAAGAGTCTTGAAGTCGGGGTTCATTGCAAGATACCAGGTAGACTCACTGTCATTGAAGTAAGTGTAGTCGGAAGAAAGGTAATCTGCCATATCCTCGGGCTGAAGACCATAGGAATCAAGCTCGCCCTTAAGGAACATAGAAAGTCTGGTGGACTCATTGGTAACCTTGGTGTAAACTACACGGTCGGTCTGATATGTGCCTGCCTTATAAACGCCTGCACCGTAGCCGTACCAGTTAAGGTTTCTCTCGAGAACGATAGAAGCGCCCTCTACGTACTGACTAAGCTTGTAAGGACCGAAGCCTACGTAAGTATCAATGCTGGTACCGTAGCTGTTGTTGTAAACACCGTTATCGTAGTTGATAAGGCTCTCGTAGAGAGGAGCGTATACAAGGAAGAAGCTTGTGCAAAGCTCTTTACGGAGATAGAAGTTATCTTCCATGGGGTTCTTAAGAACGATAACGATCGCGTTCTCGTCAGCATCCTTGAAGAAACCAACGTTTCCTTCGTATGCAAGCTCGCCGTACTGCTTGCCAAGGAATGCCATTTCCTCGAACTCAACGTAAGCGTAATCGCCAGCTGCTTTTGCGTATTCTTCAACGTTTGCCTTGCCGTGAAGCTTAGCAATTGCGTTCTGAACGTTAAGAAGGGTTGCATCAGTAAGCTTTACCCAACCGTTATCGTCAGCTGCTGCAATAAGAGCAAGAACGTCAGGATCGGTGATTTCGGTCTTGAAATCAACCTTCTTATCGTTGTAGATATAGAATGTCTTATCTGCATTGGTGGTAATGTCGATCTTGTTCCACTGCATATCGTAGAACTCGTACACGCCATCAGCATTTTTAGCTACGGATCTCCAAGCCATCTGCTCTTCGTTATCAATGTACATAAGAGCGATATACTTACCGGCCTCAAAGCCGTCAGCAGTGTTGTCTTCGGTATTGTAAATATTTTCGGAGAAGTAATCAACAAGACTACTGCTGCCCCAGTTACCGCCGCTGTTGATATCGATAACGATATCAAGGCCCTTTGCCTGAAGGATACCTTCTGCAGTCTTGGTAAAGTCTGCAGGCATGATATATTCCTCGTCACCGTAGTTTTCAGAAACGAATTCGGAAAGAGCGTAGCTGTTCTGCTTTACGTATTCCTCAGCGTTATGGATCTTAAGCTGGCCGCTCTGATAAACGTTGTCAGCTCTGAAGTTCGCAGCCTTGGGATTAAGAAGAAGCTTCATAGAATCAACAAAGGACTGTGCATTAAGAGTCGCGCCGTTGTCAAACTTAAGGTCGTCACGAAGAACGATCTTGTATGCCTTGTTCTTATCATTTGCAGTAATGCCGTACTTACCAACGTATTCGGAAGTTACGTCAACGGGATAATTCTTCGCCATAGAGGGAACGATTTTGTAACCGGTATAGTCATCGTTATAATCGAATGTATAAAGTGCATCACTCGAATAATCGAGAACGTATGTGGAAGCGTTAGACTGGTAGGTGTGAATATTCCAGGAATTGGGAAGATCCGCGGGACCCATACGGTAGGAATAGGTCTTACCGTCGTCTACGTAACCAGCAGGAGCATCGCCACCGGGACCGGGCTTATTCTCCTTACCGTCGTCAAAATCTGCACCGCACTTGTCGCACTTAAGGTCATCGTTGGCGTCAACGTGATCTTTGCATTTCTTTTTACAAGATGCAAGCATTGAGAAGCACATCACTAATACAAGAAGGAGTGCTATGATCTTTGTACTTTTCATGATAAAAAAGTCCTTTCGTGAAAAATTTTATATTTAGTCTATGCCGTGTTGAATATTTAATTCACCAGATAGTAAATATACCAAGGTATTATGGGAAATTCAAGATGAATGAATACTCCGAAAATGAAATAGATGTGCCTATTATACTACACCATTTTTCATTTGTCAACCCCTTTTTGAATATTTTTTTGAATTTTTGAATTTTTTCTTGTTCTTTCCTTCATTTTGAAGCAAATTTGTGCCATTTTATGAAAGAATTTGACATCTTGGCTTATTTTTGACAGTTTTTGACGAATATTTATGCAGAGAATATGCAGATATTATGCATATACATTTTTTTAGTTATTTTTGTGCATTTTACCCACATAAACCGCTTATATTCGGCTTTAACGGGCTATATTGCATTTAAATTTTAGACAAATTTACTAAATTTTATGCTGTTTTAAACACTCAGGTGACCCACTTTCCGGGGTTTTGTTACCATACCTCGTTCATTTTCCATGAAATTATGCCTGTTTTTCATTCAAAAACAGATTTTTGGCATATTTTATTCATAACTTAGGGTAAAATATTATTTATACTTGAAAAAATTGAAAAACAAGGTATAATAAAGTATATTATGAAAAGCGATAGTAAAGGTGATAGGCAAATCCCCTTTATCGGGCTGTGTTAGAATGCTTTATATAATATAAGGAAGAAATCCGTCACAGAAAACTAAATTTCACGCTAAAAAAGTATTTTTATATAATTTACGAATAAAAAAGGAGAAAATCAATGGTAAATCTTAAAGCCAAGCCATACAATCTGTCTGACAGCGACGTTTCGTGGGTTAAAGAAACCATCGCAGGTATGACCGACGAGGAAAAGGTTGGTCAGCTGTTCTTCCAGCTTACTGCAAGTCAGGATGAGGAATATCTGAAGGAGCTGATGGAAAAATATCACCTCGGTGGCTGCAGATATAACGGTATGCCCGGTGAAAAGGTGCTTGCACAGAACAAAATTTTGCAGAAATACGCAAAAATTCCCGTTTTCATCGCTTGCAACCCCGAAAAGGGTGGGGACGGTGTTTGTCCCGACGGCACAACCGTTGGCTCGGGCATAAAGGTTGGCGCAACAGGTAAAACCGAGTACGCAGAGGCTATGGGTCTTGTTTCAGGCGCGCAGATCGCCGCAACAGGCTGCAATATGGCGTTTGCTCCCGTTGTAGATATTCTTTACAACCACGAGTGCGAGGAGGTTCTCACTCGTTCCTTCGGTAACGATCCCCAGAGGGTTGCCCTTATGGGTAAGGCGTATATGGACGGTCTGCACAAGACCGAGGGTGTTGCCGCTACTGCAAAGCACTTCCCCGGCAACGGCCAGGATTACCGCGATGCACACCTCTCCAACAATATAAACGATTTCGGCTACGACAAGTGGATGGCTACCTACGGCCACGTATACAAGACGCTTATCGACGGCGGTCTTGACGCGATTATGGGCGGTCACATACTTATGCCCAGCCTTATGAAGGACAAGAACCCCGACGTTACCCCCGAGGAAATCCTCCCTGCGACCCTCTGTTATGAGATTATGACCACCCTGCTCCGCGACGATCTCGGATTTAACGGCATGGTTGTTACAGACGCAAGCCACATGGTAGGTATGACTAACAGAATGAAGCGCAAGGACATGCTTCCCCTCTCTATCAATGCAGGCTGCGATATGTTCCTCTTCTTTAACGATCCCGACGAGGATTATAACACAATGCTTGATGCATACAAGAGCGGCATCATCTCCGAGGAGCGTATGACCGAGGCTCTGACCAGAATTCTCGGACTTAAGGCTAAGATGGGTCTTAATAAAAAGGCAAAGGAAGAACTCTGCCCCACGGGCGATGAGCTGCAGACAATACTTCATAATCCCGAATATAGCGCATATGCCCCCAAAATTAGCCGCGACGCGATTACCCTTGTAAAAAGTCTTGACGAAGGTATTCTTCCCCTCTCCCCCGAGAAGACCAAGCGTATTATGATCGTTCCCATCAAGGGCGTAGACAATCCCCTTATGGCTCTCGCCGCTATGGCAATGGGTGGCGGTATGCAGAGAAAGACTCCTGCAGAAAAGCTGAAGGAAAGACTTGAAGAAAAGGGCTTTGAGGTATTCATTTACGAGAGCCCCATTGACAAGATGAAAGCTATGATGGCTAGAGGTGAAAAGCCCAGCCTCAATATGTATTTCGCAGGAAAACACGCTATATCCGACTTCACAAGCCAGCAGGATCTTGTAATCTCGCTCTTTGACGTTATGAACGGTCACCCCTCCTTTGGTCTTTCCAAGGGCGGAGGAGAAATTCCCTGGTACGTTCACGAGCTGCCCGTAATCGGCATCAGCGTAAACAAGCCCACCATGCTTGCCGACTGTCCTATGCTTCGCACCTACATCAATGCATACGACTCGGCTGACTACACCATGGATGCCCTTGTTGACGCCCTCGTTAGCGGCGATTTCCGCGGCAGCGACCCAATCGACTCCTTCTGCGGAATGTGGGATACCAGAATTTAAGCAAATAAATCATTTTATAAAAAAAGGCTCTTTAAAGCGAATCTAAACGGTCCGTTTTAAAGAGCTTTTTATATTCAATTTTCAGTTTTATCAGCAATACGCTTTCTCACAAGCTCGATTACCAGCATGATCAAGGTATAGCATACGATGTATATAGGAGCCATTACCCAGGTTGTAAGCGGTGTTCCGTCAAGAAGGGGTGTGTAGATGTGGAAGGCATCCGAAAGACCAAGACATCCGATAAGAAATGCTCCGACCGTTAAATATGATGTGAAGCCAAAGAGTGTGCAATACCATTTTTTGTATGTGATATGGAACCAATCAAACATGATAAGCGCCACAGACACCGTAGCGGAGAAGCTGTGATGAAGCAATCCGGAAATGGTCGGCAAATAAAAAACGGTAGGTCCTTGTCCTATAAACGCAGGATATATTACCGTGGAAATTCCGCCAAAAAGACCGAGTAACCACACAAAATGTAAAATATTGTTGTCTTTTTTACCAAATAGCACCCCGAGAGAAAGAACCAAGCTGGTCATTCCGCAATAACTGTCAGGAATGATCTGCTCCCACCGAACGGTATCGTATCTGAAAACCTGCGACAGTCTGTTCATTATTATAGTAATAAGCAGACCGAGGGCAAGCGCCTTCATAAATATCGTTTTAGCCTTGTCACTTTTTGCATATTTCTTTGCCAAAAGCAATCCTGACGCAGCCATCGCTGCGGTAATACCAATATATAAAAAATGTTCAATTCCAAAAACCACTGCAGGCATAGATAATCACCTTTTTTCACTTATAAATTTGTTGTTTAAATCACCTTAAAAACACTACAATTTTATCACAGAAGCCATCAAAAGTCAAGAATATAGGCTATTTTGGCGGGAACAAAGATCATTTTTCTTTGTTAAATTACACGTCAAAACTACACGCAGACGCGTGATGATATACAGCCCAAAGGGCTGATGATATACGAATGTATATCTCGCCTCAGGCGAGTTATACATTCAATGATATACCAAGTCTGCGACTTGGATAAAAAAAGTCGTATCAAAATGATACGACTTTTTTTGTGAAAGGGCTATAAAAAGGATACAAAATTGAAAGCGGATGAGTTAAAGCAAAAACGGATGATTTTTTGCCCAAGCGGTTTCAATTTTAACGATAGGTTGATTTTATAGTCTGCAAACAGCATTATTTTCCGTTATTGTTTTTCTGAAACATATTTTTCTACGATGTCTGACCACTCGATTTCTCCCGAATAATCACAGTGACCATACTTAAAGCTTTCTTTTCCCTTTGCATCTAAAGAATAATAAAACTGACCGTTTTCCGCAATAATATCATATCCGTTCGGATATACGACGCATATAACATATCCCTCATAGTCGTAAATCCAATCGACAGCCGCAGGAAAATATATTACCTCTTGGCTAAATGCAAGTGAGGAAATCTCACTCATTAAATCGGATATTAAGTCACCGTCATCAGCCAAATTGTTTAACACACATATGGGGATGTTTTCATCACGAAGATTTTGTACAGTGCTATCGTTGTAAACTTTTTCTAGATAATAGATTTCAACCTCTAAGGTTTGATAGCACTTGCCCGAAAAGGTGATGCTCTTATCAATTTTACCGCAAGAGCATAGCGACAATGTTATTACAAAAAATAGCATTGTGATTAGCAACTTTTTCATTTTATCCCTCCTTTAGAGTTTTACAACTTGAAATAAGCATTCGCCTAATACGACCGCAGAGATTGCGATAATTTTTGAATATTTCTTCATCTATGGCATTTGTGTTGAATAAAAGCTGTAACCAGCCTTCAGTTTCGCTACATTCTTTGAGAGCGATTTCAAACTTGGAAACCATATCGCTTTTACTTTGTCCGTAATTCGCTTCACGAATATTTGCATAAATACTACTTGAGCTCTTGCGGATTTGGAACAAGGTGTTTGACGGTGCTTTTATGTTTTGGCAAAGTAATTCTATCTCAGTCGCAAGCTGTTCAGAATATATCAATAAATAGTTTTTTGACATAATATCGCCTCTTTAAGTGTATTATAATCAAGAATTGGACATAATAAAAGAAAAACCCGATTCGGAAGCTGCTATCCGCCAGACCGAGGCGACAGCTCCCAAAAAGGAGTTTTCCACCAATAGTATATCACAATCTCCAAATTCTGTCAAGAGCAAATTTTCGGATACCACATTCTAACATCAAAATCAAGGCGTAGCCTTGTATATCATCAATTTCGCAGAAATTGCATATCATCCGTCTGAAAACGAGTATATCTCGCTTTTGGACGAGTATATCATCAAGTCGCAGAAAGATACACGCTGATGCGTGATGATATACAGCCCGCAGGGCTGATGATATACGAATGTATATCTCGCCTCAGGCGAGTTATACATTCAATGATATACCAAGTCTGCGAC
>JBGVRO010000016.1:0-20189 GCA_045128515.1 Eubacteriales bacterium | reverse complement strand
TTTGAACAAAATAATCAGTGTTATACTTGGGATCTATTAACCATTGACTCCAAGTCATACCTCTTTCAGCCAAGAGATCAGTTTGTCCAACAGTGAAGGTAATTAAATTAGGATTATCATCTTCTCCGTCTCCTCCGATATTGGAATTGCTATTATTGCTATCATTTACGAAAAAAGATGAAATAGCAAATATAAAAAGCAAAATAAGAATAAATCCTATTACCGCTTTGAATGTATCATCTTTCATACTAACATAACGAGATTTACTCATAAAACATACCCCCTTTTAAAAAAATAATTTAAAAACACTTAAAAACCCTTTTAAGTAAAAAGCTTTTTTATTTTTATCATTGTTTTATCGGTCAAAATTTTACTGCATTTATAAAACAACTTTACTTTTTTGAAACAAATTTTAATATCTCCTCTGCAGACATCTCCTCGCATATTTCTGAGAAGGCTTCTGCATAATCGATTTTCTTTTTCTTCGAATCATTTATAGTTTTTTGTATATCGTTCTTGAAGAATACCGGGAAACCTTTTGGATTACCCTTATCATCAATAGTGTCATAAACCAATATAGCTTCCTTGGTTATTTCCACATATACCGTAATTCGTCTATAAAGCTGTTTTAGTGACTCCGAGCCTGTATAGTGCAAATGGTGAAACCATTTTCACAAAGGCTTCGAAGATGTTATTATAATCAATTCACCGTTAAAAACCTTATTACCATATCTTGCTTTTATACTGGATGAGGTATGGTTATCTAAGATTTTTAATAAATCCTCAAAATTATCTTCAAATTGCGTATCTCTTAAGTCATCTAAAATTAAACACTTTTGGCCAAGATAATCCTGCATCAAGTCATTACTTGAAGATGAAATACAGTAGTCTAAGCTGCGTCCTTCAGCAATTCTCTTTGCATAGGTTGTCTTACCTGCGCCGGGTTCTCCCTCTATAAACATAACATCGATATTTCGATTTCCTTCAAGAGAAAGAAGCTGACAGTGCATTTTCCACAACTTTTCAAGTGTTCCAAATGCCGTCTTTTTCTCTGCTATCGGCAGAGTGTCTATGTACTTTAATTGCTCCGCATAGGAGTATTTTTTGAAATCTCCGAGGATCTTCGATTTTTCGATTTCTGCTTCGAAATCGAAATTTGCTACAACCTCGGAAGGTGAATACTGATATTTGTGCTTTTGTGACTCTTGACCGTGAGTAAGATACAAAAGCATGTCGGTAGCTCGTCCTTTAATACGTTCTACCTGAGATTCCTGAACACCGAACCACTGAGCAACAATTTTACTGTCTACGCCACTTTTACCAAAATTGACATAGATATGATAATGCGGTGAAGTGTCCGAATCTTTGTCATGCAAAATGTACGCATACTTTTTTATAGTTTTATACCTACGAAGTATATCTCCGATAGGTTCAATAAAATATTCCTTCCGTGATACGATTTCATACTGCTTTAATTTCATATTTGTGACCCCCTGAAACTAAATAGTATTTAATTCGATATAATAACCGCTTGTCAAAATCCGGAAAACATTCCGGCAAGGTGGAATTCTTCCACCTTTTACCCGGTGTTTTCCACCTTTTGCCTACGGCGCTGGACAAGCCCTCAGCGCCGTAAGTATATGTAATATTTTAATAAGTATAGAAAACGAACTTGTTTTGTGGTGGATTTTAAGTGGAAAAACTATGTTATTTTTCCACCTTTTCCACCTTTTGCCTAATGTGAAGATTTAGACTTAAGTAATAGGATTCCCATCAGAATCGGTGATCTTCATTTCACCCGACTTCGTATCAACTATTCCTCCGATATTACACTCATCACAAGCGAGGTAATATGTGGTATCGTCATGATCGTCAACACGCATAATCTTGCCGCACTTAGGGCATGCAACCTGACGAGGATTTACGTTCGCAGGCTTGTCCTTTTCGGGAAGGAACTCCGCAACAAGTGACAGGGCAGCTACACGGCCCTGATAACCGGGATCTCTTCCGTTGAATTTATCCTGAGGGAAGTATTTTACTTCGATAGGAATAAGCTGATCATTAAGCTGTAAGAAGAAGTTGGTGGCACGCTTGTCTACACCATCCTTCTGATAGGTAACTTCTCTCTTTTTGATTTTTACTTCTACTGAAATCATTTTGTTTCTCCTTTGCTAACGCATAAAATTTATTTATAAGGCTATACGCCATTATATCGATTTAACCCCTATATTAAGGGGGTGACAACGGTGCCGAGAAACACCGTTGTCGAAGAAAAAATCTTAACAAAATCACAAGTTTTCGACTTGATCATCTGTTAAGATAGATTATAAACTATTCAGTTACAACAAAATTTTCAAACGTTCTTGACATTTTGCACAAAATATATTATAATTATTTAGTTAACTATACCCACGCGGAAATTTTAAGTTGAGGGAGGACTTGATATGCAGGATAAAATCTCACTTGCAGGCGATCTTGGTGGCGGTAAGAGTACCGTTGCTAACATTCTTATTGACAGGCTCGGAGCTGAATATTACAGCACCGGTGCTATTGTGCGCTCTATTGCAGAGTCGCGCGGAATGACGGTCGGTGAGCTTAATAAGTATATGGAGACCCACCCCGAGATCGACCATGAAATTGACGCAGGCATTGCTGCGCTTTCCGAGGATGAGAGATTCCTTATCATAGACTCTCGTATGGCTTGGCACTTTACCAAGGGTACCTTTAAGGTGTACCTCTCCTGCGACATCGAGACCAGCGCGCTTCGTATTATGCACGCTAACAGAAAGGGCGAGCACAACTCCACACTTGAGGAGACCATTGATTGCACTCGCTCTCGCCGCGAGAGTGAAAAGAAGCGCTATACCGAGCAGTACGGCGTGGACATCAAGGATCTTTCAAACTATTCGCTTATCGTTGATACCACCGTTGCCACTCCCGAGCAGATCGCCGACAGAATTGCAGAGTCCTTTGCCATTTGGCAGCAGGACAAGTCCTATACACGCGTTTATCTCTCTCCCGAGAGACTTCATTTCCCCGAGAGGGAGCTTGACGGCGATATGCTTTCACCCTTGGCATCAAAGCTTGAGGGCGGGGCAGAGCTTACCGACATCACCGTATGTGAGCGCGACGGCGAGTTCTACCTTGTAGACGGCTTTGAGTCTGCGATGGCTTACGTTTTCGCCTTTTCCACCTTCATTCCCGCGCGACTTGTTAAGGCTGAGCCTGACGGTGAGTACGTGAGAATGAGAAATTCACTTTGATAATAATTTCGAGGTAAAAATATATGCTTACTTTAAAGAAAAACACCGCCGCCCTTATTGCTGAGGCAGTAAAGAGTGGCTTTGGCGAGGGACTTCTCTCGGCTGAGGAAGTGTTCGCAATGCTTGAATATCCCCCCGACAGCTCGATGGGTGATATTGCGCTTCCTTGTTTCCGTCTTTCCAAGACGCTTCGTCGCTCTCCCGTACAGATCGCGGACATGCTTGCGGCGGCTATTAAGTGCGAGGAATTTTCCTCTGTAACTGCTGTTAACGGCTATCTTAACTTTAAGATCGACGGCAAATCATTCTCTCGCAGAGTTGCCTCCGAGGTTCTTAACCTTGGTGACAGCTACGGCTCTCCTATGAACGGTGAGGGCAAGACGGTCGTTCTCGACTACTCCTCTCCCAACGTTGCAAAGCCCTTCCACATCGGCCATCTCGGTACTACCGTTATCGGCCACAGCTTAAAGCTCCTTCACGAGTTCGCAGGCTACAAGTGTGTTGGTATCAACTACCTTGGCGACTGGGGTACTCAGTTCGGTAAGCTTATCGTTGCTTACAAGCTTTGGGGTGACAAGGCTACCATAGAGCAGGGCGGAGTTGACGAGCTTGTTAAGCTCTACGTTCGTATTAACAATGAGATCAAGGCAGAGGAAGAGAGCAATGAGGATAAGAAATCTCCTCTTGCAGACCAGTCCCGTGCCGAGTTCAAGAAGTTGGAGGAATTTGACGAGGAGAACATCGCTCTCTGGCGTTGGTTCGTTGACGTCAGCCTTGAGGAATATCAGAGAACATATAAGCTTCTCGGCATAGAGTTCGATTCCTACAAGGGCGAGTCCTTCTATACCGATAAGATGCCTGCACAGGTGCAGAAGCTTCGTGATATGGGTCTTCTTGAGATCGATGACGGCGCGTCTATCGTTAATCTTGAAAAGTGGAATATGCCTGTCTGCCTCATTCTTAAGCGCGACGGTTCCACTCTCTATCCTACCCGTGATATTGCCGCTGCGGTTTACCGTAAGGGTGAATATAATTTCGACAAGGCTATCTACGTAACCGCTGCACAGCAGTCGCTTCATTTTGCACAGTGGTTCAAGGTCGTTGAGCTTATGGGCTACGATTGGCATAATCAGCTTGTTCACGTTCCCTACGGAACTGTTAGCGTAAACGGTGCAAAGCTTGCCACCAGAACGGGCAACGTTGTACTCCTTAAGGATCTCTTTGCAGAGGCTATCGCAAGAGTTAAGGAGATCGCTCGTGAGAAGCATCCCGACGATGCGGAGTGTCAGGCGATCGCGGAGAAGGTTGGCGTTGGCGCGGTAGTATTCCATTACCTTTCCAACAACCGTATGCGTGATATTAACTTCATTATGGAGGATGCGCTTTCCTTCGACGGAAATACAGGTCCTTATGCACAGTACACATATGCACGTACATGCTCAATTCTTGAAAAGGCAGGAGATCTTGGTAAGTCCGTAACAGACGCGGCTCTTTCTTCTGTTGAGACCGAGCTTGCAAAGACCATCTCCATGTTCCCCGAGCGTGTTAACGCGGCACTTTCCGATTACGAGCCCTCTGTGGTTACAAGATACATTCTTGATCTCTGCGCGGCATTCAACCGCTTCTACCACGAGTGCAGTATCGTAAATTGCGATGACGCCGAGCTTCGTGAGAGCCGCATCGCACTTACCAGAGCAACCAACCAGGTGCTTCGTACCGCGCTTCACCTTATTTGTTTACAAACACCAGAGAAAATATAAAATTCTGCATTTTGCATTTTGCATTTTGCATTCAATAGGAGAAAAATATGTCAGGACATTCTAAGTGGAATAATATTAAGCACAAGAAGGAGAAGGCAGACGCTGCCAAGGCCAAGATCTTTACCAAGATCGGTAAGGAAATGGCTGTAGCTATCAAGGCTGGCGGTCCCGATCCTAACAACAACTCTAAGCTTCGCGATCTTATCGCTAAGGCAAAGGCAAACAACGTGCCTAACGATAACATTCAGCGTACAATCAAGAAGTTCACCGATAACGGTGACATCAACTTTGAGGAGATCGTATACGAGGGCTACGGTCCTTCGGGCGTTGCTATCATCGTTGAGACACAGACAGACAACCGTAACCGTACCGCAGGTAACGTTCGTGCTGCATTCTCTAAGTACGGCGGAAACCTTGGTCAGAACGGTTGCGTAGGCTACCTCTTCGAGCAGAAGGGCGTTATCACCATCGTTGACGAGGACGAGGAGATCGACGAGGATAAGATCATGGAGGATGCTCTCGAGGCAGGTGCTGAGGACATTAAGTCCGATGAGGGTGAGTACACCATCTACACAGCATCTGAGGATCTTGACACCATTCGTGACGCAATCATCGCACTCGGCTACCAGATCAACACCGCCGACCTTGCAAAGGTTCCCTCTACATACGTAGAGCTTACCAGCGAAGAAGACATTGCTAATATGGAGAAGATGCTGGACAAGTTCAACGAGGATGATGATGTGAACGCCGTTTACCACAACTGGGACGCTTAATCGGTGAATTTTGGTAACATTCGCTGATTGCTTCCGCTCGACGTAGGTAACTACGTCTTCGGGGCGCATTCAACAAATCTTCCTCAAAATTCCCTCAATTAGGTATTGTTTAGCAAAAAAAGACACAAGACCGCAGATTTCTGCATAAAGTCTTGTGTCTTTTCTATTTACTTTACTTAATCCTCGTGATGCTTTACGCTGGGGGAGATAACCTTCTTAAGATCTTCCTTGGGGATAAGGAATTTCTTTATTGCAAACAGACCTGCAATGCAGATTACGCACACGATGTTGCTGATAGCATTGGTGTGGTCGATAATAACGTATCTTGCTATTGCAAGAACAAGAACCTCGATCGTGTTTGCAGGGGTAAGATCGATAAGCATACTTACGAACTCAAGTCCGATTACGATAGTAAGCACGTTGTGCAGGAAGTGTGCGGGGTCGGAAAGATAGCCGGGAGTGGTGAAGATGTGGGATACCTCCATAAACAGCATATATCCCATAGCGCACAATGTAACGATAGCGATGATGATCTCCACGATCTCTACTATGTAATGAAGAATTTTTTCTATTTTATGTATCATTTTATATCTCCTTATTTTTTATACAACCAGTATTGTACATCAAAAGTCGTAATTTGTCAACCTAATTTTTATTTTCTATTTACATAATAATTATTTTGTGATACAATATATAAGTAAAAGTATACTCAAAAGCCATTGTGAAAGGATAGGAGGCGCGGTAATGAAGGATAAATTTATATTAAAAAGTGAATATCAGCCAACGGGTGATCAGCCCGAGGCGATCCGTGCGCTTACCGAGGGAATTCTCGCAGGTGAGAGAGCACAGACTCTGCTTGGTGTAACCGGATCGGGCAAGACCTTTACTATGGCTAACGTTATAGCTAATCTTAACAGACCGACCCTTGTTCTTGCTCATAACAAGACTCTTGCGGCACAGTTGTGCACCGAGTTCCGCGCCTTTTTCCCCGATAATGCAGTAGAATATTTCGTTTCTTATTACGATTATTATCAGCCCGAGGCATATATCCCGGGCAAGGACGTTTATATCGAGAAGGACGCAATGGTAAACGAGGAGATCGATATGCTCCGTCACAGTGCCACAAGTGCCTTGTTTGAAAGACGTGACGTTATTATAGTTGCGTCGGTGTCCTGTATTTACTCTCTCGGTGACCCTATGGAGTATCAGAGTCTGCTCGTTTCGGTTAGAGAAGGGCAGCAGATGTCACGCGACGAGCTTGTGCGCCGTCTTGTTTCTATCAGCTACGAGCGAAACGACGTTAACTTTGTGCGTAACAAGTTCCGTATTCGCGGTGACACAGTTGAGGTATTTCCTGCCTCAAAGCGCGACAGTGCTATCCGTATTGAGTTCTTTGGTGACGAGATCGACCGCATCAGCCGTGTAAATCCCTTGACAGGCGAGATTTTGGAGCATATGTCCTACGTTGCCATATTCCCTGCGACCCACTATGCGGTGTCTGATGACAGACGAGAGGCAGCTCTTGCGGAGATCGAGCGCGAGATGATCGAGCGCGTAGAGTATTTTAAGTCACAGCACAAGCTTATTGAGGCGCAGAGAATCGAGGAGAGAACGAAATATGACCTCGAGATGCTTCGTGAGGTAGGCTTCTGCTCGGGTGTAGAGAACTATTCCCGAGTTTTATCGGGCAGACCTGCAGGCTCAACTCCTCACACTCTACTTGATTATTTCCCCGACGATTTTATCATATTTATAGATGAGAGCCACGTAACTCTGCCGCAGGTAAAGGGTATGAGTGGTGGAGATTTTGCACGTAAGAAGAATCTTGTTGATTTTGGCTTCCGTCTGCCCTCTGCATTTGACAACAGACCGCTGTTCTTTGAGGAATTTGAGGAAAAACTTGGACAGATAGTGTTCGTCAGCGCAACTCCCGGTCCTTATGAGAAGCAGGAGAGCTCCTCTGTTGCCGAGCAGCTTATCCGTCCCACAGGTCTTATCGATCCCAAGATCGACGTTCGTCCCATTGAAGGGCAGGTCGATGACCTTATCGGTGAGATCCGTGCCACCGTTTCAAGGGGTGAAAAGGTGCTTGTAACCACCATGACAAAGAATATGGCAGAGGATCTGACCGAGTATTTGTCCACCCATGGCATAAAGGTAAAATATATACACCATCAGGTCGAAACTCTTGAGCGAATGGAGATCATTCGCGACCTTCGTCTTGGCGAGTTCGACGTGCTTGTAGGAATAAACCTCCTTCGTGAGGGTCTTGATATTCCCGAGGTATCTCTTGTTGCAATTCTTGATGCAGACAAAGAGGGCTTTCTCCGTAGCGAAACCTCGCTTATACAGACCATCGGACGTGCGGCGAGAAACGTCAACGGTCACGTTGTTATGTACGCCGACCGTATCACAGGTTCTATGCGCGCGGCTATTGACGAAACCGAGCGCCGTCGCTCTATACAGATGAAGTATAACGAGGAGAACGGTATCACTCCCGAGAGCGTAAGAAAGGCTGTTGCCGACGTTATCGAGATCGGCAAAAAGGCTAAACCCGAGAAGGATAAGAAGCTTACCAAGCTTCAGCGCGATAGGATGATAGAGCAGCTTACCGTGGAAATGCGTGAGGCAGCAAAGGCGCTTGAGTTTGAAAAAGCCGCCTATATCCGTGATAGGATCAAGGAACTTAGAAAATAGCCTTCCCCAAGATAGGTAGCAAAGCGACGTGAGGGTGTTAGAAAACGATTAAGTATCGTTTTCCCCCGAACGTGACCGAGTCGCAACGAGAAAAGGGGGACCGCCTTTGCGGTGGATGAGGATGATATAAAATGTATCCATATAATGAAGAATTAACCAAATATGCTAAAGAGCTTCGAAAAAATATGACCTCCGAGGAACGTCATCTTTGGTATGATTTTCTTAAACTATTGCCAATTACAGTAAAAAGGCAGTATGTTGTAGGAAACTATATATTGGATTTTTTTATACCAAGTGTAAATATAGCCATAGAGCTTGACGGTTCTCAGCATTTTGATCCCAAGGCAAGAGAAGCTGATGAGGTAAGAGATTCTTCGCTTTCTTCGGTGGGAATAAAAGTAATTAGATATACTAATGGCGACGTTAATAGAAATTTTGATGGTGTTGTAACTGATATTATGAGGATGATTGGCGTAAATTTTAAGGATTTGAAAAAACGTTAAGGTCATCCTCATCCGTCAGACTTCGTCTGCCACCTTCCCCTGTCTTGGGGAAGGCAGATAAGAGAATCCATCTTTAGCAGAAATGCGTGAGGCAGCAAAGGCACTCGAGTTTGAAAAAGCCGCCTACATCCGCGATAGGATCAAGGAACTTAGAAAATAGAATTTTAAAGGATGAACACATAAAATGCAAAGAAATATTGTCATTAAAGGGGCAAAAGTTAATAATTTAAAGGACGTTTCGGTCACTATCCCAAGAGACAAGCTTGTTGTTCTGACAGGTCTGTCGGGTAGTGGAAAGTCCTCGCTTGCCTTCGACACCCTCTATGCCGAGGGACATAGACGATTTGTTGAGAGCCTTTCCTCCTATGCCCGAATGTTCATCGGACAGATGGATAAGCCCGAGGTTGACCTTATTGAGGGACTTTCTCCTGCTATCTCCATTGACCAGAAGACTACCTCAAAGAACCCCCGTTCTACCGTTGGTACGGTAACCGAGATATACGACTATCTTCGTCTGCTCTATGCGAGAGTTGGTGTTCCGCACTGTCCCGTCTGTGGCAAGGAGATCAAGCAACAGACTCTCGATCAGATCGTAGACCGTATTCTTGCATTGCCCGAGGGCACACGTTTTATGGTGCTTTCGCCTGTTGTCAGGGCGCAGAAGGGTATGCACGACAAGGTGTTCAGCGATGCGCGTAAGGGTGGCTTTGCCAGAGTACGTGTGGACGGAAATATGTACGACCTGTCCGAGCAGATCGACCTTGATAAGAATTTAAAGCATAATATAGATATAGTTCTCGACCGTCTTGTGATGCGTGGAGATATTCGCTCGCGTCTTTCCGACTCGGTAGAGTCTGCCCTTAAGGTTGCCGACGGCAGAGTTCGTATACTTGTCGTTGACCGCGACGGCAAGGAGGGCGAGGAGCTTGAGTTCTCGCAGAAATATGCCTGCGAGGAGCACGGAATTTCTTTCCCCGAGCTTGAGCCGAGAATGTTCTCCTTTAACAATCCTATAGGTGCGTGTCCCGACTGTGGCGGTATCGGAAATACACAGCGTATTTCGGTGAAAAAGCTTATTCCTCATAAGCATCTTTCTCTTCGTGACGGAGGCATTGCCGTAAATGGATTTAAGTCTATGACCGAGGACTCTTGGACAGGACCTCTGCTTGCCAAGGTGGGTGAAAGCTACGGCTTTACACTTGATACACCCCTGTCGGATTTCTCTGATGCTGCGATGAATGCTCTTATGTACGGCACAGGCGCAAAGCAGTATAGCGTTACACGATATTTTGGCGGTCTCGGTAGAGATCAGTACACCACCTTTGACGGCATCGTCAGCATCATTGAAAAGCGCATGAAAATGCAGGGCGGTGACTACTATCAGGAATTCGTTGAGGAGATCGACTGTCCCAGATGTAAGGGGCGCCGTCTTTCGGACATGGTTCTCGGTGTCACCGTTGGCGGACTTAATATTGATGAGATCTGCCGTCTTTCTATTGATAAAATGCTCGCCTTCGTTGAGAGCCTTAGCTTCAGCGAGGAGCAGACTAAAATTGCCAAGGAGATTTTGAAGGAGATCAAGGCTCGTCTTAACTTCCTTGTCAGCGTTGGACTTGATTATCTTAACCTTGCCCGTACCGCAGGTACTCTTTCGGGTGGCGAGGCACAGCGCATCCGCCTTGCAACACAGATCGGCTCTGCGCTTACAGGCGTGCTTTATATCCTTGATGAGCCAAGCATCGGTCTTCATCAGAGAGATAACGGCAAGCTTATCGACACTCTTAAAAGACTTCGCGATCTCGGTAACAGCGTTATCGTTGTTGAGCACGACGAGGACACCATGCGCGAGGCAGATTTTATTGTAGACGTTGGCCCGGGTGCAGGAATTCACGGCGGTGAGATTGTTGCCGCAGGCACACCCGAGGAGGTTGCAAAATGTGAAAAATCTATCACAGGCGCATATCTGTCGGGCAGAAAGACCATTGCCGTGCCCAAAACTCGCAGAGCGGGTAACGGTAATTACCTGCGTATAATCGGCGCGGCAGAGAATAATCTTAAAAACGTAAACGTGGATATTCCTCTCGGCACGATTACTGCCGTTACGGGCGTTTCTGGTAGTGGAAAATCCTCGCTTATTAATTCTATTTTGTACAGAACTCTCGCTCGCGACCTTAACCGCGCCATAACCTATCCCGGTAAGGTTGAGCGTATTGAGGGGCTTGAACATCTTGACAAGGTTATTGCCATTGACCAGAGTCCAATCGGCAGAACTCCGAGATCTAACCCTGCCACCTACACAGGACTGTTTACCGAGATCCGCAATCTTTTCGCTTCTACAAGAGATGCGAAGGCGAAGGGCTATAGCTCGGGCAGATTCTCCTTCAATGTTCGCGGTGGACGTTGCGAGGCTTGTGAGGGCGACGGTGTAAAGTGCATTGAAATGAACTTCCTGCCCGACGTTTACGTTAAGTGTGACGTATGCCACGGCAAGAGATACAATCGCGATACCCTTGACGTTAAATACAAGGGAAAAAATATTTATGACGTTCTTGAAATGTCGGTTGAGGAGGGGCTTTACTTCTTCGACGGACTTCCTGCACTTCAGAGAAAGCTGCAGACCCTCTTTGACGTAGGACTCGGATACATTAAGATCGGTCAGTCATCTACTACACTTTCGGGTGGTGAGGCGCAGAGAGTTAAGCTTGCCACCGAGCTTGCAAAGCGCTCCACAGGCAAGACTATTTATATCCTTGACGAGCCTACCACAGGACTTCACTCGGAGGACGTGTCAAAGCTTGTCGGTATTTTGCACAGACTTGCCGACGGCGGTAATACCGTTGTCGTTATTGAGCATAATCTTGACCTTATCAAGACTGCCGATTATATTATCGACCTTGGTCCAGAGGGCGGTGACGGAGGCGGAACTGTGGTTGCCGTTGGTACTCCCGAGCAAGTTGCCGCTTGTGAAAATTCTCACACCGGTGCATTCTTGAAGGAAAAATTGGGTGTGTAGCTATGCATTATGGAGCAATAAAAAAGTGCGATATTGCTAACGGAGAGGGAGTTCGCGTTTCTCTCTTCGT
Organism: Eubacteriales bacterium; assembly: GCA_045128515.1. Taxonomy (GTDB): domain Bacteria; phylum Bacillota; class Clostridia; order Oscillospirales; family CAG-272; genus UBA1740. Next base: position 8,110 of record JBGVRO010000016.1, on the reverse strand, counting down.
CAGCGGCTGTCGTAATAGATGTAAGGGCTGCTTTCAGCCCGAAACGTGGGATTTTAATTATGGAAATCTCTTTGACAATGCTGCCGTAGAGCAGATAATGACCGCCTTGGAAAACCCCTCGGTGAGAGGCTTGACGATTCTTGGCGGAGAGCCTATGGAACCCGAAAATCAACCCGAGATACTCTCGCTTCTGCGCACCATTAAGCAAAAATATCCCGATAAAACCGTTTGGTTATATACGGGCAATACTTATGAGGAGCTGAACGGTGAGCACAGGACACACACCGAGCATACCGAAAAAATCCTTGCTCTTGTCGATATTCTCGTTGACGGCAGATATGTTGAGGAAGAAAAAAGCCTTGGACTTCGTTTTCGCGGCTCGAAAAATCAGCGTGTTATCGATATGAATGAAACCCGAAAGAATTGCAGCGTTATCATTTGGCAGGGCTGCGTAGAGGACAGGAATTTTTAAACGCAGAATTGCTTTTATATTGGAGAAAAAATATGAAGATTAAATTTAAGAAATTACATAAAAGGGCAATAACCCCCACTTATGGAACGGAGTATTCGGCAGGCGCGGATCTGTATGCATTAAGCGAAAGCGGTGCGCCCATCTCAATTCCCGGAGGGGCAACGGTGCTTATAAGAACGGGAATTTCTGTTGAGATCCCCGAGGGCTATTGCGGTCTTATCTTTGCCAGAAGCGGTCTTGCAACAAAAAGAAATCTCGCTCCTGCAAACAAGGTTGGTGTTATAGATTCGGATTATCGTGGTGAAATCATGGTTGCACTTCATAATCATAATTTCTTCTTGAATCAAACTGTAGCTCCCGGCGAGCGCATCGCTCAGCTTGCAATAGTACCATTCCTTAAGGCGGAGTTTGAGGAAGCAGACGAGCTTTCCGACACCGTTAGGGGTGAGGGTGGCTTCGGCTCAACAGGAAAATAAGCCTTCCCCAAGATAGGGGAAGGGGGACCGCCTTGGCGGTGGATGAGGATGAAAAAATGTATCCATACAACAAAGAATTAACCCAATATGCAAAAGAATTGCGTAAAAATATGACTCCCGAAGAAAAACACTTGTGGTATGATTTTCTTAGATTCTTGCCAATGACTGTGAAAAGACAACAAGTTGTTGGTAATTACATTTTGGATTTTTTTATCCCGAGTGCTAACATTGATATAGAGCTTGATGGCTCTCAGCATTTTGATTCCAAGGCAAGAGAAGCTGATGAGGTAAGAGATTCTTCGCTTTCTTCGGTGGGAATAAAAGTAATTAGATATACTAATGGTGACGTTAATAGAAATTTTGACGGTGTTGTAACTGATATTATGAGGATGGTTGGCGTAGAGTTTAAGGATTTAAAAAAGCATTAAGGTCATCCTCATCCGTCAGACTACGTCTGCCACCTTCCCCTATCTTGGGGAAGGCTCATTAGGAGCTTACATGCTCGAGTTTTCTATGAAATTAACTTATATTTTTTGTACTTAATCCCCCATTTTCTTGTACTTTTCAAACATTAATCCTGTATTTTCTACAGGAAAATATTAAAAAAGGCACTCGTTTGAGTGCCTTTTTTTATGCAATATTTTGAATTAGAAATATTCCTTCGTAAAGTAAATATCCTTCTTTGGAATCTTGAATTCCTTACCGTTCAGGTAATCGAGAACGGTGGGGTTCGCGGTATCAAAGCTGAAGCGCAGCTTGTAGGAATAGAGCGCCTGATACTTATATCCCTTTGTTCTGTCATTCTTGTTCACACCGTACTTGCCGTCACCGATAAGGGGGTGACCGATATGCGCCATATGTGCGCGAATCTGGTGGGTTCGTCCTGTCAGCAGCTCTACCTCGATAAGAGCAGAGTCCTGCTTCCTTGCAACAACCTTATATTTTGTGATGATCTCCTTCGCACCGCGAGGGGGATTTTTTTCATATACACGAACGATGTTTTTCTTATCGTCCTTGAGAAGATAACCCTTTATGGTTGCGCTCTCGGGCTTTGGAACTCCGTGGACAGCCGCAAGATAGAACTTGTCGATCTCGCGATACTTGATCTTCTCGTTCATCACGCGGAGAGCCTCGGCATTCTTTGCCGCAATAACTATTCCACCCGTATTTCTGTCAATTCGATTGCACAGGGCAGGGGCAAACGACTGCTCCGCCTCGGGACGGTACTCGCCCTTTTGATACAGATAAGCCTGTATGTGGGTTATAAGAGTATTGGTAGACCCATTCTCATCCTCGTGCACAGAAACGCCCGGGCGCTTGTTGAGGAGCATAATGTTCTCATCCTCGTAAATTATATCGAGATGAACGCTGATGCTCTCAAAGGAATGCTGGTCAGCCTTCTTTTCGAAGAACTCCTCGGCAAGGAAGCACTGAATAGTATCGCCCTCGTGAAGAATGGTGTTATTCTCGGCTCTCTTGCGATTTACCTTGATTTTTTTAAGTCGGATAGACTTATAAAGCAGACTCATAGGCAGATCAAGAGTTTTGGTAATGAATTTATCAAGCCTTTGCCCTGCGTCGTTCGGGCCGATAATAAGCTCGCGCATAATCTGCCTCCTTTCGCCGTAATGTTAGCAGAAATTACTTTGTGCCAAAGATTCTGTCACCCGCGTCACCAAGACCGGGAACAATGTATGCATGGTCGTTAAGATACTCGTCAAGGGCAGCCGCGTAGATATCTACGTCGGGATGATCCTCCTGTACCTTCTTTACACCCTCGGGAGATGCAACAAGGCACATCATCATAATGTTCTTCGCACCCTTTGCCTTAACCATAGTGATAGCGTCACTTGCAGAGCCACCTGTTGCAAGCATGGGGTCAACTATGATAACCTGTCTCTCCTCAAGCTCGGGAGGCATCTTGCAGTAGTACTCAACGGGAAGGTGAGTTTCGGGATCGCGGTAAAGACCGATGTGACCAACTCTTGCTACGGGAACAAGGCGGAGAAGTCCGTCAACCATACCGAGACCTGCACGGAGAATGGGAACGATAGCAAGCTTCTTGCCCGAAATCTTCTTCTGTGTGGTTTTGCAGATGGGAGTCTCGATCTCTACGTCCTCGGTAGGAAGATTTCTTGTGATCTCATAGCCCATAAGCATGGATATTTCATCAAGCAGCTGCTTGAATTCACTTGTGGGGGTGTCCTTCTCACGCATAATTGTAAGCTTGTGCTGAATGAGAGGATGCTCTATAACCTGAAATTTGCTCATAATTTCTGTCCCTTTCGGTTTTTATCTTTATTATACCTCTTCACATCGATTTTTTCAAGACCCAAAGCGCATTTTATCGCTTTTTTCTTGCATATAATGATAAAAAAGGAGATAATTATGGAAGAAAAAACGCTTGTAATTATGGCGGCAGGAATGGGCAGCCGCTTTGGAGGATTGAAACAGATCGAGCCTGTTGACAAATTCGGTCATATACTTTTGGATTTTTCGGTTTACGATGCTATTTTGTCAGGCTTTTGCCGTGTGGTATTCATAATAAACAAGGAAATCGAGGTCGATTTTAAAAGGATAATTTCCACTCGCCTTTTAAAATGGCGGATAAAAGTTGATTACGCATATCAGGAGCTGTGCGTACCTATGGGGTATAGTATTCCTGTGGGGAGAAAAAAGCCCTGGGGAACTGCCCACGCTATATCCTGTCTGTCGGGAATCGTAAATTCGCCCTTTGCTGTAATCAATGCCGATGATTTTTACGGAAGAGATGCCTTTGTTCGTATCTTCGATTTTTCAAGTCAAAATAACGATGAGTGCTGTATGGTTGGCTATAAGCTTCGTGACACTTTAAGTTCAAGCGGTTGTGTTTCTCGCGGAATATGTGAGGTAGAGCAGGGAAGATTATGTCGCATCGAGGAGCGCTCGGGCATTTTTGCTACCCCTGACGGAATAATATCGGGTGAGGGTGACTGTCTGTCCCCCGATGCAACCGTTTCAATGAACTTTTGGGGGCTTACACCGAATGTGATAGAGGAGTGTAAGAGCGAATTTCCTCGCTTTTTGGATAAACACCTTGCCACAGGTCCCCTTGGGTGCGAATTTTATCTTCCAAAGGTGATTTCCAATATGATTTTAAGCGGCAAAACTCGGGTGCGTGTAATAGATTCCGCTGCCAAGTGGTACGGCGTGACCTATAAAAAAGACAAAAGCGAGGTCTCCCTCGCTCTTGAAAATATGATTGAAAATGGAATCTATCCCACGGATCTATAAAAGGATAAGACAAAACAGGGTAAGTGTGATCAAAAATCCAAAATTAAACAGACTGAACTTTACTACGTACTGCTTTACGTGATCGGGATCCTGCTTTGTGTATTCTTTAAAGGTGATAAGACTTGCAAGTGATGCAATAAGCGTGCCTGCACCTCCGATGTTTACACCCAGCAACAGCTCGCGGTAGTTATCGGTAAACTGGGATAACAGGATAGCCGACGGTACGTTCGAGATCACCTGACAGCTTAAGGCTGAGAACACAAGTGTGTTTATATTGAGTAGATAAGAGAAGAAATCACGTACTGCATCTATTCTGCCCATATTGCCTGCAAAGATGAAGAAGAAAACAAAGGTGAACAAAAGACCGTAATCAACCTGCATCAGCGCCTTTTTATCAAGGAATATCAGCGCAAGAGGAATGATTATAAGACCAACCTGGTAGGGCATAAAGCGAAATACCATCATAATTGCTACTGCAAAAAGGGCAAGGTAGATAGCAACTCTGCCGATGGGCAGTTTAACGTCGCTCTCCTCGATCTCGAGTGCCTCTTTTTTCACGAAAATAAGGCAGCACAGAGTGATGAGTGCAATAGCAAGTATGAATGGCGGAAACATTATTCTTACAAATTCGCCGTCGGGAATGTTAAATTTTGAGTAGAGATAGAGATTCTGCGGATTTCCGAAGGGGGTAAGCATACCGCCAAGATTTGCGGCAATGTTCTGCATAATGAAGGTGAATGCAAGATATTTTTCCTTCTTCGTGGTGCTGAGAATGAAATAACCCAAGGGCAAGAAGGTTAAAAGAGCCATGTCGTTTGCAATGAGCATAGAACCTATAAAGGTTATGTAGACAAGTGCAAGTATAGCGATTCTTGCATTTTTGAATTTGCGAACTATCTGTCTTGCTAAGGTGTAAAAGAACTTAACGTTGCGCAGAGCGCAGACAACTGCCAGAACGCAGAAAAGACAGGACAGCGTCTTAAGATCAAAGTATTCAAGATACTTTGCATCCGGCGGAACGATAAATGACGTTAAAAGCGCCGCAATAATCGCAATGATCAAAACGGCATTTTCTTTTAAAAATCCAGGTATTTGAATTTTGGCCGGAATCTTTTTTGCTAATACCTTACTCACTTAAACAAACCTCGCGGAATTTTTTCTTCATATACTTCTTGTTAAGCACGTATTTTTCTCCGTGCTTTTCCACGTCAATAAAAATTTCCTCTAAAAATCTCATGGTCTTGGGATTTCCGGGCACCTTGTTTCCATATCTTAACCAATGTTTAAGAGGAAGATCTGTGAAATATCCCTTGCCGGCATAGATCCTTGTGGCTGCCAGCTTGTCACAGGCGCACTCTACCGCGTATTTATAGGGCATCATAGGTTGAATTTCACACTCTGGGTCGAGCCAATACTCGATGTGATGCTTATTTCTGCCCTTGTGATGCAGCCATGCTTGGCTCATTCCCGTTTCTCTGCGGCAAACTCCGATAGGCGAACGGTTGCCTTGAAAATATTTTACGCTCTCAAAAAACTCGGTGGGTGTAAATTTCGACAGGTCGTGTACAAGACCGCGCCAAACAAGTCCGCATTTTGAGCAATTTATCAGCACTCTCCATTTGTGTCTTAAGACTAATCCGAGATGCTTTATTAGGTTAGATAACTTCATCATTTCACCTCATTTGTGTTGACCTCATATATTTTACTCAATCAAATATTGTTTGTCAATAACGCAGGAAGAAAAAATTAAAAAAAATTAAATTGCCCAAATGTTGTTGACAAAAGTATTTTTTGGTGATAAAATATAGTCAAAGCCGTATTAATGGCTAAAATGAAAGGAGCTTACATAATGAAAAAGACATTGTCTGCAGTTCTTGTATGCGTTCTTCTTGCATGCACACTTCTCACTCTCGTTTCTTGTGGTAAGTCTCTTGTTGGCACATACACCGCTGACATCGTTGCTGCAAAGGTTACCTATGAGTTTTCTGTCGGCGGCAAGGTTACTAAGACCACCGACCCCATCATCGGCAACAACGTTGTTGAGGAAGGTAAGTATGAGTTCAACAAGGACGGTGATGAGATCACCTTCACCTTTGGTGAAGAGTCTTCTACTCATTCCTTCGTTGAAGGCGAAGAGGGCGACGTTAAGTACATCAAGATTGACGGAATTAAGCTTACAAAGGCTGACTAATTCCTAATAGATAAAGAGGAGACTTCGGTCTCCTTTTTTTTGCACCTAAATTTTTAATAATTTTTAATAAAGTATTGATTTTATTAAAAAATAATGTTATAATTAAATTCGTATACGAATATTTACGCGCGAGCGCAATAATATACGCAATATAATACAAATCTCACCTCCGCATTTATGGGTTTGCGGCATTCGGTGATGAAATGGAGAGAGTATGAACAAGTTAACGAGAAACAAAAAGCTTGGCATAGCCGTAATACTTGCCTTGGTGCTTGTAATGTCTATGTCCGTTGTTGCTTTTGCAGACGGCACAGACGGAGCAGGGCAGGTTAATTACCTGACAGACCCCATGTTTTATAAATTTATATTCTTGGTGGTAGCCTTTATATCGGCGATAGTCTGTTCGGTGTTGATTTACGGTGCTATCAAGAATAGTAAGAAGGAGCGCGTGTCCGAGGATAGAGAAGGCACGGTCAAGCTATACGAGGATCTTGACGATGCTAAGTGGGATGCACCCGACAGTGTGTTTATTCCCGACATGGAGCCTCCTGCAGCAATTCTCAGCGAGCTTGAGCCTGCAAAGCCTGTTCATGGTCTCGATGGATTTGTTATTAAGGAAGAGCCGATAAGCACAGTTACTGCATTGAACATTGGCGCAGATCCTTACGCATACAGAATGGGTCCTGATCCCGAGAATGCTGTATTTGAAGCAGTTGGTACTACACCCATAACATCTGCTGAGATGGATCCTCCCCTTGAGGAGATCGCACCTGATGAAGAGGATATGCCCGAGAACTTCACCGGACCTCTTACTCAGCCTGAGTACAGTCCCTTCATTTATCATCAGAGCGATTCCGAGCTGCCCTATACATATGAAAGAGTACGTTACTCCGTTCTTGAGGACGGTGGATTTATAACAGAGAAGGCTCAACCCATAGAATATGCAAATGTTCCGCAGAGCTCTCCCTACGTACACGTTGCAACCGAGGCTACAGCCCCCTTCACACCATATACCGTTCCTGCGGCATCTCTTTACGAGGAGCATAATCGTCCTGTTACTCTCGTGGACGAGGCAATTCCCGTGGAGCCCGCACCTGTCGGTGTCAGCGCAGCTACACTTCCCAAGTCTAATCCCGCATCCCACATTCAGGATGTTCCGATTACCATCTTCACCTCGGACGATGAGGATGGCGTAGTTCGTATCAGCGCCTCCATATTCGAGACAGGAACCTCTGCCGTTGTGCTTGAGGATGAGGTTAGCATTCCTGTTCCCGAAACAATCCACGTTGAGGAAGCACCCCTTCCCAAGGCAGAGTATATTGCAAACGTTGTTACTGCAACCGAAGAGCCTGTTGTTATTCCTACCACAGAAGCTGCAATCTTCGAGAACAACGTATCTACAACTGCTCTTGAGGACGAGGTTGTTATCTCTGTTCCCGAAACAATTCACGTTGAAGAAGCACCCCTTCCCAAGGCAGAGTACATTGCAAACGTTGTTACTGCAACCGAAGAACCTGTTGTTATTCCTACAACAGAAGCAGCGATCTTCGAGAACAGCGTAAGTGCTACCGTTCTCGAGGACGAGGTTCGTGAGATTCCTGTTACAAAGCAGCCTATCGCAGAGGCAACCGAGGCATCTCCCTCTACACCTCTCGTTTATATGCAGGTTGCTGCAGAAGAGCCTGTTGAGATTCCTGC
>JBGVRO010000015.1:0-7682 GCA_045128515.1 Eubacteriales bacterium | reverse complement strand
CTTATCTTCCATGAGAAGCTTGATGCCGTTCTCTCTGATGAGACACGCCAAATGCCTCTGAAGCAGCTCTTCTCAAAGGAGGGCTTCGGAAACGTTCTTGGCAGTGTGTACATTGGTAATATTGAAAACTACATATGCTATAATGCCGATGGTACAGAGGGCGGAAAACCCGGCGTAGACGGTGCATATTGGATGACTGCCGACGGTACCAAGATCACAGGTATCGAGGAGATCATTGCAAACTTCTCAATTAACGATTTCGTTAGCGGTAAGATCAATACCGATACACTCTTTGATGATATCAGCATCGGTGACGTTCTTGGTTATACTCAGGATGGTGATAATTGGTATGATAAGGAAGGCAAAAAGGTTACCGGTGTAATCGCTGCGTTCGCAGGTTCTACCATTCACAGCGTTGGTAGTGATATTGATAACATTATGATCGGCGAGATTCTTGGTTACGAAAAGAATGAAGCTGATGAATGGTGCAAGAAAAACGATGCCGGCGAGCTTGAGAAGGTAACCGGTGTAATGGCTGTTTTTGCCGATAGCAAGATAAACGACATCGGTAACGAGATCGAAGAAGCAAAGCTTGGCGAACTTCTTGGTTATGAGCTTGTTGACGACGTTTGGTACAAGAGAAACAGCGAAACAGATGAGCTTGAAAAGGTTACCGGCGTAATGGCCGTTTTTGCTGATTCCGATATCAATGGTATTGGTGATAAGATCGAGACTGCTGAACTTGGTGAGCTTCTTGGTTATGAGCTTGTTGACGACGTTTGGTACAAGAGAAACAGTGAAACAGACGAGCTTGAAAAGGTTACCGGTGTAATGGCCGTATTCTCCGACTGCAACATTAACGGAATTGGTGATAAGCTTGAGGACGCACAGCTTGGTGAACTTCTTGGTTACGAGCTTATTGATAACGTTTGGTACAAGTATGAGATTGATTCCGAGACCAACGAAGAAAAAACTGTAAAGGTTACCGGTGCGATGGCTGTATTTGCTGACTCGAATATCAACGGTGTTGGTGACGAGATTGAGAATACCGAGGTCGGTATGCTTCTTGGTTATGAGCTTATAGATGGCGTTTGGTATGAGCCTAGCGATAAGCTTGACGAGGATGGTAACAGAGTTCCCGTTAGCGGATTTATGTCTAAGATTTCTGCAAGTACCATTAATAACATGGGTGGAGTATTCGATACTCTTGTAATTGGTGATATTGTTAAGGAAGAAGATAGAGAGAAGGGTATTTTTGCGATCATTAAGGCTGATACCGAAATTACAAATATCGGTTCTGCAGTAAATGATTCTATCATGAATTCTCCCTTCCAGTTCTTTATGAACGAAGGTCTTATTACCTTTGACACTTCTGCTCAGGCCACTCTTGATAGACTTTGTAACACCCTGGGCGGAGATCATATGCTTAAGATAAGCATAGACTCCGATGATTACAAGAAGTTCTATAAGGATGTTGAAGGTACAAATTGGACTATTGAGGATGGATATTGCTATATTCCCGCTTGGAGAAACAAGCCTCTTAGCGAGTCCTTCGGATATATTGTAAATCTTCTTACCGTGCCCACTATTCCTGTTTAATAAAATAAGGTCGTCGTTTTACGGCGACCTTTTATTGTTTTTAGAATAAAAGAAAAAACGGATGCGTTTGCACCCGTTTTTTAATAAGCAAATACTTATATATTAGTTACCAAGCTTTGCGTAGTTAACCTTGATGCCAGGGCCCATGGTTGTAGCAACTACACAGCTCTTGATGTACTGACCCTTAGCAGCAGCGGGCTTAGCCTTGATAACTGCGCCAACGAGAGTGTTGAAGTTCTCGGTGAGCTTCTCAGTACCGAAGGATGCCTTACCGATGGGGCAGTGGATGATGTTGGTCTTGTCAAGACGGTACTCAATCTTACCAGCCTTAGCCTCAACAACAGCCTTTGCAACGTCAGGAGTAACGGTACCTGCCTTGGGGTTAGGCATAAGGCCCTTAGGACCAAGCACCTTACCAAGTCTACCGATAACACCCATCATGTCGGGGGAAGCGATAACTACGTCGAAATCGAACCAGTTCTCAGTAGTGATCTTCTGAACCATATCTTCTGCACCAACGTAATCTGCGCCTGCAGCAAGAGCAGCCTCAGCCTTGTCACCACGTGCGAAAACAAGGGTTCTAACGGTCTTACCAGTACCGTTGGGAAGTACGATAGCACCTCTAACCTGCTGGTCAGCGTGACGAGAGTCAACACCGAGTCTGATGTGGATCTCTACGGTCTCATCGAACTTTGCCTTAGCAGTCTGACATACAAGGCCGATTGCCTCGTCAACGTCATAAAGCTTAGATTTGTCTACAAGCTGAGCGCTTGCATTATATTTCTTTCCATACTTAGCCATTCTTCTGTCCTCCTATCACTCTTCTACGACAACGCCCATAGAACGTGCGGTGCCTGCCACCATGCTCATAGCAGCCTCGATAGAAGCGGCGTTGAGGTCGGGCATTTTGGTTTCTGCAATCTTGCGAACCTGCTCCTTAGAGATCTTTGCAACCTTGGTCTTGTTAGGAACAGCGGATGCAGTCTCGATGCCACAAGCCTTCTTAATAAGAACTGCTGCGGGGGGAGTCTTGGTGATGAATGTGAAGGAACGGTCAGCGTAAACAGTGATGATAACGGGGATGATAAGACCGATATCATTCTTTGTTCTCTCGTTGAACTCCTTGGTAAAGTTGGGGATAGATACACCGTACTGACCGAGTGCGGGACCTACGGGGGGCTGGGGAGTAGCCTTGCCTGCGGGAAGCTGCAGCTTAATGTAACCCATAATTTTCTTAGCCATTTTTATAAACCTCCAAATGTGGTAATTTTGTCGGGAGAATTCAAAATTTTTCTCCCTCCCACGATATGCCTCTTATGTGAGGCGAGCGGAATTAGTCCGCGAGTGCGACGTCTTTAATACTAACCCAAATGGGAATGTCGCGTCTTTGGGTGGATGCAAGGATCATAACGGTGTTATCATCTTCATTAATTTCCTGAAGAACACCTACGTATCCGCTAAAGTCACCCGAAACCACCTTAAGTCTATCGCCGATAGAGAACTTAACCTCATCATCGACAACCTCAACGCTGAACATCTGAATTTCAGCATCTGTAAGGGGAGTAGGCTCTGACCCAGGACCTACAAAACCTGTGACGCCTGTAATGTTTCTAACAACGTGCCAGGATTCGTCATTCATAGTCATTTTTACAAAGACATAGCTGGGGAAGAGCTTTGTTTCAACGATCTTCTCCTCTCCGTTCTTATCAAGGACAGGCTTGCCGTTTTCGTCAAGCACGGTTTCTCTGATAGCGGGAACCTTAATGTCGTAGATAAGATGACCGAGGCCACGATTCTCAACGATCTTCTCAATGCTGTCTTTTACTTTGTTCTCGTAACCTGTGTAAGTATGAGCAACATACCATCTGGGACCCTGGTTTTTTTCATTAATATTACTCATGGCTAACCTCTTAGCCGATAAGACCTGCTAAAGCGTTGATAACTAAAGAAGAAACGAAATCAATTACAGCGATAGCAACGCTTACAGAAACAACGGTTGCGATAACGAGCTGGAAGCTCTTCCAAACCTCGCTCTTAGAAGTCCAAACTACCTTCTTAAGCTCACCAACAGTGTCCTTGCAGAACTTAACGAGCTTCTTCCAACCGGTAACGAGGAAGTTAGGCTTCTTTTCCTTCTTTTCAGGCTTGTTGTTTTCTTCAGCCTGGCTTGTAATGTTCTTATTGTCTGCCATTTTTTTACCTCTCAAAAAATTATTTGGTTTCCTTGTGCAATGTGTGCTTGCGGCAGAAACGGCAGTGCTTTTTCATTTCAAGTCTGTCCGGATCGTTCTTCTTGTTTTTCTTTGTGTCATAATTTCTTTGCTTGCATTCAGTGCAGGCGAGTGTAACTTTGACTCTCATAGTTTTTTCGGCACCTCCTAATAGATTCGGGTTAAACCCGTTGAATACCTCCCTCAATGCCGGGAATATGCGCATGTCCCAAAAAAGCGCACAAAAAAAGCCTCCCAACAGAGGTATGTCCATTATATCACGGCTAAATTCATTTGTCAATACTTTTTTATTATTTTATTAAAATATTTTTTATTATATAATTGTAGGAAAAAATCTTGACTGCCAGATCAAAATGAAGTATAATTTACACAGTAAAACATAGGAGAAACTTTATGAAAATCGTTATTCTTGACAGAGCAGCTATGGGAATGGATACTCCGATGGAGGTGCTTAATAAGTTCGGTGAGGTCGTATGCTATGATTCAAGCACGTCCGATGAGGCAATGATCCGTTCAAGGGAAGCTGACGTTATTATACTAAATAAAGTAAAAGTCAACCGCAAGCTTATGGATGCGGCAGAAAATCTTAAGCTTATCTGCGTTTTTGCGACAGGATTTGATAATATTGATATTACTTATGCAAGGGAAAAGGGAATTGCCGTTTGCAACGTTCCCGGCTACTCTACCGATAGTGTAACTCTCTTTACTGTTACAACCGTTCTTGCATTATGCTCACATATTATCGAATACAATAATTTTGTAAGAAGTGGTGAATATACATCATCAGGTGTTGCTAACCGATTGACTCCGGTATATCACGAGATAGCGGGAAAAACATGGGGAATTATCGGATACGGAAATATCGGTTCTGCGGTTGGCAGAGTTGCCGAGGCACTCGGTGCTCGCGTATTAGTTTATAAGCGCAATCCTATTGGCTCGGCAAATTGCGTAGATCTTGACACCTTATGTCGTGAGAGTGATATTATCACGGTTCATTGTCCCCTGAACGATCAGTCGAGAAATCTAATCAACAGTGAAAAGCTTTCTCTTATGAAATCCGGTGTAATTCTTGTAAATGAGGCAAGGGGAGCTGTGCTTGATGAGGAGGCTGTTGCATGTGCCGTTGAAGAAGGCAGAATAGCGGGATTTGGATGCGACGTTTATTCGTCAGAGCCTTTTGTGGCAGATCACCCTTATTACAGAATTAAGGATCGCTCAAACGTTATTTTAACTCCTCATGCTGCTTGGGGTTCATATGAAGCGAGAGAGCGATGCATCAATATTATAGCAAAAAATATAGATTCTTTCATTGCCGGAGATCTTTTAAATCGTGTAGATAAATAAAGGCAGAAACGGAGTTGAACGCAAAAACAGTTCAACTCCGTAAACTTTTGTTATGGTAATCAGCCACGGTCTACTACTATTACGCAATAGCAGTTCGCACGTTTTGCTTTAACCGCCGAGATGATTTTTTCTTTAACTTCATCAGCGGTCATAGGATGATCAAAGGGAAGAACGACGTCAAAAATCATATTGGTATGAGTCTGACCTATAACGGTTCTGAAATCGTGAATAGGAAGATCAAGACCGTTTTCTCTCATCGTTTCTATAAGGAATGATTTAAGCTCAATTACGTTTTCATCGTCGGTAACGATAGGATCCATATGTATTGTACACGTTATTTGAAGTTCCTCATTAATGCTGCGCTCGGCATTGTCTATCATATCGTGGAGATAGTAAATATCCTTTTTACCGTCAACCTCCGCATGAAGAGATGCAATGAACCTATTAGGACCGTAATTATGAACCATAAGATCGTGTATGCCAATAATGTCGGGGAATTCTGCAATAATTCTTTCAATATCTTTAACCGTCTCGTCAACAGGACCTTCTCCGAGAAGAATATCCTTTGTTTCATTAAGGATCTTAAGACCTGCAATAATGATGGGGATTGATACTGCGATACCAACGATTGCATCGAGAATAACCCAGTTTGTAATTTTGATTACGATAGAGGAAGCAAGAACCGCTGCGGTTGCAAAGGAATCACTGAAGGAGTCGGCCGATGCGGCAGCAATAACGGTTGAATCAATAGTCTTTGCAATTTTGCGGTAGAATAGTCCAAGCCACAGCTTAAGCAGGATCGAAACACCAAGAATAATGATGGTTACGTTAGTAATATCGGTATTCTTTGCCTCTCCAATGCCCAAAAGCGTTTTCCCTGAATCAAGAAGCAATTCTGCGCCAACGAGCAGGATAATAAACGACACTATCATTGAGGCTATGTATTCGATTCTCGCGTGTCCAAATGGGTGCTCCTTGTCAGCAGGCTTTGATGAGATCTTAAAGCTTATAAGAGTAATTACCGACGTACCAGAATCACACAGATTATTAAAAGCGTCAGCGATTATCGCAACAGAGCCGGAAAGCAGACCTGCAAGCATTTTAAATGCCGCAAGTATGAAATTTACGGTTATTCCTACAATGCTTGAAAGAGTACCGTAATTCTTTCTTACTGTGGGATCGGTTGTGTTTGAGGAATTTTTGATAAAAATTTTTGCTAATAAATTTGTCATATTTGTTTACCTTGAAGTATTTACTTTTTACTTTTGTTATGCTACAATATATATATTAAACCACGGAGATAATATATGAGTTATAAAGAAATAAATCTCAGATCATCGACGACCGAGGGGGCAAATACAGAAATAATGTATGAAATTGCAACCGCAAGAGCCGACCTTATCGATCTTATCAGAATAAATTTGGTTTCAAACGAAGAGGACGAATCGATAGATTTAAGAAAGCTTTTTTCTTCCGTCATCAGACTGCTGAAGAATATGAAGCAGGGCGGAAGCATTCATTTCTTTGCCACCGAGGACAGCTTTATCCGCGGTACAACAGAGGCGGTATTTCTTCAAAACAAATATCCTGAGCTTTTTTCCGTACAGCCAAATGCCAAGAACGGAGAATTCGTTTACATAAAGCTTTAATATGCTACGGGGGTGTCGTTAGTTCGACACCCCCGAGGATATATGTTCAATTACTGTGCGTTATTTTCCAAATAACGAACTACGTCGCCAACAGTTGTAAAATTGTGGAGATCCTCATCTTCAATCTCAATATTGAACTTTTCCTCGCAAACGAAAACGAGATCTGCAAGCTCAAGAGAGTTGATACCAAGATCGCCGGACAATTCAGCATCCATGGTAACATCTGCAGCGTTTACGTGAAGCTCGTCAACAAGGAAATTCTTTAAAGTCTCAAACATAAATATCCTCCTTTACTTTTTTTGCGAAATTACGCAACTATGTAATAATATACAACATATTAAACATTTTGTCAAGTCTTTTTCATAAAAAGGGGCTATTTATTTAAATTATTGAACTTTTGGTAAAGATTTATCGAATTCTATATAAGTAATTGACTTTATGCAATTATTGTGATAGTATATACATATAAATGATAAAAAAGGAGAAAACCAAATGGGTATCCTTGCTATGTTTAATAAAAAATGTCAACAGGATAGGGAATTTAACCCGGATACCATCGTTGGCAAAAGATGCACCGTCACCGAGGCAGTTGATAATTTCGCAGGCTGCGGACAGGTTAGAGTTAACGGACAGTTTTGGGCTGCGAGAAGTGCATATGACGAGGAAACCTTTGAGGTTGGACAAACTCTCAGAATCGTTGCTATTGAGGGCGTAAGACTCGTTTGTGTCAAAAATTAAGCGAAATAATTTATTTTTGAAAAAGTTTATAAAAACCTATTGACAAATGGATTTTATTCTGTTATAATAATCAACGCGTCAAGCATGTGCCTTTAGCTCAGCTGGATAGAGCAACTGCCTT
>JBGVRO010000014.1:0-34724 GCA_045128515.1 Eubacteriales bacterium | reverse complement strand
ATGCAAAGACGCTGAACGAGGAAATCCGAGAGTTTTGGAACAATTACTCATCATAATACAAAATCAAAAAGGCGGTCGATTGACCGCCTTTTTGTACGTTTATGATATTTTTTCTTTGTTTTGTTATATTATCGTGCTCTCCTCTTGAAACATAGTCGCATATCTTCGCAAGGCAAGCCTTGCTTACTCTGCTCCTTGTTTCTGCGCATTCGCTACGACAAAAACAGTTATCAACTGTTTTTGTCTGCTCACCATTCGGTGATCAGGGCAAGGGTGAGCTTGGTTGAGTTCGCTGCGGCGATGC
Organism: Eubacteriales bacterium; assembly: GCA_045128515.1. Lineage (GTDB taxonomy): Bacteria > Bacillota > Clostridia > Oscillospirales > CAG-272 > UBA1740. Next base: position 34,420 of record JBGVRO010000014.1, on the reverse strand, counting down.
CGAGGAAGGTGGTGTAATCCATTGTTGCCTCGCCGTCGGCGGAGTCGGAGATTGCGCGGACAACTGCGAAGGGCGTACCGTTAACGAAAGCTGTCTGTGCGATAGCACAGCCCTCCATCTCGCAGACAGATGCGCCAAAGTCGGATGCAATGCGATGCTTGTCCTCGCTTGATGCGATGAACTTATCGCCTGTGGCAACAGTGCCACTCTTAACTGCAAGACCGAGCGCACTGCCCTGCTCCAGGAGAATTTCTCTCGCACGCAGATCGGCATCAAAATAAATCATATTGATGCCCGACACAAGGCCCTTGGGGTCACCGATAGCCGAGGTATCCATATCGTGCTGACAAAGTCTGTCGGCAATAACCACGTCACCGCAACTAAGATCACCGCCGATAGCGCCGCCAACACCTGTGTTAACAAGCAGGTCGGGGTTGTACTTTAAGATCATAATCTCGGCACAAAGCGCAGCGAACACCTTACCGATACCGCACTTTGCAACGGCAACGCTCTTGCCACCGATAGTACCTGTGTAGAAGGTTATACCGCTGACGGTCTCGGACTCTCTACCCTCAAGGGTGGCGATAATCGCCTCAACCTCAGGCTGCATTGCGCCGATAATTCCAATATTCACCTTCATATCTTTTCTCCTTTATAAAGGAAATCGTTTTCCTTGCCGTTTAAGACGTCAAGGTATCTTTGGCACTCCAGCTTTGCCGAGTGGAGATCAAGATTCTTATAATTTCCGCACTCCTTCTTCACCGCGCCGAACATCTCACCGTCGTGATGCACGATTCTTGCGAGAACGTCCTTTACAACAGCAAGGGTTTCCTCGTTGTCGGCATTACGAACAAGAAGATAGAAGCCTGTTTGACATCCCATAGGTCCAAAATATATCACGCGATCGGCAATCGCGCTCGCTCTGACGTAAGTAGCGAACATATGCTCCACCGAGTGCATGGTCAGGTTGTCCATATAATCACCCGCATTAGGCACACGGGTACGAAGATCGTAGGTTGTAATATCGCCATCGATACGAGAAACGTAAATTCCCTCGGTGAGAAGGTCGTGATCTACGGTAAAAGAGGCGATTTTATTGATTTTTTCCATAGTTAATCCTTTTTATTTGCAAAAAGCACCTATCGCTCATTTTAGCCAATAAGTGCTTTTGCTTATAGTGAAGTTTGCCTCACGGCAAGTGAAGTTTCATTTAAAACGAAGTGAAGTTTGTCTTACGACAAGTGAAGTTCGCCTTCGTCGAGTTTTTTAGAATTTGATACGCTCAGCGATGTAGGACTTTACTTCAGATACAGGGATACGCACCTGCTCCATAGAATCTCTGTCACGAACGGTTACGCAACCGTCGTTCTCAGTGTCAAAGTCATAGGTAATGCAGAAGGGAGTACCGATCTCGTCCTGACGGCGGTATCTCTTACCGATAGAGCCGGTCTCGTCAAATTCGGTGTTGAACTCCTTAGCAAGCTCGTCGAAGAGCTCGAGAGCCTTCTCAGAAAGCTTCTTGGAGAGAGGAAGAACTGCACACTTAACGGGTGCAAGCGCGGGATGAAGGTGAAGAACAGTACGAACGTCGCCCTCGGAGATCTCCTCCTCGTCATAAGCATCAACAAGGAATGCAAGAGTTACTCTGTCTGCGCCAAGAGAGGGCTCAACAACGTAAGGAACGTAGTGCTCGTTAGTCTCCTGATCAAAGAAGGAAAGGTCCTTGCCGGAGTGGTTACTGTGCTGAGTAAGGTCGTAGTCGGTTCTGTCAGCAATGCCCCAAAGCTCGCCCCAACCGAAGGGGAAGAGGAACTCGAAGTCGGTGGTTGCCTTAGAATAGAAGCAAAGCTCCTCGGGATCGTGGTCACGAAGTCTGAGGTTCTCGTTCTTCAAGCCAAGGTTAAGAAGCCACTGGTGGCAGAAGTTCTTCCAGTATGCAAACCACTCAAGGTCGGTACCGGGCTTGCAGAAGAACTCAAGCTCCATCTGCTCGAACTCACGGGTACGGAATACAAAATTACCGGGAGTGATCTCGTTACGGAAGGACTTACCGATCTGGCAGATACCGAAGGGAAGCTTCTTACGTGCGGAGCGCTGTACTGCAGGGAAGTTAACGAAGATACCCTGTGCAGTCTCGGGACGAAGGTATACGGTGGAGGAGGATTCCTCGGTTACACCGATAAAGGTCTTGAACATAAGGTTGAACTTCTTGATGTCAGCGAAATCCTTGCCGCCGCAGATAGGACAAACGATGTTTTTCTCCTTAATGTAGGTAGCCATTTCGTCAAATGTCCAAGAAGCAGGGTTGTCATCAAGACCGTTCTGGAATGCATAATCCTCGATAAGCTTGTCTGCTCTGTGTCTTGCCTTACAGCCCTTGCAATCCATAAGAGGATCGGAGAAGCCGCCAACGTGACCTGATGCAACCCAAGTCTCGGGGTTCATGATAATAGCCGCGTCAAGACCCACGTTGTAACGGGACTCCTGCACGAACTTCTTCCACCAAGCGCGCTTTACGTTATTCTTGAACTCAACGCCAAGAGGACCGTAGTCCCAGGAGTTTGCAAGACCGCCGTAGATCTCGGAGCCGGGGAAGATAAAGCCTCTGTTCTTACAGAGAGCTACAATTTTTTCCATTGTCTTTTTTGTGTTTTCCATTATTTTTACCTCTAAAATATGAGAATTTGTAAACTATAATTGTCTTTTATATAATTTCGCCGTATATTTTGCCGTTTTCGTGGTGGGTGGGTTTAACCAAAACCATTTTACCATTAAGCCCTTTATCGCCCTTCACAACCACCTCAATATAGGAGTCGGAGTGGGAGGTATACTCACCCTTATTATAGGTTTCGAGGATACAGGAGAGAGGCTTTCCGTCGGATACAACGCCCGATAAAATCTCATCTCTCACCATTACGCACTCAGCCATAAGCCTTGCAGAGCGCTCCTTTTTAATATTCTCGGGGATTTGGTTTTCATAGGTTGCCGCAGGTGTTCCCTCTCGCTTTGAGTATGCGAAAACGTGAGCGTCAAGCAACCTCGCCTCGCTTACAAAGCGCATAGTATCGAGGAAATCCTCCTCGCTCTCACCGGGGAAGCCAACCATAAGGTCGGCGGTAAGCATAACGTCGGGCATTCTTTCACGTATGTGCTTAATATTTTTCAGCGCCATATCACGGTTGTAGCGGCGCTTCATGTCCCGAAGCACCTTACTCGAGCCACTCTGCATTGAGATGTGGAAATGTGGCACCATTATTTTTGTATCAGCAATTTTATCTATAAAGGCAGGAGTCAAAAGCTCGGGAGCCATAGATCCAAGACGGATTCTACCGCAGCTGCCACGTCTATCAAGCTCACAGATCAGGTCGGCAAGGTCGTATTTCGTTTCAAAATCTGCTCCGTACGAGCCTGTTTCGATACCTGTCAGAACGACCTCAAGCGTTCCGTTCTTGTAGAGTCCCTCGACCTCGGAGATAACGTCCTCTGCTCTCTTTGAGCGCACAGGCCCTCTCGCACCCGAAATGGCGCAATAGGTACATCTGCACTCGCAGCCGTCCTCGATCTTAACGTACGCTCTGGTTCTCGGTGCATTCTTCACGCACATCAGCTCAAACTCGGCCCCATCAAGATCACTAACGTAACACTCACAATTCTGCACCAACTCTTGAAACATAGTCGCATATTCTGCCTCGATACACTCGGCAGCCTCTGCTCCTTGTTTCTGCGCATTCGCTACGCCAAAAACAACACTCAGTTGTTTTTGTCTGCTCACTGCATTCTGCATTCGCTCTGCAATCTCCACGCATTTCATCTTATCCGCCGTGCCGATAACCGCGCTGACGCCCTCAATCTTTGCCACCTCGTCGGGTGAGCGCTGACTGTAGCAACCGATGACGATAACCACCGCATTGGGATTTTTTCTGATAGCGCGTCTGATATACTTACGCGACTTTGCATCGCTCTCGGCGGTAACGGTACAGGTGTTTATAACGTACACGTCGCAGACCGCGTCAAAGGGACATACCTCATAGCCTGCCTCTGCGAACGCCTCGCTTATTGCCTCGGTCTCATAGAGCGAAACCTTGCAGCCAAGGGTGTAAAGCCCTACGCTTTTATTCATAATCCTTGATAGCCTCGGGGTTTACTACTGCTACGAAGGGCAAATTACGATACTGTTCGAACAGGTCAAGACCGTAGCCGAATACGAACTCGTCGGGAATAACCTTTCCCTTGTAGTCGGGATCAAAGTCAACCTTTCTTCTGGAGGGCTTGTCAAGAAGAGTGCATGTCTTAACACTCCTTGCCCCTTTGTTCTTAAGATGCTCTACAAGGAACTTAAGTGTGTTGCCCGAGTCAACGATGTCCTCAACGATAAGGCAATCGCACTCTGCAATGTCATCTCTGTTAAAATCAAGATTCATCTTGATCTTTCCGCTGGATTCTGTGCCCATACCGTAAGACGAAGCCTTGATGCACTCAAGCTCGAGGACTACGTCAAGCTTCTTCATAAGATCGATGGTAAAAGGCATAGCGCCCTTAAGCACGGAAACGATAATAAGTTTTTTGTCGCTACCTGCATAATCGCGATTGATCTCATCGGCAAGACGGCTTACGATCTCTCCGATCTCTTCTTCGCTGACAAGCACCTTTTGAACTAAATAGTCAAGCATAGCAAAACACCTTCCCATTATATTGTATAATATATCATTTTAACAGATGTGAGCTAAAAAGTCAAGAGAATCCTATTTTTCTTCACTTTCATTTTACATATTTTTTATAATATAGAATACAAATAATGTTAAAAACCGCAAAACTTTTAAAAAATCTCTTGACAAAACTATTATTTTATTATATAATGTATTCTGCTTTCGTATGAATACGCGAAATATGGGGTAATTATGCCCCCACGTTAAACAAATTTTACAAGGAGGTGCGAGTCATGAAGAGAACATACCAGCCCAAGAAGAGACAGAGAAAAAAAGAGCACGGTTTCAGAAAAAGAATGGCAACTGCTAACGGCAGAAAGGTTCTTAAGAGAAGACGCGCCAAGGGAAGAGCTCAGCTCACCTATTAATCGTCACTATCAGTGACTGTCGTCACGGACGACACCCAAAACCTCCGATAAAGCGCGATTTTAGCAGACTTTATCGGGGGTTTTGCAATATCAAGGCAATTTTTAGAGAGGAGTACGGATATGAAGTTTGTTGCAATCAAAGAGAACCATCTGTATTCCAAGGCGTATTCAAAGGGCAAGAGAGCAGTTACGGGCGCTGTCGCAGTTTACGTACTGCCCGACTATGCCGCGAAAAGACTTGCGAAGGCACACCCAGAGAAAAAGGTGGTAAACCGTATCGGTCTTACCACGTCCACAAAGCTTGGAGGCGCGGTTGTAAGAAGCCGCACTCGCCGTATTTTGCGCGAAGGACTCAGAGCACTTGAGAAGGAAAAGCCCCTCAAGGTTGGCTTTTTAATCGTTATCGCAGCGCGCTCTGCGGCAGTTGACCTCAAAAGCAACGAGATCAAGGATCAGCTTGATTTCGCATTCAAAAAGCTCGGTATGTATGCCGAAGAAAAGGCGAACTGATGAAGCACGTAATGATCTGGCTCATCCGCCTTTACAAAAAATTCATCTCACCACTAAAACCGCCCTGCTGCAGGTTTACACCAACCTGCTCTGCCTATGCCATTGAGGCATTTCAGAAACGTGGCTTTTTTGCAGGCTTTATCCTTATGACCTGGCGACTTCTGCGTTGTAACCCCTTCTGTCGAGGAGGCTACGACCCCGTGCCTGACAAGGGATTCAAAAGCTTCTCAAAATGCAGGGAAACCGACTGTGAGACACATACCGACACAACCGAAAAAGAAAAGGAAAACTAAAAATGTTAGATTGGCTTTACCAATTGATCGGAACCATGCTTTATTGGTTCAGTAGTCTGTTTGGCGGACAATACGTCTTCGGACTTCTACTCTACGCCCTTGTATTCAAGCTTCTGTTCCTTCCCTTCTCTATTAAGCAGCAGAAGAATCAGATCAAGATGGCGACCCTTACCCCCAAGATCGAACTTATCAAAGCAAAATACAGAGGAAGAACAGACCAGGTGACCCTGCAGAAGCAGCAGCAGGAGATCATGGAGCTACAGCAGAAGGAAGGCTACAATCCCATGTCCGGATGTCTCCCCCTTCTCCTCCAGATGCCTATCATCATCTTCCTTTATAACATTATCAGAAATCCCATTTCCTACATCTGTCAGGTTAGCGAAAGCGGCGTAAGAGCTATTACAAAGCTTATGCTTCAGAACGGCTTCAGCTTCAGCGGAAACGCTGTTAACCTTAGCAACATTGATACAATTAAGCTTAAGAGCATCGACCAGATCCAGCTTATCTCTGCTATCAACAACTACGGTGTAGAAAACATCAGCATTGAGGGTGTTGACCTCTCCAGACTTCCCGACCTTGAATTGTTCGGCACAAGCCTTGGCAACGTTCCCTCTATCAATCCCTTTACCTGGCTTGCGATCATTCCCGTAATTGCGGCGGTTCTTACATGGCTCTCCATGTTCCTGACCCGTAAGTGGAATGCAAATCCCGCGACACAGCCCCAGGATGCACAGGCAAACGCATCTATGAAGATGATGGACCTTATGATGCCTGCTATGACCCTGTTCATGGCATTCGGCTTCTCCAGCCTTATGGGTATCTACTGGATCTATCAGTCTGCTCTCGGTATCCTTCAGTCCTTTATTATTTCAAAGGTTATGCCTCTGCCCAAGTACTCTGAGGAGGAGCTTAAGCAGATGAAGAAGGCGCAGAAGGAAGCAGAGAAAAACGCGATCAGCGCAGCAAAGAATGCACCCAAGCATCGCTCGCTTCACTACATTGATGACGATGATTATGACACTCTTCCCGAGGTTGCAACCGACGACAAGGGTGGCAAGAAAAATTCAGGCAACTTAGACATTAACGATATTTAAGAAAGAGTTTTAACCATGATTAAAGAAGTAACAGCTGTCGGCAAGGACATTCTGGAAGCACAGGAAAATGCCAGAATTGCGCTCGGCGCAGGCGAGCTTGCTGACGTACAGTTTGAAATAGTTGATGCCGGAAGCAAGGGCATCTTCGGTATCATCGGCGTAAGACCCGCAAAGGTTAGAGCCTTTGTTGAGCTTCCCGACACCACCGAAAAGCGTCAGAGAAACGACCGTCCCAAGAGAGAAAACAAGGGCGGAGAGGGCAAGAAGACCGAAAGACGTGAGGACAGAAAGCCCAAGACCAAGAAGCCTGAGAAGAAGGCTGAAAAGAAGAACGACGAGCCTAAGGCAAGCGCTCCCAAGAGCGAGGTTATTCCCGAGGCGGAGCTTAAGATGGAGCGCCGCATCGTATCCGAGGGCGAGGATATGTCCTTCGATTTTGTAAAGACAGTTATCGCAGACATCGGCCTTAACGCTGAGGCTGAGCTTTACTCCTGCGAGGACGGCACAAGAAGAATCACTATCGTTGGTGACGACGCATCTGCGCTTATCGGTCATCACGGCGACACTCTCGACGCGCTTCAGTATCTTGCAAACCTTGCGTCTGCAAGAAAGAACATAAAGGGCGAGAGAGACAAGAGCCGCGTTACCCTTGACATTGAGGGCTACAGAAAGAAGAGAGAGGAAACTCTCCGCGCGCTTGCAAGAAGAATGGCGGCAAAGGCTCTTCGCAACAGAAGAAGCGTTATGCTCGAGCCCATGAGCGCATATGAGAGAAGAATTATCCACTCCGAAATTCAGAACATTGAGGGTGTATCCACCAACTCTATCGGTTCTGACAACAACAGAAAGATCGTTATCTTCCTTACCGACAAGAAGCCCAAGGAGCTTTTCGAGGAAAACGAGGCAAGTGTAGATAACAACGAAGAGGCATAATGAATAATCTGACGCAGGTAATTGCGGCAGTTTCGACCCCACCCGGCAAGGGTGGGGTTGCCATTATCCGTATGTCGGGTGAGGGCGCATTTGAGATTGCCGAGCGAGTATTCTTCCCCATCTCGGGCAAGAAGTTTTCAGAATGTAAGCCGAGGACACAGATCTACGGCCATATAATCGAGGACGGCGAGAGGATCGACGACGTGCTTGCCACCCGATTCCCCTGCCCCCATTCCTATACGGGTGAGGATACGGTGGAGATCGGCTGCCACGGCGGTATTCTTGTGACAAGATGCGTGCTTGAGGCACTTTTCCGTCAGGGTGCAGTACCTGCCACCGCAGGTGAGTTTACCCGTCGCGCCTTCATAAACGGCAGACTGACTCTCACCGAGGCAGAGGCGATATCCGATCTGCTTGAGGCGAAGAGCCGCGAGCAGATAAGACTGTCGGGCGACACCGCAAGAGCAAGGCTCAGCGGTACCATTGCTAAAATCAGAGCTGATCTTGTCAGGCTTATGAGCTCGGTTTACGCAAGGATCGACTATCCCGACGAGGATCTCGGTGACTTCAGTGACGAAGAATTGCTTTCCAATATATATAATATAAAGGAAGAGCTTCAAAATCTTATAAAGACCTATCGCACAGGCAGAGCTATCAGCGAGGGTGTGAAAACGGTTATCTGCGGCAAGCCCAATGCAGGCAAAAGCACGCTTTATAATCTTCTCTGCGGAGAGGATGCGGCTATTGTAACAGACATTCCCGGTACTACACGCGACGTGCTTGAGCGCAGCCTTCCCCTCGGCAGAATAATGCTGAAGCTAAGCGACACCGCAGGCATCAGAGAAAACGAAAATATGGACACCGTCGAGCGCATCGGAGTAGAAAAAAGTCGCAAAATGATAGAGAAAAGTGAACTATTGTTTGCAATTTTCGACATTTCAAGACCCTTCGACGAGGAAGACGAGCTTATCATCAAGGAGATAACTGACATCAATGCACCGAAGATCGCCCTGCTTAACAAGTGCGATCTTGAAAGTAAGTTTGATGAGGAGAGGCTGTCGGGATTTGATGCGATCATCAAAATCTCGGCTAAAGAGGGCGAGGCAAAAACCCTTGATGCTCTCGCAAGCCTTGTGAACGGTATGTTTACCGACGAAAGAATCGTCATCGGTCAGGATGCGGTCATCTCCTCCGCAAGACAGCACGCGGCACTTACAAGAGCACTTGATTTCCTTTCTGCTGCGGCAGAGGCAATGGAGCTTGGCTTCTCACAGGATGCGGCGTCAAGCGACATTGAGCGCGCTCTCGGAGCAATCTCCGAGCTTGACGGAAGAGCCGTGAGCGAGGAGATTGTTGGGGATATATTTGCGAGATTTTGTGTAGGAAAATAGCTTAGTGAATGCAGAATGCAGAATGCACAATTCAGAATTAAAAGTGCAGAATTAGATATTGATAGGTGATATTATGGAAAACAAAAGATTTAAAAAGAATGATTCGGGCTTTATCTGTCAGAATTGCGGCAGAGAGGTTGAGCCTCTCGGCTATACCTCAAGAAATCACTGTCCCTTCTGCCTCTGCTCGCTTCACGTTGATATTAACCCCGGTGACAGAGCCAACGAGTGTCAGGGTATCCTGCGTCCCATACAGACTCTTCCCGACCCCAAAAAGGGATTTATCATTATCCACCGCTGCGACAAGTGCGGTCAGACGGTACGCAACAAGGCCGCCCTCGAGGGCAATCAGCCCGACGATAACGACCTGCTTATTAAGCTCACCACGGGTTTAAATTAAATTTATTATTGTATTTTTTCGATAAAAGGGCGGCTTTGTGAACTAAACGGGGTTCACTTCATCACCGTCCTTTTTTATTTTTCTTGTCATCATTCTTTTGCTGATTTCACGTTGAAATTTAATGCGATATACAAAATGTACAAAAGACAACTTATCTTTTTGTATAACCTGCTTTCTACCTATTAATAATAGGTAAAGATTTATTTAAAATATTTTGTTAAAATATTAACTTTTGTTATTTTGCTTGATTTTTCTATAAAAAAGTGGTAAGATATAGTTAAACTGGATAATTGTGAGCAAACGTAAAAAATGAAAAAATTTTAACGCGGAAATCTTGACGGAAAATATTAAGGAGTAGGATATGTACAAAAAGTTTATAAGTGCATTTCAGATGCTTAATATTCTTCTGCAGTCGATATATTCTCTGGGATTTCCCATCGGTGTAGGCGCGCTTGCGTCATTTCTGCTTGTAAAATATGCGAATGCTCCCAAGTGGATATGGGCAATATTGCTGGTGGTCGGCACATTTGCAGGTCTGTTTTCTATGATAAAATTCATTCTTTCGGCAACGAAGAATATTGAAAGAATAGAAAAGGAACGCAAGGAAGCAGAAGCAGAAAGAGCCGAAAAGGAGCAAATGCAGGACGAGCTTCGCTCCCTGGCAAAAAATAAAAAGGACAAAGAGGGTGAATAACCGACCTATGAAAATAAAAAATCTACTTAAGGATCTGCTTCCCGTAATGATCAGCGAGCTGATCGTGGCGGCGCTTGTCTGCGTTGGCGGATTTCTTTTAAGCCTTGCTGACGTAATAAGCTTTGATTATCGCATCATCACGGGTGCATTGCTTGGCGCCGTGGTAATGAGCATCAATTACGCCGTTCTTATCTACACTGTGGACAAGCAGCTTCGTGCCTTCCAAGAGGCGCGCGGAAGCCGCGAGATGAGCGAGGAGGAAGCCGAGGAATATGCCAAGGCAAATTCCGCACCTGTTCAGAAGGCTCTCGCCTTCTCCACCACCATGAGGACCGCATCTATGATAGCGACCCTTGTAATCGCCTTTATTCTCGATTGGTTCAATCCGATTGCAACGGCTATTCCGCTGTTTGCCTTCCGCTTTGTATTAAGCGCTATTGAGCTTATTCGCAGCAAAAACAACAAAGCGCCCGATCCCGAGAAATTTATTAAATACGAATTCAAAGATGAAAACAATGAGGAAAAGGAGAGTGATCAATAAATGGAAATACAGGTAAACGGCCCGAAGGTCTATTTTGAATTACCCTTCGACCTTCCCGACACAACCATTTTCACAATGAAAAATCTTGTCACCCAGACTACCATCACTCTTTTGGTGGTTACGGTCATTCTTGCTATTCTGGCAATAACACTGACAAGAAAGATCACCAAGCGACCCGGCAAGGTACAGGTTCTGCTTGAAAAGGCAGTGACCATGGTCTACAACCTTGTAGAGGGCACTATGGGTAAGCACAATCTTAAGTTTGCGCCCTACATCGGCACGCTGTTCGTGTCGTCTATATTCGGCTCCATCATTGGTATGACTCAGCTCTTCCGTTCCACCACAGCCGATCTGTCGGTTACAATGGCGTGGGCGCTGGTTACCACCGGACTCGTATGGGCGAACAATATTAAAAACTTTGGTCTTAAGACATGGCTCAAGGGCTTTACCGAGCCGATCTTCATTATGACACCCATGAACGTCATATCCGAGATCGCATCTCCCCTGTCCCTTGCCTTCCGTCATTTCGGTAACGTTGCCGGCGGCGGAGTTCTTACCACACTTATTTACGCAGCACTTGCCCTGCTCTCCAACGCGGTTCTCGGTTGGATTCCCGGATTTGTGGGTACACTTCCCATCTTCCAGGCAGGTATTCCCGCGATTTTGTCGATCTACTTCGACCTGTTCTCGGGATTTGTACAGGCATTCGTATTCTGTCTTCTGACAATGGTATACATTGCAGGCGCATCTCCCGCACCCGAGGAGTTGCCCGAGGACAGACGCGCGATCCTTGAGGCCAGAGAGGCTAAGAAAAAGCTTCGTCAGGCAAAATAACATTATCACAGTCAGCAAAAACAAATAAAAATATAAAAAATAATTTTTAATTTCAGGAGGTTTTTCAAAATGGAAGGAATGAAGTATCTTGCAGCAGCAATTTGTATGGGTATGGGCTCTCTTGGTCCTGCTCTTGGTGAGGGTTATGCAGTATCTAAGGCTCTTGAGTCTATGGCACGTCAGCCCGAGATGGCAGGCGAGCTTCGTACCAACATGATTCTCGGTTGTGCAGTTACCGAGACCACCGGTATTTACTCTCTCGTTATCTCCCTTCTTATACTCTTCTTGTAATACGATAATAAAGGAGAACCCAGATGGGACTTTTAGAAGCAACAGGCTTTACGCTTGACAAATTCGAAAGCTTTGTTGGTGTTAACCTCTGGACAATGATCTTTGCTTGGATCAACCTGCTTATACTCTATCTTCTTTTCAAAAAGTTTCTCTTCGTGCCGATCAAGAAGATGATCGACTCAAGACAGCAGGAGATCGACGATATGTACTCTGACGCTGACAGCGCACGTAAGAGCGCCGAGGAGCTTAAGGTAGAGTATGAGGAAAAGATGAGCCAGGCTGAGCAGGAAAGCGAGCAGATCGTTAAGACCGCACTTCGCCGTGCCCAGCTTAAGGAGGAGGAGATCCTCAAGGAGGCGAATGCCCAGGCAGAGCGCACCATGGAGCGTGCTCACGAGCAGATCGAGCTTGAGAAAAAGCAAGCTATCAACGACGTAAAGGATCAGGTATCCTCTATGGCTATCGGTATTGCATCTGCAGTGATCGAGCGCGACGTGTCCGAGAGCGAGCATAAGAAGCTTATAGACGATTTTATAGGCACTATGGGTAACGAATAATGACAGGCGCACAGGAATACGGAAAGGCTCTCTTCCTGATTACCGAGGAGGATGGCGTATCCGACAAAATACTTTCCGACATAAAAATGGCAGAAAGCGTTTTTAAGGCTAATCCCGAATACGTAAAGCTGCTTAACTTCCCTGCTATAACCAAGGAAGAGCGAGTTGATCTCGTTGGCAAGGCTTTTGCAGGGGTTGACGAGCGACTTGTTAACCTTATTAAGATTTTAACCGAAAAGCGTATGATCCACCTCTTTGACAAGGTCTGTGAGGCATATTACGGCCTTTACGACGAGTCGAGAGGAATCGTAAGAGTCGTGGCGGTTACCGCCATTCCTCTCACATCCGAGCAGAACAAGGCTATTGCCAAAAAGCTGGAGGCATCGCTTGGCAAGACCGTCGTGCTGACCAATACCGTTGACAGATCTATTCTCGGCGGTGTTAAGCTCCGTTACAATGACGTTCAGCTTGACGGATCGGTTAAGACAAGGCTTGATAAGTTTGAAGAGGCCTTAAAAAACACGGTTATATAACGGTAATTTAATTTAAGGGGTCATATTTTTGTGGAAACGAAAAAGTCAGAAGGATTTTTAAAAATCTACTCCCCTTAAAACATCAATAACTTTGCGATGTAATTTGCAAAGAGAAAGAAGAACAAAATGCAGTCTAAATTAGATGATATCAGCAAAATAATTAAAGAGCAGATAAGAAACTACTCTAAGAAGACCGAGCAGGACGAGGTCGGCTATGTTATCTCTGTTGGTGACGGTATTTCAAAGGTTCACGGCATTGACAAGTGCAAGCAGAGTGAGCTTCTTGAATTTGCAAACGGCACCTACGGTATGGCGCTGAACCTTGAGGAAAGCCACATCAGCGTGGTTCTTCTCGGTAACGACGTAGGTATCACCGAGGGCAGTATCGTTAAGCGTACGGGCAGAGTCGTATCCGTTCCCGTAGGCGAAAATCTTATCGGCAGAGTTGTAAACGCGCTTGGCGAGCCTATTGATGCAGGCGGACCTATCACAGCTGCGCAGTACAGCCCTATCGAGCGTAAGGCTTACGGTATTATCGAGAGAAAGTCGGTTTCTGTTCCCTTGCAGACAGGTATCAAGGCTATTGACTCCATGATCCCTATCGGTCGCGGACAGAGAGAGCTTATTATCGGTGACAGACAGACAGGTAAGACGGTTATTGCAACCGATACTATTATAAATCAGAAGGGCAAGGACGTAATCTGTATTTACGTTGCTATCGGTCAGAAGCAGTCTACCGTTGCAAACGTGGTTGATACCCTTTACAAGAACGGTGCTATGGACTACACCATCGTTGTTAGTGCTACCGCATCCGATCCCGCACCCCTTCAGTACATTGCACCCTACTCCGGCTGTGCAATGGGCGAGTACTTTATGGACAAGGGCCGCGACGTGCTTATTATTTACGACGACCTTTCCAAGCACGCGGTTGCTTACCGTGCGCTCTCGCTTCTTATCAGACGTCCTCCGGGCCGTGAGGCTTATCCCGGTGACGTATTCTACCTTCACTCAAGACTTCTTGAGCGTGCGGCAAGACTTGCTCCCGAATACGGTGGCGGCTCGCTCACCGCTCTGCCCATAATCGAGACACAGGCAGGTGACGTTTCCGCGTACATTCCTACCAACGTTATTTCGATTACCGACGGTCAGATATTCCTTGAGACAGAGCTCTTCCACTCGGGTGTTCGCCCTGCAGTTAACCCCGGTATCTCGGTTTCCCGAGTTGGTGGTAACGCACAGATCAAGGCTATGAAGAAGGTTGCAGGTACACTTAAGCTTCTTTATTCTCAGTACAGAGAGCTTGCAGGCTTTGCGCAGTTCGGCTCTGACCTTGATGCCGATACTAAGGCAAGACTTGAACAGGGTCAGCGTATCGTTGAGGTTCTTAAGCAGGGTAGAAATTCGCCTATCGCAGTAGAGCTTCAGGTTGCGATCATTTATGCGGTTGTTAACAATATGCTTCGTGACGTTGCCCTTGAGGACATCGGCGCATTCGAGGCAGACCTGTTCGAGCATCTGGTTGCAACAAAGGAGGATCTCCTTTCCTCTATCAGAGAGACAGGAAATCTTACCGACGAAAATGCAGCCGAGCTTAAGGCAGCAATCGAGCATTGCAAGGCAAAGTTCGTTAAATAAGTAAATAAAACTTGACAAATTATAGAAATTTAGTAAGAAAGGAAGGTGGGAGTAAATGGCAGGCGCATCAATGAATGATATTAAAAGCCGCATTAAGAGCGTCACAGGCACTATGCAGATAACCAAGGCAATGGAGCTTGTCGCTACCTCAAAGCTCCGTAGGGCGAGAGAAAAAATTGAACAATCCCGCCCCTTCCATCAGATAATAGGAGAGGCGATCGACTCTCTGATGTCATCGGGCAAGCTTGATGAGAGCGTTTGGTCGGGCAAGAGCGAGTGCAAGCGTCCGCTTTACGTCGTAATCGCGGGTGACCGCGGTCTTGCAGGCGGATATAACGCAAACATCTTCAGAATGACTGCCGCGCTCACCAAGGATCAGGATGCAAAGATCCTTCCCCTCGGTAAAAAGGCGGTTGATCACTACAAGCACAGAGGTGCTGGCATTCTCACCGACAGCTACTATCAGGTTTCCGACGTATCGGTTGGCACAAGCCTTAATATTGCCGAGGACATCTGCAAGAGCTTTATTTCGGGCGAGTTTGATTCTGTGTTCGTGGTATACACCAAGTTCGTTTCGATGATCTCGCAGACCCCTGTATACGAGCAGCTTCTCCCCCTCGAAAGAGATAACACAAGCTCAGAAGAACTTATCGAGCCCATATTCGTTGGCGAAGCCGAGGATATTCTTAACAAGGTTATTCCTCAGTACGTTGGCGGTGTGCTTTACTCGGTGGTATGCGAATCTCTCGCCTCCGAGTCGGCTGCCAGAAGAACAGCCATGAACGCGGCAAACAAAAACGCGGCGGAAATCATCGACACCCTCGTTCTTAAGTATAACAGAGCCCGTCAGGCGGTTATTACTCAGGAGATCACCGAGATCGTGTCAGGTAGTGAGGCTCTATAAGAGCAGAATGCAGTGAGCAGATAAAAACAACTGAGTGTTGTTTTTATCGTAGCGAATGCGCAGAAACAAGGAGAACGAGGTGAAAATAGTTGATAACTGTTTTCGACGAAGTGATGTCCCACGTTGCGAAAAAAAACGAGCCGAATGTATTGAGGTGAGTTTTTTGACACAAAAGTGGACGGGAAATTGTGAGTAATTTTCTCGTGACCGATGCGACCATGTTTCAAGAGTTAGCGCTATACTCCGTCGGCATATTCGACACCTCTCCCAATGGGCGAGGCTTAATTTCAGAAAGGAAATCAAACCAAAATGAGTCAAAATATCGGTAAGGTTATACAGATAATCGGTCCCGTACTTGATATCAAATTTGAAAGCGGTCACCTTCCCAACCTGCTCAACGCTATTGAGATTGAGCACGAGGGCAAGAAGGTAGTCTGTGAAGTTGCAAGCCAGCTTGGTGACGACGTGGTAAGATGTATTGCCATGTCCTCTACCGACGGTATGTCCCGTGGCATGGATGCAGTTGACACAGGAACAGGCATTACCGTTCCCGTTGGTAATGCAACTCTCGGCCGTATATTCAACCTTCTCGGCGAGGCTATTGATAATCAGCCCCAGCCCGAGACCGAGGAAAAGTGGTGTATCCACCGCGATCCTCCCCCCTACGACGAGCAGGAAAGCACAACCGAGATCCTTGAAACAGGTATTAAGGTAGTTGACCTTATCGCTCCCTATGCAAAGGGCGGTAAGATCGGTCTATTCGGCGGTGCAGGCGTTGGTAAAACCGTACTTATTATGGAGCTTATCAACAACGTAGCAAAGCAGCACGGCGGTATCTCGGTATTTACAGGTGTAGGCGAGAGAACCCGTGAGGGTAACGACCTTTACAACGAGATGAAGGAGTCCGGAGTTATCAACAAGACCGCGCTTGTATACGGTCAGATGAACGAGCCTCCGGGAGCAAGAATGAGAGTAGGTCTCTCCGGTCTTACCATGGCAGAGTACTTCCGTGATAAGGAAGGTCAGGACGTGCTTCTATTCATCGACAATATTTACAGATTTACTCAGGCAGGCTCTGAGGTATCGGCTCTTCTCGGCCGTATGCCCTCTGCGGTAGGTTATCAGCCCACTCTTGCAACAGAGATGGGTGCTCTTCAGGAGAGAATTACCTCTACCAAGCGTGGTTCTATCACCT
Source organism: Eubacteriales bacterium (assembly GCA_045128515.1). GTDB lineage: Bacteria > Bacillota > Clostridia > Oscillospirales > CAG-272 > UBA1740. The sequence continues at coordinate 17,541 of JBGVRO010000014.1, read as the reverse complement.
CGGTACAGGCGGTTTACGTTCCTGCGGACGACCTTACCGACCCTGCTCCTGCAACCACCTTTGCACACCTTGACGCGACAACGGTTCTTTCCCGTTCCATCGCATCTCTCGGTATCTATCCCGCAGTTGATCCCCTTGATTCTACATCAAGAATCCTTACTCCCGACGTAGTTGGTATTGAGCACTACGAGGTTGCCCGCGACGTACAGAAGATCCTGCAGAGATACAAGGAGCTTCAGGACATCATCGCAATCATGGGTATGGACGAGCTTTCCGAGGAGGATAAGCTTATCGTAGCACGTGCGAGAAAGATCCAGCGTTTCCTCTCCCAGCCCTTCAGCGTTGCTGAGCAGTTCACAGGTATGGAGGGACGCTACGTTCCCGTTAAGGAAACCATCCGCGGCTTCCGCGAGATACTTGATGGTAAGCACGACGACCTTCCCGAGTCTGCGTTCCTCTTCGTAGGTACTATTGACGAGGCGGTTGAGAAGGCTAAGGCTATCAAGGGAGCTTAATAATGAAAAAGTTTCACATTGAAATAGTGACCCCCGACGGCATCGAGTATGACGGCGAGGTAGAAAGTCTGCTTGTCCGTACCGACGACGGCGACGTTGAGATCCTTGCAGGTCATACCGATCTGCTCGCATCTATCGGTGTGGGCAGAGCCAGACTGCTTATCGACGGCAAGCCCCGTTATGCCTTCGCAAGCGGCGGATTTCTGTCCGTAAGCGGTGGCTCGGTAAGATTTTGCGCAATTTCCTTTGAATTTGCCGATCAGATCGACGTAAAACGCGCTGAGGCAGCAAAGGCGAAGGCCGAGCAGAGACTGCAGAATATCAGTGATGACCGGGACGAGCGCATTGCCAAGGCGAAGATTGCCAGAGCCGCAGGTAGAATAAAGGTTGCTAACATGAAATAATAGGGGCTGACATATTTGGTAAAACCGAAAAAGTCCGAAAAATAAATAAACCTCAAATCAAGCAAGAACTTGAAAATTTAACAGTGTTTAGGTTGAAATCCTGCGGATTTCTTCAAATTTAATGGACTTTTTCTACCTCTCGCTACGGCTCGGTCACATTTCGGCTCTTGCGTCATCGACGCAATTCACTGCCGAAATGCCGCTTCGCTACGTTTGCTGAACTCTCGACGTACCTTTGTACGTCTTCGGTCGCAAACGCCACTTTTCCCTCAAATCTGCCTATCCCCTTATCAAACTAAAAGGGCTGCCATATTTGGTAAAACCGAAAAAGTCCGAAAAATAAAATAAGAGGGTCTGACAGATTTGGTAAAACCGAAGAAATCACCCACGACCGCGCAGAGCGATATAAGACTCTGCGCGGTCTTTATTTTTTTGCAAGGCAGATTGTTGTTTTTTTGATATTATTTTTGTTTAAATTGCACAAGGGTTACTGAAAAAACTTTTGTTTTTTCACCTTTTAATAAATTTTATTATTGTTTTTTAATTATCATTATGTTAAAATGTATATGTATAAATATCAAAAAAATACAAATAATTTAAGGAGAACTAAAATGAAAACAGCAAAGCTCCAAAGAATACTTTCTCTTGCGTTGACACTCGCTATGATGATGTCAATGATTCTTGTATTCACCATTTCAGGAAGCGCTGAAAACGCTAACAGTACGTACGTACTCAACGCGGAGGATATTAAATCCTTCGCTGTGGCTGCTAAGTATGACGGCGAATATGAGCGTGCAGGTACAAACAACTTCTTTACACTCATTTACAGCGCAAAGACCAAGGTTGAGTCTAACTCCAAGACTTTCCCTGACGGTCAGCCATTTACTCAGAGAATCGCATGGGGCGACAAGTCCTATGTTGGCGATCAGGTACTCAATACTATTAAAATTAAAACAAACGGCTCTGCCAAGATCAAGATCTGGTGGGCATGCGGTGATGCCGGAAGAGTTCCCGCAGTTTACTCACAGACCGGTGCCGCAGTAGCCACCGTACAGATCCCCTCCGACCACGTTAACGATGGCACAGACGGTATTAAGAACGACCTCTTTATTTCCGAAGTTCAGGTTCCTGATGCAGGCATATACTACATTGGTAACTCCGGCGGTAGCAACTACTTCTATAAAATAGAAGTTACCGATTCCGAGGATGGTGCGACCCCTGCTGCAAGAGCAGATTGGGCAACCGTTTCTGCACCTCAGATCACATCTGCTACCGACGACGGACTTGGCAACGTAGAGGTTAAGGTTAACGGCCTTGTTGGTCACGACGGAGCAGACGAGCTTCTCGTTCATATGTATAACGAGGCAGGTCAGCTTGTGCAGACAAGAGGCTCTGTAATTGAAAATGGTCAGCACACGCTCAGCTTTATTCCTGCCGACTCCGGCAAGTATACCTTTAAGGCAGAGCTTCACCGCGCAGGCAGTGACAAGAAGGTTAGCGAAGGAATTCAGGCAGACTTCACATTCGTTCTTTTAGCTCCCAATATCTCCAGTGTAACCAGCCTTGGAGAAGGTAAGATCCAGGTTAAGTGGAGCAAGGTGCACGAGGCAGAATCCTACGTTGTATATCAAGGCGGCGTAAAGGTTGCTACTCTTGATGCAAGCTATCTCTCATACACCGCAAGCGGACTTACCGTAGGTCAGGAATACTCCTACGTTGTTTCTGCCATTCGTGGCAGCGAGGAGCTTAAGTCCGGAGCTAAATCCACTGTAGCTACCCTTGAAGAAAAGCGCGAGTGGAGCTTCTCAGCGTTCGGTGATTCCGCAAGCGAGAGCAAGAACAGCTACACCGGATCTATAAACGATAATGGCTTCGTAACCATCACCTCTTCCGCAGGTAAGATCAAGCCTGCTGCAGAGGACGGTCTTGCATTCTACTATACCGCAATCCCCACCGAATACAACTTCACTCTCCGCGCGAGAGTAAAGGTTGACACCTGGACAATATCCAACGGTCAGGAGGGCTTTGGTCTTCTCGTTACCGACCGAGTTGGTGAACACGGTGATACAAAGAACTTCTGGAACAACTCCTATCTTGCAGGTTCTACCAAGATCGAGTACAAGTATGACGGTGACAACGACGAGATCATTGATATAAAGGTAGTTGACAGCTCTCTTACCAAGTTCTCTATGAAGCTTGGTATCGGTGTTGTAGCAAGAACCGGTGTTACCAATGAGAATCTCCACCTCATCGAGGGTAAGGGCGACACCGAAAATGGCGAAATGTCCGGTAGCCAGGCAATCAACACCTATTACGTAGCCCGTAACTATACTCTTGACAGAACCGCGGCAGACCTTACTACCAAGGGCGGTGACTACAACGTTATCGGTAATTATACCAAGGAGCCTACCGGAACATTTACTGACAGAGTTATTACCGAGTACATAATGGAGATCGAGAAGAACAATTCCGGCTACTTTATCACTCACTATGACAAAGACGGCAAGATGGTTATGCAGAAGAAGTTCTACGATCCCGAGGCACTCAACCACCTCGACGAGAACTACGTATACGCAGGCTTCTTCGCTGCAAGAAACGTAACTGCTACCTTCTCTGACGTTGAGCTTACCACAATCCTTGCATCCGAGGATGACAGACCCATCGAGCATCCTCCTATCACCAAGGTTACTCCTACCGTTACCGTAAACTCAGGTAACGTAACTACAAGTGATGAATACGAGCTTATCGTAGACGTTAACGTTGGCGGTACTCTTAACGTAACCTATGAGAATAGCGTTATTGCCGAGAACGTTCAGCTTAATCCTAATCAGAGATTCAGAACCAACATCAGCCTTAAGCACTACGATGAAAACCAGATCAAGGTTCAGTTTATTCCCGATCCCAATCAGGTTCTCGGTGATTACGTTGAGCTTTCCAGCAAGAGACCTATCAATCTGGTTCACACCTTAATGTATAACCGTGGTAACTACCACAGAAAGACTATCTACGTTTCTCCCAGCGTCCAGCCTTATACTACAACGGCTGACGGTACAAGAGAGAATCCCTTTGATCTTTTCACTGCAATCGAAAACGCTTATCCCGGTCAGACCCTTGTTCTTATGGAGGGTACATACAAGCCCAGAACATCGCTCACAATTGCGAGAAGCATGGACGGTACAGCCGATGCAATGATCAGACTTATCGCCGATCCCGAGGCAAAGACACGTCCCGTAATCGACTTTGAGGGTCTGTACAATGGCTTTACCCTTGCAGGTGACTATTGGTATCTCCGTGGATTTGACGTTACAGGCTCGGCTGATAGACAGAAGGGTCTGCAGATCTCGGGTAGCCACAATATTCTCGACCAGATCAACGCATATGAAAACGGCAACACCGGTATTCAGCTCAGCCGTCTTTCCGGTTCGGATCTCTACGAGGATTGGCCCAGCTATAACCTTATTCTTAACTGTACCGCTTACCGCAACTACGACAGCGGCTTTGAGGATGCAGACGGCTTTGCAGCAAAGCTTACCGTAGGTGACGGTAACGTATTCGACGGTTGTATCGCATACCACAACGCAGACGACGGTTGGGACCTTTATTCCAAGGTTGAAAGCGGTGAGATCGGTGCGGTTACTATCCGTAACTGTATCGCGTTTGAAAACGGCTTTGTTCCCGGCCTCGAGGGTCAGGGTAACGGTAACGGCTTCAAGATGGGTGGCGAAAGCCTTCCCGGCAAGCACGTGCTCGAAAACTCTATTGCATGGAACAACCTTGCAAAGGGTATCGACTGTAACTCCTGCCCTGATATTATCGTTAAGAACTCTATAAGCTTTAACAACGGCAACTACAACGTAGCTCTCTATACTAATACCGCAGACAACACTTCGTTTGTAGCAAGTGGTATCATTTCCTTCAGAACCGAGCATCTTGACAAGGCAGAAAACCTTAAGGGTGTCGGTACTCAGGTAAAGGATGATTACATCAACGAAAGCAACTATTATTGGAACGTAAGCGCAGGCAAGTCTATGAACACCGCAGGTATTGAGATCACAAAGGATATGTTCGTAACTATCGATTTCAGCATTGATATGATTACAAGAAATGCTGACGGTACTATTAATATGGGCGGATTCCTTCAGATCAAGGATAATGCTCCTGCTAACGTAAAGGACACCAAGCTTGGCGGAACTGCTTCCTACGAGATCACTCTCGAGGAGGATGAGGAATGTAGCTTCAGCAGAAGCTGGTACAACCTTGATACAAAGTCCCACTGGCACCTCTGCCCCTGCGGAAACAAGAGTGAAGTTAGTGCCCACGACTTTATCTGGATCATCGACAAGAAGGTAGAAGGCAATCAGCCCGGCGCAAAGCATCAGGAATGTACCGTTTGCGGTTACAAGAAGGCTGCTATATCTATCTATCCCCAGGCTCCCGTTGAGCCCGAACAGCCCGAACAGCCCACTCAGCCCGACACCCCCTCTGATGGCAATGAGAATCTCGGTTTCTTCGCAAGAATCTGGCAGGCAATTCTCAACTTCTTCAGAAAGATCTTCGGTATTACCCCCAAGGCTTATCTTCCAAAGTATCACAGATGGTATTGATTTTCGTAAGAATATCTACGGTCTAACTTAATTAAAACATTAGCCCGACTGTCACTTGGCAGTCGGGCTTTTTCATATAAAAAGCCTTGTTTTGCAAACTATAATATGCAAAACAAGGCTAAAATTATTTATTATTAAGTATTACAAAGATAACAATCGCGGCAACGAGTGACACAGATGATATGATAATTGTAATAACAGATTGCTTTCCAAATTTAACATCCATTGTCTTTCCCTCGAGTATTTTCGCCTTACGAAGCGCCACAACCACCGGCTTATAGATCAGCATAACGATAGCGGCATTAAGCAACGTTTTAGCAAAGTTGAAGGGCAGGAATAGTGTGGGCAGCATTGCAATAACGGCACTTCTGGGAACACCCTGATATATAGGTGTAAGAATAACGTTCATCAGAAGCATTACGGCGGTTGTTGCCGCAACGGAGGAATAAAGACCGATAATAGCACCGTTAAACGTTCTTTTAAACTTATAAATCAGAGAAGCAACTCCTGCAAAAACAGCAGAAGAAACAAAGTTCATAACAAAACCGATTGGACCGGTTTCGCTGATAATCATCTCAACCAAAGATACCACAAGAGCAATAACCACTCCGCTTACAGGGCCAAACACAAGTCCGCCGAGAGCAATAACGGTATCCTTAATATCAAAGGTAAGGAAGCTTACGGGAATTTTGAAAACAAGTCTTGCAAGAAATGCCAGCGCACTGAGCATTGCTATACTTGCCGTTTTCTTTATATCAAGTGAAGTTTTTCTATTCATATTATTTCCTTTCTCATACAGAGGGGAAAAAGAAAAGCCTCGGATAATCTCCGAGGTCGCAAGCTATTTATACCCTACTCTGCCCCAAGGCAGAACGGATACTGATAGCAAAAGCTTCTTTTATCATCCGGACTTTACCGTCGGTTGAGGAATCTCACCTCATCGGGGGTAAACGCGTTACCCTTCGCAGACTTAGTCAAAAGACCTTACTGCCGGTATGGAATCTGCCTCTTGAAACATAGTCGTACTGCTCGTGAGGACAGGCCTCACTCCCATTACTCCTTGTTTCTGCGCATTCGCTACGCCAAAAACAGTTATCAACTGTTTTTGTCGGCTCACCATTCCCCAAAGAATTTATTTTGTTGTTATTTGCTATATATTATATGTTTTTTTGTTTTATTTCCCCGATGCCCAAAAAGGACATCGGGGAAACTGTTATCTATTTGATAAGAAATAAATCCTAATCAAAAATTATTCCTGGATCTCAGATACAACGCCGGAACCTACGGTTCTACCACCCTCACGGATAGCGAAACGAAGACCCTTCTCGCAAGCGATAGGAGTGATAAGCTCAACGTTCATATCAACGTTGTCACCAGGACGGCACATCTCAACGTCAGCGGGAAGAGTGATAACGCCGGTAACGTCGGTAGTTCTGAAGTAGAACTGAGGTCTGTAGCCGGAGAAGAAGGGCTTGGAACGGCCGCCTTCCTTCTCAGTAAGAACGTAAACCTGACCTACGAACTTGGTGTGGGGCTTGATGGAGCCGGGCTTGCAAAGAACCTGACCTCTCTCGATAGACTTCTTGTCAACACCACGAAGAAGGAGACCTACGTTGTCGCCTGCCTCTGCGAAGTCCATGAGCTTGTGGAACATCTCGATACCGGTAACTACGGTAGTAGATGCCTCTTCCTTAAGACCAACGATCTCAACAACGTCAGCCATCTTGATAGTACCTCTCTCAACTCTACCGGTAGCAACAGTACCACGGCCGGAGATAGAGAATACGTCCTCTACGGGCATAAGGAAGGGAAGGTCAGCCTTTCTGTCGGGAGTAGGAATGTAGGTATCAACTGCATTCATAAGCTCCTTGATGCAATCGAACTCGGGAGCGTCGGGACCATTGTTAGAAGTGAGAGCCTCACGAGCAGAACCACGGATGATCGGAATGTCATCACCGGGGAAATCGTACTCGTTAAGGAGGTCACGGATCTCCATCTCAACGAGGTCAAGGAGCTCTTCGTCGTCAACGATATCGCACTTGTTCATGAATACAACGAGTGCAGGAACGCCTACCTGACGAGCAAGAAGAACGTGCTCTCTGGTCTGAGCAAGAGGGCCGTCAGTACCAGCAACTACGAGGATAGCGCCGTCCATCTGAGCAGCACCGGTGATCATGTTCTTAACGTAGTCAGCGTGGCCGGGGCAGTCAACGTGAGCATAGTGACGAGCGTCAGTCTGGTACTCAACGTGTCTGGAGTTGATTGTGATACCACGAGCTCTTTCCTCGGGGCAGTTGTCGATCTGGCTGTAATCAAGGAACTCAGAACCGTTCTTAAGAGAAAGATACTTAGTGATTGCAGCAGTAAGGGTGGTCTTACCGTGGTCTACGTGACCGATAGTACCAATGTTAACGTGGGGTTTGGTTTTTTCAAACTTCTGCTTTGCCATTTTAATAATCTCCTTATTAAAAATATTTTTTAGTTTTTTGTTTGAATTTGGTATATCTAATCGACTTGCGTCGGTCAGAAACTTAGTTTTGAAGATTTCTCACCAAGTGAGACAGATATCTAAGTAGAGAAAATTTTAGCAGGAATCGTCGATTTTCATCCCGAAGGCGTAGAAACGACTACGTCGAGAGGTGAAAATCGGCGATAGAAAGGATTAAACCCTTTCGATGCTGCAAAATTTTATCACTTAGATCTATTCTTGATGATTTCTTCCTGGATAGACTTAGGAACATCCATGAATCCGTCGGGCTCCATTACGTAAACCGCACGGCCCTGGGACATAGAACGAAGAGTAGTTGCGTAACCGAACATCTGAGCAAGCGGAACGTGCGCGTATACTCTGGTAACACCTGCAGTAATCTGCTCCATGGAGTCAACAGAACCACGACGAGAGCTTACGTCACCGATAACGCTACCGAGGTAGTCATCGGGAGTAGTTACGGAAACCTTCATGATAGGCTCGGTAAGAACGGGATCAGCCTTTCTCATAGCCTCCTTGAATGCCATAGAACCGGCAATCTTGAACGCCATTTCGGAAGAGTCAACCTCGTGGTAAGAACCATCGTAAAGGGTAACCTTAACGTCAACTACATTATAGCCTGCAAGCACACCTGCCTGCATTGCACCCTGGATACCGTTATCAACAGCGGGGATGTACTCCTTGGGAATAGCACCACCGGTAACTGCGTTAACGAACTCGTAGCCTGCGCCGGTCTCATTGGGCTCGATAGTGATCTTTACGTGACCGTACTGACCCTTACCACCCGACTGACGAGAGTACTTTGTATCCTGAGAAACCTGCTTTCTGATGGTCTCCTTGTAAGCAACCTGAGGAGCACCAATGTTAGCCTCAACCTTGAACTCACGAAGAAGTCTGTCTACGATGATCTCAAGATGAAGCTCACCCATACCTGCGATGATGGTCTGACCTGTTTCCTCGTCGGTGTAGGTACGGAAGGTGGGGTCTTCCTCTGCAAGCTTGGAGAGTGCGAGACCCATCTTCTCCTGACCGGCCTTGGTCTTGGGCTCGATAGCCTGACGGATAACGGGCTCAGGGAATACCATGGACTCGAGGATGATAGGATGCTTTTCATCACAGAAGGTGTCACCGGTAGTGGTGTTCTTTACACCAACAACAGCGGCGATATCACCTGCATAGCAAATGTCGATATCAGATCTCTCATTTGCATGCATCTGAAGGATACGACCGAATCTCTCGTCGCTATCCTTAGTAGAATTATAAACTGCAGTTCCCTTTGTAACCGAACCGGAGTATACTCTGAAGAAGCAGAGTCTACCAACGAAGGGGTCGGTCATGATCTTGAAGGCAAGCGCAGAGAAGGGCTCATCATCACTTGCGTGACGGCAATCCTCTTCACCGGTCTCAGGGTTAATACCCTTGATAGCCTCAATATCAGTGGGAGCGGGCATATAATCAATAATATTATCAAGGAGCTTCTGAACGCCCTTGTTCTTGTAAGAGGTACCGCAGCAAACAGGAATGATCTTGTTATCAATGGTAGCCTTACGAAGAGCAGCCTTAAGCTCTTCAACGGTAATTTCTTCCTCATTGAAGAACTTGTCCATGAGTTCGTCATCGGTCTCGCAAATGGACTCAACCATTGCTGCACGATACTCCTCAGCAAGCTCTCTCATATCCTCGGGGATCTCTTCAACTCTCATGTCCTTACCAAGGTCGTCGTAATAAACGTCAGCCTTCATCTCCATGAGGTCGATGATACCGCGGAAGGAGGACTCCTTACCAATAGGAAGCTGAACAGGAACACCGTTTGCACGGAGTCTGTCCTTAATCATCTTAACAACGCGGAAGAAATCCGCACCCATAATGTCCATCTTGTTGATGTAGCACATTCTGGGTACCTTATACTCGTTTGCCTGGTTCCAAACGGTTTCGGTCTGGGGCTCAACGCCGCCCTTAGCGCAAAGAACAGTTACAGAACCGTCAAGTACGCGAAGAGAACGCTGTACCTCAACGGTAAAGTCAACGTGACCGGGGGTGTCAATGATGTTGACACGGTACTTGTTAGCCTTTGCTGCTGCGGGATCATTCTGATATCTGGTAGGAACCCAGAAACAGGTAGTAGCTGCAGAGGTAATTGTGATACCTCTCTCCTGCTCCTGTGCCATCCAGTCCATGGTAGCAGAACCGTCGTGAGTTTCACCTATACGGTGAGTTTTACCGGTATAAAAAAGGATTCTCTCGGTTGTGGTAGTCTTACCGGCATCGATGTGAGCCATGATACCGATATTTCTGGTACGTTCAAGCGAATATTCTCTTGCCATTTACCTAATTTCTCCTTATTTATATCGATTAAAATCTGTAGTGAGCAAAAGCCTTGTTTGCTTCTGCCATCTTGTGGGTGTCTTCCTTCTTCTTGAAAGAACCGCCCATGCCTGCCTTAGCGTCCATAATCTCGCTGGCAAGTCTTTCAGCCATGGTCTTCTCGCCACGCTTTCTGGAATAAGAAATAATCCAGCGAAGACCAAGGGTCTGTCTACGCTCAGGGCGTACCTCCATGGGTACCTGGTAGTTAGAACCACCAATACGGCGAGCCTTAACCTCGAGAACGGGCATAACGTTCTCAAGCGCTGCGGTGAACACATCAAGTGCGTTCTCGCCACTCTTTGCCTCGATCATTGCGAAAGCATCGTATACAATTCTCTGAGCAACGCCCTTCTTACCGTCGTACATAATGTTGTTGATGAGCTTGGTTACAAGCTTGGAATTGTACAACGGATCAGGCAATACATCTCTTTTGGAAATTTGACCTCTTCTAGGCACTGTACTTCCCTCCTTCATTAAATTTAGAAAATGATATCATAGGTACTCGAATATTAAACAATTCGCAAGTGCTCGTCTTGTAATATAGATGGGTTTAGGAAAATCTAAACAGCTTTAACATCACAGCACGTGAGCACATTTAGTCCGAAAATAACCTATTACTTCTTCGGACGCTTTGCTCCGTACTTGGAGCGGCTCTGCTTACGGTTAGCAACACCCTGGGTATCAAGTGTACCACGAATAATGTGATAACGTACACCGGGAAGGTCACGAACACGTCCGCCTCTGATAAGAACAACGGAGTGCTCCTGAAGGTTGTGGCCGATACCGGGAATGTAGGTGGTAGCCTCCATACCGTTGGTAAGTCTTACTCTGGCGATCTTACGAAGCGCGGAGTTAGGCTTCTTGGGGGTAGTGGTAGTAACCTTGGTGCAAACGCCTCTTCTCTGAGGTGCAGACTGGTCGATGGGAGCATTCTTAAGAGCGTTGAAGCCCTTCTGGAGTGCGGGAGACTTGGACTTGTAGGTCTTGTCGTTACGACCCTGCTTTACGAGCTGGTTAAAGGTTGGCATGATTTTCCTCCTTTCACGAAAAATAAATTAATTATTATTACTGTCAAAATGGCATAGTTCACCCATTCGCACAGTTACAACACATTTTAACACTAAATAATATGTTTGTCAATAGTTTTTGTAAATTTTCTCACTTTTGATGATTTTTATATATATTTACAATTTCGATTTATCTATTTTCACCAAAAACCGCCCCAAAAATTGCTTGGAGCGGTATAGTTATTATTTTATAATTATTCCACGATAGCCTTGGTAATACCAAGTCCGCAGTTGCCGAGAACCTTAATTATATTGCCGAGCAGAGGCATTTCTTCCATAGGAATATTGATGAATTCAAGAACGACGGTATGTACGTCGGGCACGGTTGCCTTAATTCTCAAATATACACCGTCCTTGCCGTAATAATCTACGGTGGATTTGATGATCTGCTGAATATGTGTGGTGATATTGGGGTCAACGTGCTTACGGAAGAGAAGCTTTACCACCTTGGTAGCAAAGTAGGGTCTGCCGTCACCCATCTCGGGCATGGCGGTTTTAACGCGCTCGAAGGCTTCCTCTCGCTCACGGGCGATGCGGTCAAGCTCTGCCTGGCGGATAGCCGCAAGCTCCTTCTCGTGCTCTTCCCTTCTGATCCTCTCCGCCTCGATAAACTCCGCTTCCTCTCGCTCGCGGGCGATACGGGCGTTCTCTATCTCAAGTCTGTGCTGCTCCTCAAGAGCCAATCTTGCAGACTCTGCAAGTCTCTCGCGCTCGTCAGCCTCGGCACGAAGCTGTGTCTCTATCTGATCGCGAAGCTGTCTTTCCTCAAGACGGCGTCTCGCCTCTTCAGATTCTCTGGTAAAACGCTCGCTCTCGATCTGCTCGAGCAGACGGTCGTACTCTGTACGAAGTCTCTCGTTTTCTCTCTTAAGCTCGGCTATGGTAAGCTCGCTTGCGGTATGGGTCTGCTGAAGCTGCTGACGAAGCTTTGCAAGCTCCTCCTCAGCCTTTTCTCTGGCGCGGATCTCATACTCAAGTCGGATCTTGGTCTCAACCTGCTCGCGTATTTCAGCCACGCGATCGGCAATGGTGGGAGACTCTATCTCAAAATGATATGCCTCGGCTTCGGCATCAGCTTCGGTCGACTCATCGGCTGCAGGCTCTACTACCTCAACCTCAACGTAAGGCTCTTCGTAGATCTCAACCTCCATCTCTGGAAGCTCGTCCCCTGCCTCTTCTTCTACTACTTCTGCCTCGGGCTCTTCGATCTCAACAACCTCTACGGTAATCTCGGGCTCGGGGTCTGTAGTCTCCTCGACTTCGCCGATGATAAATTCCTCAGGTTCACAAATCTCGTGCTCCTCGGTCTCTACGGTGTCGATCTCCTCCTCTTCGGCCTCAACCTCTTCGGTATCATCTTCAAAGGTGAATTCCTCCGCTTCTTCCGTCACAGCTTCTTCGCCTTCCTCGGTATCATCTTCTTCGAGCTCGTCATCCGCGAAAATCTCTTCACTCTCGGGCTCTTCAATTTCAAACTGCTCAAACTCGTCCTCGGCAAGCTCCTCGGACTCATCTATCTCAAGCTCGGGATCGATCTCATCCTCTATGTCATCGTCACCGTCGGTCTCAGCGTCCTCGAATATATCAGGCTCACCGTCGGCTTCGTCTTCCTCAACTTCATCCACCTCAAAGTCGTCATCCGACTCCTCATCGGTTTCTTCAGCTTCAATCTCGATTTCAAGCTCCTCGTCGGCAGACTCCTCTTCGTCCTCGGTTTCTTCAACCTCAATTTCGATCTCAAGCTCCTCGTCTTCACCGCCGTCAAGCTCAAGCTCCTCGTCATCGTCCATCTCGTCTACGATCTCGTCGGCAAGCTCCGCAAGAGTAAGCTCCTCATCCTCCTCAGGCTCGGATTCCAGCATCTGTCGTGCCTTTTCCAAGGCGCGAGTGTACTCGTCGCTCTCGGGTGCGCTCTCAACGCAATCGGTCTCCTCGCTCTCGGGCTGTTTCTGCTCGATCTTCAAGCCAAGCATATCGGCAATTCTCGCCTCAAGCTCAAGGGTCTCGGGTGCAAGCTCGTAGTCGGTCTCGGGCATAGTAAGCTCACCGCGTTTAACGGCGCGTCTCAACACCTCACGCCATTCGGTAACCTTTTTTCTGCCCATAGAGTTATGGTATTTTTCCTTGCCTGTGGCGAGAAGGTACTTATACTCTCTCTGACGAACGTTCTGCTCAACGTCCTCGCCAAGCTCGAAAAGAATATTGTCGGCATTGTATTCGCCCGAAACAGCCTCAAGGCGAGTCCACTTTACCCAGAAATCTCTTGGTGCGCTTACCGCATCAACAAGCACAAGTCTGCGATAGGTAACGTTGCCGGATATATGCTCAAGATAGGTATTGGGCGCAAATATCATAACCAGCTCAACCGAGCTGTCTGCAATACCGCTGATGCCGGTAGCAGACTCGATAGCAACGGTAAGCTGTCTTGCCATTTCATTCATAAAGGACAAGGGATATCTTGTGGCAACGCGGTCAAGATCTCCCCCAACCGCCTCGATACGGATCTTCACAACCTTGTCGGTCTGTATATCATTAGAAACAAAATCCATGGATTTTTCCTCCAACAAAACATATTATATCAATTTATTCTACCATATAAAAAAGGAAATTGCAATACCTTTATTCACCATTGACAAAAAAAGCTTGATGGTGTATAATAATCAGGTAAAAAATCTAAACCCAACCGATGAAAGGAGAGATATATGCTTCCCGAAAGATTTACAGAGCGAATAAAGGAAATGCTGGGCGAGGATTACGCGGCATTTGAAAATGCGCTTGGCGAGAAGAACGTCAGGGCAATAAGAATTAACACGACGAAGATTTCGGTTAAGGATTTTCTCTCTAAAACCTCTCTTACACTCTCCCCCATCAGCTATGCTGATGACGGATTTATCCCTGAGGAGATAGAGCGCATCGGTACAACAGCCGAGCACCACGCAGGAATGTTCTACGTGCAGGACCCGGGCGCTATGGCGACCGTAAAGGCGCTTGACGTGGGAGAGGGTTGGAAGGTTCTCGACGCCTGCTCTGCCCCCGGTGGCAAGGCATCTCAGCTTGCAAGTGCAATCGGTGAGGGTGGAACTCTACTCGCAAACGAGTACGTGCCCAAGCGCGCGAAGATAATTGTAAGCAATTTCGAGAGATTAGGCATTAAAAATGCCGTTGTCACCTCTCTTGACACCGCAAAGATCGGCGGTATGTTCGACTCCTATTTCGACCTTGTTTTGTGCGATGCACCCTGCTCGGGCGAGGGTATGTTCAGAAAGTACGACGAGGCTATCACCGAGTGGAGCGAGGACAACGTCAGACTCTGCGCCGACAGACAGCGCGAGATACTGAACAACCTTGCGCCCACAGTCAAGGCGGGCGGTTATCTGCTCTACTCCACCTGCACCTACTCAAAGGAAGAAAACGAGGATACCGTTTTAGATTTCCTTAACAATCACCCCGAGTTCAGCCTATGCGAGGTGGACGAAAAAATGAAGGCTGCAACAGCCGACGGAATAGGCAAAATGACACAAGCAAGGCGCTTCTATCCTCACCTTACACGTGGTGAGGGACAGTTCATCGCTTTGATGAAAAAAGACGAAAATTCAGGTAATTTGTCAACCATACTTTACAAAGAAAGTGTAAAATCGCCTACGAAGGACGAAATCGCAGTTGTTAAGAAATTCATTTCCGATAACATTAGCGGCGAAATAAATGGCAGATTTATCCTCTGGGGCGAGCAGATCGTACTCATTTCCCACGACCTTCCCATTCCGCCCTATTCGGTATTTATGCCGGGAGTCAGCTTGGGCGAGGTTAAGAAGGGCAACTTCTTCCCCCATCATCAATTCTTCTCTGCCTACGGACACAGATTTAAGAGACAGGAAAATCTCACAAAGGACGATCCGAGGACCGAAAAATATCTTCGAGGCGAGGAGATCGACGCAAAAACAAATGAAAACGGCTGGTGTGCCGTAACCTACGAGGGTGTAGCTCTCGGTGGCGGTAAGATCAGCGGCGGTAAGGTGAAGAACCATTACCCCAAAGGTTTAAGAAATAATTAAATTTAAGGATGGTATAAACACGTGGAAAACAAAATTTTGGCAACAGTAAATGGCATTGCCATTACCGAGAACGAGGTAAATGAGATAATTGCAGGTCTTGGCCCCAGAGGTCAGGCATACAATAATCCCGAGGGCAGACAGGCGGTTCTCGGTCAGCTTATCGCAAGCAAGCTTCTCCTCATCGAGGCGAGAGCAAATCTCTACGAGACCGAGCCTGCATTCAAGGCAGAGCTTGCAAGAGTACGCGAAAATCTCCTTATCAGCTATGCAACCGACAAGGCAGTTTCGGGTGTAACAGTAACCGATAGCGAGGTTGAAGAATACTACAACGCAAACAAGCAGAGATTCGTTGGCGAGGAGAGTGTAAACGCAAGCCACATTCTCGTTGACAGCGAGGAAAAGGCTAACGAGATTCTCGCAAAGATCAAGACAGGCGAGATCTCCTTCGAGCAGGCTGCTTTGGAAAACTCCAGCTGTCCCTCAGGTCAGAACGGCGGTAATCTCGGCAACTTTGGCAGAGGTCAGATGGTGCCCGAGTTTGACGTAGCAGTATTTGCAATGCAGGTTGGCGAGATCTCCGAGACTCCCGTCAAGACTCAGTTCGGCTACCACCTCATCAAGCTTAACGCAAAGAACGAGGCAGAGATCATTCCTCTCGCAGAGATCGCAGGCGAGATCAAGGAGGCTATGCTCTCTGAAAAGCGCCGCGCCGCATACGAGAAGAAGATCAACCAGCTTAAGATCCTCTACCCCGTAGACATTATGGCATGACGGCAGACCTTGATTTAATAAAACGTAGATTTATCGAGCTTGGGCGCAAGTCATTTAACTCGGGCATCTTTACTTTCACCGACTTTCTCGGTCTTGCCGAGCAGTCGGCGTTTAACGAGATAAAAAAAGAGCTTCGCGGTATCCACTACGAAGCGTTTGGCGGTGCAGAGGGTGCCGAGCGAGTGATAATCCGCTTTGGTTCAGAGGAAGAGCTTGGCTATTCTCTGCCCTATCCGATCTCGGTTATCAAGGCAGAGCCGCTCAGCCCCAAATATGCAGACAAGCTGACCCACCGCGACTTTCTCGGTGCTATACTTAACCTTGGTATCGAGCGCGACACCCTTGGTGACATCGTTATCATCGACAACGTTGGCTACATCTTCGCCCTTGAAAATATTGCGAGCTATATTGCCGACGGACTTACCAAGGTAAAGCGCACCGACGTATCTGCAAAAATCGTTGACGAGCTACCCGAGGGCGAGCTATACCGTACCGAGCGCAGAACTGTGCAGATCAGCGGTGAAAGGCTTGACGCGGTAATAGCAAAGGTCTTTTCGCTCTCGCGCGAGGACGCGCAGCTGCTCTTCAAAAAGCGACTTGTCTTTGCCGACGGCAAACAGATCGACTCCACCTCATACACTCCCAAGGAAAATGAGAAAATATCCGTCCGCGGACACGGTAGATTCATCTACATAGGTCAGCAGTCGCTCTCCAAGAAAGGCAAGCTGAACGTGGCGGTGGAAATGTATATTTAAATTCGAAATTCGAAATAAAAAACACAAATAAAAAAGCCTTCTCCAGCGGGAGAAGGTGGGCTTTACGTCGCAAGACGGAAAGGTCGGATGAGGTGTATAAGTGCCTTACTTGAAAATAAGCAAAAGCATTAGAATTAACTCCTCATCCGTCATACTCAAACAAGTTTTCGTATGCCACCTTCTCCCACAGGAGAAGGCTTTTTTATTATTCAACCAAATCGGGCTTGATCATCCTCTGTCTAATTTTTCCGGTGTGTTGATCATTCCCGCAAGATAATCAAGCGATACGTTATAATATCTTGCCAATGTCATAAAGTGATGCATCGGCAATTCTCTCTCACCGCGCTCATACATCGAATAATGCTGTGGAGAAATCATTAAAATCTTTGCAATCTCTGCCTGTGTTTTGTCAGCATCCTCGCGAAGGTCTCTCAATCTTTGATAATAGTGCATAAACCATTTGCTCCCCGTTTGTTAATGTTTTGCGTAGTTTTACACAATATTATCACACATACAAA
>JBGVRO010000013.1:0-13419 GCA_045128515.1 Eubacteriales bacterium | reverse complement strand
TTGTCAACCTTGCCCGCCATGCCGTACGCTTCCTTAAGCTCTCTCTTGGTTTTAAGAATGCCCTCGCCCTTACCTACGGATGTAGAGATAACAGAACCATCCTCGATTACAACCTTGGGCTGTGCTGCATCGTTAAGAGCTGCTACGATTACACCGTCAACAGTTACAACTGCAGCAAAGTCAATGTTCATATTAACGGTAGCCTCGAAATCGTCACCGGTAGAACCGTTGTCAGAGTTGTTAACACCAAGACCAAGAACCATCTCGCCCTCAGTAGTGAATGTCATAGCCTGCTCATCGTTGCAAGCCTTTACAACTGCATCAACGAACTCGCCGATCTGGATGGTACAACCTGCGTTAAGAAGAGCCTCGTCCTTGGAGATAAGGTGGTTGTTAACCTCCTGATACTCAAGAGCCTCGAGCTCTGCTGCAGTCTTGCCGATTACATACTGCTCAAAGATAGCAGCCTGCTCGAACCACTCCTTAACAGTAGTGCCCCAGTTAGGAGTACCGTAAGCTGCCATGTTGTAGTTGAAGCCAAGCTCCTTCTTGGTAAGAAGGTTAGAGAATACGATAGTATCTGTAATTTCGTACTTATTCTGAACTGCATCGATCTTGCAATCAACGATTACGCCGTTCTCGTCAAGAATAACAGTTGCGATAGTTGCATTGATCTGCGCCTTGGTAAGATCGCCAAATACGAGTCCCATACCAAGAGTGTACTCGTTGGTTGCTTCGGGAACGTAGTTAGGATCGGTTGCACCGCACTCGCACTTACCCTCTACATAGTTGTGGGTATGAGGAGCAACATAGTTAGGATCGGTCGCGCCGCACTCGCACTTGCCTTCTACAAAGCTGTGAGTATGGGGAGCAACATAGTTAGGATCGCTTTCGCCACATTCACATACGCCGTTTACATAGTTGTGAGTGTGACCGTCCTTGCCACCAAGTACAAGTACGAGTACAAGTACAAGAACAAGAGCTGCAGCTACTGCGCCGCAGATAATAGCAAGAGTCTTCTTGCTGAGATTGAAGGGAAGCTTGGGAGCTTCGGTCTTTTCCTCAACGGGAGCCTTAGTTTCTTCAGGCTGCTGATCGTTGAGATTCTTCATTTCTTCGCTCATTTGTTTTTCTCCTTTTATGAATTTAATTTTTTGAGTTTTTTTACTCCACCCTGCATTATAACATAAAAATACATAAAAGTCAATAATTCAACTCTAAAATAATAGTGTTAATTATTTAACACAAAATATATAAAAACAATCAACACACTTGACATAGATTTGAAAAGATGATACAATAGAATACTAAGGACTTTTGCGAGGCATTGATAAGATTTGATATGAGCTAAAGGCATATCTATTCATTGCTTCATTAAAATACAAACCGAGGTTAAAAATGGATTTTACAAAACATATTTCGCAAATAGAAAAGAAAATAGGATACACCTTCAAGGATAAGAGCCTATTGATGCAGGCGTTTACCCGTTCCAGCTTCTGCAATGAAAACAGAGGTGCCAAGGGCAGAGAATTTATCTCAAACGAGATCCTTGAGTTTTTTGGCGACAGCGTGCTTTCCACCGCAATAATCAGCATGATGCTGAGAGACAAGACTGAAAGATACGAGCATGGTGTTTACACCAGACTGAAGGAGGGCGATTTCTCCAACATTCGCTCAAAGCTCAGCGACAAGCGTAATCTGTCAAAGAGCATGGCGGCGCTTGGTTTGCAAAAGTACCTGCTTATGGGCGACGGTGATGCAAAGCTTGGTATAGAAAACGAGCCGTCCGTAATGGAGGACCTGTTTGAAAGCATCATTGGTGCGGTATATATCGACTGCGGAATGGACATTTCAAGAGTTATAACGGTCGTCGCAAGTATGCTTGACGTATCAACGTATTTTTCCGAGGAAGCACCGCCTATACAGAGCTACAAAAACGCTCTGCAGGAGTGGTGCGCCGACAAAAAGCGACGTCTGCCTGCACCCGTATACAAAACCGTATCCGAATCAGGCCCCGACCACAAGAGAATCTACGAGCGCGCTGTAATTATTGGTGACAGAACAGTTGCCACAGGCAAGGGTAAAAACCAAAAGATTGCCGACAGTGCTGCAGCAGAAGCAGCTCTCGAAATTCTCAAAAAAGAGGATGAAAAGAACAATAATGTAAACTTAAGTTCGCTTTCCGATCTCAAAAAGCTTGCATCACAGAGCAAACAGCCTTCCCCCGAGTTCAGAGATTTGGGAGAATCTGCCACCTCAAGTGCAAGCTCAAAGGAGTTTGTTATAGAGTGCCGCTGCATGGGTGCATCTGCCAAAGCAATAGCAAAAAGCAAGCAGGAGGCGAGAGCTCTTGCAGCAAAAAAAGTGTTTGATACTCTAACAAAGAAGGATAACGATGCTCCAAAGAAACCTGTAAGAAGAGTGGCAAAGACCGGTAACAGCGCAAAGACACAGGCTGCTAAAAAACGCAAACCCACATTCAAATTCAAAACAACAAAATCATAACAATTTACAAGGATAAAACTATGAAACAAGCTTATCTTGAGGGCGGAAGGATCTGCACCTCTCACGGAGTCAAGGGACTTGTCAAGGTAGAGCATCTCTGCGATTCACCAAAGGTGCTTCTCCCTGTTAAAAGAATATATTTCAAGGGACGCGACGGCTCCTTTACCGAAAGAAAGGTAGTATCCTGCGTTGTTGCAGGTCAATTCCTACTTATGGGAATTGACGGTATCACCTCTCGCGAAGAAGCTATTGCCTACCGTGGCAAAATTTTCTACGTCAACCGTGAGGACATCCCTCTCGCAGAGGGCGCAATGTTTATTGCGGATATGATCGGTCTGCCCGTTGTTCACTCCGAAAGTGGCGAGTCTCTCGGCAAAATCTCCGACGTCAGCGACGTTGCAGGCAGAAGAATTTATACAGTAAAGCATAACGGACGCGAGGTATTGATCCCCGACGTGCCCGAATTTATAAAGGAGATAAGCGAAGAGGGTGGAATGAGGGTTTTGCCTATTCCCGGTCTTTTCGATGAAGCAGATGAGGTTTGATATAATGACTCTGTTTCCGGATATGGTACGCGGAGTGCTTTCCGAGAGTATAATCGGACGAGCGCAAAGCGGTGGACTTATCGAGATAGGTTACCACAATATCCGTGATTTTTCAACCGACAAGCATAGAAAAACCGACGATACCCCCTACGGCGGCGGTGTCGGAATGGTTATGACCTGTCAGCCCATATATGATTGCTACGAGAGTGTAATCAAGGATATTCCCGAAGAGAATACAAAAAGGGTCATCTATATGTCCCCGAAAGGGAGAATGTTCTCACACTCGGTAGCAGAGGAGCTTGCTCATTACGACAATCTTATTTTTCTCTGCGGTCACTACGAGGGTGTTGACCAGAGAATCATTGACGAGATCGTTGACGAGGAAATATCCATTGGTGACTACGTGGTTACAGGCGGAGAGATCCCCGCGTGTATAGTTATTGACGCAGTATCAAGACTTGTTGACGGAGTTCTCGCCTCCAGCGAATGCTACGAGGGTGAATCGGTAGCGTCGGGTATTCTCGAATATCCTCAGTACACCAAGCCTCGCGAATTCAGAGGCAGGGCCGTACCCGATATACTTCTGTCGGGCGACCACGCAAAGATCGACAGATGGCGACTCGAAGAAGCGGTCAAGATCACAAGAGAGCGACGCCCCGATATGCTGGAACGTCACCCCGAGATCGAGGAGTCGCTGAAGCCGAAGCCCAAGAAACGGAGGGCAAAGCATGGCTAAATCCTCTATTCTGAAGGCTATTTTTGAAAGAGAAGAACGAGCAACAAAAGACGAAAGCAATAAGAAAAAGGGATTTGTAACCCGAGAAATAAGCGGTTCCGCAACGCATACTCTCAAGAGAATGCAATCAACTGCGATCTTCAGATTTGCCAAGGCGATTTCCGAGCTTACCTCACATCTTTCCACGAGAATTTACGGTACGGCAATGCTCTGCTTTGGTCTTGTATCCACACTTATTTACTTTCTCGGTATTTCGTCCGACCAAGGAATCGTAACACCGATCGTCGGTATAATCATCGCAGGACTTGCAATTCCCTTCCTGCTGGTAGATAAGACTCTGCCTGTGTTCCTGCAGGATTTCAGACCTACCGATTATCTTTTCTTCGAATTCTTCTGTATGAAAAGGCACTCGTCGGCAGAGGACTCCAGAACCATTCCCGTAGTAATTGCGGTATTTGTCGGTGTGATCCCTGCACTGCTATCACTTGTAATCCCATTTTGGCAGATTGCCCTTACGATACTGGTAATAGTTTGCGTATGTGTTGGATTTACCTCGCCCGAGTTCGTTTTTTTGACCTCTCTTATCGCACTTCCCTTCATAAGATATATTCCTAAATACGAGATGGTCTTCGTACTCACAGTTCTGCTTGCCGTTGTTTCGTTTATAAGAAAGGTCGCTTACGGCAAGCGAGTTTACCATCTCGAGCAGTACGATATTCTTATCGGTGTAATGCTTGTATTTATACTCATAAGCGGAATATTCGTCAAGGGCATGGAGTCATTTTACGGTTCGGTCAAGATGGTTATTTTTGCTCTCGGATACATTCTGTCAAGCAACATTATTGCCAACCGCAGACTTGCCGAGCTGTCGCAAAATTCGATCATTCTGTCGGGTACTACGGCAGCTGTAATATCCATCGTTCAGGTTGTTTATATCCTGATCGGTCACGGTGTGAACACAACACAGGATCATCTTGTCGATGTCCTTGCACGACAGGACGGTATTACCCTGTTTCTTATGGCGGCACTGATATTCTCCGTCGGAATGAAGAATCAGGCAAGCAAGCACATGCGCGGACTTCTTTCCACCTCGGCAATTATATGTTTTATCGCGCTGGTAATATCAGGTGAATTTTTGGCTATCACATCTCTTATACTTGCCGCGTGTGCATACGTGATAATCAAGCTTGACCGAGCGCCCGCACTGCTTCTGCCCATTCTACTCGTAATGTCGGTTACGGTTTTGCTGCTACCGGACAGCGTTTTGAATGTTATATTCAACTATAGTCCCTCTGTCATTTCCGCAGGTGACCTGTTCAATCTTTGGAACAAGAGTCTTGCACTTATGTCTGAGCATATTGCCATCGGTATTGGTATCGGTGCTGAAAGCTTTGCAGAGGAAATGGCTATGCTCGGAATATACGGACACCCAGATTCCTCAAATCTCTTTATCGAGCTGGGACTTGAGGCGGGTATTCTTGCGCCACTGTGCTTTATCTTCATACTCATTTCAAGAATAAAGCATAGATCATCCCAGCATCTTTACGTCAGAAACTCCCAGGTTGAGCGAGCATCCAACCTTAGCGGTACCTGTATTCTCGGCTTTATCGCATTCGGTATGGTAAACTATATCTGGTCGGATATGGCGGCATACTATCTGTTCTGGTGCATATTCGGTATCGGTAGCGCATCCATGCGAGTTGCAAAGCGCGATTACGACGACAGAGTGATATATTATGAGGAGAGCAGCGCCTTTGATTCCTCGGTAATCGACATCGAAATCGGTTAAATAGTATACAAAGGGCAAATAACTCCGACTTTTAGGTTATTTATTCAAAAAAAGTGCAAAAAATAATTTATAATTTCAAAAAGGTATTGATTTTTTGTTAAAATTTTGATATACTTGATAAGAATTAAGAAATCTAAGGAGAGAAAACATGATTTCTCGTGGTGTAACCATTTGCAACAGCGTAGGTCTTCACGCAAGACCCGCAACCTTCTTCGTACAGAAGGCTAACTCTTACAAGAGCTCTATCTGGGTTGAAAAGGAAGACTGTCGCGTTAATGCAAAGAGCCTTCTCGGTGTGCTTTCTCTTGGTATTTCCAAGGGAACTACAATCACCTTAATTGCTGACGGTGCTGACGAGAGTGATGCGGTTGCAGGACTTGCAGAGCTTATTGACGGTGCTTTTGGCGAAAAGTAATCGAGTTGCCCCGATATGGGTTAGCTCTCAAAGGGTAACGATTTCCCACAGACCGCTTGGTTTTGGTGTTCGTTACCCTTTCTTTTTTTACCAAAAAAGGAGGAGCGGATATGTCGAGAATAGCAAGACTTCGGGATAAGGCAAATTCTCTGCCGTCCGTCCCCGGAGTGTATATAATGAAGGATTCCGACGGCAACGTTATTTACGTCGGAAAATCAAAGAAGCTTAAAAACAGAGTCACAACCTACTTTACGGGTAACAATCACACCGTAAAAACGGCTAGAATGGTGTCGCTGGTCGATGATTTCGACTACATCGTATGCAAGACAGAGATAGAGGCGCTGACTCTTGAAAACGTGCTGATAAAAAAGCACATGCCAAAATATAATATTCGCCTTAAGGACTCCAAATCTTATCCTTACATAAAGGTAACAAACGAGGAGTATCCGAGGCTGTTTGTCACACGCGACAGAAAGAGCGACAGGGCAAGCTATTACGGTCCGTATCAAGGCGCGGCACAGGCATACACAGCTCTCGAGGCGGTTGTAAAGGTCTTTGCCCTGCCAACCTGCAAGCGTTCCTTCCCCAAGGACATCGGCAGGGAGCGTCCCTGTATATACAGAGATATGGGTAGATGCATTGCGCCCTGTGCAGGAGGAGTAAGCCCCGAGGAATACCGAGAGAGAATTCGCTCGGCAGAGCGCGTGCTTGACGGAAATACAGCCGAGGTGCGTGAAAAGCTTCGCTATGATATGGAAGAAGCGGCAGAAATGCTTGAATTCGAGCGTGCAGCCGCAATACGCGACCAGCTTGCCGCCCTTGAAAGACTGTCCGAGAAGCAAAAGGTCGTTGCCGACGTTAAGGTCAACCGGGACGTCTTTGCCATTACCGAGGCAGAAGGCGTGGGAGCTATGTCTCTTCTGTCCATTCGTGGCGGTGCTCTCGTGAACAAGAGTGTATTTATGCTGTCAGCACTTGACGAGCCCTCACCCGACGAGGCGATCTCGCTCATCGCGTCATACTACGACGGCGCAGGCAGTATACCAAAGGAAATTATGCTGTCATTCGATGCTGAGGATGAGGATATCGGACTACTTTCGGAATATCTGACCCTATTGGCAGGCAAAAAGGTTACGGTTAAAATACCAGAGCGCGGTGACGGACGTGCGCTCTGCAATATGGCTATTGAAAATGCCAAGGAATCAGCACGTCAATATAAGCTTGAAGGAGAGCGAGAGGATAAGAGTATTCGCCGTCTTGCTTCCCTGCTCGGTCTTGACGAGCCACCCCGTCGCATAGAAGCATATGATATTTCCAATATAGGAAATGAAAATATAGTTGCATCAATGGTTGTGTGGTCGGGCGGAAAGCTTAAAAAAAGCGATTACAGACTCTTCTCTATAAAAACCACCGATGGTGCAGACGATTACGGATCAATGCGCGAGGCTCTTAGCAGAAGATTGTCGCACGTGGGTGACGGCAGCGCATCGCTTGGCGAGATGCCCGACCTGATCTTAGTTGACGGTGGAGATGCACACGTTGGAGTAGCAAAGGGAGTACTTGAAGCACTTTCTCTTGAAATCCCCGTGTTCGGTATGGTAAAGGATGATTTCCACAAAACGAGGGCACTCACCGACGGTAAAAACGAGATTTCAATTGCAAAAGAGTTTGATATGTACGCTTTTATTTACAATTTGCAAGAAGAAGCGCACAGATTTGCAGTAAAATCATCCCAAAAGGGTAAGATAAAAACAATGACACATTCCTCTCTTGAAAAGATCGAGGGCATAGGACCTGCCAAGGCAAGAGCGCTACTCAAAGTAATGCCGCTTGGCAAGATCCGTACTGCAACCGCAGACGAGCTGTGTGCCGTAAAGGGTATCGGATGCGGTGACGCAGAGAGAATAGTAAAGTATTTCAGTGAAAAAAGAGGTAAAACGAAATGATGAGAATAATTACCGGAAGTGCAAAGGGCAAAAAGCTTGTCAGCCTTGAGGGTGACAACACAAGACCCACCTCCGAGAGAATAAAAGAGGCGATCTTCTCCTCCATTCAGTTTGACGTTGAGGGCAGACGCGTACTTGACCTGTTCGCAGGCTCGGGACAGATGGGACTCGAGGCTCTGTCGAGAGGCGCAGAAAAGGCGACATTTATCGACCTCTCCCGCGAGGCAATGGAGATAGTAAAGCAGAATGCCAAGATCACAGGCTTCTTTGATAAGAGCCACTTCCTTGTAAGCGACTGGAGAAACTATATCAGAAAGGCATCGGGACGCGAGCAGTTTGACCTTGTTTTCATCGATCCCCCCTATGCTATGGAGTGCTGTGCCGATGCGGCAAACTACCTTGCTGAAAAGGAGATTATTATCCCCGGCGCTATCGTTGCGCTTGAGTCGGGCGAGGAAGAGATCCTTATGGACGACCCCCGACTGTCAGGCTACAAGGTAATAAAATCCACCCATTACGGCAAAAAGACCTTCGTTAACATTCTCTTCTATGAAGGCAGGGAGGCGGCAGAATGAGTGTTATTCTCCCCGGTAGCTACGACCCCGTAACCAAGGGACACCTTGACATTATCCGTCGCGCAGCTGCACAGTACGATGAGGTGTACGTGGTTGTATTCACCAACCCCAAAAAGGAGTATATGTTCTCTGTAGAGGACAGAGTCCGTATGCTGATGATCGCAACCGACGATCTTGACAACGTAATGGTCAGCTACTCAAACGGTCTTGTAATCGACTATATGACCGACCATGAAATCGGCAAAATCATCAAGGGATATCGCAACGAGCAGGATCTTGAGTGGGAGCGCGAGCAGGCAGAATGGAATTTTGAGCATGGCAGGTATGAAACCGAGCTGTGGAAATGTGCGGAAGGTCTCGAGGACGTAAGTTCCACCGTAGCAAGAGAAGCAATTACAGAAAACGCACCTCTTGATATGCTACCCGAAAAGGTTGCCGAATATATCAAAACAAAAAAATAAAAAACACCACATTGGGCATCCTAAAAAGGTCACTCAATGTGGTTTTTATTTTATTTACTTAAGCTTTGCGTTAAGAACGCCCGTGATTGCATCCTTAAAGTCTACGATAGTCTTCTCTCTCCACTCCGTTTCAGTGGGATAGAACAGCTCGTAGTAGTTTTCCTGTACCATTTCTTCGGTAATAGAATTGTCGGTAGGATACCAATGCTGACGGTTCTCATCAACGGTATATTTAAGCGAGAGAATAGAATCAAAGAAGCCATCGCCGATAGTACCAAACTCAAAGCAAGTGGAGTAAAGCTCCTTGTCACTTTCCTTCGCTCTTGCCAAACGGTAGAAATAGTCGGTGGTGTCACCAAAGGTCTCGTAGAAGTCCTCTGAGTCGGTGGCAATAATATAATCGTATCCGAACATTTCCTTTGCATCAGCCTCGGTGGTAGGGTCCTGAACGGAATTGAAAATTACCATATTGTAGCGAGGACCGTATCCGGAGTGAATGTCGATGTGTATAATGTTCTCATAAGAGCCGTCGAGACAGTTGGCAAACACACCCTTGAGGTAGGTGGTAGACTTTTCGTCACCGTTACCGCCATAATAAACACCCTCTGCATACTCATACTGTCCTGTGAGAAGCGCGTCCGAAATAGTTCCTGCACCAACAGTAAGCGCCTCCTTGGCAAGGGAGAGATAGAATGATACCTCGTGCCAGAACGCATTTCCCATTTTGCCCTCAGGCTGAAGGAAGGACTCTACCTTGGGATACTCCTTGTTAGAGGAAAGGTCGAAGTTGTCCCAATCCTCAATAAAGTTACGGTTAAGGTCAACGTTGTTCTCGTTGTAACGGCGCATATACTTCATGCCGTAGGGATTAACGTTAGCCACGATGAGAATACCTGTGTTTTCTCTGTTGAGAGTAGGATAAATCTCCTCAAAGAAAACGTCAAGCATTACAGAACCGATATATCCCTCCATACCGTGAACACCGGTGGTGAGAAGGATAAGATTGGTAGTCTCGCTTGTTGCAGGGAGATAGATGTTGTCGATATAAAGGTCATCGTTCTCATCAACCGCATATGTATCGTATTCTACTGCGATCCCCTCTGCCCTCAGCATCTCAACTCTTTCACCAAGATGACGTCTCACGTCATCATAGCTGTTTAAAAAGCTGTCGCTGTAGTTATAATTATCTTTTGGGGTTTCCTGACGAGCAATAGCCAATACTGCATAAGGGCCGAGCAATGTCAGAACAAGAACAACGGCAATCGTGGTGATTACAAATCTTCCAAATCTGCCGATAGATAAAAGTGATGTCGTTACCATTTTATTTTCTCCTATTTTTTATTATAATCCGATACATTATATCATTAAATACAGTTAATGTCAATCATAAATAGAAAGTTATATTTCACCAATAAAAAAACTTTAAAAAAACTATTGACTTTTAGAAAACGTTATGATATAATAGCAAAGCGAGGTTTGACTTTAAGTCTATGGCGGATTAGCTCAGGTGGCTAGAGCGTCCGGTTCATACCCGGCAGGTCGTTGGTTCAAATCCGACATCCGCTACCACACCTCGGCCCGTTGGTCAAGCGGTTAAGACACGGCCCTTTCACGGCTGTAACATGGGTTCGATTCCCGTACGGGTCACCACAATATAACCAGTCGAATATTTCGGCTGGTTATTTTTTATTGTGGTGACCCGTACGAAGGAATCAAACCCACTCGCGCTTTGCAAATTATGCAACCCATAGATTTGAATTACTTATTTTGCACATCATCGCTCGCGCGAATCGGGTTCGAAACACAGCCTCGTCGTCTCCTGTGGAGACCTCGTAAGATGAGGCTGATTCCCGTACTATAATTGATGCTTTTTATAATTCAATCTCAAAGGTAGCTTCAAAGCCCCTTTGGGTTATTTTTATTTTTTGATTAGATAAAAAGAAGTCCCGATGAACTTCCAAATTGGGTTCATCGGGATCAGTATTATTGCCATATATATAGAATATTTCTATCCTATCCTCATAGAGAATTATCTTGTCAATCAAAAGTTCAATCATCGCCTTCGGCTCGGATGCAAGAGCCTCGATTATAAACTTTTCTACGTCTTCTTTTTTTAGTGTCCTGTCAAGCTTACTTTCTTCGGCAGCAATCTTCATATTGATTTCTGCAAGCGAATTTTCAAGCTCGGTCATCCTCGCCTTAGTGGTTGAGGTGATTATGCCTTCTTCAATCGCTATCATAACGTTATCAAGCGACTTTTGAATTTTAGCCCTTTCGCTAATAAGCAAATTAAGAATGCTTTGTTCCTTAGATATTTGCTCGTTAAGCTTAACAACCTCATCTGCAAGCCCGGATATTTTCTCTGGGGTGTTCAGAAGCTTAAGTGTTGCATCTATCACACATTTTTCAAGTGCCTCCTTCTTTAGACTCGTTTTGCTGCAACCTCGGAAACGCTTTTTATTAGAGCAGGTGTAGTAGAACTTCATTTCGCCACTTTTTGCAGTTCCGCTGTCGCCGTTGATCTTCATACCGCATCTACCGCAGAAAAGTTTTCCTTTCAACAGAAAATCGGTATTTCGACTGCTGGATCCGTGCTTGTTTTTATCCATCATTCGTTGCGCACGCTGAAATACCGCCGTATCTACTATTTGAGGGTACATATCCGTGTAAACTTCACCGTCATATCTGTAAATTCCAGTGTATTTTTCAAGCTTCAAAATCTTGAATAACGTACTTTGGTATATCGGTTTGCCGTTATAGAGAATGCCTCGCTTATTAAGCTCCTCAAGGATCTCTCGCACACATTTTCCGGATACGTATAGGTCGAATATTAACCTTACAACCTCAGCTCGCTCCTCATGTATCAGGATTTTCTTGTTTTCAACTCTATATCCGTAAGGTGGTCTGCCACCAAGAAAGTTGCCTTTGCGACGGCTCTCCCTCTGACCTCTCCTTACCTTCTGTGAAAGCTCTACAGAGTAGTATTCCGAAAGACCTATAAGCACGTTTTCAAGAAGAATACCGTCAAGGTTTTTACTTCCGTCAATATTAACCGACGTTCTCTGTGTTGCTGAAATAAGTATTATGTTATTCTTTGAAAGACGCTGCTTGTTTAATGCAATCTCAATAGAGTTTCTACCAAATCTATCGAGAGCATATACCAGAACAATGTCCCATGCGGGTTTATTGTCTGCATCGGCTAACATCTTTTGAAATGCGGCTCTGTTGTCGTTAGTACCTGTGGTGGCTCTGTCTATGTACTTGTCAACAATGATTATGCCGTTTTGTGCCGCAAATTCGTTACATACACGAAGCTGACCTTCAATAGACTGATCTGTCTGCTTTTCACTGCTGTAACGAGCATAAATTACTGCTGTTTTCATTAGTTTTTACCTCCTAAATTATAAAATTGTTTTTCATTTTTCTTTCGGCAGGAGCAACCAAAACGAAAGGGACGCCTCTGTCAAGGATCAAGAAAAAAGATTGCGTTGTTGTTTTTATTTTTTCTATTATCAGCAATGTTTTTTCCCTTGACAGAGGGGGCAATTTCGTTTACGCTCCGCCAGGCGAAAGATAAATTAGTTCGCTTTTTTCATTTGCTTTATTACCTCGGGACTAACTTGACCCATATATACACCGTCCTTGAAGCAAGAGAAATTATCAAACAAAAGTAGTTTTCTATCCTCTATACCAACGGTGCAAGCAACGTCCTCGTTAAGTATATCCGAGATAAAATAAGTTGGTGTGTTTTTGGAGTAAAAGATCCTCTCGCCTGACTTTTCAATATACTTCATTAAATACGTAGTTGCATACCTAAGAGCATTTTTATCAAGCGGGGAGAAATCGTTTCTTCCAAACCTTTCCGTAAAATAAGTATTCTGTCTTGTAATCTGCATTTGGTGGGTTTTGGTGCTGTAATCTCTCTTATCCACAAGCTCCCCTACCATCTCAGGTATGTAGAAAACACCGTGAAAATGTAAACGATTATTAGCAGGAGAGCGTTCCCAAACACCAATTATCAACCAATCTCGTCTTGATACAAGCTTTTTAAATGCATTAGATAGCTTCTTTCTGAAACCGTCTTCGGTATGCTTTTTATCGTCATAAGTAAACGTGCAAAAGTAGTTCCACTGACCTAAATTTATCTTCCTCGCAAGACGCATTCGCCTTACTATTAAATTCCTCATTTTACGTTCCATCTGTGCCTTTACGTATTCGGCTGCCTTTTCTTTACTTTCAAACTTTTCTTTCATTTCGTTAATTATCGTTTTTGTCTTTTCTTTCTGTTTCTTTTCGTTATTTTCTTTATAAGCCTTTTCGAATTCTTCTTTTCGTTCTTCCTGTTCGATACTGTAAATTACGTTCTTTTTCTTTTGCGGTTGCTTTTCTTTTTGAGGTATGGCAATATAGTGACTGCCATCGGAATAAACCTTAGCCTCTCTGAAAG
>JBGVRO010000012.1:0-13226 GCA_045128515.1 Eubacteriales bacterium | reverse complement strand
TATTCCGTACCCATAAAGAGCATCTTCTTACCGGGATAGGTCATCATAAGCATCAGCGAGGTGCGAGCCTGTCTGAACTTGTCCTCATTAGAGCCGAACATCTTGTTAATAAATGAAAGCTTGCCGTGTACGACCTCGTCGTGAGAGATGGGCATACAGTATTGCTCGGTGAAAGCATACATAAGCGGGAAATTAAGTGCTGTGTGATGATATTTTCTATAAATAGGATCGGTCTGAACGTATCTGTAAAAATCGTTTGCCCAACCCATATTCCACTTCATATTAAAGCCGATACCGCCCATAGAAACAGGCTTTGTAATTCCTGCGAAGGAGGTAGATTCCTCGGCAATCATAAGCGCATCGGGGAATTCCGAGTATATTGCAGTATTCAGCTTACGAAGAAAGGCTGTCGCCTCAAGGTTCTCGTTTGTACCGAGATGATTAGGATGCCACTCACCGGGCATTCTGTCATAATCAAGGTAAATCATAGACGCTACTGCGTCAACGCGAAGTCCGTCGATGTGGAACTCACGGAAGAAATAAAGCGCGTTGGATACGAGGAAGGACTGTATCTCTTCTCTGCCAAGGTCAAAGAATCTTGTGCCCCAAGAACGGGATTCCATTCTGTCCCTACCCTGATATTCGTAAAGAGGCGAGCCGTCAAACTCGTAAAGACCCCATGAGTCCTTCGGAAAATGAGCAGGAACCCAGTCCATAATTACACCGATACCTGCCTTATGAAGGCTGTTGATAAGGTGTCTGAACTCGTTGGGAGTTCCAAAGCGCGACGTAGGTGCATAGAAGGCACAGACCTGATAGCCCCAAGAGCCGTCAAATGGATGCTCCTGCAGAGGAAGGAACTCAACGTGGGTGTAACCCATCTTCTTGAGATAGGAAGGCAGAATATCAGCAAGCTCGCTGTAGCTGTAATATCTGTTGTCCTCCTCGTGACGCATCCAGCTGCCCATGTGCATCTCATATATGTTAATGGGAGAAGAAATGTAATATTTACCGTCGGAGGAAATCGCCTTCTTGCGATGAGACATCCAACGCTTGTCCTCCCACTTAAAGCTTGTGTCGGTAAAGATCAGCGAAGCACCGTCAGAGCCACCGCGTGAAAAACGCGCGTAGGGGTCACCCTTGTCCTGATAGCCCTTGTTAGATTCGATACGGAATTTGTATGGATGAAGCTCAAGCGAATGATCGGAAATGTACTTAAGCTCCCAAATTCCCTTATCGGTTACTCGTGAAAAAGGAACGGCATAGGTCCAACCTGTGAAATCCGAGACAAGACCAACGCTCTTTGCATTTGGCGCCCAGGTTCTGAAGGTATATTCATACTTGCCGTCCTTCATTAAAAGCGAACAACCTAAGAATTCATATGCGCGATAGTTAGTTCCTTGGTGGAACAAATAGCTTCCAATATCAGTATTTGACATACGAAATTGCTCCTTTTATAGTAATCCTCGAATATTTTACCATTTTTTTATTCGTTTGTCAAGTATTATATATATAAATACGCGAAATATTTATTTAATTGAAGATAAATCTTTTTTAGTTAGTCTTTTACTGATTTTCAAGGTGATCCTTAATGCTATGGCAATAAGGGATACGGGTATACCAAGCGCGATGAAAACGATCCTTTTCAAAAAACCAAAAAATGCATTTTTCGACATATAAAACGAGGCAAAAGACAAAATCAGCATATATAACCGTATCTGACCGTCGAGTGAGAGGTATGACAAAAGGCTGAATCCTACGGCAAAAAGCAATATAGACAAAGCATATGCCACAGCGCCTGTTCTGTGTATAAAATTTACTCTTTTTAGCCGTGGCAGCGAAAAAATGTTGTCATTGGAGGATACCTTCTTTAGATATTCAAACGAAGAAGACACCCCCTCTTTTATTGCTTTAATAGCAGATAGCATCATAGCGAAGGCTATGCCATAAATCAATGCATATACAACCGAAGAAAATATCTCCCCGGCGCTGAAGGTCATCATTTAAAGAACCCGGAGAAAGTGCCCTTAGCCTTCTTTTCCTTGGAATAAAACACACCGTTTATCCTGCCCGATATTTGTATTTCACCGCTATCCTGGCTTAAGCTTTCGATTCGAAGCCCCTGCCCCTCGATAAACACCTTTCCGTCATTGATCTGTATTGTGACGTAATCGGTGTCAAAGCTTTCAACGTTGATAACACCGTTTAAGGTTATCCGATTTCTCTCCTTAACAGTAAGTGCTGTGTGACGCCTCTCCTCTTTTACCATAGTACACTCCTTTTTACGGCAAAAAAACACCGCATATTCTCATTAGAAAATATGCGGTGCTTTTCTGTTTTATGCGTCAATCTCGGATATGATCTCATACATGCCCGAGGCTTCACTTTTTTTAGTAGTTTCCTTAATATCAAGAACTCTGACGGTAACCGATTTAGTACCGAAGGCAACCGTGATCTTGTCGTCGATATTCACGTTATATGAAGCCTTGGCAGGCTTGCCGTTAACCGAGATTCGCTCGGAATCACAGGCATCGTTAGCAACCGTACGTCTTTTTATAAGTCTTGAAACCTTCAGGAATTTGTCAAGTCGCATTTAATTAACCGTTAACAAGATCCTTAAGAGCCTTGGAAGCGGAGAAAGCGGGCTTCTTGCATGCGTCAATCTTGATAACCTCACCGGTCTTAGGATTGCGGCCTTCTCTTGCAGCAACGTCCTTAACCTCGAAGGTACCGAAGCCGATAAGCTGAACCTTGTCACCTTCCTTAAGTGCGTTTGCGATAGCAGCGAGAGTAGCGTTAACAGCTGCCTCGGAATCCTTCTTGCTGAGACCAGCCTCAGCTGCAACTACGTTGATAAGATCTGTCTTGTTCATGGGTGTATACATCCTTTCAATTTTTGGTTTACCAAGGTCATTATATCAAGAAAAATCAAGGAAAGTCAAGGGGAAATCGCACTTTTTGTTATTATTGGTAGTATATTTCGTCTTATTCTATAATTTTATTATGATAAATTTGTATATTTTGCTAATTCCTGCATCTCCTTTGGTCTTATTATACCGCAAAAAGCAAGAATTATCAGGTATATCAAGGCGGCGATGAGTATTGACAACATAAGAGCAGGCGTGGGTGAAATGATTAAAATGATTCTGTCATATACAAATCTCGACAGAATGATTGCAATAAACGAGGACAGATACGGGAGAACACTTCCCTCAAATATGGGTGCATGCTTTTTGAAGGATATTCCGTAGATCAACGTGGAGATAACAAGAGCTACCGCATAGGATATGACAGTTCCCACAGGAGCACCTATTATACCCATTTCGGCCTTAACTATAAGGTAGTAACTTACACCCACCTTAACAATACTGCCGATCGCCATTGAAAGAAGAGGTGCACGCGTCCTTCCTGCCGCCTCAAGAATTGTATTTATGATAAGCAATAATGAATAGAAGAATATGGAAGGCGCTATAAACGACAGAAGCCTTGCGCCGATCTCTATTTCTGACTTTTTAAAGAGCATTGTAAGTATTTCCCTCGCATATACGATAAGACCGATCATCATTGGCGCGGCAAGTATTTGGCTAAATCCAATCGCACTTTTCTCCGTTCGCTTAAATCCTTCCTTATCGGAGGAAACTATGCATCTCGTTAGTATGGGTAAAAAGGCGATGGAGATCGGTGATATAACCGACATTGCAAGATTCAGCATTGGTACTGCAAGGGTGGTATAATTTCCGTAAAGCGCACCTGCCATACTCTCGTTATGGCCTATTTTCACAAGGCTGCGCATAATTAAACCAAGATCGATAAGGCTGCTAACGCTCATCAATGCCGCGCTTAAGGTGATCGGCAAGGATATGGAAAAAATTCTTTTTATAACAGTGCTTGTTTTGATAGAATTATCATTCTGCCCTGCTTTTTCATTTGTTTTAAAACTTTTTAAGCAAACGAGAAGATATAAAAGTCCGACAACAGAACCAAAGGTCACGCCAAGAATTGTAAGCGCTGATATACATTTAAGGTCTAAATTCCACCGTTTGCCAAGTCCCGCAAGAATGAGTCCAACACCAAGCTTTCCAATCCCCTCAACCACCTGTGACACAGCAATATCCAAGAGCCTTGTATTTGCGCTGAGGTAGCCTCTTATGACGCCAGACAGTGCGACAAATATGATTGAAGGCGCAATCGCAACCATAGTAAGATAGGAACCGCTGTTGCCTATCAAGTGCGAAATAGGATGGGCGAAGGTCATAAACAAAAGGGTAAGAACGGTTCCAACCGACAAAAATAGGATTATTGCGATACGAAATATTTTTTTCTGATCGCACTCCCTTCCTCTCGCCTTTGCCTCGGAAATCAATATCATAACCGCCTTTGGCACACCTGCGGTGCATAAAAGATAAAAGAAGGCGTAAACCGTATATGCCGAGTTGAAATATCCCATTCCCTCATCACCGAGAAATGAGGCTATTGGTATCTTATAAAAAAGTCCAATGAGTTTGACAATAACCGCTGATGCGGTCAGCGAAAGCGTTCCGCCGATAAGTCCCGAAAGCATACCACCCTTTGTTTTTTCATCATTAATATTCCTATCCATTTTTGCCTCCAAAAAGAAAAGATTCACTAAAGCATATTAGTGAATCTCTCTAATTATTATATTAATGATGAAAATTTATCACTGCTCGGAGTCCATACCGAAGAATTTGAATATTTCCTGCTTGTTCTTCAGCCTTCGCTCGTTACCGCCCTCACCGTTTTCCTCGGCAAGATACTCATAAGGATACTTGGGACGGAAAAGTCGCATTATCTGCGCGTCGGTGTGGCTGTTGCCGTCAAACTTAACAAGCTTGGTAACAGCGCCTGCGCCAACTGCAAAAATGGTTTGGAATTCCTCCATCATATATACGTTGTAAATACCCTCATGACCCTCTATGGAGAAACCAACGTTCTCAAGATTGCCGACGGTATTTTTCTGTCTATACATATAATAGGGCTTATATCCCGCGAATTTTGTCTTAAGCTGAGAATAGGACACGCTCTTTGCCGCATCACCGCCCGACAGCGAATAAACGCTTGAATTATTACGAAGAGCATCCGATGCCTTCTTTACGCAGAAGGTATGTACGGTGATATTGGTAGGCTCAAGCTCGATGATCTTATCCACGGTTTCGGAGAAGTTCTTGAAATCATCTCCGGGCAGACCTGCAATAAGGTCAACGTTGATGTCACGGAATCCGATCTCCTTTGCCATTGCATAAGCGCGGAAGAAATCCTCAACGGTATGACGTCTGCCGATCTCCTTAAGAATATCGTCGTTAAGCGTTTGGGGATTAACGCTTATTCTTGTTACACCGTGCTCCTTTGCGACCTTGAGCTTCTCTCTTGTTATAGTATCGGGTCTGCCTGCCTCAAGGGTGAATTCAAGAAGCGATTCGGGATCGATATTGTCACAGATCTTGCCAAGCAGTTTTTCCAGCTGATCGGCAGAAAGAGTCGTGGGAGTTCCGCCACCGATATAAACGGTGGTAACCTTAAGACCAAGCTTTCTGATAGTATCAAATGTATCGTCAAGGTCAATAAGCATAGCCTCGAGATAGTCGTCAATCATAGAAAGAAGTCTCTTGGTGGTATAGGAAACAAAGCTACAGTATGCGCATCTCGAAGGACAGAAAGGAATGGAGATGTAAAGCGAGCAGGTGTTACGCTGCATCTTCTTCAGCATCTTCATCTCAACCGATGCTACCGAAACGGCAAGAGCCGCCTTCTGCGGATTTAAGAAATACTCATCTCTTAAAACCTTCTTGGTCTTGAGAATACCCTTGCCTGAACGAAGAATAGAGTTGGCAACCTTGGCAGGACGAACGCCCGTGAGAATTCCCCAAGGTGGGGTGTGACCGAGCAGCTCCTTGCCTGCGGCAAAAATAGCCTTGCCAACTGCAATAGCCTCGTGGGTGGCAAAATTTATTTCCTCTGCGAGAGAAACGCTCTCGGTAGCCTCACAGAGCTTGTCATTAAGCTTTATTGATGCATAGGCGGTAACACAGGTGTTTTCGCTGTCGCGGTAAACGTCTACCGCTACCTCGGGAATATCCTCTCCGGGCTGCTCGTTTTCACCGAAGGTCGCACCCGGGAAGAATACCATGCACAGAGTCTGCACGTAATATCTGTTTATATCGCCGTTAACCTTTAAGATCATATATATAAATCCTTAAAAACTATTTTCTGAGGACAGCCGAGTCCATAACGATGGTGACAGGGCCGTCGGTAGACATTTCGGTACGCATATCTGCGCCGAATACACCGCTTTCGCATTTGCCGATCCTTACCGAAAGCTCGGCGATAAAGAACTCGTAAAGCTCCTTTGCAATAGCAGGAGGTGCGCTGTTCAGGTAATCGGGACGGTTACCGTGAGCATAGTTTGCGTGAAGGGTGAAATTTGACACAACAAGCGCCCTGCCCGATACGTCCTTTACAGAAAGGTTCATCTTTCCGTTTTCGTCGGAGAAGATACGAAGCTTCGAGATCTTCTCTGCAAGGAGAGTCGCATCGGTTTTGTCATCTCCCACCTTTACACCGAGCAGAAGGTACAAGCCCTTATCAATACTGCCCGAGTGGACACCGTCGGCATAAACGGTGGCAGAATTAACTCTTTGTATTACACAAATCATATAAAACCTCTTAATTCACGAAGCCACGTCTTACAGAAATGATCTTCGGCAAGGAGCGAACGCGTGAAACGATAGAATCATAGTGCGAAACGTTACGGCAACCGACAACGATATTGATAGCCGTTCCGTCCTTAAGCGCCTGAGTATTGATCTGACTGATAGAAACCTTCATATCCGCAAGAGCCATGGAAATTGCCGCAAGTACACCGATCTGGTCCTCTGCAACGATCTGTATCATAGCCTCGTACATAGAGCTCTGCATAGACTCGGTCTGCTCCCACTCGGCGCGGATCCAACGGGCAAGATTATCCTCGTTGCCGCGAGATGCGATCACGTTGGGACAGTCTGCCTTGTGAATAGAAACACCAAAGCCACGAGTAACGAATCCAACAATTCTGTCTCCGGGGAGAGGGTTACAGCATTTAGCAAACTTGACCTGATAGCCTGTGTCACCCTCGATAATAATACCGCCACTCTTGTGACTCTTGCGGGTAACAGCAGTCAGTTTAACCTTGGCAAGCTCCTCCTCTGCGGTAAGAGGTCCTTCATCAGCAATACGAAGCTTCTCGATCTCCTCCTTGATCTTAGGCATAAATCTGGAGAGCGAAAGACCGCCAAATCCGATGGTGTTATAGAAGTCCTCTGCACTGTTGATGCTTACCTTTTTGCCAATAGCGGCAATGATCTCATCGATCTGATCATCGGTGATAGGCTTGTAAATACGTCTGCACTCGCGCTCGACCTCAATACGGCCAAGCTCGATATTCTCTGCTCTGGACTCCTTCTTAAACCACGCCCTGATCTTACTGCGCGCCTGACCGGTCTTAACTATCTTAAGCCAATCTCGGCTGGGGCCCTTGGAGGAGTTGGAGGTGATGATCTCAATAATATCACCGTTGTTGGGAATTCTGTCGATAGGAACGATAACTCCGTTGATCTTCGCGCCAACCATCTTGTTGCCGACAGCCGAGTGGATTGCATATGCAAAGTCAATAACCGTCGAGCCGAGAGGAAGCGAGATAACGTCACCCTTAGGGGTAAATACGAAGGTCTCGTCGTGGAAAATATCTGTTTTAAATGAGTGAATAAACTCATCGGGATCGCGTGTGCTCTCATCCGACTCAAGCAGCTGGGAGATCCAACGAAGCTTTTCGTCAATGTTAGGCTTAGACTTATCACCCGACTTATATTTCCAGTGCGCCGCGATACCGTACTGTGCCTCCTCGTGCATCTGCTTGGTACGGATCTGCACCTCGAAGGGAATACCGCTATGACCGATTACCGTGGTGTGAAGCGAACGGTAAAGGTTGGGCTTGGGAGTAGAAATATAGTCCTTAAAACGACCGGGAATAGATTTGAATGCCTCGTGGATATAACCAAGCGCAGTATAACACTCAAGCTCGGTCTCAACGATTACACGAAGCGCGTAGAAGTCGTAAATTTCATCAAACGCCTTGTTCTGGCTATACATCTTACGGTACAGGCTGTAAACCGACTTTACTCTGCCCTCGATTATGCAATCGATATTATGCTCGGACAGCTTTGCAGAGATAAGTCCCTTTGCAACCTCAATAAAATCACCGCTTCTGCCGAACTTCTTGTCGATCTCCTCCTGAACCTCCTGATAACCAACGGTATCAAGATAGTAAAGGCTGATGTTC
Organism: Eubacteriales bacterium; assembly: GCA_045128515.1. Classification (GTDB taxonomy): domain Bacteria; phylum Bacillota; class Clostridia; order Oscillospirales; family CAG-272; genus UBA1740. The sequence goes on along the minus strand of JBGVRO010000012.1, from coordinate 4,894 downwards.
TCCAGCTCCTGCTTGATCCTCTGAATACCGAGACGGTGAGCCAAGGGAGCGTAGATATACATTGTTTCAAGGGCAATGGCGCGCTGACGGTCCTCCTTCTTGGCAGAAAGAGTACGCATATTATGAAGTCGGTCGCAGAGCTTAATAAAGATTACACGGATATCCTTGGTCATAGCGAGAAGCATCTTACGAATATTCTCGATATGCGCCTCCTCTTTATCGGCAACCTGAACCTGAATGATCTTTGTAAGACCGTCAACCAGCAGCGCAACGTCTGCGCCGAACATCTTGGAGAGTGTCTCAAGGTTGGTTTTGTCAGCGCAGTCCTCTACGGTGTCGTGAAGAAGCGCCGCACAAATAGAATCGGTGTCAAGACCAAGCTCGGCAACGATGGTAGCAACGGCAACGGGGTGGCTGATGTAAGGCTCACCGCTGAGTCGCATCTGTCCATCGTGAAGCTTTTCGGCATAATAATATGCCTCGGTTATTTTGTCAAGATCGTAATATTTGTCATTCTTCCCGAGATATTCGAGAAGCTTTTTCATTTCTTCGTACATAAGATTAACCCATGATCGACCTTTATCTGATCATCTGCGAGCGCAAACGGCGAAGAAGAGTGGATTTGTCCAGCTTCTTCCTTGTGGTCGAATAGTATAATTTGAATTTATAGGTATCGGGGGCAATATCCTCTACCGAGAGAATATTAAGCTCCTTGAAGACCATCATAATGATCTTCAGCTTTACGTATCCGATATGAACGGAAGGATCGGTTGACCTAAGTCTTGAGATAATGTCTCTGTGCTTAAGCACGTCAATATCCATTCTTACGAGATTCTGAATAAGTCTGTATACGGCGGCAAAATCATCTCTGTCGGGGAGAATATTTTCTTCTGCGGTAAATGCCGCGCCGTTTTTGATCTCCTCAAAGCGAGCGGTCTCGCTTCTGTGTCTTTCCTTCTCGGTAACCGAAGGCTTGATGTCGCGGACGATGACCTGGGCGCTTTCTCTGCCACCCCACTCGTTTACGTCAAGGTTGAACAGCACGTCCACCTTATCACCAACGTAGATGCCGAGGCTGTCGGGAGAATTGGAGAAATACATAGCAGAGAGGGTGTATCTGCCGTTGCCGAGAGAAAGTCTGGTATGCTTACCCTCGCTGATGCCTGTAATGTCGTTAACAGTTACACCGCGAAGCACAAATCCGGGAATAGGGTTAGAAACTCCGTAGGGCTCAAGAAGCTGAATTCCCTTGGCAAGGCCGAGATTTACGTCGCTGAAATCAAGCTCGCAATCTGCCTCAACAGTCTGAACCATATCGGCCTCGGAGAGATTCTTTCTCGCATATTCATTGATAAGACGTCTGAAATTGTCAAGCTCGCCTCTCGTTACCGAAAGACCTGCCGCAAGCTCGTGACCGCCAAACTTAACCAGGTGCTCCTGACAATAGCAAAGCGCGTCGACAAGATTCATACCCTTGATGCTTCGACCCGAGCCCTTACCAACGTCGTCGGGAGAGGGAGTCTCGGATTCGTTACCCTCGAAGGAAACGAGAATAGCGGGACGGGTATATTTTTCGGTAATGCGGGAAGCAACGATACCGATAACACCGTGATGCCAATTATCTGCGTCAAGCACGATAACGGGGTCATTCTCAATGTCATACTGCTCGATCTTCTGATATGCCTCCTGCATGATCTTGTTTTCCTCTGCCTGACGCTCCTTGTTGGTCTGGCAAAGCTCCTCTGCGATCTCTCTCGCACGGGTTCTGTCGTTAGACAGGAAGAGCTCAACGGCAAGAGATGCCTCTTTGATTCGGCCTGCCGCATTGATTCTCGGAGCAATAGTATATCCTATGTAGCCCGAGGTGATTTTAACCTTCTTTTTGCGCTGAGCCGAGCGCTGTGCATCATTCTTTGCAGAAGCCGCCTCAATAAGCGCTGCGAGACCGATCCTCTCGGTCTTTTCGATCATAGCAAGACCGTATCTGACGATAATACGGTTCTCCTCCTTGATAGGCATTACGTCGGCAATCGTACCGATGGCTACAAGGTCTGCATAAAGCGAGAAAATACGCTTTGCCGCATCAATACGGCTCTTGCCGAGAACTCTCTCCTCATAGGCGCAAATCAGCTTAAATACCACGCCAACGCCTGCAAGCTCCTTGAAGGGATACTCGCAATCGGGACGGTGAGGATTGATTACCGCAAGTGCCTCGGGAAGATCCGAGCGGCACTCGTGGTGGTCGGTGATAATGAAGTTGACACCAATGCTCTTCGCATACTCAACCTCCTCAACGGCGGTAGTACCGGTATCAACGGTAATTACGAGAGTAGAGCCATTTTCCTTGATAGAATCAATGGCAGGTGTAGAAACACCGTAGCCCTCGCCTGCTCTGTTGGGGATATAATAATCCACCTTCGCTCCAAGCGATTTGAGATAGAGATAAAGAGTACAAACAGAGGTAACTCCGTCAACGTCGTAATCTCCGTAAACGGTGATGCGCTCACCGCGAGCGATAGCGGCTCTGATGCCCTCGATGCCACGGTCCATATCCTTCATTTTGAAGGGGTTCATAAGCATTTCGCTTTCCATATAAACGAAAGCCTTGGCACTTGCCACGTCAGTGTAGCCGCGGTTGTAAAGAAGCTTGGCAACTACAGGATTTATTCCAAGGCCGGACGCAATATCCGAAACTGCAGAATTAAATTCCTGTGTGTCAGTTGATTTGATCAGCCAGTTCTTCTCCTTCTTTTCTTTGATTTTTAACATTATTTTAAAACCGAGTGGGGTTTCCCCCGCCTTTCATTTTATTATGCAAACCTAAGCTTGGATGAGCCTCCAAGGGAGCCGCAGTCTAAGTTTCACCTGCAAATTTTCAAATGCAGAATTCAGAATGCAAAATGCAGAATGCTGAATACTGAATTGATACTGAAATTAATATGAATTAAATTTTTTCATAAGCGCAAGGGCACATCTTACACCGTCGATGGCTGCACTTGTAATTCCACCCGCATATCCGGCACCCTCGCCTGCGGGATAGATGTTTGTAAAGCCGTAAGCTGTACGGCTGTCGTTATCACGAAGAATACGTATCGGCGCGCTGGTTCTCGTTTCAGCGCCTGTGAGAACTGCATCGGGACAGGTAAATCCGCTGATCTTTCTGTCAAAATCCGAAAGAGCATTTTTGATGCCCTGACAAACAAATCCGGGAAGATATTCCTCGGGTCTTGCAAGCTTAACGTTGCCACCCGACATATAGCTCGGCAAAATACGATTTGGCTCTGTTTTAAGGGTATCACCCAAAAAATCGCCTACGGTAATAATGGGCGCGGAATATCCTCCGCCACCTGCCGCGTATGCTGCGCGCTCAATTTTTCTCTGGAACTCAATGGCAGCCATAGGAGTGCTGCCATAATCCTCACGGAAAACGCTGGTAACAACCGCGCTGTTGGAATTTCTTTCGGAACGGCTGTTGTAGCTCATTCCGTTTACGACTACACCGCCCTCCTCGCTGGCTGCGGCAACGACAACTCCACCGGGACACATACAAAACGTGTATGTTCCGCGCACCTTGGTGTTGTGAGAAAGCGAGTACTCGGCATGGCCAAGTTTATCGTTATATGCGGCAGAGCCGTACATAGCAAAATCAATGTCCTCGGCAAGATGCTCTATTCTCATACCGACCGAGAAGGATTTTGATTCGACGGTAATTTCTCCGCCCTTTATTATACTCTCATAGGTATCTCTCGCGCTGTGACCGATGGCAAGGATAAGCGCGCCGCAGGGCATCTCACCCTTGTCGGTAAGAACCGCGGTAACTCTGCCGCCCGTAGTGATAGGCGCAAGATATTTCGTATGATAGTGAATCTGACCGCCAAGCTCTGTAATGCGGTCAAGCATTCGGTCAACAACGACCGAGAGAACGTCAGTGCCGATATGGGGCTTGGCAATAAACCTGATCTCCTCGGGCGCACCGAACTCAATAAATCTGTCAAGCACGTAGCTTGTGAAGGGATCGTTGATTCGTGTAATAAGCTTGCCGTCAGAAAAGGTTCCTGCACCGCCTGCACCAAACTGAATGTTGGTATCGGTATCAAGGATATGCTCGGTATCAAAGCGCCCCACCATAGCCTGACGCTCGGTAACAGAGCCACCGCGCTCAAGGATTACGGGACGGTAGCCTGCCTCGGCAAGTAACAATGCGGCAAACAAACCGCATGGCCCCGAACCGACAACGATAGGAGGATCAGAAAGCCTGTCCTCTCCGATCTCAACCTTGGGAAGCGGCATGATCTGTTGCAGAGAAATACCCATTTTCTGCTGACGCTCGGGTGAAATATATGGGAAATCGCCGCTTACAGCGACGGTATAAACAAAGTAGATATCAGGCTTTCGTCTTGCGTCAACGCTGCGGCGGAAAATCCTGTATCCGTCGGCATATGATGACAGTCCAACACGCTTAATTATGCCCTTTGCAACCGAAAACGCCTCTGTTTCAGAGGCGTTAACGGGAAGCTTGATATTACTTATCAGTAGGAATTTTTTGTTTAAATCCATACCTGCTCCATTAACCAAAAAACATACTTGAGGGAAGCTCGCCAAGCTCAACAAGCTTAACGGCGAACCAGAATACGATAGCCAAAATCAAGCAGTTAAGGATGAGAATTATTTTCCCTGCCTTACCGCCGAAAAGATTCTTTTTCATAATGCCTCACACATTAGTTATTTTCAAGTGTATGATTCTCGCTGACAAGCTCCTTAACCAGGAACTTACGAAGCGAATCCTCTGTAAAATCACGCTTAAGCTCGCTCTCTCTGGCAACCGAAATAACGCCGGTCTCCTCGGATACGATAATGATGATCGCGTCGCTTACCTCACTGAGACCAACTGCCG
>JBGVRO010000011.1:0-53657 GCA_045128515.1 Eubacteriales bacterium | reverse complement strand
AAATACCCTGATGTAAGGCTTACCGTTCTGACTGATGCAAGCGATAATCAAGTCTTCATCGGTTATGTATCCAAGACCTGATATCTTGATTAACTCATCCTTTCTGTACCTTGTTACGTTGTAAACTACTTTTTTCATTTTCTATACCTCCGTATATTTTATTTTTGCCTTCCGGCAAGGTGCATTGTGCATACTTTGGTGAAATGAAAACAAGCTGTAACTCGGCGTGTATAAGTCAACGAGGGACAGAAATTAGTGCATTCAGGTAAAAAGAAAAAAGCCAAGCAACCTTTTACAGCTACTTGGCTCTCAAACTTGGCTATTCAATTTTTCAGTGCTAATTTCTGGCCCGACATTGACTTATACGAAAAGTATGCGACAATTAGCACCTCGGAAGGGAAAATATATCGAAAATTGTAATAAAATTGTAATAAGCACATAACTTGTATTCGACCTTGTAATACTCCGGGTCACCAAACAAAACATATCCGAACTACTTCGTAACAGACAAGTGGTTCGGATTTGTTTTTTATATCAATATTGCTTCTAACTGCACATAAAAAGTGCGAGGCGATGCTCATTTTGGCATCGCCTCGTTTTTCGCTTTGTTAGAGTTTTTCTTTTCTTGTTCTGTCTTCCACGCCTCGAACTCTCGCTTTGCTTCTTCGGTTTCAAAGAAAGCGATTATATCCGGCACAAGACATCTTGCGATTTCCTGTATTACCTCGTCTGGAATATCGCACGCACCGTCGCTATTTGAAAGCAAATCCTCAATGCGTTTTACTAATTCGTCAATCTTTTTCTGCGCCTCGGGAGTGATGCCCGATGACTTGTCTGCAAGTATTGTTGCTATCCTATCTTTTAGTGTTTTTATATCCATTTTATTCCTCCATTTTTACTGACCCATTTGTTGACATACACTTTTAGCTTGAAAACACTGAGATTTCTCGCTTATCGACCTACAAGTCCGGCACAAGCGGTTTTTACTGACCTACACTTTTTGAAAGTGGCAAAAGTGCCAAAAGTCCTTACGCTGTCGGCTCTGCCGTCAGCTGTGAATCGGGTGAAGTCGGTTTACCGACCTACACCCTTTCTCCTGCTTCCTTTTCGGTAGCACTAAAACAGGGTCATTTACCTTTGCTTGCTCCTAAAATCTTCTGTCTCCACTCGTCTTTGGGTATGAATTTAGTCTCGCTTATCGTTGCGATCGACTCCTTACTTTTATCTCGAAGCTTGTGCATCTGCTCCCTTGCTTTCTCTCGCTTCTCGTCAGACGGCGGCTTCATACACCTGAAAGTAAAATTATCCTTGTTGACCTCAAACTCCATATATCCGTCATCATCACTTGCTATGAGTCTGCAAAGCTCTGGGCACTCTTCTGCAAACTCCGAGAGTCTTTTCTTGAGCTTGGTGTTATATGTGCATACGGTAGTATTCGCATCTGCTTCATTGAAGAAAATGCTCGTTGTTTTATCCTTCTTTTTCATATTTTGTCCTTTCTCGGAGAATGCTTGATTTTTCGCTCAAAAAGCCTTGGTCTAGAGCTGGTACTTATGCCGAATTTACAAATGAAACCCGCCTTCTCGTATATGTATGTTAATTTTTTTGAATAAACGGCAAACTTCGAAATATCTTCGGTCTAGACCTTGTTTCAGATAACTCAATTTTACAGGCTTTTTCGGCGCTCTTTTCTTTGTTTTAGGCGGTGTAATTTTTGCGCATTTAGGTAAACAAAAGCTTCTGCTTTTATCATAACATATTCAAAAATCCAAAGTCAAGCGCGAGATGTACACGTTTGGGTACATCTCGCCTCAAAAGACCACTTTTTTAAAATTTTTTGAAGAATTTTTTGCTTTTGCAATCAAAAAAGCCTAAATTTTACATTCACTTTCCTCGGTCTACACCTAAGCAAGACTTTTGATAAACGGGGTAGGTATGTTTACCCAGGCACCCCAATTTTGATGCCATTTTGCTCGGTCTAGACCGTGAGATTAACATCATATTTGTTCAGGATATTCATTAATGTTTTGGAATCTTATCTCTTTGTCTTAGGCGGTATAATTTTTATAATAGTTTAGACCGTCGCGAATAGATTTACGCGGCGGTCTTTCTTGGTTATTAGGGAAGGAAATATGTCTTCTCCCTCCATTTTGCTGAGCGAGTTTTCTTTGACTACAGCGATGCAAATACTGCGTTCTCGTAGAGCTTTGCAACAATTATGATTCCTGACAAACCTGCAGTCCCGTCTCGGAATTAAACATTCTAATTACTCGCCACTTAATAGTGAAGTTGGATTTTATAAATTCCTTTTGTTGCTCACTTGCTACAAAACCAAAAACAGTGAAAGCATCGTTCTCGCCGCATTTAAGTCTATAAATAACTTCTTTTGTTCCGTTCGCATTGTCCTTCGTTATATAGAAGGTTTCTTTGTCACCTTCTGTAACGATGGAAGCATTTACTACCTGCAGCTGTCGATTTCGAATTTCTTCTATTTCCTTATCAACCGCCGCTTGTAGTTCTGCGTTAACAAATCTAACGTGACCGCTCAAGAACGGATCAAACATAAATTCTCCACCAAAAGCATCTCCCACAAAGCGCACGCTAACCGCGCCTTCCTTGCTTACCTTTGTTATTTTACCTTCCTTGCCTGAAGCGTTTAATACCTTTTCTCCAACAATACTTGAATCATATTTCATAATGATGCTCCTTTAAGGATTTAATTCTCTTTTAACATATGTCTGCAATAAGTTTTTGTATTCTAAAAATTCATCATCTTTCGGTATAGTCTGAAGAACAAAAGCAATGCGTCCTAAAAGCGAGTCAATATATTGCTTCTTTTCTAAAATGCCAATTTTCTTCAAATGACTATCAATCCCAAATCTTTTTATGTAATACATTTCCTGACGAATTTTCTTCTTATATTCTTTTGTTAGATTGATTTTCTCATTGACTACAATGCCGGTTACTGTTTGGCGTTTTGTATTGCTAATAATTGCCGTTTTACGATTTTTCAAAAACAGTCCAAGTTTTTGTAATTCTGCTTTTACAATTGCTATAACCTCTTTTTCGTCAAAAGCTCCAGAAAAAGTCATATCATCGCAATATCTCGTATACGCAATCCCTCTTTCACTGCAGTATGCTCCGATTCTCTCATCGAAATCATACATAATAATATTGGTAATTGCCGGAGATGTAGGAGCACCTTGCGGAAGAGATTCTCTATAATAGCATAGCATTGTAAGCAATATCCGTATAGGCTCGGAATATTTTTCCTCATAAAATACGATGTCTTTTACTTTCGAGTAAATAATATTGTCGAAGAACCCTTCGATATCAAGCTTAAGTATCTTTTCCTTTTTAACGTGCGGACGAGCGTTTTTCTGTACGCTGCTACCAACTTTATAAGCTGTTGCATATTTTGAAACCGGATAATGTGCAAGAATGTTATCGGCAATGGCTCTTTGTACGCTTTTTAAAATCAAATCGGGAACGGAGAGCTTGCGTTTAGTTCCGTCGCTCTTTAGAATAAACACATTATGATAATGATTTTCAAGATTATTGCTAAGTCCGTACAATGTCTTTGCTGGATATCCCAGATCTTTTTCGATCGAACTAAGCTCTTTATAGACTATCATAAAACTCTCCTTCCTGATTTTTTAGAACAACACTAATTAGCATGGCTAAACGCAGAGGTGTAGGATAGCAAGGTGGAGCTTGCGCAACCTTGCGGACGCTACATTGGCGCGGTTAGACTGAGTGGAGCAAGCCGTTAAGCATAAAAAGTTTCTGAAGAAATCGCTCGCGATTTACAGAAGAAAGCTTTTTTGTAGGCTTGCGTAACGAATGAAATAAACATGGGTGAAAAGATGACGACTCGCCATCCCTTTCGCAAAAAACGAAATACACTGTTGTTCTTGTGATTATTATATCATATTTCTACATATTTTGCAATATCGCCTTAAAAGTTAGCACGCACCTCAAATTAGCCCTTAAGAAGCATACCGACAGCGTTGCCCTTAGCAACAACTCGTCTATAAAGATCTGTAGTCACATCGCGCGAGGCTATGTAATAACCCAAAATGCGATTATAAAAATCTCTGACTACGATATCACCGTTTGCCTGGTGCTCGTATTTTCCAATAATCCTTCCGTAAAAATCTCGAATAATTTCTTCTTTTGCCATTTTAATTTTTCCTTCCTTAAGCTGTTGTTGTATTACCGATGGCTGCTTGTCCTGCACCGGTTTGTTTTTCGTCCTTATTTCTGATTTCTTCGAAAATAGCAAAAAGCTCTTTTTCTAAAGTCTCTATTTTTTGCGAAACATCAGATGTATAAGTTGCTTGACCTTTGAGATTGGATTTTTTCTCTTCTGCATATTTAATACGATTTTCTCTTGCGCTGATTTGATCATTAAATTTGTTGAAGAAGTTCATCAATCTCGTTTTGTTTCCGGAAACGCTTTCGCTGATTTCTATAAAATATTCAACGTTTTCTCTTTCCAGAATAATGTATTTTTTATTTTCTGATTGAGTGATTGGTGATATTACTTTAAACTCGCCAATACGCCCCAACATCTCGTTGGGGTTACATCGAATCCCACTTTTAGTTATAATTTCACACATTTTAGCAACGTCTGCTTTTATGCTGTCGATATTCTCTTTAATATATGTATTGCTATTTCGGGTTCTATCTAGCTCATTAGCCAATCTATCAATTTCTTCTTGGAGTTCTTTGAGCTCGAGTTTAGCTACTTCCTTTTGCTCGAGTTCTTGTCTAAGCACAATTCGCGCGTTCTTAAGCTCGCTTTCTTTTTCTGCATAATTTTTCATCAACGGTTCGGATAATGCAATGGATTTGACTTGAGCATAATTCAATTCATCATTATCAAAATCATTAATGGAACGCATCTTATTGTTTCCGCTTAAAAATTGAGAAATAAAGTGTTGCTTCGTCTGAAGAATTTGCCAAGAATAAGAATCGAAGCTTCCTTGCGTTATGTAACGAAAAATATGCACGTCCTCGTTCTCATTTCCTCGGCGTAAAATTCTTCCTTCCCTTTGTGTCAAATCGCAAGGACGCCACGGAACGTCAAGGTGTGAAATAGCCTTTAATCTTTTTTGTACGTTTGCACCAATTCCAAGCTTAAACGTTGAACCGATTAGAATTCTAACCTTGGCAGAATTAACGTTTTCATAAAGCTCTACTTTTTGCTCTTCGTTCTTACAGGAATGGATAAAAGCGATTTCACATGCCGGAACACCTGCTTCCATCAGTCTTTTTTTGACTTCGCTATAAATGTTGAATTTGCTTTTTTTAGGGGTGGAATAATCGCAAAAGATTAGCTGTGTGCTTTCCGGGAAACGACGGTATATATCCATAGTATTTTTAACGCAGTGATATATTTTGCTATATTCATCATAATCCTCGCTTTTTCCGACCAATGCCAAATTCAGCGCCGCCTTACGTCCGTCGGTTGCGACTTTTAACATATTATCTACGCTTCTGTCTACTTCTTTCGCTCGGATTTTTTTAGTTCGCTCAAACAATTCCAACATATATTCTCCAAGGGCGTCGCTCCTTTTGATCACCGTATCTGAATATCCCAACAAATTCGGAAGGCCTGATTGATCAACACTATAGAAGATAGAAACTTGGGAAAACATTTTGGAAAGCTCGGGCAGATTGAAAAATCTGGCAAAGCGATTAACTATTCTGAGCCTGGAAGTATCTACATCAATTTCGCACACCTGTTCAGGCTGCGAAAAGGTAGCTACCCAGCTATCAAAGTTATCCAATCCCTTTTTCTTAAGTTCTTCGTGCTGTAAATAAGATTGCATCGCAAAGGTATCTGAAATAGAGTTGCACAACGGTGTTCCTGTAGCAAAAACAACACCTCTGCCACAGTTCATTTTTTGTACGTAGTGAACCTTCTTCAGCATCTCCAAGCATTTTTTAGAGCCTTTTGTATTCACTCCGCGAACTTCTCTCATATTCGTTCTTAATGGGATGTTTTTGAAATTATGCGCTTCATCTACAAACAATGTGTTTATATCCAACGAGTCAAACGTAATTTCGCATCCATCCGTTCCAATGCAAGAAATAAGATCGCTTGCAGCTTTTTTTACGTGAGTAATTTCGCTTTGCAAGGCTCGCTCTGCCCCCGGGAAATACGTTTGTTTTCTTACCTCAGCTATTCTGGCAGTAAAGCCCTTTACCACATTGTTCATCTCGTCAATTATATACTCGGAAGAGAGCGGTATCATAGAAAAGCAACTGTAAGCTATTATTATGCCATCATAATCTCCCATTTGCATCTGATCCAAAACCTTTGATCTTTTCTCCGGAGTGAAGGATTTTGGTTCAACCGTCAAAACCTTTGCCTGCGGATATAGCTCAGTAAACATCTTCTCCCACTGACCAACGATATTATTGGGAACTACGAACATGTTTTTTCTTGAAAGTCCGCTTTTTCGCATTTCCATCGCGGCAGCTATCATAATATACGTTTTGCCTGCACCAACATCAAATGAGAGCAACGTATTTGGAGTAGAAATTATTTTTTTAACAGCGTCTTTTTGATAATCAAACAGTTCGATATCTGGGCTTTTGCCTTCAAACTCGATGCTACTACCATCGAACTTTTGTACCACATAATCACCTAAAATTGCATTGTAAGCATCTTCGATCTCTTGACGCCTGTTTTTATCATTTGAAACCCATTCCTTAAATGCTTCTTGCAAAATCTTTTGTTTTTCAAGGGCTAAGATGGTTTCAACTTCGTTATATTTCGTTCCGTCATGAATTTTTATTTGCCGCAGATTCAGTGAAGCCTCAAGAATATACATTGCGTTATATCTTTTAGTGCCGTAAATTGATACAAGCTCCGGGGATGTCATCCATTTATATTTTTCTACGTGCCAATAACCCGTGACGTGCTCGTGCTGAACAATTGGAATCTTCTTATTATTTACAAAAGTATTCAACTGCCGATCATACGCAACATAGTGTTTTTGTTTAACTTTAAGAACCTCTTGCGCAAATTGAGAAATCATTTCCGCATTTATCCAAGGGGCACCAAGAGAAACCTCTATATCGTTAAAAGGAATTCTACTGTCGCTTTTTTTCTCTCCGTAGTTTTCGGTATTCGACGTATTCTGTTGTGATACGATCTTATTCTTTATATTTCTTTTTTCGATGGCTTTTTTATAAATCGCCATCCATTTATCTAATGTAAATTCAGCCAAATTTTCTTCGGAGAGCCTATCTATCATTTCATCGGTAGTTGAAATAATATCTTTAAATTTCTCATTTTCCGAATTTTCATTTTCGCTCTTTATTGTAAGATCTACCGCTTCAAACAAGGAAAAATCTCTCGCCCTAAGCTCTTCCGCTATCTGAATTCCCAGCAATTTGTTGGGGACGGTTTCGTAAATCCTTTCCGCGAGAAAAGCTTTTTCCTTTTGTGCATAAAGAGGTAGATTGTTTTTTACGAGTATGTTTTTTAATTCCATTTTCCATAAAATAGACAACTGCTTTCTTCTGCTTACTTTCTTGTTATTCGAAGCTACCCGTATTACGCATACATTTGATTCGTTAATCGACAATATTCCCCAGTCTTCCGGAACGTATTCTGTGATATGTCGAGAATGCGACTCTCCAACAACTATGTAGTTTTCATCAAAAAAGTTGGTATATTCATCTATTTGACGTTGTAGTCTCTCATAGTTATCACTGTCGCTTTTTATTTCAAATCCAATAAGCTTGTCAGTAACCAACATAACGTCACATACAGAAGACCCTATGCTTTTTTCTTGATAAATGCGATAATCTCTGTACTTTATTTTTAGATACTCAATAAGAATTTTCCGTATGTCTCTGTCTTGCATTTTTTGTCCTCGCTTTATTGTGTTTCAAATATCAACTCTTTCACCTTCTCGGCAACCAGCTTGTCCGTATTAGCATACATAGTTGCAAGAGTGCCTTTTGCTGTTGTTGGTATGACGTGAATGCTTTCTTCATCGAGCACTCCTCTGAGATTTGTAAGAGCTTTTTTCGCTCGCTCTGGGCTTTTTTCGCCTTCAACTAGCTCCGTACATATCTCACTCCTAAAAACCTGTTTTTGAACTTATTTCAGAAAGCCATTTTTCTGCTTGTTTTATTCATATCATCAATCCTTTCGCATTTTTCCTAATTTCAAAACCACAAGTGGAAAAAATATTTCCCGAAAAGTGCGAGCGCTTTGTCTTTCTTTTCTTCAAGCTCTTCGCCATATTCCTGCTCATATTTATTTACTTCCTCTATGGCGGCAGCCTTTTCTTTCTAGAATCTAAACATCTGTTTGTTATCGTCCCATCTAATAAAAGAACTACCCAAGTTCCAATCCCAGTTTCTCTTTACAATAAGTTCTGTTTCGTTTTGAATATCATAACGGTCTGCCGTGCCAATTCCTCGCTCACACTTGTGCTTTCGATGTAACAATGCTAGAAATTTATAATCAAATGCTTGATTTCCGTTTCCATGCATATGATTACGAAAAGCACTAATCGTGTACATTTCAGGTCTATGCTCCGGGTCATAATCGCCAGAGTCTCTCATCAGTTTACCATTAACCAAAATCAGTACTTTAAACCTATCTGCGATTTCACGCAATTCACATATGCTTTCTTTTTGCATCAAGTCAATGTAATCCACGCAAACCATAGAAACTTTTTCATTTCCTCTGTTTACAGACAAAGCGTTGTGTATATCACAATGAGTTACATAGGCTTTATCGTACACAACGACTCTTTCAGTCGAAAGATTCATCCGCTTCATCCGCTTGATCCAATCTTCTTTAAAGAATGAATTGGACATAACAATAGCAATTCCATCCTTGCGTTTGTTGATCTCATCAATTATTTGCATCATCAATGTGGTCGTACCAAAACCGTAGTTTGCAAATATCCCTGCAAGACCATAGTTGTTCGACATTGTATCTAATATATACTCAAAATTTAAGCAATGCTCCATAGGCAAATTTAAATCAATACTTTTTATTTTTTCGTTGTAATTGTTCATTATGTTCTCCTTCGGTTATTTGTTTAGATCTTTCCAATTTTGCCTTTAACTGATTTAAAAGTCTAATTATTGTACCGGTCTTACCGCAAAGCTCAATAAATCCGTCACAAAACAGCTCTTTGTGTGCCATTTCGCGACGTATCTATGTATACCGCGTTTTCGGATTCGAAGCCTGAGTCTATCACCGCGTTTATCATATTCAATCCGGCACCGCCAATGCCTATAATTTTTGTCATCTCATTTCCTTCCTTAGAACCACAAGTGGAAAAAGTATTTTCCGAATAGAGCGAGTGCTTTGTCCTTTTTTTCTTCAAGCTCTTCGCCATATTCCTGCTCATATTTATTTACTTCCTCTATGGCGGCAGCCATTTCTTCAATGATTTCTCGCCATCTCTTAGCACACCAAAGGTGATATTTTTCTGAATATTCATCATGTGTTTCATAGGAATATAGCGCCTCATTAAACTCTTCCTTGCTCATACCGCTATTTTCTATAAAAAGCGCGTAATACTCATCAAAAAATTCCGGAAGAACCGGGTGCTCTTGCTCCGTCAATCCTGATTTAAAATCACGTAGCATTCTGGGCATCAGCTCAGCAAACCAAGTGTCTATATCCATTACGTCCCAATCGCAATAGCCTTTTTTTACTCTCTGCCGCGACCACCTCAAAGCTTTAAAGAAATATTTTATGGACCTTATCGGGTTCCATGAAAATTCAAACATTTTAAAAACGTCCATATTGACCTCTTTCCCTTAATAGAGTTACTAACTGCGATAAGCTTTTTATCCGTGCAGTCTGTCACGAGCTCGCAGTGAAGATAATGGTTTACACTGTCTTCATACGTACCGTCTTCACCGTCTGAGCAAATGCCGTAAAGTGTATAGTCATGCATGCATAGTGTGTCAGATTTTTCATTGATTTCCTCCTCGCTCATATATCCCGTCACAACAAGGGTATCGTTGTAATACGTGGGCAAAGCGTACTTGCCTGCGCATTCTTTTACAATGTCACCCTTCCTAAAAGGGTGAGGGATCGGCAAGCAGAGATTTTCGAAGAGATGTAAAGTGTCGTAATCCTCGTCGGGAATAATAGTATCCATGCAAAGCTTATACGGTTCAAGATTAGGTGTAAGATAGAGATAATCGCTACCAAGCTCGAAATCGAGGGTTCTTTTTCTAATTTTGAAAAGAAACGGTCTTGGCGCATCAGGATAACCGTCATAATTTTGGGGAAATGAATGAAGCGCGGCATCAAATACGTTTTCATAAGAAGAGTAGAGATTGTCATCACTCACCCAAGCGTTATCGGGAGCTTTGTAGTAGGTAGAAAAGTCATATATAGCATCCAGATGGTCAAGCTTAAATCCGTCAACATACCTTGAAAGCGTTTCTATGTACGTAGCGAGAAACTCGTGAAGACTCTCCCTCTCGCTATGGTATTCGTGAGCTGGGATTGACATATCCTTCATATTTTCAATAATCCATTTGAATGCCTTTTCTTTCTCGGCAAGATTGTGACTTTTGCTTTGCCACACAATAACAGCTGCTGTGAGAGAATCAGGTTCATAGCCGATATTGATCAAATGCTTGTATACTGTGTTTGAATCAATAAACTCAAGTATGTATTCAGCGTTGGTCATGATTTTTCTCCTTAGTTATATTTCGTTCTCGCGGAATTCCTCGCGTTTGATTACGCACCAGTCGTTGCCAACTTTGACAGTTTCAATCCAAAATACTGTATTCTCAAAGCAGTCTCCGTAGTTAGATTTAAGGTAATCGATACAGTCCTGCTTGCTTTTGAATAATGAAGGATCCCATCCGGTGTGAGATTTGTTATCGGCGGCGTAAACCCCTCCATTATAATAAATGTCGTGATTGATTTCGCTTTTGTTGCAAAGTCTTTTATATTTTCGAGGACTTTCCTTAGTGATTTCTATGACGCAGAGGGCAAGCATTGCGTCTATAACCTTTACTACCTTTCCGTATTCGGCTCCCAAAAATTTCTGTATTTCTACAGTGCCAAATTCTGCATCCCTCTCGCGCACAAAGTCAAGCGCGCGTGGTAGCAAATTCAACGCGCAGCTCTTATCTGGTCCTGCAGGCAACATCGACATTAAGTATTCAAATTCTTTGTCTTTCATCTTGATCACCCCACAATTGCCGGCTTGATCGTACACGTCGCGCGAATTCTGGCTATGTCGCTATTAAGAAGCGTTTCCTTCTCAATAAGTTCTGCCGCAATCTTATCAAGGTATTCTCGATTATCACAAAGAATCTCTTTTGCTTTGAAAAGATATCTTTCGAGTTCCGCTTGAATTGCAATATCGCTTCTCGCATTTGATGCTTCGCTTTTTACACAGTGCGACAAGAATGACATGCCGTTAGTTCCAATCTCGGTTACAGCTCTGCCAATATGTCTAAAAGACTTGACAAGATCATTGCAAGTACCTGATGCAATCTTTCCATATTTAAGTTCTGAAGCGGCTTTGCCACCGAGAGAAACAAGTATTTCATAAGCTCTTCTATCAAAATCAAGGCATCGAAGCATAAATCCACCTCTAGTGCAAATGCTAGCCATTCCAACGCTTCCTTCTTTTAAAACATCAGAGATCACCGCATGTCCGGCTTCATGGTACGCCACCGCTTCTCTTTCCTCTGGAGTGAGCTTGTCACAATCATCACCGACCCCATAAGCTTCACGCAAAGTTGCATCAACCAAGTGTTTCATTTTTATTTTCTCGGAGCGTTCATATGCCGCAGAAATTGCCGCTATGTTAATTACACTATCAAGCTCGGCACAGCTCTTTCCTGCGAGCATCTTTGATGTATCCTCTATATTCACATCATCCGATATAGTTTTTTTGCCTATGTAATACTTTACGATAGATGCTCCATCTTCTTTAGAAGGATGGTAAAAGTGGATGAAACGGTCAAATCTTCCGGCTCTGGTAAGACTTTCAGGCAACTCGTGCCTATGAGCATTGACAGTGGCTATCAGAAAAACATTCTTGTTCTTTACAGAATCAATAAGAGCCTGGAGTAC
This sequence comes from Eubacteriales bacterium, assembly GCA_045128515.1. Classification (GTDB taxonomy): domain Bacteria; phylum Bacillota; class Clostridia; order Oscillospirales; family CAG-272; genus UBA1740. Next base: position 41,557 of record JBGVRO010000011.1, on the reverse strand, counting down.
AGCAAATTCCTCTGAGTTTTTTTCTTCCGGTGCATACTTATCCATATCATCGAGAAGAATTACCGATGGAGCATTGTTTTTTGCATTTTCAAAAACTTCGTTCATCTCTTCTATGAATTCCTTTGTTTCCTTGCTTCTGCGAAGAGTATACGATTTAACACCACACTCTTCCATAAAAGCGGTTGCTATTAATGTCTTCCCAAGACCCGGCTCACCGGAAAGTACAACACCGCTTGGTAGCGTAGCCCCAAGTTTTGTATATATTTCGGGATTTTTAAGCATATCGACAAGCTCAAGCATCTCATTTTTAATATAGTCGTATCCTATAATTCTGTCAAATGCACTCATTTCATATCTCCTTTAATCTTTGTGGTTTCAAGCAGTTTTCTTTTCTTAACAAAATGGGTTGTGCAAGTATCAATACAAAAGCATCCAAGTATTCCACTCGTAAATGTTCCTGTATCAAGATGCACTTTGATGTAATCTTTAAAATCTTTTCCTTCGGTGCCGCCTCTAAGGTATGTAATTATTCTGGCGTCCGGAAATACGTTCATTGACGAGGTATGTCCATAGAATACGCACTTGCTTTCTACGGGTAACACATCCGGACTTTTGAATTTTCTGTTATAGAGAAGCTCTTCAACTCGTACCTTCTCAAGTGGGGGAATTCCTCCGTTTTCGCAAAGCGGTACGCCTGCGTGAACGCAAATAAAATCATCGGTTTCGATGTAATACGGTAGCGTTTCCAGCCATTCGACCGTATCCCAGTCAAGAAGATGTGCGTCGCCTTGAATGTAATCGCGAAGCTTCTCCAAAACCGCATCATAATCCTCGGTTTCTCTCATCTGAACGTGATAGAAATTAAGGAACATTTCCTCGTGATTACCCCGTATGCAGTGAACATTAGGGTGTTTCATTAACCACCGGGCAAGCTTTACCGAATCGTCACCCTTCTCAATAACATCTCCGCATACGTAAAGCTCGTCTGAGTAGTTAAATCCTATCTTGTGCATAAGTTCAAGAAACAATGAGTACTCTGCGTGAATATCTGATATTACATATCTCATTTAACGTAAAACTCCTTCATAGTATCAAGGCAAATACACCCAAGTCCGTACCCAAATACAGCACCGCAATCTATTGCGATATGATCGTGATTTTTATAGATTTTGCCTTCGATAGCACCTTCTATTGCAGCGGTTGGCGTGTGCCCGGTTACAAGATATTTACCACACTTTGCAAACTTTGGTTTACTATAATCCTCTCTGTAAAAGGCAATGTCCTCAACTGTGTAATCCGAAAGCGGTCTATCCTCGCTATAATCTCTGATACCTCCGTGACAGAGCACGAACTCCCTCTTACCAACCTTGACTTCGGCATAATTCCGAAATCCGTCTATCGTCATAAGGGCAAGCTTTCTTTCTTCGGGCGATAGCTTTTTATATTCGTTATAAGTTGCCGTGCCACCGTCCATCTTCCACATGTCGATGAGGTATCTCATATCCTCAAGCTGCCCCGGTTTAAGAGTTCTATCGAGGCTTGAGAGGATAGATAATGCAAGAAAATCGTGGTTTCCCATCAAACCGATAACGTTATCCCTCTCGGCTATATCAAGAACTATCTTGAGCCCCTCGCCACCTCGGTCAACACAGTCGCCGAGAATATAAAGTGTGTCGTTTTCACTAAATTCGATTTTGTCAAGTATCTTTATATAAAGGTCATATCTGCCGTGCAGATCGCTCATTACATATGTCATAAAACGTCAATTTCCTTTCTGTTGTATATTTTGGGGTACTCAGTTGCATAGTGGTGTTGGTCGATGTGAGAATATCATATCAAATACTATGTCCGTTTTTAGGGACATAACGAGAATCTGCTAAATGACGCGTTTGGGTATGTTGTTGGGGAATATAAATCTAGGTAAATTAAATGTTATTAAATCTTATGTACTGAAATTGTCGCATAACTGTTGAATTTTGGCGAATTAAGTTGTATAATATAATTAGTATTTAATAAATCATCTGCTTGGAGGACGAAACCATGCTCTCAAAATCCAAATATTGTTCATTCGTTCAGTGCCCAAAAAATCTTTGGCTCGGAGTAAATAAGCCCGAGCTTGCTGTGAAAGATCCTTCCGCCGAATCCCGAATGGAAGAAGGAAACGTGATCGGTGACCTTGCTATGCAGCTCTTCGGTGACTTCGTTGAAGTAACTGCATACAAAGAGGATGGAAAGCTTGATCTTTCAAGGATGATAGGACGAACGAAAGCTCTTATTATGCATGAGCAGCCTGTAATTTGCGAAGCATCCTTCTCGTATAACGGCGACTATTGTGCTGTGGATATACTCAAGCGCGAGGGTGACGGTTATGCAATATACGAGGTGAAAAGCTCTACCGGCTCAAAGGACGTTTATATCACCGATATCTCATATCAGAAATACATACTCGAGCACTGCGGTGTCAACGTAACAGGCACGTACCTTGTTTTAATTAACAAGGACTATGTTTTTGATGGCAATCTTAAGCTGGACGAACTGTTTAAGATAGTTGACGTTTCTTCGAAGGTTGAGGAGAAAATCGGTACAGTTGAAGCAAATATACGTGAAGCAAACCGCGTTTTATCTGAAAAGGACGAGCCTTCGGTTGATGTCTCCATAGCTTGTGACGAGCCGTACCCCTGCGCATTCTGGCAGCACTGCACGAAGCACTTACCCTCGCCATCCGTTTTTGACGTGTGCGGATCGTCAAGTTTTAGCTTTAAGACAATGCTCCAGTATTACGAAAGCGGTAAAATGTCTTTTGAGGCGCTTTCTCACGAAGAAAAGGTTATGAAAAACAATTTCCGCTCGCTACAGATCAACCACGAGATAAACGATCTTCCTACGCACGTGGATAAGGACAGCATTAGGGAGTTCCTTGGCACCTTGTGGTATCCTCTTTATTTTCTTGACTTTGAAACTATGAAGCCTACTATCCCCGAGTTCGTTGGTACTAAGCCCGGCGAGCGCATTCCTTTCCAATATTCTCTTCATTATGTAGAGAATGAGGGTGGAGAGCTTCATCACAAAGAATTTCTTGCCGAGTCCGGAGAAAATCCCTTGCGCAAAATTTCCGAAAGGCTTTGCGAGGACATCCCCGAAAATGCCTGCGTAATAGCGTATAACAAGGGCTTCGAACGCGGATGTCTTAAAGAACTTGCTTTACGCTTCTCCGATCTTTCGGATCACCTCTTAAAGATTAGAGAAAATATAAGAGATCTGATGACACCGTTTTTCAAAGGTCACTACTATAATCGCCGTATGAACGGCTCGTACTCAATAAAGAAAGTGCTTCCCGCTATCTTCCCCGATGATCCTTCGCTCGATTACCATAACCTCGAAGGTATTCACAACGGTGGCGAAGCAATGACCATTTTCCCGAAAATAAAAGACCTGCCCCCAGAGGAGCAGGCTATCGCGCGCAAAAACCTTTTGAAATACTGCGAGCTCGATACATACGCTACTGTAAAGATATGGCAAGAGCTTGTGAGAGTTAGTAAATAATATCCATCCAAAGTATTGAGCTCAAAAAGAAGGAGTTATTAAAATGAATCTCGAAGAATTTATAAACAAAATCAAGGAAATAAACGATAATTCATGGGGATACGGAAATGAGATACTCTATTTGATGGGCAAGGACATAACCGCTCTTAATGATCCCCAAAAACTTGCCGGAGCGATTTGGATTATCGGACGGTCTTATGCTGCATCTCCTCAGAGAAGATCTTATGGAAATACAGAAAACACCAACCACGAATACTTCAATATAACAGGAAAAGCAACCGAGAAACGTCCCATTTGGCCCGTAAAAACACAGAACGATGGTCGCGAAGGCTTCTTCGATGAGATAGCAAAAAAAATGGATGTTTCTTGCTTGGATGAGTTTATAAAAAATTACCACAAAAACTCATTGTGTTATTACTATTCCCCCAATATCGAACTGAAAAACAATAAGATTGAAGTTGACCTTGGAAAAGACAAAAATTTATTGATTAACGCAATTGTTTCGGTATTATCATTCAACCGAGAATTAAGCAAGTCAATTGAAAAATTTGACAACGTTCCAGAAACTAGGGTACATAATGGTTGTGAAATAAAATGCAACAATCATATTTCTTTTGCAAGCAAGTTCCTTCATTTTTACTTTCCTAATCTTATCTTTATCATAGATGGCTTTGCCTACAATGGTGGCAATGCTTTGTTCAACGGTAGTACTAAAAAGAAAAGATATTTAGAAACTCCAGCAGATGAAAATAATTTTTTTGAAGAAGAAATATACAAAAACTTCAGCAAAGCTATCGTTAAATCTATTGTTGATGACATTAGCACTGAAATCAATACAAAGTTAGGCACTGTTAAATGCGAAAAAGACGATAATATTCAAAGCGGAGATGACGACGAGAAAATTGAAGGCGGTAATTACATTCAACATTGCGTTCGTTCATACTTGCTTGGTGTTTTTTTGCAATCTCAAAGTATCAAACCGCAAAAATATATTGATTCAGAAGATCAATTTCGCCCGATGCCACGATTAACTGACATGATTTTTTTAAATATAAAAAAGCCACTGTGCGAAAAAGAAATTAAATATAATGACATTTTAAATTCATTGTATTATAATCCATCTAGATAAACATATGATTGCATTTTGAAAGGTGTTTTAATTTGTATGCCCACTCTTGAACCTAAAAAGTTAGCTCTGCTCCGTATCTGGCAGATACTCTTAAAGCACAGCGATTACGATCATCCTCTGACGCAAGAGGATATAATTGACTACCTTTATAAAGAATACGGCATTGAAATGGAGAGAAAGGCTATCGGTAAAAACATTACCAATCTGCGCGATGCAGGTATAGATGTAGGCTCTCGCCGCGGGGGTAGTTATATTGACAGCCGCGATTTTGAGGACTCAGAGCTTCGCCTCCTCATAGATGGTGTGCTTCAGTCAAAGCATATCACCGCGAAGCACTCAAAGGACCTCATCGAAAAGCTCTGCGGACTATCAAACAAGTATTTCAAATCTCACGTCAAGAACGTTTATTCGGTAAACGATTGGAGCAAAACCGATAACCAAGCGCTTTTTTATAACATCGACGTAATCGACGAAGCTATCGCAAACGGTAAAATGGTGGAGTATGACTACAACAAATATGGCGTTGATAAAAAGCTTCACAAATCATCTTTTGCCCGTCTCAGTCCCTATCAGCTGATTTTACATAATCAGAGATATTATCTTATGGGATATTCGAGCTATTGGGGAAATATGACATTCCACCGTCTTGACCGAATCACGAATATGCGCGTTTCCGAAAGACCTGCCACACCTATTAGCGAAGTCGAAGGCTACGAGAGAGGCATCGACTACAAGCAGATCGCTTCAACGATGCCCTATATGTATACCGACACGCCCGAGCGTATTGAATTCATCGCAGACGAGCGTATAGTTGACCAGATCGTAGACTGGTTCGGCCTCGACATAAAAATGTCTGCTATCCCCGACAACCCCGGCAAAGTCAAGGTTGACCTTTTTGCCAGCCCCAACGCCATGGAACACTGGGCACTTCAGTATCTTAACTATGTAGAGGTTACGAAACCGGAGAGTCTCCGAGAGAGGATAAAATTCAGTCTATTAGATGCATTGGAAAAGTACTAATACACCATGAAAAAAACGAAAACAATCGGAGGAGACAAAATGGCTATCCCAACTACAATAAAAAAAGAACACATTGATGAAGCAATGAAATTTATTGATGAACACGGCATACCCGAGAAATACAAAAGCAAACATTATGATGTTATAGAAAACAACTCTGCATATCCACCCAAATATCTTTTACACATAGCGGCAAAAAAAATCAACGGAGTGGGGTTGGATTTTGAAACTTTTAATTCTGTTGATGCAAAAACATATCTTGAGAAAAAAGGATACTCTGTTAAGATGAAAAAATACGAGTTGACAATAACAAAACATTCAATTACTTCTACCAGCGACGATTTCGATCTCAACAATATTAGCTGCGGAAATGACTATACCCCTGTCGATGTATACTTTCTTGATAAAAACGGCAAGAAGATTACTAGGAACCGTTTCAGAAACGAGAAACGTAACACCAATCAAACCTTGCCCAAACTTGCGTTTCAGATTTATGAGACCGATATAGATAAATTAACTCCTGCAGAAAGAAAGAACTTTCCTGTTTGCTTATATAGACCAAACGAAAAAATGATTAGCGGAATATTTACGAGCGAGTCGGAATTTAAAAAATATAAAAATACTATAGAATTTCTTACATATAACGGTCATGCCAGTAACACGTATATAATATACTGTTGGAATATTTTCTCTACTTTGTACTTTGTACAAGAGTGCTTGAAACGTTTTGGAGATGATGACGATAAATTTATATTAGTTTATCGAAAAAAAGACGAAAAAGAAAATGAAAACAAAGCGTCTTCCGATGTTAGTGAAGTCAGTGAGACTTTAAAAATAGAAAATACAATTCCTCTTAACGTAATCCTTTATGGCCCTCCAGGCACAGGCAAAACCTATCATACTGCTATTTATGCGGTTGCCATTTGCGATAACAAATCATTAAAAGAAGTTGAGAAAATGGACTACGCCGATGTACATAATAGATACATTCAGTTGATCGATGAGAATAGAGTGGAGTTTACAACTTTCCATCAATCATACGGATATGAGGATTTTATAGAAGGTATCAAACCAAAAACAACGCCAACAAAAGATATTATCTACGAGGTATGTGACGGAATATTCAAACAATTCTGTAATACAAACAACGACGATAAAAGTACAAATAAGCTATTTATTATTGACGAAATAAATCGCGGCAATATCTCTAAAATTTTCGGAGAATTAATAACACTAATCGAAGATGAAAAACGTGAAAATACATATGTTAAACTGCCGTATTCGTTAGATCTTTTCACGGTTCCTCAAAATATTTATATACTCGGTACTATGAATACCGCTGACCGTTCTATTGCTCTTATGGATACGGCACTTCGTCGACGCTTTACATTCGTTGAAATGATGCCCAACCCAGATGTATTTGTGAAAGAAAAGAATACAGACGGTACCATTAAGGAAGAAATCACGGTCAATGGAGTTAAAATAAGATTGTTGTTAGGGGAGATTAACAACCGCATCGAATACCTTTATGATCGTGAGCATGCGATTGGACATGCATATTTCAAGCAATTTATAAATGACAAAGGAACTGCGAAAGATTTGAAGCAAGTCTTTAAAAATGCGATTGTACCGCTTCTTCAGGAATATTTCTATGATGATTATGAAAAGATCGCTCTGGTGTTGGGAGACGCTAAATTTAAGTCTCAAAGGGACCGTCGCTTTGTGATTGAAAAATCAGTTCCTTCAGTTTTTTCTGGATCAAACTTTGATGAGGGAATAAAATATGATCTGAACCAAGAAATTTGGGACCTTTCTGATGATGATTTTGCCGCAAGAATAAAAGCAATTTACGAAGATGGTGACAATTCCACCTCTACTATCGCCAGGGGCGATGAATAATAACAAAATCGAGGAGGCGCATAATGAAAACAATTACAATAAGAGAATACGGCGCCTTTTGTGAAGGCAAACAGAATAACGAGAAAATCAACGGATATGTCACCTTAGAAAAAAAGACATTTTCTCTCTTAGAAGAATTTGTCCTTGAGAGCAACCGCAACGGAAAAGATGAGGCGCTTGAAGTAATGGGGCTTTCTGCTAGGCGTGGAATAGGTAAGATTATCACGGTTAAAAACTACGTTGGTGTAATTGCCCTAAACGATGGTACAACAATAGAAATCCTGCCCAAGATTTATTCAGTACAAGATAACACGGAAAATGCAAAACGCTTGCTTATAAAAATGCTTAACACCTTGCTTAACGTATCAAGCAAAAATCTCCAAACAGCAAATCTTGACGTTTGCACAATGAATATCCTTGAAGTTTTTATCAGAATGTTTATTGATGAAACAACACGTTTAACCAAGCAAGGATTGAAAAGCAGTTATGAAACGCTCGAAGAAAACCTGTCTTGCTTTAAGGGAAAGATTCAATTTTCACAACATATCCGTCATAACTTTGCCCACAAAGAAAAAGTTTACGTTGCCTACGATGAGTTTACTGTGAACCGTCCCGAAAACAAGCTATTAAAATCTACGCTTGCCTATCTGTACTCTCATTCGCACTCACCTAAAAACAAGAAAGATATCAAAAATCTTCTAGGAGTTTTCTCGGAGGTAGAACTTTCCTCTAATTACGACGCTGATTTCTCACGAATTGTATTGGACCGAAATACAAAAGCGTATTTTACTGCGCTAAACTGGGCACGCGTATTTTTGAAAAAGAAAAGCTTCACATCTTTCTCTGGATCTACTGTCTCTATGGCGCTGTTATTTCCAATGGAAAAGTTGTTTGAGAGTTATGTTGCAACGCTACTCAAAAGATCTCTTGAACCGGAGGGATACTCAGTTTCTGCGCAGGACAATGGCTATTATCTGTTCGATTCTCCCAAGAAATTTTCTCTCCGTCCGGATATTGTTATAAAGAGCAAAGACGGAAATACGTTCATAATGGATACCAAGTGGAAGCTTCTCAATGACAATTCGAACACTAATTATGGAATGTCGCAGGGAGATATGTATCAGATGTATACATATCACAAAAAATATGAAACAAATAGTCCTGTTTCATGTGTAACCCTAATATACCCTAAGCCTTTTGATAATTTCACAATTCCCACATTTCGCTCTGATGATAACGTTAAATTGCAAATTAAATTTTTTGATATGTTTGACATTGAAAATAGTATTCAATCCATAAAAGCGTCAATAACAAACTAATACACTAAGGAGAAAACTATGAAAACCAAAAATTGTACACGCACGCAAATAACCGAAGACCTAAACGAAAGATTTGACCATGCTACAATGCACCTTAAACTCAAAACATGGGACTTTGATCGTTTAGGATATCTTTCGCCCAATGTTCTCTTTGAAGTGAAAGAGGATGAACAATCCAACGTAGATGAAACAATTAAAGTATGGGCGGCAGAACACTCAGTTAATTTAGTTGAAATTACCGAAGAAAACGGTGTTTTGGAGAATCTTTGGGAAATGGCAACTGAGGGGCATTTGACCGCATCATATCTCCGCGTAACTGAAGATATTTTCAATATGTTAAACACATCGAATACAATTCTATATTTCAAAAGAATTGATAAAATGGAAAACAAACTCTTCCGCACCAGACTTATGAGATTTATGAATAATCAAACGGTTACATTTGGCGACGGGAAAGTGCACTTCGCCAAAAATATTCTATTCTCGATATTAACTATCTCGAATGAAATGGACAAATACGACTACTGGGAATTAAGAAACGATGGCAAAGATGGTTTTGATACATTTTGTTTGAGTAACTAACATATAAGGAAGCAAGTTACCACATCAAAAAGCACCTGCTTTTCCTCGCGTACCCTTTTCGGTACATAACATTTGATATAATCCTCTCGAAAGAACATTTCGGGAGGATTTTTTATGCAGTTTTTTAAAATTCACGGAGAGCTTATTAAGGGTGAAAACGGTTGCGAAGATAATGACCGCAGAGCGAAGAGAGAGCTCTCGTATAGAATACAGACTAAGACGTCGGAATTTAACGGTGTGAGCAACAAAGAGTTTTGCTTCATATCCGAGATAGACGAGGATTTTGTGACATTTGGCTTGATTGCCACTTGTTCTATAAATCTCGTTGCTTTTGCGGAAAAGTTCGCAAAATTCGTTGGCATTAACGCAAAGCTTTCCTATCCCGAGGAAATTACGTTTGGAAGTATGGGAAATCTCCTCAGCAGTGCTAATCGCCAAAGCTATATTGAGGATGATGACGATATTCTCGAGCGCTTTGGACTTGATAGACTTAACAGACACCGTGGCCTTGTGTTTGGAGAAAACCTCATCAACCCCAAGTCTAAAAAGGATGATCTTTTCAAAGCGGCAAAGAATTATTATATGGACGAAACGCTGATTCCTGAGCTTGAAAGAATTTACTCCATCGATAAAAAAACCTACGCTACGGGACACCCTGTTCACTACATAGTTGAAACCGATGACCGCGATACTCGACGCGAGATTTATAAGATTTTGCTTGATGCACTCTATTCTAACCACCGCCTCGGGAACTGCCGCTACTCATTCCTCGATTTCCGTCCCGGTGAGAATTACTCGCAAATGGCGTATGAGGCGCTGTATAAGGTATCCGACGGAGGCGCTGTCGTGGTTCGTTACCTTGCAGGCGACGACTCAGACGAAAGCTCTGATGCTTCGGGCGAGAGGGAGACTATCATAAACATTTGCGATATGGCAAAGCGCTATCGCAACAAGGTGTTGACGATATTCTGCTTTCCTCGCGAGTGCAAAAAGATAAAGGCGCAGTTTTACGAGAATCTCGGCATGATGTCATTCATTGAAGTACGAGAAGATTTCATAAACGGAAAAGAAGCGAGAGCCTTTCTTTCGTCTCTCGCAAAAAAGAATCACGTACGCACTGACAAAAAACTTTTCTCAGACATTACGGAAGACCGCTCATACCTTGCCCCCGAGCTCGTTTCCATATTTGATGAATGGTACAACGTCAAGCTCAAAACAAGCGTTTATCCGCAGTATAAGGATATTGCCGTCGCGCGAAAGGAAGCGGTAAAGGCAAAACCGCAGGGTACGGCTTACGAAGAGCTTTCCATTATGATAGGACTTACCGAGGCGAAGGACGTAATCAAAAAGGCGCTTAACTACTACAAAATGCAGAAGCTTTACGAGGAAAAGGGCGTAAAGAAAAACAACCCTGCTATGCATATGATATTCACGGGAAATCCCGGCACGGCAAAAACAACCGTAGCTCGTTTGTTTGCTCGCATTATGAAGGAAAACGGTCTTCTCTCAAAAGGACAGCTTGTTGAGGTTGGCAGAGGCGATCTGGTTGGCAAATACACCGGCTGGACTGCGAAGACGGTTCAGGCGAAGTTTAAAGAGGCAATGGGCGGTGTGCTCTTTATTGACGAGGCGTACTCGCTCGTTGACGATCGCGACGGCTCGTTTGGAGACGAAGCTATCAATACCATTGTGCAGGAGATGGAGAACCACAGAGCAGACGTGGTAGTCATCTTAGCAGGTTACCCCGATCAAATGGAAGGCTTCCTTGATAAGAATCCCGGTCTTCGCTCGAGAATTGCTTTTCACGTTCCGTTTGCCGATTATACAAGCGAGGAGCTTTGCAAAATTGCCGATTTGATCACTAAAAAGAACGGTATGAAGCTCGAAAAAGAGGCGCTTGATAAGCTTGAGGTAGTCTTTGAATCGGCAAGAAGCAATACCGATTTCGGCAACGGCAGATACGTGCGCAATATTTTTGAGCAGGCAAAGATGAACCAGGCATCAAGGCTTCTCGAAAAGGACTTTGACGATATCACGTCGGACGAAATCACAACGATAACCGCAGAGGATATCGTTGCTCCCGAGAAGAAAAAGTGTGAAACTCGCCGCATTGGATTTTGTTAGGGATATGATCATAAAAAAATTAAAGATAAAGAATCTCGGTGCTGTGTGTGATTTCATATATGAGTTTTCGCCTTGCCTTAATATCATAAGAAGTCGCTATGCTAATGAACTTGCATTTGCCTTTAGGTTAATTTTTAACCACAAAATACCACCCCCACTGAATATTTCGGTAGGGGTGGATACTAGAATCGAGGCAACCGTACTATTAGCGAAAAAAGAATACCGCGTAGTAGCTTATCAGGATAACGAAAGAAGATTTAAACTTTTCTGTCAAGACCTATCCGGAAAAGACGTTACGAGTGAATATCTATATTCAACAACCCACACTTACGAGCAGGATTTATCAGACGTGTTCTCGGGGGATGAGGAAGAGATATTATTAAATTTTTTGAAATATGCGAACGAGGATCTATATTATGCAAAAGGCGAGCTTTCAAGATATACAGATGGCTTATCCAATATAAAAGCGTTCAGACGTTATCTGCGCGAATTTATAGAAAGCTTTAAACCGGAGCTTTTACGAGATGGCAAGGGATACGAAATCTTCCTTAGGAAAAGCGGAAAATATGCCGTCAGATGCAAGACTCACGATTTTCCTCCAAATATGTTAAGCGAGTCTGAAAGGGTGATGTTTAAATTTTTGTGTTTTTTACGCACGGCAGAATTCTGGCGCGGTTTTGAAGAGATTAGAAATTTACACAGCATCAAAAAGCCGCTGCTTATTAGCGGATTTTTAGAAAAGCTTGATGAATCTATTGACGTACGTGAGCTGCTCCTGCGTACCGAAAAATTAAAAAGACAAACTATATTGATAACAAATGAAACTATCGAAAGAGGACTAAAAGAATGAGCGAATTAAAAAAGCCTGAATCCAGAAAAAGAGATTTGTTTATAAGCGACCGAATTTGTCAAAGCTCCGTTTTAGATGTAATCAAAGAGATTTGTGAAATCAACAGAGATGACGATCAAAAAGAAGAATTATACCGAGATTTTGAAAGAAAGCCTATACGTCTATTTATCAACTCTTACGGAGGAGGCGTATACTCGGGTCTCGCCTTAATTGACGTTATTAAAAGAAGCAAAACTCCGGTGCACACTGTTTGCATTGGTTCGTGCATGAGCATGGCACTTTGGATTTGGCTTGCCGGAGCAAAGCGCATTATCGGGGAACACGGTACGCTTATGTTCCACGATTTGTCGGTATTTGCAATCGACAAAACCGAAGGATTAAAGCAAGAGCTTGATGAGATGCTAAGACTCCAGGCGATTCTCGTTTCCGAGATTACCGAAAAATCCTTGGTTAAGGAAGAAACGCTAAAAGATTACATAACGAGAAAGGCGGAGTGGTACATTCCTGCAAAAGAAGCACTCGAACTAAAACTCGCAGATGAGTATTACAAATGATATGTGGAGGGGGATATGGGATACTTTTCCGAGCTTGAATTGAACAATAAAGAAAACTATATTGACCGTAGTTATCACGGTTTTGACGAGCAACTCTTATGGCGTTACGAAGATCTAAAAGAGAAATATTCTCGTCTTTCGCGTTCGAATGCGCCTGTGTATGGAGATGACTACTTCAGCAAAAACGATTACCGTTATTCACCGATAGACTGCTTCAATACCCTATCCGACATTTATCGTGCTATGGAGGTAGCAAAGGAAGATCTCAAAGAAAAATGCGGAATCGCAATAGACGATGAAGTAAACGCGAAAGAAGCATCCGATGAAGGGAAAGAGGAAAATCAAATTCCTCTATTCGAGGTTGTTTTGTTACCGTTCTGGCTTCAAACTGCTGTTGCGGCTTAATAAAAAAATACTGCCTCCGACGCTAAAAAGCGCGGAGGCAACTATAATTTTAAACACTTTAGTTTACAAATACGTTCATTATGTTATAGTGTTCAGTCTCAGAACACTCTTCGGGAACAGCAAGAAACACCTGTCTATCAGCACCGGAAAGCGCCTGAATAAATGCGGTAACGTTCTTCTTTTCACTAAGTGTCGAAGGATAAATGAAAACAGGGCGATTGTCTGAGTTTATCTCTTTGCATTTCTTGGTAAACTCGATAGTATCATCCTCGGAATACTCAATGCTGTTAGGCTTAAAATTCACTGCAATACGGTTATCTCCCGGAAAATCCGCGCTCCTTATGTAACACGCTGAATAATTCTTTCCGTCCATATCAATGTCTGTGTGAATAATAAAGTGACCGTCGTCAACGCTATCGGGGTCACACACAGGGTTATTATCACCAATCACCTCTCGCATGAGATCAAGAACGAGACTTGAGTGCTTCCCACGAAAAATGGTAATAGGCTTCATTTCATTAAGTTCGAAATCCAGGGCGTTGTGTGACAGAATGCTAATGTTGTTAATTTTCATCGTTTGTCTCCTAAAATTATAGAAATTTGGTAAAATTTTGTGGTATAATTATTATATCAACTCTAATGTACTTAAAAGGGGACACGAAATATTATATACTTAATGTGTAAAATCAAAATTGCTTTATGAGGAGACAACTATGAACATTACCGAAAAACTTGATTTAGCGATCAAATTTGCGGAAACAGGTACTACCGACGGCAGTTACGCTATCGGAACCATAAGAAGAAACACGTATATGCCAAACGATGAATGGGACGCATTTTTACGAAATATGAATCCTGGCGCTCGCTGTGAATTTAAATGCGCTGGCGGTAGCGAGCTCCAAGAGAAAAATGGACGCCCTCCAAAGATGGCATCCTATGGTTCGTCCAGCCGAATGACTTACAATCTTTCGCACCTAAGCAAAGGCTTTGTTTTTGAAAAGCAGCTCCCGACAACCGTTGGAGGCAAGGCTAATCTTGACGGTTTTCTTGAAAAAGAAGGTGAATACATTTTCGTTGAAGCAAAGTGCCACGAGCCTTACTCTGCAAAAAAGAGTGCGGTAAGCGTAAGATACAGAGAGCTGTACAAATATATTAATGAGCACATGGGGAAAAATCTTAAAATCGAAATGATCCCAAGCAAATGCGTCAGATATATGAACGTTACGTTCTTTGCTAAAGATAAACGAATTGATCGATTTGATGTTAAACAAATGATATGTCACCTGCTTGCTATTGCCACTGGCATTCTTGACGAAACCCTTGAAAAGAAGAAAATCTCGTTTATCTACCTTCTTTTTGATCCCACAAGGCTTCCTATCGAGAGCGATGTCAAATCGATAATAGATAGCATCTACGAACGCACAGTATTTGAGTGCAATCAGATAGAATGGGACACCCTGTTCCGCGTTATACTTGAATTTTTGAATAACAATAAGTTTAAAGGCGTTATGAACAGTGATGATATAACCAATGTAGTCAGCGGCTTCGAGCTCAACCTCGTTTCTCAAAACACTTATTCTGATTTTATAAAATAAGTTGATCTGGGTAAGGAGATCTATATAATCTTAATTTAAAAAAGTAAATCCGCGCAGGAAGAATCTTTGTGTAGAGGCTCGATTATGTACCATTGCATTTTCGATAATTACATCGAACTCTCAATCTCCCATCGCAAAGCTGAAGACGTTAGCTTTCGCAAAGATTATAAAATCTTAATTTCAATAAACAGTCGTGCTGCGATTTCGCGACGCTCTATATCTTTGTTTAATGCTGACTAAATTTTGATCAGCGTACCTCTTTTTCTTTGTCTTAGGTATGGTGATTTTTCAATTTTGAATGCAATATCGCTCCGAGATGTACACAGACGTGCACACCTTGCCAAAAACGAGGTGTTTTGGGAAAATAAGTCGTTAAAAAGGCTTGAAAATCAGAGAAGTTTATGCTACAATCAAACCACTAATTTTAGGGAAGGGGTAAGAGAAAATGACAGGTGTAATTTACGCTCGTTATTCCTCGGACAATCAGCGTGAGGAGTCGATCGAGGGGCAGATTCGCGAGAACACGGCTTTTGCCGAGAAGAACGGCATCACGATAGTCGGGCACTACATAGACAGAGCATATTCCGCAAAAACCGACAACCGTCCTGAATTCCAGCGAATGATTCGTGATAGTGCGAAGAAAACCTTTGACGTAGTCATAGTTTGGAAGCTTGACCGCTTTTCTCGTAACCGCTACGACTCTGCAAAATACAAGGCTGCCTTGAAGAAGAACGACGTTCGTGTCATTTCCGCAACCGAGGCGATTTCGGAAGGTGCGGAGGGCATAATTCTCGAGTCTGTGCTCGAGGGCATGGCGGAGTATTATTCAGCCGACCTTGCAGAGAAGGTAACGAGAGGTATGACAGAGAATGCCTTGAAATGCCGTTTTAACGGTGGCAACGGTCTGCCATACGGTTATACCGTTGACGAGGAGAAGCACTTCCAGATCGACCCCTTAAAAGCTCCCATAGTGGCTGAAATATTCGAGCGTTACGCTCACGGGGAGTCCATTATAGACATAGTGCGCAGTCTCAACGCAAGAGGCCTTAAAACGCAGAAGGGAGCAGAGTTTAATAATGGCACGCTCAACCGAATGTTCACTAATAAATCATACATGGGTGTGTATCATTATAACGGCATCGAAATTCCGGGCGGTGTACCTGCCATAGTGTCTGCCGAGACCTTTGAAATAGTACAGCAGATAATGGCTAAAAACAAAAGAGCCGCCGCCAAGAATAAGGCGAAAGAGAAATATATACTTACGACCAAGCTTTTCTGTGGTAAATGCCACAGTATGATGGTTGCCGACTCTGCGAATAAGAAAGACGGCAATACCTACCGCTACTACAAATGCGCCAGCGCAAAGAGGCACGAGTGCGACAAGAAAGCCGTTCGTAAGGAATGGATTGAGGAGCTTGTGCTGAACAAGGTTATCAAGGTTCTCTTTGATGACGAAGCACTTGATAAGATTGCCGATAAAATCGTCGCCCTGCTTGACGAGGACAACAAGGTTATACCGCTTCTTGAGGCTCAGCTGGGGGAAGTCAGAAAGTCTATCGACAACGTGATGAAGGCAATCGAAGCAGGAATTATCACTCGTTCCACAAAGGCAAAGCTTGAACAGCTTGAAGCCGAGGAAGAGCAAATAGAGCAGAATATTCTCAAAGAACAGACGAGCACTCCAAAGCTCACGAAAGAGCAGATTTTATTCGTTTTAGACAAATTTCGTAAACTAGACTTGACATTAGAGCGAAATAAAGAGCGCTTGATAGACAGTCTGGTCAAATGCGTGCTCCTTTATGACGACAAACTTGTAATCACCTTCAACTACAAAAACGAGCCAATAACCGTTCCCACAACCGACGAGCTCGACGAGGTAGAGAAAATTTCGGATATTGAAGCCTTTGCTTCACCAAAAACAACCTAATCCAATTCCGGATTGGGTTGTTTTTCTTTTTTGGTGACCCGTACGAAGGAATCGAACATACTCGCGCTTTGCAAATTATGCAATTCATAGCTTTGATCTGCTTGTTTTGCAAATTACCTCTTGCGCGAATCGGGTTCGAAACACAGCCTCGTCGTCTCCAGTGGAGACCTCGTAAGATGAGGCTGATTCCCGTACGGGTCACCCTGAAAATCACAGATTTTCAGGATATGGGTTCGCATTTGCCACTCGGAGATCGAAGAGCTTGCTCTTCAGGCGGAGAGTGAGCAAATATTCGCTTTTAGCGAAATTCCCGTATCGGATGCTTGTCAGACGGAGCAAATTCCCGTGTGGGTCACTTGAATATCGAAAATTATATTCAAATTATTTTTTCAAAACGACATTTTTTACGAAACCTGTTGTTCAAATTTCTTTTTTGGGGTGATATAATGTAGTCACAACAAAACAACCGAAAAGGAGAAACAAAAAATGAACACAGACAAAATTTATGCAGAATCTATTGCAAAGGAGTATGCTCCCAAGGACAGCTCCAAGATCATTGCACTTCGCAAGCTTGACAGGAAGGCGAAGATGCCTGCAACCATTTTCACCTATACGTGGGGAATTATTTCAGCACTTGTATTTGGTACAGGAATGTGCCTTGGTATGCAGGTTATCGGTAGCGGTATTACCGGAATGGTGATCGGTATTGTAGTCGGCATCATCGGTATGATAGGATGCGGTGTGAACTATCCCATCTACAAAAAAATGCTTGAAAACGGCAAAAACAAGTACGCATATGAGATCGTAGAGCTTGCAAGAGAGATCAGCGAAGAAAAGTAATTATTTACGGAGGGCAGTCTTATGAACAAGAACGAAAGCAAATATTTTAACACGGCAATCAGAATGGACGAGGCTCTCATTACACTACTTGAAAAGAAGGACTTTGAATACATCACCATTAAGGAGATATGCGATACGGCAGGGGTAAACAGATCTACCTTTTACCTGCATTACGAAAACATCTCGGATCTTTTAAGAGAGACAACGCGCTATATCGTCGACAAGCACCTCGCATACTACGAGATAGACAAGAATAAAATATCTCTGCAATTCAAAACCTGCCGTCGCGATGAGCTTTTATTTATTTCAGAGGAGTACCTTACTCCGTATCTGACGTTTATCAAGGACAATCAGCGATTATTTAAGGTGTCTATAAAGCAATTTCATTCAATGCATATGGACGAGGTTTACGGCAAAATGTTTGAGCATATCTTCAGCCCTATTCTTGCTCGCTTCTGCGTTCCGGAGGCAGAGCGCAGCTACGTGATGAAGTTCTATCTTACCGGCGTATTTGCGGTTATTATGGAATGGATCAACAAAAGCTGTACAGACGATATGGGAACGGTTATTAGGGTCATTAACGATTGCGTTATGGGTGAGAGGGCGGTCAATGATTAAAACTCCGAATTTTGATATTATTAGCCTGATATCCAACATAGCATTCGCCGTATATCATCTCGTATTTGGATTATTTTCAAGCTCTTGGTGGCTTTTAACTTTAGGTTCATACTACCTGATTTTAAGCCTTGTTCGTTTCATAGTAATTCGTTTAAAATCCGAAGAGAATTTTATCACCAAATTTACAGGCTGGATGTTGATGATCCTGTCTATTCCCCTGATTGGAACGGTTATATTGTCGGTAGTCCAAGATAGAGGTCACAAATTTCACATGATTTTGATGATCGCAATGGCAGCGTATTCCTTCACTAGAATAACTCTTGCAATCATAAAATTTGTTAAAGCTCGTAAAAGCAATAATGCATTACTAATTACCACGAGAAACATATCCTTGGCTGATGCCTTTGCTTCTATATTTGCATTACAACGCTCTATGCTCGTATCCTTCGAGGGAATGAATGAGACAGAAATCATTATTATGAACGCCTCTCTCGGCTCTGCCGTATGCATAGTATGCTTTTTGCTTGGCTTAATTCTTTTAACGAAAGCAAATAAGCGTAACACGGATAACGAGGAGCACAAAGCCTCGACCGAATCGATATAATCATAAAAGCGGTTACCGTTTGGTATCCGCTTTTTTCTTAACCTCAATAAATAAGTGTTTAAAAAGATTGTTTTTAAACTCAAAATTTATAGAATTAACAGCCAAATCACTTGACTATAAAAGGAGATTATGATATCATTATTGATATAAAATCAGCCGTTACTACAGACGGCAGCTTTAAAGGTGCTTCTATGGAAATCAAATTCGTAAAAAATAACAACCCCTCGGTTATGCCGCCCGAGGATCAGCTTGGCTTTGGCAACGTTTTCTCCGATCATATGTTTGTGATGGATTACGAGGAGGGCAATGGTTGGCAGAACCACAGAATTGTTCCCTTCGCTAATATCTCTCTGCACCCTGCATCCACGGTTCTTCATTACGGTGCAGAGGTTTTTGAGGGACTAAAGGCATACCGTACAGACTCCGGAGAGATCCGCTTTTTCCGTCCTATGGAAAACATCAAGCGTCTTAACAGCTCGGCAGAGCGTCTTTGCCTGCCTCTCATTGATGAGGACGAGATGCTTGAAATACTTAAGACCTATGTAAAGATAGAGTCAGACTGGGTACCTCATTCTTTTGGTACATCACTCTACCTTCGTCCCTTTATGTTCGGCAATGACGAGACCCTTGGAGTTCATACCATAAAGAGAGCAACTCTTATGATAATCGCATCCCCCAGCGGAAGCTATTATAAAGAGGGTATCAATCCCGTAGGAATTATGATCGAATCCGATGACGTACGTGCTGTGAAAGGCGGTACGGGATATGCAAAATGCGGCGGAAACTACGGTGCGTCTACAAGAGCAGGCGCAAGAGCTGAAAAGAAGGGCTATTCGCAGGTTCTCTGGCTTGACGGTATTGAGCGTAAATACGTAGAAGAGGTCGGCGCTATGAACGTAATGTTCAAGATTGACGGCAAGGTTGTGACTCCTGCGCTTACAGGCTCAATTCTCCCGGGTATTACAAGAAAATCCTGTCTCGAGGTTATTCGCGATCTGGGTTATGACGTAAGCGAGTGCCTGATTTCGGTTGACGAGCTTATTTCCGCGCTTAAGGAAGGTCGACTCGAGGAAGCATGGGGTACAGGAACTGCGGCGGTAGTTTCTCCCATCGGAAAGTTGATGTATAACGACGTAGAGTACGTTATCAACGACGGACAGATCGGAAGCCTTACAAAGGATCTGTACGACATTCTCACCTCTATCCAATGGGGCAAAACCGAGGATAAGTACGGATGGATAGTTAAAATTGATTAAATGGTCATCTTCTCCTGTGCATATTACCTATATGCACAGGATTTTTTTGTGCAAAATTTACAAACTTAAAATATATATATTCTTTATCTTGATTTTGCGTGCTAAAAGTAATAAAATATTATAATATAATGGAGTAATATTTTTACACCAAAAACGCAGGTAGTATTATCTGCGGACAGGCAAAACTACAAAGCAGGTATTCAGTATGAAATTAACAGGCGCAGAAATCGTCGTTCGCACGTTAATAGAGCAAGGAGTTACAGACGTGTTCGGTTATCCGGGCGGACAGATACTCAACGTGTACGACGCACTTTATAAATACAGCGATGAAATAAATCACATTCTCACCGCACATGAGCAGGGCGCAGCCCACGCGGCGGACGGATATGCAAGAACGACCGGAAAGGTTGGTGTCTGCATGGCTACCTCGGGTCCCGGTGCTACAAATCTGGTTACCGGTATTGCCACTGCAATGCTCGACTCCGTTCCGATGGTTGCCATCACAGGAAACGTTGCCTGCTCTGCAATTGGAAAGGATTCGTTCCAGGAGGTAGATATTACAGGAATCACCCTTCACATCACAAAGCACAATTATTTTGTACATAAGATCGAGGATCTTGCCGACACAATACGTGAAGCATTTGTTATAGCAAAATCCGGTCGTCCCGGTCCCGTGCTCGTTGACGTTCCAAAGGACGTTCAGATAGCTGTATATGACTACGAACCAAAAAGTCCGTTGCCCAAGATCCCCTCTCCCACCCCATCTGATACAGACATCAACGAGGCTGTCAGACTTATCAGTGAGTCAAAGCGACCGTATATATATATTGGCGGTGGCGTGGCAGGTCTTGAGCTTGGTGAAAAAATAATCAAGCTTGCGGACAAGATCGACGCAGTTATCGGATGCTCTCTTATGGGTATATCGGCTATTCCCGATGACTGCGAGCGTTTCCTCGGAATGCAGGGTATGCACGGCAGATATGCGTCATCTATGGCGCAGAATGATGCAGACCTTATTATCGGTGTAGGAGTTCGATTCAGCGACAGAGCAACCGGAAACGTTAAAAAATTTGCAACAAACAGCAAAATCATTCATATAGACCCCGACTTTGCGGAGATAAACAAAAACGTAAAGGTTGATCTCGGTATCGTCGGCAATATTGAGTATGCCATCGACAGAATCACTGATCTATGCAATAAGACCGAAAATCCCGACTGGATAGACCTTGTTGACAGCTATAAGTGTGAGCAAGATCTGACGAACAAAAGGATTGAGAGCGAATCTACCGCAAGGCTTCCTCACAACAAAATATTTGATATAATCAATGCAAGAAAGCCCAAGGGTAGCGTAATCGTTACCGACGTTGGTCAACATCAAATGTGGACCGCGCAGAGCATACATTTTGATACTCCACGCCGCTTCGTATCCTCGGGCGGTCTCGGAACTATGGGATTTGGACTTGGCGCAGCCATCGGTTCCAAGGTTGCTACAGGCGAAACCACTATTCTGATCACCGGTGACGGAAGCTTCGGTATGAATCTTAATGAGCTTGTCACCGCAACCACTCACAACATTCCCGTAATAATCGTTGTAATGAATAACGGTGTTCTCGGTATGGTACGCCAGTGGCAGACTCTATTCTTTGGCAAGAGATATTCAAACACCGTTCTTGCAGAGAGAAAGACCGACTTCGTAAAGCTTGCCGATGCATTCGGCGCAGTAGGCATGCGCGCCACTACACCCGAGGAGTTTGACCTCGCCTTTGCAAAAGCACTTGAGCTAAACACCACAGTCGTGATCGACACGGTAATAGACAAGGATGAATTTGTTTTGCCCATGCTTCCTCCCGGTGGCTCGGTTGACGAGATCATCACAAGTATAGATATGAGGGAGGATAAGTAATGGAAAAGGTTAATCAGTTTGTAATAGCCGTTTACGTAGAGAACAAATTCGGTGTCCTTACAAGAGTAACAAGCATGTTTACAAGACGGGGCTTCAATATCGACGCTCTCACCGCATGCGAAACCGAATCTCCCGAATACTCGCGTATAACCATATCCCTCTCGGGTGACGGATACGCAAGAGAGCAGCTTATCAATCAGCTCCGAAAGATCGTAAACGTTAAAAAGGTCGAGGTTCTTGAAAGCGACTGTATAAAGAGAGAGCTTATGCTTATAAAGATAAAGAACGACCGCGATCAGAGAACCGACGTTTCCTTCGCCTGTGAGGTATACCGCGCAAAGGTTGTTGATTACAACTCGGAGAAAATGTGCATCGAGGTTACGGGAGATCCCTCAAAGATCGATGCCTTCGTCGAGCTTATGAAGCCCTATGGAATCATTGAAATGTGCCGTACGGGTATCGTTGCTCTTGATAGAGGAAGCCTTTCGCTTCTTGAAAAAAACACTTAATTAAAAATTAACAATAAAAACAAGCAATTACTAAGGAGAAATCACCATGTCTAACAATGCAAAAATATACTATCAGCAGGATTGCGATCTTACAAAGCTTAACGGCAAGACCGTTGCAATAATCGGCTATGGCTCTCAGGGTCACGCACACGCGCTCAACCTCAAGGAGTCTGGTGTTAACGTTATCGTTGGCCTTTACGAGGGCTCTAAGAGCTGGGCAAAGGCAGAGGCACAGGGTCTTACCGTTATGGTTGCAAAGGAAGCAGCTGCAGCCGCCGATATCATTATGATTCTTATCAACGATGAGAAGCAGGCTGATCTTTATAAGGAATCTATCGAGCCCCACCTTACCGCAGGCAAGACACTTGCTTTCGCTCACGGCTTCAACATTCATTACGGCTGCATTCAGCCTCCCAAGGACGTTAACGTTATTATGATCGCTCCCAAGGGTCCCGGTCACACCGTTCGCTCCGAGTATCTGGCAGGCAAGGGTGTTCCCTGCCTTATCGCTATCCATCAGGATGCTACCGGCGATGCTCTTGAGATCGGTCTTGCATATGCTCTTGGTATCGGCGGCGCTCGTGCAGGCGTTCTTGAGACCACCTTCCGTACAGAGACCGAAACCGACCTCTTCGGCGAGCAGGCAATTCTATGCGGCGGTGTTTGCGCTCTTATGCAGGCAGGCTTTGAGACTCTCGTTGAGGCAGGCTACGATCCCAGAAATGCATACTTTGAGTGCATTCATGAGATGAAGCTTATCGTTGACCTTATTTATCAGTCCGGCTTTGAGGGTATGAGATACTCTGTATCCAACACCGCAGAATACGGCGACTACATCACCGGTCCCAAGGTTATTACCGACGAGACAAGAAAGGCTATGAAGAAGATCCTCTCCGACATTCAGGACGGCAGCTTTGCTAAGGAATTCCTTAACGAAATGACCGAAAACAAGCAGGCTAAGTTCAACGAAATGAGAGCCACCGCAGCTCAGCATCCCTCCGAGGTAGTTGGTAAGGATATCAGAAAGCTTTACAGCTGGGCTGACGAGGAAAAGTTCATCAACAACTAATTTAGGTAAGACCCATGATCAAGGATAAAATTATTGACGGCGCACATAATGCGCCTCACAGATCGTTATACAATGCTCTCGGACTTACAAAGGAGGAGCTTTCTCGCCCTCTCATCGGTATCGTAAGCTCCTATAACGAGATTGTTCCGGGACATATGAATCTTGACAAGATCACCGAGGCGGTTCGTGTCGGTGTTGCTATGGCAGGTGGAACTCCTATAGTCTTCCCTGCAATAGCCGTTTGCGACGGAATTGCTATGGGACACGAGGGCATGAAATATTCGCTCGTAACCCGCGATCTTATTGCAGACTCCACCGAGGCTATGGTTATGGCTCACGGATTTGACGGACTTGTTATGATCCCCAACTGTGACAAAAACGTGCCCGGACTTCTTATGGCATCTGCACGACTTAACATTCCCACCATATTTGTAAGCGGCGGACCTATGCTTGCAGGAAGAGTTGGCGGCAAAAAGACAAGCCTTTCTTCTATGTTCGAGGCAGTCGGAGCATACAAGGCAGGTAAGATCGATGAAAGCAAGCTTGACGAATATGAGTGCAAGACCTGTCCCTCATGCGGCTCCTGCTCGGGAATGTATACTGCAAACTCTATGAACTGTCTTACCGAGGTTCTCGGAATGGGACTTCGCGGCAACGGCACAATCCCCGCGGCATACTCTGCCCGTATACAGCTTGCCAAGGCTGCTGGTATGCAGATAATGGAGCTTGTAAGACGCGATATTCGTCCCCTGGATATTATGACCGAGGCTGCTATAAGAAACGCAATTACTGCAGATATGGCTCTCGGATGCTCTACAAACAGTATGCTTCACCTCCCTGCTATTGCCAACGAGTGCGGCGTGGAGTTTAATCTTGATATTGTAAATGAAATAAGCGAAAAGACTCCCAACCTCTGTCACCTTGCTCCCGCAGGACCTACCTATATGGAGGATCTTAACGAGGCAGGAGGAGTTTACGCCGTTCTTAATGAGATTAACAAGCTTGGACTTCTTGACACAAGCGTTATGACCTGCACAGGCAGAACTCTCGGTGAAAATATTGCCGATGCGATAAATCTTGATGACAGTGTTATCAGAAGAGTTGATAATCCCTATTCCACCACAGGTGGTATTGCCGTTCTTCGCGGCAACCTTGCTCCCGACGGCTGTGTTGTAAAGCGCAGTGCGGTTGCTCCCGAGATGCTTGTGCACGAGGGACCTGCCAAGGTTTATGAAAGCGAGGAGGAGGCTATTGCCGCTATTTATGCAGGCGAAATTCAGAAGGGTGACGTTGTTGTTATCCGCTACGAGGGTCCTGCAGGCGGCCCCGGTATGAGAGAGATGCTTTCCCCCACCTCTGCTATCGCAGGTATGGGGCTTGACAAAGACGTTGCTCTTATTACCGACGGACGTTTCTCCGGCGCAACCCGTGGTGCATCTATCGGCCACGTATCTCCCGAGGCGGTTTCAGGCGGTCCTATCGCTTACGTTAAAAATGGAGATATCATCTCTATCAATATTCCCGAATACAAAATCGAGCTTAAGGTTTCCGACGAGGAGCTTGCTGCTCGTCGCCTTGAGATGCCGATCAAGAAAAAACAGGGCATCAAAGGTTATTTAAAGCGTTACGCTGAGCAGGTAAGCTCGGCTGATAAGGGCGCAATTATAAACAGATAAATTTAGGAAGAAATTATGCTTACTCTTGACAATGTATATCGCGCAGGCAACGTGCTTCGTGATGTAGTAAAAAAGACAGATATGGTATATGCTCCCAAGCTGAATCCGGGAGTAGATATCTACTTAAAAACAGAGAATCTACAGATAACAGGTTCGTTCAAAATCAGAGGCTCTTATTACAAAATGTCCCGCCTTTCCAAAGAGGAAAAGGCGAAGGGTGTAATTGCATGCTCTGCAGGTAATCATGCGCAGGGTGTGGCTCTTGCCGCGCAAAAAAACGGCATAAAGTCGGTTATCTGTCTGCCCGACAACGCGCCCATTTCTAAAATTGAGGCAACAAAGAGCTATGGCGCAGAAATATGTCTTGTCGAGGGAGTTTATGACGACGCTTATAAAAAAGCGCTTTCACTTCGTGACGAATTTGGTTACACCTTCATTCATCCCTTCGATGACGAGGACGTTATCGCAGGACAAGGAACCGTCGCTCTTGAGATCGAGGATCAGCTTCCCGGTCTTGATGCCGTAATCGTTCCGATCGGCGGTGGCGGTCTTATCTCCGGTATTGCATACACCATTAAGGCTATCAATCCCAGTGTAAAGGTTTACGGTGTTCAGGCGCAGGGTGCTCCCTCTATGCGTAACTCCGTGCGTGATCATGAAATCGAAGAGCTTGCGTCGGTTTCCACCATCGCTGATGGTATCGCAGTTAAAAAACCCGGCAATCTTACCTATGAAATATGCTCAAAATACGTTGACGAGATCGTAACCGTAAACGATGATGAGATCTCTGCGGCAATTCTTGCTCTTATGGAGCAGCACAAGCTTGTCACCGAGGGTGCAGGTGCTGTTGCGGTTGCGGCGGCAATGTTCAACAAGGTAGATATAAAGGGCAAAAAGGTTGTTTGTCTGCTCTCGGGCGGTAATATTGACGTTACTATTCTTTCTAGAGTAATTAAGCGCGGACTTCTGATGTCGGGAAGAACCTGTCAGCTTATCATTGAGCTTATGGATAAGCCCGGTCAGCTTAAGCACGTATCACGTATAATTGCCGATCTCGGAGGAAACGTGATCTCGGTTCACCACGAGAGAGCAAACGAAGGATCTGACGTAAACGGCTGTTATCTTCGTCTGGTGCTTGAAACAAAAAATTATGAGCATATTGAAGAGATCAAGAAGGCACTTATTGATTTTGGATTTAAGCTTTTATAAGGAGAAAAAATGAAAAAAGTACATACAGATAATGCACCTGCCGCAATAGGTCCATATTCTCAGGCTATTGTACACGGTGACATAGTTTTCACCTCGGGACAGATTCCTATCAATCCCGTAACAGGCAACGTTGAGGCAGAAGACATCGTATCCCAGACCGAGCAGGTTATGAAAAACCTCGGTGCAGTTCTTGCCGCAGCAGGTTCATCATACGAAAAGGCGATAAAAACCACCTGCTTCCTCGCTGATATAGCCGATTTTGCCGCATTCAACGAAGTATATGCAAAATACTTCACCGAAAAGCCTGCTCGTTCCTGTGTTGCGGTTAAAACTTTGCCAAAAAACGTGCTCGTTGAGGTTGAGGTTATCGCATTGATCTAAAACAAACAGAATGCACCGATGGAGTTGTTCGCCTTTGTCGGTGCATATTTTAAGGCAAAATGCAAAGTTAAATTAACTTTTTTCTTGATTTTACCCTTATGATATGGTATAATAATTAAACTACAAAAAAGAGGTTAATTATGTTTATTCTAAAAAAAATAGGCTGTCGATTATTTCAGATAGCATTCCGTGCAGCACTTCCCTTTCTTCCCTACAGAGAGCCGCAGATAATCCCTTCCTGCGGTGAGCTTGGAAATCTGCTAAAAAGCAAAAAAAACGCATCGGTACTGATCGTTACCGACGCGGGAATAGTAAGAAACGGACTTGTTAAACCCGTTGAGGATGCGCTTAAGGAAAACGAGATCAAATACACCGTATACGACAAAACCCAGCCCAATCCTACCGTAGCAAACGTAGAGGATGCGCTGAAGCTTTATCACGAAAACAACTGCGATGCGCTTATTGCCATCGGCGGTGGCTCTGCAATGGACTGTGCCAAGGGTATCGGTGCAAGAGTGGCTTACCCAAACAAGATGCTCAACAAAATGGGTGGTGTTATGCGAGTGCTTCGCAGATTACCTACTCTTATCGCGATCCCGACCACTGCCGGAACAGGAAGCGAGACTACTCTTGCAGCGGTTATTACAGACGGTAAAACACATCACAAATATGCCATAATGAGTTTCCCTCTCATTCCCCATTACGCGGTGCTTGATGCGAAAATGACCTATTCCCTGCCTCCCCACCTGACATCAACCACAGGTATGGATGCTCTGACCCATGCAGTAGAAGCATATATCGGTCGTTCAACCACCAAAAAGACGAGAGGACTTGCTCTCGAGGCGACAAAGCTTATATTTGAGAATGTCGAAAAGGCATACACAGACGGAAGAAATCACGAGGCGCGAGAAAATATGCTTCATGCGGCATATAAGGCAGGAATTGCATTCTCAATGTCCTACGTTGGCTACGTTCACGCAGTTGCCCACTCAATTGGTGGCAAGTACGGTGTTCCACACGGATTAGCCAATGCGGTAATTATGCCATACGTATTGGAGGGATATGGCAAAAGTGCATACAAAAAGCTTCATTCTCTCGGAATCGCGGCAGGTGTATGCTCAGAAGGTGACAGCCACGAGGATGGCGCGAAGAAATTCATCGCAGCTATTAAAGAGCTGAATACGAAAATGAACATACCAACCACGGTTTCTGGCATCAATAAGGAAGATATTCCCGAGCTTGCAAGACACGCAGAAAAGGAAGCAAATCCCCTCTACCCTGTTCCCAAACTGATGACGGCAAAGGAGCTTGAGGTATTCTACCACAAGATAGCACAATAGTATATATAAAAGGCGCGGAGTTTTTTCTCCGCGCCTTGTTTTTATTTATTTGTGAAGCTGACTTTCGTCAATCTTAAACTCCTCACCAAAGTATTCCTTGAATACGTTGTAAAGAGTACCGTCGTAGTAAAGCTTGTAAGAGCCATCCTGACCTGCGTAGCTGGTCTGTTCGTTAGACCACGCCTCCATAATCTCCTCATAGGTAGCGGTACGAAGATCAAGCTTAAGCTTATAATCCTCGATAGGAGTATCGGCATCGTTCTGGATGTTAAGCTTGTTTACAACAAGACCCCAAGAGCTTTCCCACCAACCAACGGAAACGATCTTGTAGCTCCAGATAGTCCAACCCCAGCCAAGCTCGTCATACTGAGCGAGATACTTGCTCCAGGATGCCTTATCTCCAAAGAAATTAAACTCACCGATAAACTTGGGAACATCATAGTCGGATACGCTGTAAAGAAGGTACATAAGGCTGTAGAACAGCTCGTTAGGAATACCGTTACCGGCGTTCCAGTTATAGAAATGATACTGATAAAGTACGTTTTCCCAACCGTACTTTTCAGGGCTAGGAAGAGATATGGGATACCAAACACCTTCGATAGAAATAACGTGGTGCTGATCTACCTCACGAATCGCATCGTAAAGTCTGTCCATAACCTGCCACTGAAGGGGGCCTGTACCGATATCGGTTCTCTTAGTAGGCTCATTTACAAGGTCGTAAGCGAGGATCGTAGACGCAAGGTCGGGACGCTCGGTCACATAGTAGCTTGCAATATTGCGCCAAAGGTCGCACATAGACTGAATATAGGTCTCATTCTCCCAGAAGTCCATATCACGTGTACCGCAGTGCTCATAGCCGGACTGACCACCAACCACACCGTGCATATCAACGATAACCTTAAGGTCGTACTTCTTTGCAAGCTCGAGGAAGTAGTCAAGCTTTTCGAAGGCATCATCTCTCATTGTAAGAGCGTCGTCAGGTCCTTCCATAAAGTTACGGTAGTACATAGGAAGACGAATGGTGTTAAGACCGATGTCCTTAATAAGCTGAAAATCCGCCTCGGTGCAGTAAGCATAGAAGAATGCCTCATTAAGCTCGTCAAGCTGTTCCTGAGTAAAGTCACCGTTAGCAACTCTGTCAGCAAGGATCTTATCCATCTCCTCCTGATAGATCTCCTCATATTCCTCAACGATGCCCTGTTCATTAACCTTTATAAAGCTACCGTCTTCATTGTAAAGTGGACCAACCGAGTTTACGGTCATCCACCCCTCTGCAATAAAGAGGTTGCCAAAGTTAATGCCCTTGATCTCAAAGCGATCGCCATTCTCGTCATAAAGACCGCGACCTACAGCTGTGATAGTGCCGAATTCATTAGCCTCGATATCCACGTGAGAAGGGGTATCGGAATTATGCTGCTTTGATACATAGAGATTTCCATACACGATCAAGCTGCCTGCCAAAATAGCAACGACAAGAAGCATGGAAACCAAGCCGATAAGTAGTTTTTTCATTATATATTCTCCTTAAATTTTTTACTTAACGATTTCAACAACAAGATCCACAATTCTTTCCATCGCATCAACAGACACGTACTCAAAACGGGAGTGGAAATTGCCGCCACCTGTGGGAAGATTGGGACAGGGCAGACCCATAAAGGAAAGTCTTGCGCCGTCTGTACCGCCACGGATCGGAATAGCAAAGGGGGTCATTCCCACGCGCTTCATAGCCTCGGTTGCGCGATCTACAACGTACATTTTATCCTGAAGGATCTCTACCATGTTATAGTAGGAGTCACGAATAATAAGCTCTACAGTACCCTCACCGTATTTTGCATTAAGGGTAGCCGCAACCGACTCGAACTCTGCCTTGATTTGAGCAAATTTTTCCTTTGAATGATCGCGGAGAATGTACTTAGATACAGCCTCCTCGGTTTCACCCTGAATGTCTATCAGGTGGTGGAAGCCCTCGTATCCCTCGGTCATCTCGGGAATCTGGTCGGGAGTCAGCATAGAGTCAAATTCACAGCATATACGTGCCGCATTGATCATCTTGCCCTTTGCGCTACCGGGGTGAATTGCTCTGCCGTGTACCTTAACTACAGCAGATGCGGCATTGAAGTTCTCGTATTCGATCTCACCAAGTCCGCCACCGTCAAGTGTGTATGCAAATTCAGCACCAAATCCCTCTACGTCAAAGAGATCGGCACCTCGTCCAATCTCCTCGTCAGGAGTAAAGCCGATGCAAATCTTGCCGTGCTTAATATCGCTGCTAAGGATCTTCTCCACAGCGGTCATAATGATAGCAACACCGGCCTTATCATCTGCACCAAGGAGAGTTGTGCCGTCTGTGACGATAAGTCTTTCGCCCTTATGCTCTGCTACGTAAGGGTAGTCTTCAAGTGTGAGAACAATTCCCTCCTCCTCGTTAAGGGTGATGTCACCACCCTCGTAATTGATCATTCTCGCCTTGATGTTTTCGCCCGGAGCATCAGATGCAGTGTCCATGTGAGCGATAAAGCCGATAGATGGCATTCCCTCACAGTTTGCGGGTATAGAGCCGTAAACATAGCCGTGCTCGTCAACTCTCGCATCGCCAACGCCAAGTTCAAGAAGCTCCTTTACAAGCTCCTTTGCCAGCACCATCTGTCCCGCAGTGCTGGGACAGCATTCATTGTTCTCATCCGACGTGGTAGGATAAGAAACGTATTTCAAAAATCTTTCGTATATAGTCATTTTTATTCCTCTTTTATAAAAACAAAAGGAGTCCTAGGATTGCTATTTTTAGCTCTCAAGAACTCCTTTCTGATGTTATTTGTAAATATTAGTTAGCAAATAATGGATATTTGCAGATTATTGACCTTTGTTGTGGCAAGTCATCCTCATTCACCGCAAGCGGTCCCCGTCTCGCTGCGGCTCGGTCACAGAACGGCTCTTGCGTTATTAACGCAATTCACTACCGTTCTGCCGCTTCGCTACCTATCTTGGAGAAGGCTTAGATATTTGCAAGGATTTCCTCTGCCTTTGCAAGTGCCTCGGGAATCTTGTCGATATCGTGTCCGCCACCCATAGCAGAATCGGGACGTCCGCCGCCCTTACCGCCACAGATAGCCGCTACCTCACGGAGGATGTTGCCTGCGTGTGCGCCTGCTTTAACTGCATCAGCACCTGCCGCGACGGCAAAGTTAAGCTTGCCATCAGCAACTGCAGCGAATACTGCAACAGCATCAGAGTACTTATCCTTAACGGTGTCGCAAAGTCCACGTGCCTGATCGGGGCGCATCTCAACCTTAGCAGCGAGAAGTCTGAACTTGCCAACGGTCTTAATGCCGGAGAAGAGCGCCTCTGCCTTTGCATTAGCGATCTGGGAGTTAGCGCTGTCAAGCTCGCGACGAATCTCCTTGATCTCGGTCTGAAGAGCCTCTGCCTTCTTAGCAATACCGTTTACGTTAGGAGACTTAAGCTCTCTTGCGGTATCGCGAATAAGCGCATCTCTCTCGCCAAGAAGAGTAAGAACGCCAAGACCTGTTGTACCCTCAATACGTCTTACACCTGCGGCAACCGAGGACTCGGCAATAACCTTAAAGAGACCGATGTTACCTGTGTTAGAAACGTGAGTACCACCGCAAAGCTCGGTAGAGGAAGAACCGATCTTAACAACTCTAACCTCAGATCCGTACTTCTCGCCGAAGAGCGCCATAGCGCCCATCTTCTTTGCCTCGTCGGGAGTGGTAACGATGGTTTCAGCATTTTCTGCAAGAAGGATATTTCTGTTTACAATAGCCTCGACCTCTGCAATTTCCTCTGCGGTCATTGCTGCAAGGTGAGTGAAGTCGAAACGAACTCTGTGCTCGTCAACGTAAGAGCCTGCCTGCTCAACGTGAGTGCCAAGCACCTGACGGAGTGCCGCCTGAAGAAGGTGAGCTGCAGAGTGATTTCTCTTTATTGCATCACGGCGAGAAGCATCAACAGAAAGCTCAACTGTGTCGCCGAGCTTAACTGAGCCGTTCTCTACCTGACACTGATGAAGGTAGATGCCGTTAGTTTTCTTTGTATCAAGAACTGTAAGTGTGGTATCGCCAAGAGTGATAACACCTGTGTCACCAACCTGTCCACCACCCTCGCCGTAGAAGGTAGTCTTGTCTGTTACGATAGTACATTCACCCTCGGAAACAGACTCCACAGCCTCGTTATCAACGAAGATAGAGAGAACCTTACCGTTGCAGGTAATGTTAGTGTAACCAAGGAACTCGGTTGCGGGAAGGTTTTCAAGAAGAGACTTTGAAGAGTCGGACCAGCCGGAGATATTGCCTCTTGCTGCTCTTGCGCGCTGCTTCTGCTCGTCCATAAGAGCCTTGAAGGCGTCCTCGTCAATAGAAAGACCTGCCTCCTCTGCGATCTCGCGAGTAAGGTCAACGGGGAAGCCGAAGGTATCGTAAAGCTTGAAGGTATCAGCGCCCGAAAGCACCTTTTCACCCTTCTCCTTTGCATCGGCAACAAGACCGTTAAGAATACCAAGACCTGCGTCGATGGTTGTGTTAAATCTCTCCTCCTCAAGGGTCATAACCTTAAGGATGTAGTCATACTTAGTCTTAAGCTCGGGATATGCACCCTCGTTCTGTGCGATAACAATCTCGCAAAGACCGCGGAGGAACATACCGTTAATACCGAGAAGCTTACCGTGACGGCAAGCACGACGGATAATTCTACGAAGAACGTAGCCACGACCCTCGTTAGAAGGAATAACACCGTCGGAAATCATAAATGTAGAGGAACGAACGTGGTCGGTGACAACACGGATGGAAACGTCGTTTGCCCACTCTGCGCCATAGGTCTTGCCCGAGATCTCACAAACGCGGTCAAGAAGTGCGCGAACAGTATCAACCTCAAAGAGGTTGTCAACACCCTGCATTACACAGGCAAGTCTTTCAAGACCCATACCGGTGTCGATATTTTTCTGAACAAGCTCGGTGTAATTACCGTTGCCGTCGTTATTGAACTGAGAGAATACGTTGTTCCAGATCTCCATGAATCTGTCACAGTCACAGCCGGGCTTACAGTCGGGAGAACCACAGCCGAACTTAATGCCGCGGTCAAAATAGATCTCGGTACAGGGTCCGCAGGGACCGGTACCGTGCTCCCAGAAGTTATCAGCCTTACCAAGCTTTACGATATGCTCCTCGGGAACACCGATCTTGTCGCGCCAAATAGCATATGCCTCGTCATCCTGCTCGTAAACAGAGGGCCAGAGGAGATCGGTAGGAATCTCGAGAGTCTCTGTAAGGAACTCCCACGCCCAAGCAATAGCCTCATCCTTGAAATAATCTCCAAAGGAGAAGTTACCGAGCATCTCAAAGTATGTGCCGTGACGTGCGGTGTGTCCTACTCTCTCAAGGTCGGGAGTACGGATGCACTTCTGACAGGTACAAACTCTGTTTCTGGGGGGCTGCTCCTCACCTGTGAAGAACTTCTTCATAGGTGCCATACCCGAGTTGATAAGAAGCAGGGATTTGTCGTTATTGGGAACAAGCGAGAAGGAAGGGAGTCTGATATGTCCCTTGCTCTCGAAGAATGCGAGATATTTTTCTCTTAAATCGTTAAGTGATGTCCATTTCATTGGAATTTTCTCCTAAAAATATATTAAACACTTAATTATATCATAATAAAAGTGATAAAGTCAATAGTTAAAGGGCATTTTATGCTCTAACTTCAAGATTTACAGTCAGGTCTCCGAGAGAGGGAGTATGAAGAGTTACTGTCGCCTTTCCCGATTTGCCAACGGTTTTGACGTAGATAGCACCCATGCCGCCCTTAAGCGAGGTAACGCTCGGGCCAAGAATCTCTACGGGTCCCTCTGTTGTCGCAACGATAGGCTCGGAGGAATAGTAAAGAGTATTTCCGTACTCGTCAACCGCGCGAATACGGATAGCCGTAACGTCATAGCTCTCAGCCTCGATAAGGGTTGTTTTGTACGCCTTTATTTCAAGACTGCCACGGGTCATAGGTATCTTGGTAACCGATTTAACCACCTCACCGTCAAGCACCGCGTCAAAGCGATAAGCGATCGATGCTCCGCCCCAATCGTCAACCTTGCTTACGAATCCGTCGATAAGGATCGGACTGTGTGCTAAGTGGGGGAATTTGCCGTCAGTTTTGCCAGTGTATTCCTTTACTAATTCACCATCCTTATAGGTTCTTATGCTGTCGGCATTAGTAAATGCCCAGATGTCACCTCTGATACAAGCGGGATGATCGCCAATATCCATCGACGAGCTTATTTCAAGCATAGGAGTTCTGCCCTGTGACGAATATACCGCCGCTGCAAGCTTGGGATTACGGAACATATCGGTAACACCGTGGTAGCAGATACGGTCACCCGATCCAAAGTCCTTATGGGTATTGTAATCCGCCATACACCAACCGAAGCTGCCAGAAATATCATCGTGAGATGCGATCGCATCAAGCACCCTTGCGTGACGGATAGCATGCTCCACCTTCTGCTCCTCGTCATCAAAGGATTTGGTGGGATACATATGTCCGCCGTACTCTGTAACAAGGTAGGGTCTGTCTGTGTCAGTAGTGATATCCGATTTAGGCTCACAGCCCGGCTTTACACCGTCGTGAACGAAATCGTTATAGGTATAAACGTCCTCAAGGAACTGACTGCCCCTGAAATTACGGATTCCGCCCGTGGGTCTTGTAGGATCAAGTCTGTGGGCTACCTCGTTTGTACGGGTGTAAAGCGACTCGTTGTCAGGAGATTCATTGATTCTTACGCCCCAAAGAATGATAGAAGGATGATTGCGATACTGAATAATCATTTCCTCGGTATTCTTCACCGCCTGATCCTGCCACTCTGCGTCACCGATATACTGCCAACCGGGAATTTCGGTAAGCACAAGTAGACCGATCTCGTCGCAACGGTTAATAAAATGCTGTGATTGCGGATAGTGAGAGGTGCGAACGGCATTAAGGCCAAGCTCGTATTTCATTACGTCGGCATCCATCTCTTGCATAGATCTTGGCATAGCATAACCAACGTAAGGATATGCCTGGTGACGGTTAAGTCCACGGATCTTCAGCTTTTCGCCGTTAAGATAGAAGCCGTCCTTTTTGAACTCGGCATCACGGAAGCCAATATTCATTATGTGTAGGTCCATGATATTATTGCCGTCGTAAAGAATAGTTTCGAGCGTATAAAGAGTAGGACTGTCAACACTCCAGGGAGAGCAATTCTCAACCTTGAAGGAAATAGAAGTTTCACGCTCCGCCTTCACCTCGCAGGTTGATATAACCGCACAGTCCGACATAACACGCTGAAGCAGAGTCATTCCCTCAGTGATCTCGCCCTCAACTTTTACGGTGGAGTTAAGCTCACCATTCATTTTAGCCGTAGCGAAAACGTCGCTTATGTATTTGTCGCCCGTTACGTCAAGATACACGTCGCGGTATATACCGCCGTAGGTCATATAATCTATGACGTTGCCAAATGGAGGAAGGTTAAGACTCTCACGGCTATCAACTATAACCGACAGATCGTTGTCACAGCCAAGCTCAACAAAATCGGTAATATCAAGTGTAAATGCGGTATATCCGCAGTTATGCTCGCCAACCTTCTCGCCGTTAATAAAAACCTCGGCGTGATGCGCTACACCCTCAAAGGTAAGGCGCACGGTGGCATAGTACCAATCAATGGGTGCGTAAAATTTACATTTATATTCGGAAACCGTCTGATAATCCTTCTCGGAAAAATAATTAAAGGGAGTCTCCTTAACGGTGTGCGGAATTCTGACAGGGACAAACTCATCCGAGTTTAAATCAAAGCGGAACTGCCAATCATTATTCAAATATGTTCTGCCCATAGATCTTTCCTTTCGTATACTTTTGATCATCAATAAGTTTATACCACAAAGAAAAATAAAAATCAATAACTAATTTAAAAAATCTTGACTAGCATATTTCAAGATGGTATAATATCGTCAGAAATATAAAAACGGAGATAAAACATGAAACTTACGCTTGTTGCGACCTGTCTTTTCGGACTTGAGCATCTGCTTGGCGAGGAGATTGAGGCGCTTGGATACGAAAGAATATCCACCATCGATGGCAGAGTTACCTTTGCAGGTGATGAAGAGGCTATCGCTCTTTCAAATATATTTCTGCGTTATGCAGAGCGCGTTTTTATCAAGGTTGGTTCATTCAGAGCTGAGAGCTTTGAGGAACTGTTTGAAGGTGTAAAGGCTCTTAATTGGTCGGATTATATCGGTAAAAACGACGCCTTTCCCGTAAAGGGACACGCTATCAAGTCAAAGCTGCACTCAATTCCCGACTGTCAGGCTATAATCAAAAAGGCTATCGTACGTTCGCTTAGCAACGTGTACGGCATCGATCAATTTGAAGAAAGCGGCATTAAGTATCAGATAGAATTTTTTATTTTGAACGATATTGCTACGCTTATGATAGATACCTCGGGAATTGCCCTGCACAAGAGGGGCTATCGCAAGGATTCGCTGGGTGCACCCATAAGAGAAACGCTGGCTGCGGCTATCGTTGCCACCTCCCGTCCGAGAGAAAACGTACTGCTCTGGGATCCTATGTGCGGCAGCGGTACGATAGCAATCGAGGCGGCTATGATGATGAAAAACATTGCCCCCGGCAGAAGCCGTAATTTTGCAGCCGAGGAATTTGCCTTTATCAACAAGAGTGTATGGAAAAATGCACGCGAAGAGGCATTTGATTTAGAAAAAACCACCGAGTTTCAGGCATTTGCATCGGATATCGACCCCGCGGCAGTTAAATTGGCTGAAAAGAACGTACGCCTTGCAGGTGTTGGCTACGTGGTTCGCGTATTCCACCAGGATGCGAGAAAAATTTCTGCCGACGGCAGACGCGGAACTATCGTATGCAATCCCCCTTACGGCGAAAGACTGGGCACTATCAAAGAGGCAGAGCAGCTGTACAAGGAAATAGGCGTACATTTCCGTTCACTCTCACCGTGGCAGGTGTACGTGATAACCTCGCACCCCGGATTTGAGAGGTTCTACGGCAAGAAGGCGGATAAGGTAAGAAAGCTTTATAACGGTATGCTTCCCTGCTATCTCTACCAATATTTTAAGAATAAATAATTTGTTTTTTTGTAGAAAAAGGTTGCAAAACTTATTGTTTTGCAACCTTTTATTTACATTTTAGCAATTATTCACTTCTCGAAAGGTTCTCAAAGAGGGGACGCGTTATGATTTTTACAGTAGCACGTGACATGGTATCTATAGATTCTTTAAATCCGCCTCTATACCAATTTATCATCATAGTCATAAGGCCTGTAACGACGAAACGGTATGCAACGATCCTATCCTCGTCATCAGAATTAACAAGGTAGTTTCTGACGTAATCATACTCGTTCATTGCCAGGCCGGTAGCGGCATCAATAAGATTACCCAAAAGACCGCTTCTATCCAAGATAGACAGAATATCCTGTTTGCTCTTCCAAAATCCGAAATATACCTCAAACTCACCTTTAATGGTGATATCATTCTTGTTATTAACGCCGACGTGCACTTCATTATAGTCCATCATCAAATGATTAACAAGAGACTGGACTATACCCTCCTTACCGTCAAAATAACGGTAAAAGGACTTTCTCGGCATATTCATTTTCTGACATATTTCTGTTATTGTGATATCCTCATAATGGCTGGTGCGAAGGATATCAACAAGGCAATTTTCGATCTCACGCTGTCGGGTTGCCGATTGCTCGGTTTTACAAAGCTTGTACATAACGACTCCATAATTTTTTGGTAACATAATTATACAATATTTTCTCTTTTCAGTCAACATATTATTTTAATTTTGGCTATGTGAACAAAATTTATGATATTTTTTGTATATTTTAGCTATATTTTAAGTTTATTTTTTGTAAGGGTATGTCACACAAGTGGCATTTTGGGTCTTGCTAAAGATATTGATCATCTGTTATAATATTACTGCGCGAAAAATAAAAAATAATTTTGGAGGAAATTCAAAATGGCAAAGAAACCCGTTACAAAGTTGGGCGCTTTGCATCACATCGGCTACGGCTGCGGCGACGCAGGTGGCGTATGTATGCTTCTGCTCATCTCCTACCTTGAACGTTTCGCACGTAACGTTCTCGGTGTAAATCCCCTTGTTTATGCAGGTATCCTTCTTGTATGGAACATCTGGGATGCAATCAACGATCCGCTCGTTGGTACATTTATGGACGTTATGTTCACTAGGGCAAAAAACAAGTCCAACAAGTTCCGTCCCTGGATCCTCAGATCCATCCCCGTACTTGCAATCGGTCTTGTCTCTCTGTTCACCCTTCCCTCTCTCTTCGACGGTCTGCTCTGTACCGTTGTACTCTTCGTATCTAAGATCATCTTCGAGCTTGGTTACACCATCATGAACATCGGTATGGGATCTCTCCTCGGTGTTATGGCTACCAATGATGCAGAGCGTGCTTCTCTCTCCTCTGCACGTGGCTTCGGTTCTACCGTAGGTGGTGCAGTTGGTATGATGGCTATTCCGATCCTCCTCGAGGTTCTCGGCGAGACCAAGGTTGGTTATGCTATTGCAGGTATTGCTGCTGCAGTTCTCGGCTGTCTCCTCGTATTCTTCCACTATCTCTTCACCGTTGAGCGTAACGTTGAGGCTCAGAACACTGTTAAGACAGCAGAGCAGAAAGAAGCTGAGAAGATCAAGCTCACCGATATCCTTAACGTATTCAAGGTTAACCGTCCCTATCTTGCACTTTGCGTTCATTCTATCTGCATCTGTTTCGTACAGGGTATTGCACAGGGCGCTTCTACATACATGTATGCGGACGTTCTCGGCTCGATCGCTCTTGCTTCTATCGGTACTGCAATCTCCATGCCCGTTATGTTCGGTGGTATGATCGTAGTTCCCATTCTCGCAAAGAAGATCGACCTTGTTAAGATTATCCGTACCATGATTCTCATCGGATGCATTATGCTTGGCACACTCTTCATCTACGCTATGGCTGTTGAGAAGATGATTCCTATCCTTTACATCCTCTGGTCCGGTATCGGAACAGGTCTTATCACCCTTTCCGTACAGCTTCAGTGGGGTCTTGTTGGTGAGTCCATCGACTACAACGAGTACCTTACCGGTAAGAGAAGCGAGGGTACTATTTACGGCACATTCTCTCTTACCCGCCGTGTAGGTCAGACTCTCTCCGGTTCTCTTGCAGTTCTTATGCTCAGCTGGTTCAACTACATCGCTCACGATGAAAACACTATCGTTACACAGCCCGATTCCGCAATCTTCGGTATCAAGGCAATGTGTATACTTATTCCCGCTATCATCGCAATGGGCTCTTGGGCAGCATTCCGCTTCATCTGGAATATCAATGATGAAAAGCGCGCTGCAGTTGCAGCATGGAAGGCTGAACGCGCTCAGGTAGCAGAGGAACAGCCTGTAGAGGAAATTGCTGAATAATATTTACGTAAATTTTAAGTGGCACGGCTAAAACCGTGCCACTTTTTGTACAATGTTACCATTTATGTTAGATTTTTTTCGTCATACAGTGTCACAAAAGTGACACTTTTGGGTCTTGAAAAATATATTAATATTCTGTTATAATGTTATTACGCAAATATTAATAAATATTTTTGGAGGAAATTCAAAATGGCAAAAAAACCTATCGAGCTCGATGCTAACGGCCATCGCAAGTTTGGCATTCGAGACAGCTTAGCTTATGCAGCCGGTGACCTTGGTTGTAACATGAGCTTCGCCCTCAAGGGCACAATGGCAATCTTCTGGACCCAGATCATGGGTATGTCCGCTTGGTATTCCATTCTTCTCGTTATCGTTCAGGTATGGGATGCTATCAACGACCCCATTATCGGTTCTATGATCGATGCTGACAAGCGTACTTACAAGAGAAATAAGTTCCTTCAGTACATCTTTGTTGGTTCTATTGGTCTTATTGTTGGTGGCGCTTGCGTATTTATTCCCGTTCCCGGCTTACATCCTATTGCAAAGGCAATCATCTTCATTGCAGGCTACGTAGTATGGGATGCATTCTACACAATCGCTAACGTTCCTTACGGTTCCCTTCTTTCCCTTATTTCTTCCGATGCTTCCGACCGTGCATCTCTTTCCGCATGGCGTTCTATCGGTGGTCTTCTTGGTAATATGGTTCCTATGGTTCTTCTTCCCATCCTTATCTATGATAACAACGTGCTTAATCCCTACAAGACCTTCGGTACAGCATTCATCATGGGTATCTTCGGATTTGTATGCTTCATGTTCATGATCAAGAATACAGAGATCCGTGTTGAGCAGAACGTTACTCTTAACGAAGAGCAGCCCAAGTTCAACGTATTCAAGGCTATGGGTAACTTCCTTAAGAACCGTCCCGCAATCGGTGCAACTCTCGCAGCAATGGGTATGTTCATCGGTATGCAGGGTGCTACCACCGCAGTTACAGTAACCTTCCAGTCCTACTTCAAGAACACAACCATTTCCGGTCTTGTTTCTGCATTTGCAATGCTTCCCATCGTACTCTTCACACCTCTTGCTCGTAAGATGGTTAAGAAGTACGGTAAGAAGGAGCTCTCCGTTATCGGTTCCATTGCTTACATAGTAGGTGCATTAATTCTCTTCGCAGGCCCTCTCGGCATTATCCCTGTAAGCGAAGGCAATACAGCTGTTGACCTTATCGTTTACGTTGTTGGTCAGCTTGTTTGCGCTCTTGGTCTTGGTATTTACTCTACCGTATCATGGGCTATGATGGGTGACGCTATCGACTACAACGAGTGGAAGACAGGCAGCAGAGACGAGGGTGTTGTTTACTCTCTTCACTCCTTCTTCAGAAAGTTGGCTCAGGGTGTTGGTCCCGCAGTAGCTATTGCTATCATGGGTACTATGGGTTACGTAAACAATGCATATACCAATACCGACCCCGCTACTGCAGAAAAGATTCCTTATCTTCACGAGCCTATGTTCGATGCTGCCGGTAAATTCATCGAATATACCGCTATCGACCCCTCCGCATTCTCTTGGGACGTTGCATCCAAGATGCGTATGCTCGTTGCAATTCTCTACCTCGTAGCAGGTATTATGCAGTTCGTTGGTCTTGGTCTTATCTACAACCTTGACAAGAAGACACTTGCTCAGATGAATGCAGATTTAGAAGCACGTAAGAATGCATAAGCAATAATCTGATAAAA
>JBGVRO010000010.1:0-69818 GCA_045128515.1 Eubacteriales bacterium | reverse complement strand
CGCTCTCCATGATCTTGGATACAGGAATGCCTGTCCATCTTGCCACGATTTTGCAGATCTCCTCCTCGCTGACGTTATCGCGAAGGAGGGATGTGCTTGCCGAGCTTACGGTGGCTTTTGCCTCTTCCTCCTCAAGCTGCTTCTTCAAAGAAGGAAGCTTTCCGTACTGAAGCTCTGCGGCTTTGCCGAGGTCGTAGCTGCTCTGCGCGCGTTCGATCTCCGCGTTCGTTTGCTCGATCTCCTCACGGAGCTTTTGGAGCTTTTCAATCGACTGCTTTTCGATATCCCACTTGGACTTCATTTCATTGAATTGTGCTCTCAAATCGGCAAGCTCGGCTTGAATTTCCTTGAGATGTTCTGCCGAGAGCTTGTCCTTTTCCTTTTTCAGTGCCGCTTCCTCAATCTCGTGCTGCATAATCTTACGGGCAACCTCATCCATCTCGGAGGGCATGGAGTTCATTTCAGTCTTGATCAGAGCGCACGCCTCATCTACAAGGTCGATTGCCTTGTCGGGAAGAAAACGGTCGGAGATATAGCGGTCGGAAAGGGTTGCGGCGGCAATCAAAGCTCCGTCGTGGATCTTGACACCGTGGAATACCTCGTAGCGTTCCTTGAGTCCTCTCAAAATCGAGATCGTATCCTCAACGGTAGGCTCGGGAATCATGACGGGCTGGAATCTACGTTCAAGTGCTGCGTCCTTCTCAATGTACTGACGGTACTCGTTGAGCGTTGTAGCACCGATACAATGAAGCTCGCCGCGCGCAAGCATAGGCTTTAAGAGATTTCCTGCATCCATGGCACCGTCGGTCTTGCCCGCGCCCACAATGGTATGAAGCTCATCGATGAACAGAATGATCTTGCCCTCACTGTTCTTGACCTCTTCCAGAACCGCTTTGAGTCTTTCCTCAAACTCACCACGGAACTTTGCACCCGCGATCAGCGCACCCATATCAAGAGAGAAGATGATGCGCTCCTTCAGGTTGTCGGGAACGTCGCCCTTGGCGATACGTAACGCAAGACCCTCCGCAATCGCAGTCTTACCGACACCCGGCTCACCGATGAGACACGGGTTGTTTTTGGTCTTTCTGGAGAGAATGCGGATCACGTTTCGTATCTCGTCGTCACGACCGATGACGGGGTCAAGCTTTTGCTCTTTAGCTTTGGCGACCAAGTCCTGTCCGTACTTTTTGAGTACGTCGTAGGTCTCTTCGGGATTGTCGCTGGTGATCGTCCTGCTACCTCGAACGTTTTTCAGAGCAGTCAGAAAAGCATCCTTCGTAAGACCTGCATTTCGGAAGATATCCTTGACCTTCATATCACCCTTTGCAAAGAGGGCAAGCATCAGATGCTCGACAGAGACGAACTCATCCTTCATCTTCTTCGCCTGTGCCTCTGCCTCGGTGAAGGCTGCATCAAGCTCTCTCGAAAGATACAGCTTGTCTGCTTGCATACCGCTGACCTTTGGCAAGGAAGAGATCGCCTGCTCGGTCTGCTGCTTTATATTTTCTATGGAAGCGCCGGATTGCTTTACAAGGTTAGGGATCAGTCCATCCTCCTTGGATACAAGGGCATCGAGCAGATGGATCTGTTCGATCTGCTGATTTCCGTTTTCCAAGGCAATTGATTGCATATCACGAAGCGCTTCAATACTTTTCTGTGTAAATTGATTCATATTCATACGTTTCACCTCGATGTACCTAAAAAATAGAGCGGGGAACCCTTACGAAGAAGGGTCCCCCGATTATTTACTGGATTTCAAGTCGTCTGCCTTCTTCGACTTTCTGTGTTGCTTTAGGCAGCGTCAGCGTGAGAATA
The DNA here is from genome assembly GCA_045128515.1 of Eubacteriales bacterium. Classification (GTDB taxonomy): domain Bacteria; phylum Bacillota; class Clostridia; order Oscillospirales; family CAG-272; genus UBA1740. The sequence goes on along the minus strand of JBGVRO010000010.1, from coordinate 68,003 downwards.
CCGTCCTTGTAGGAAGCGGAGATTTCATCACTGTTGATACCGTCCAGATCAAAGCTTCTTGTGAAGGAGCCGTAAGAACGCTCTCTTCTGAGATAATTATTCTTTTCGTCCTTTTCCTCATTTTCGGTTTTGTGCTCAGCATGGATCGTGAGGTAACCATTTCTGACTTCGGCGTGGATATCCTCTTTAGAGAAGCCGGGGAGCTCAGCGTCAAGAACGTATGCGTTCTCGGTCTCGCGAATATCGGTCTTGAAGGCAGGAACCTGATGTCCGAAGAAATTCTTCTCAAATTCCTCCATCGCTTTAAAAGGTTCATAGGAACCAAGAAAATGGTTTTTGCGTGCAAAGGGTGTAAGTTCAAACATAACAGAATCCTCCTTATAGATTTATTTTTTGTATGATTTGCAAAAAGAGATCAGTTTATGCGGGATGCTGGCGCCTTGATCTCGCGCCTCTTTTTACGAGAATAATGATATACCTAAAATGTTACACAAAAATTACAAAATTGTATTTTAAATGTAAACATTAGCACTTGTATTAATAGAGTGCTAATTTATAGCAAGCCAAGTTTGGCTAAAAAGCTTTGATGATTGCGATTTATTAGCACATATAATTGCTATTTGCTAAATATTGTGGGGGGGAATTTTGGTATGATCCTGATTTATTTGATTATATATAAGGAGTTAAGGAACCCCTTCATTTACTTGAGGAAAATGACTTCATAAATATCTGCATCGACGTAGCAATGCGTGGTGTAGCTTCATTCTCCTGTAACCACAATTATTCCGATGAATTTATGATTCTGAGAGAAGAAAAAAACACCTTTTAGTTTATTTTTAATATTATCAGATGCACAAGGTTGGTAATGAAAATATTTCATTTTACCTCCCATCTCCGCAACATCTCTTAAGTTTCAAACATTACAACGCTATCACCCTTTACAACACAAAAATCCAATGCTTTGAGTCCACGTAAAACAGATTCAAAATGGCCGACGGACAGCTTTTACGAGCGTTCGTTATTATGCACAAATTGATCGCAACTAATTTGTTAAATACGCCTCAAAAACCTGCAAAAAAAGTAGATTTAACATCAATTACATTGACATTAGTTAATAAATAATATATATTGTTTCAATATCATTAAATATTTTAAATATATATTTGTATTTTATATTTTTATAAGACACTTTTCTGTCCATTTGTAACACATTTGTAACGAGAAGGATAGTATAATTTCTCTAATCCATTGTAAATTTATTTAATTAAATATTTTATATTATATCATCACGTATGAAAGGAAAAAGCAATGAAAAACACATTTAAGCAGGTAATGTGCAGCGTGCTTGCGTTAGTAATGACACTGTCCGCTTTGCTCGGAACAACCTTCGCATGGTTTACCGACAGTGTAACAAGCAATGGCAACATTATTCAGTCGGGTAAGCTCAGCGCAGAAATGCATTGGTCCGACAAGCTTCTTGCAGCCGATTCTGACGAGTGGAATAACGCAGACGGCACATCCGTATTTAACTACAAAAACTGGGAGCCCGGTTATACCGAGATCAGATACGTAAAGGTATCTAACAGTGGCACCCTTAACTTTAAGTGGAAGCTCTCTATTGAGGCAGAGGGTAAGGTTACCGATCTTTCCGACGTAATCGACGTTTATTACGTTAACCCTGTAGCTACCGAGCTTACTAAGGAGGGTCTTAAGAGCCTTACTCCTGCAGGTACTCTTACCGAGGTTCTTGCAAGCAACAGCGGTGAGGCAGGCAGCCTTGCTCCCGACACATGTCAGATCCTTGCAATCGCATTCCATATGGATGAGCTTGCAGGCAACGACTATCAGGGCAAGTCCCTCTGCGAGAACGGCTTCGCTCTTAAGCTCCTTGCAACACAGGACGTTGGTGAGTTCGATAGCTTTGGCGATGATTATGACAAGGATGCAACCTTCCCCGACTTTGACAATACAAAGGTTAGCGTTCCTGTTGGCGAGGTGGACGGTAATAACAACCTCACTCAGCCTATGACCATTCAGGGTAGCGTAAATGCAACTATTCCAGCCGGAGTTAAGATTGCGGAAGGTACAACCGAGCTTACCCTTAGCGTAGGTAACACCGAGCGTTCTTCTAACATTGATATGACTATGGGCGAGGGTTCTCGAAGCCTTGACGTACATATTGACGGTATTTCGGAGGATAACACCGTTCCTATGATTATTGATCTCGGTGCGGTTCTTCCTGTTGGCTATAAGGAAGCAAACATCTCCCTCTATCACGTTGAGGACGGTGTTGCAAACAAGATGAATCTTGTTGACACCCCTGCGCTTCACAACGATTTCAGCTATAATTCCGCAACCGGTGAGGTTAGCATTGCACTTGCGTCCTTCTCCGAGGTTACTGCGGTTGTTGCCGCAGGAGATCCTTGGGCAGGTGGAGTTGATATCTCTTGGTATAATACCACCGATACCGAGTTCACACTTACTAATGAAGATCAGTTTGCAGGCTTTGCCGCTATCGTTGGCGGTATGGCAAAGGATGCGAATGGAAACGAAATTTGGGATACCTTTGAAGGCAAGACCGTAAAGCTTGACGCAGATCTCAATTTGGGTAGCGAAAACAACAAGATCTTCACTCCTGTTGGATACCGTTTTACCGATGATAACAATAAAAACGGCATTCCTAACGAGAGTAAAGAGGATATTTCATCTAACGTTTATTCCTTCGAAGGCATATTCGACGGTCAGAATCATACGATTTCCAATATCCTTCAGAGAACATGGGATATCAAGGGAGATGACCCTCACTATTCCCTTCCCAACGAGCAGTATTACAACGACGGTATGGGAATCTTCGGCTTTGTTTACAACGGCACGGTTAAGAACCTCGTTGTTAACAACTTCCAGTCCGACGGTGAATTCTCCACCACCGGATGCGTTGCGGCTTATGCTTCGGGTACATCTACCTTTGATAATATTAAGATTGTCAACTCCAATCCCAGAGCATACAACGTGCCTAACGGCGGTGTTGTAGGCTATGCTTATAACCAGTCGGGTAGCACAGCTACAATCAACTTCAACAACATTGAAGTAGGCGTGTCTAACAAAATCTCTGCTCTTTGGGGCTCATGGGACGTAGGATGCGGAGGCATTCTCGGTAGAGTTAACGGTGATACTACCGTCAATATGACGAACTGTACCGTAGGTGCAGTTATCGACGTTTACAACGACGTTTGCGGTAACTATCAGTACTATCAGTACCGTTATGCAGGTATGCTTGTTGGTACTGTCGGCGGCGATACCAATCCTCTCACCGGCGGCGAGAAGGTTAATTTCTCTAACGTAAAGGTTTACATAGGCAACTGGGCAGACTACTATTACTGCGAGTTTGAGAAGAATACCGTTGGCTCTTATACAACAGACTTCCAGTTCAGCAGAGTAGAAAAGAACGAGATCAATATTGATCCCGCAACCAATCTCCCCTACAACACACAGAACCTTAGCCCTTGCAGACATAAGCACACCGCAAATGAGGATAAGATGGGCACATATCTGCCCTTTGATCAGCTTTATACCGGCTACGGATGGGGCTCGAGCCCTGTTAAGTCTGCCGAAGGCGTTGAGGTAATCAAGTATTTCTACACCGTAACATATATGGACGGTAAGGGCGATACCGTCCTCGCTACCGAATACGTAACGGCCGGTGAAAGAAGCGAAAACAAGCTTTGGGCGAATGCGCACACAGTAAAGACCGGTGCTCTCACAACGAACGAGGGTAAAAAGTTCGTCGGATGGATGAATTCTAACTCTGTAAAGACCGATACTATTCCCGCAGGAAACTATAAGGACGTCATCCTTTACGAGTCCTGGGAGAATCCTTATATCATCAGATTTGTTGATATAAACGGCAAGGTCGTTTACAGCGAAGCTTGGACAAGTAGCAACCAGGGACTTTCCTTCACTCCCGAAGTTCCTGAAATTGAAGGCTACGTAGGCACTTGGGAGCCGGGCTGGCAGGATAAGCTTAAGAATATAACCGCAGACGTTACAATCAAGCCTGTTTACGAAGTTGCAAACCAAGAACATATAGTTTCTGATGAAAATATGACTGCCGCAAAGCTCTTTGAGTATCTTGAAAATGGTAAAAGTGTAATCATGGGCGCAGATATTACAGGAAGCGGTAAGAATGATCTGTCTATCTCCGGAAATAAGCATAATTTCTGCGAGATTAATAAAGGAGAAAATAATCAACCAACTATTAGCCGACTTAACATTAACTCCTATGAATTAACCTGCACCTTCGACCACAATGCGAACAAGTCCTGGCACGTATTTGACATTAGTGACGGTGGTAAGCTCACTATTTCCGGCGGTATTAATGGCAACGGAACTATGGTTATTAATTTCAAGGACGTAAAGCAAGCTGTTTACTTATTCAGTGTTGGATCAGGCGGCACACTTGTACTTGAAGCCGGTCTTACCTTTGAAATCCATTATCCCACAAGCGATAAAGATAAAATTTTCGGCTTTGAGATTAATGGTGAATATCAGTCATTTGCAAAATACGATGGTATTTACGTAGATAGAGATAGCACTCCCGGTGTTATTAAAATCGTAGTTGGTGTAACAACCACCATCACAGAAGCTGGTGTAACTCAGAATTATAACCATCAATAAAACTATACCCCCCGTTTTTACGGGGGGTATTTCAGTTTCGGGCATAGTCTATTTTACACCGCCTTGGCTTCGCGTGGTTTTCGTTATACAACAAAAAACACTCCCGGAGGTGGGAGTGTTTTTTAATGTTTTTCCGCACTGCCTACAAGAGTGTAGGCAGTGTCGAGAATTGTTTAGAATTAGTCGCTAAAAATTACTGCTGTACACCGTCGATGGTAATTGCGTTATAAATAACGCCATTAACAGTGGTATTGTCAGTACCGGACTTCTTGATTCTCCATTCGCCGGAGAAGTCGGAGTCAACGGTATTGTTCTCAGTAATCAAAGTGTAGTGACCGTTAGTAGAAAGACTACTGTCGATCTCAATAGCTGCAGCAGTTGCTCCGCTTGCAAGAGCGCTTGCGGTAGCATTGAATGTGCAGTTCTTAACAGTTACAACTGTCTCAAGGCCCTTATCTTCAGAGTAGATAAGAAGAGCCTTACCTGCGGTGTTGAATGTACAGCCATCGAAGGTAACATTCTTAGCACCGTATGTCCAGATGTAATCTGCCTTTGCGGTCAAATCAATTACACAGTTAATAAATTCAACCTCGTTTGCATAGAGGAACTGAACGCCCTTAATTACGCAGTTCTCGTAAACAACCTTGTCGCTGTGCTGAATACCGGTGTAGTTGCCGGAACCAACAACGGTAACGCCCTTAATGGTAACATTGTTAGCGGTGGGCTTGTTGATAGTGATTACGGTATTCTCATTACCGGTAATGGTTACGTCACCGGTAGTAGCAGGCATAGTGAAGCTACCTGCACCAAGAGTAATCTCCTTATCGCCGTTCTGAATTGCTTCATTCAAGGTTGCATTGTCAGAAGAAACTACCCAGTTCTTACCAATCTTTTCAACCTTACAACCGTTTGCTACCCAAGTGGTAGGATTGAAGCCGAAGGTACCACCGGTGATGATGATATCACCCTCACCAAGGAGACCTGCGGTATAACCGCTTCTGCTGGATGCAGTACCGAATGTACCGCCGTTGATGATAAGGGTTGCGCCCTCACCTACGTAAGCGTAAGCTCTCTTCTGGTTCTGAGTCTTGTTAAAGTCGAAGTTACCACCATTGATTGTAGCAACAGTATCCTCACCTACAACGTAGAAGAGATAACGACCGGAAGTGCTCTTAGAGTCAACCTCTACGGAACCGCTATTGAAGGTCAACTGACCGCCATCAGAAACCGAGACACCGCCGTTGTTGGAGTCAACGATAACGTTGTTCAAAACGGTATTGGAACCTGCGTATGCGTTAAGTGCGTATCCGTAAGCAACTGTACCGGAGGTACCGCCCTTAATTTCAACATTGGTGAGAGTAGCTTCGCCATAGTTCTGGAAGCCAACATAGTCAACCTCGATGGTGCCGTTATTAAGGTCAAGATTGCTGGTATTAACAACACCAACCTTGGAAACGGGCTTGTCGCCCATTTCAACGGTAACACCGTTAAGGTATTCAACCAGAGGAACACTGTTGTCAGCAACATCAGCATTGCCCTGAACTGCCTCAACAGTAACCTTGATCGCAGTCTTCTGCATCTGGTAATCGTTACCTGCCTTAACAGGAAGTTCGATAACAACAGGAACATTGTCGATAACCTTATCGGTAGGCTCAAGAGTCATCCAAGGAGATGTATAGGAGCCGAGGTAATCATAAGTAACACCATTGATAGTAACGAGAAGGCCACTCATAAGAGTCTGACCGCCAACGCACTCGATGATATAACGATACTGGGTGGTAACGTCGCTCTCGTTGGTACCAACGATATCAAAAGCAACCTTGTCACCGGGGGTAACGAGATTCAATTCCAAAGTGTTTCCTTTGTCATTAAGAGTAGCGGTTCCGCCGTTAGCGAACACGCCATTAGTCTTTTCCTCATATACATAGAGGCCGTTGAACTCATCCTCAATAAGAGTGAGCTCGCCTCTCTCTGCAGCAACCTGTTCAGCTACTGTAGCAGGTCTTACAGAGTAAGCTGTAAGGCCATCGAGCTTCGCTGTCATATCAACCTTACCGGATGTAACTGCAATGTTGATCTCATTCTTGTCAGTGAAAAGTGCGAATGTGGATCCTGCGATCAATGTGAGACAAAGAACGATTGTCACGATCGAGGACATTAAAACTTTCTTTTTCATTGTCTTTTTCTACCTTTCTAAAGTTTATATGTTCGAACATGGAATTTTAGGTTGCAAACCGTGACCAAAGTCCAAAATCACGGCCTGTTGTTAATTGGGATGTGCTATGACAAATCGACAATTACTTGGTCGCCTGAACAGCGGATACAACAAGGTCGAAGATAAGCTCTCCGCCCTTTGCCAGGTCGTTGTCAAACTCGTCGGGGTAGTTTACGTCGTCAAGGAACTCAACTCGTACGGTAAAGTTCTGACCGATCTCGCCTGCTTCAAGAGTGCCTGCCTCAAAAACGTGTCCATTAACGGCTTCGTCAAGTCGCATGGATTTTTCGTTGCCCAAGTGGTCGATAACGGTTACCTGCATCTGATTAGCGAGGTAGGGGTTACCTTCCAAAAGAACGAACGTAACATCGTATGTAAACGCTACGTTTGAGTAGTAATTGGCATTCTCGGCATTATCGTTGATAACACGAAGGTCAGCCTCGAAGTAACTACCGGGAGCAATTCTGATATTGCCTGCGTCTAATCCGAAGATGTTGTTTGACGTTCTGTCGGTGAAATCATACACTGTGTTATTTACGGTTTCGCTAAGATAGCCTGCATCGTCAAGAGACATATATGCAAGGCGTGTTCTCTGCAGCGAAATCTCAAGCTCGCCTGCTACAAGATGGTTGCCCACCGAGAAGCGGTCTGTAAACAGAGAGTACGTAGCGCCAACGATGATCGTCATACACAAAAGGATTATTGCGCTGGAAACCAGCAATGCTCTTTTTGTTTTAATGTGGCTCACTGTTTGTCCTCCTTTCAAACAGTTGAATATTGAAATATTGCATTATTGCAATAATATCAATCAACTAAAATTATTACTGTACCGCCCATAAGCTCGATCATCTTAATTGCCTCGACCGAGAATGCTTCAGCCTTAACGGTGAAGCTCTTTCTAAGGATGCCGTGGGCAAGTACCTTTATGCGGCAATCCTTTCTGCTGATAAGATTTTTATTTTTAAGTGCCTGAATGGTGATGACCTCGCCATCTTCAAAGTGCTGGTCAATAACACCGATGTTAATTTCACCCTTCTTACCGTGTCCTGCACCGCTTTCGTAGCGGACAGATCCCATTGCAACCTCGTCAGGAATCATAGCATCTGCCTCAACCGCGTCGATCTGCTCTACCTCAAGAACAGGAATAACTACGGGTACGGGTATAGGCTCGGGCTCGGGTTCGGGCTCAGGCTCAGGCTCAGGTTCAGGCTCGGGTTCAGGAACAACCACAACAACAGGGGGCTGTTCAACCACCTTTTCTTCTTCCTCAGGCTTCTTTCTGAAGAGATCGAGGATAGTATCGGCAACAACGTAAATAAGCGTTCCGATAGCGAAAATAGTGGCTATAATCAAGAATATGATAATAAAAGTGTACATTTATACCTCCTTATTATCTTCGTTAGATTCACTTGCAGGTGTCGGCTCATCAGAATTTTCAGCAGGCTGTGCGTTCTGCAGAGCTGCAAGCTGACGACGAAGCTCCTCAAGCTCGCTTTCCTTTTTCGCCATTTCGTCCTGATTCTGCTGCTTTTTGTCGGCGTTAAGCACACGCACGATCTTAAGCACCTCGATCAGAATAATGATGAAACAAGGAAGAATGATAATACAAATTGCGCCAATAGGCTTTCTAATAATGCTAAGGAATAAACCGAACAGGAAATTCGTTGCAACGACCTTACCAATTACGTAATTGGTGCTGTTGGGGATCGAGGTATCGATCGTCTGCTTAAGCAGCTCGGAGTCCGAATTTTTGTTATCTCCCTCAAGATAAATGAGGTAGCCGCCGGTATCCTTTTCTTTAATATCAACAACACGGTGGGTTATCGTAACCTGATTTGTGTATACGTAACGGAAGGTGAGAACGTCACCGATCTCAATATCGTCATACCACTGATCCGCCAGGACGGGATCATCAGGCACAAGCTTGATAAACACCATAGTGTTAATGGGAATATGCTTAATTTTGTAATCCGAAACGTCGGTAAACTCGGACTTTGCCATTGAGTCGGAAACTACGATTCGCATCTGATGTCCGAAGATCTCGACGGTGCCGTCCGCATCTCTCTTGCCGAACACGGTCATAATAACTGACAGAATGCACACGGCAAGGAAAATGTACATTACAACGTTAGCTGCAATATCCCCGATCTTTTTAAGTAAATTTTTGTCCATAAATTTCTCACTTTTCTCGGGCAGTGATAAACAATCCGAAATCAATTTCGTCGCCCTTAATTTCATTGCCAACTTCTTCGGGGATATAATAGATAACCTTAACGTCCTGCGCCACAAGTCGCTTAAGCTGAAGGGTCATTGTCGGACCGCCCTCATAAAGCTCGGAGAGCTTTGCATCGCAGTACACTACACCGTCATGCTCGATGAGGATGTAGAGGTTATCCTTCAGGGCGTTTGCTGTGTTGCCCTGTTCTACGAAGGAGAAGGTCAAATCATACTCATCCGGCTTATCTGCCGTCACCTTCAGGTGATATTCATTTTTATATCCGGGAACGATTACTACGTCATTGATACCTGCTTCGACCGCAATGTCAACGTCAACGCGTACCTTGATCGCCTCGCCACCATGATCTGCCAAAAGCATCCATATCATCAGTCCAACACCGACAAGGATCAATATACTGAGCACAACGAGTAATACTCTTTTAAATAATACGTTTATGACTAAAAACCTCCTCTCGAATTATTTGTAAGTTACTTTAGGTTATTGTTATCGTATTTGCCATTGTTATGGATCGTTCTGACCTCGGCGCTGGACGTTCCCCAGCCCTCAACAATCGTTACCTCGGTTTCCTCGGTAAACGTAAGGGTGAAGGTGATCGTTTTTCCACGGTCAATCTGATCTGAAACAAAGCTTTGGTCACCGATCTCAAGCTTTATGTAGCCTGTGTTACCGGTAGTACCCTCCTCGACGGCGGTTACGGTTACGGTATAGGTCTTACCTCCCTCAAGGGTGTAGACGTCGTTACCTTTATACGTTGTGGGACTAAGTATCTCACCGCCACCATCGACCTTAATACTTAAAACATAAACGGCAGAGGATATTGTCTGAGTGCTCTGAATAGAAGTGGTAAACCAGGCGTAAGTAGAAGCGCCCAGCATAATAATACACATAGCGATTGCAAAGAATGATGTAATTATGCCACGCATAAATGCCTTGTCGGTAACGACTTCATCCTCAGCCTCCTCAGGCTTTTTGAGTTTTTCAAAAAAGCTCACAACGAATAACCTCCTTTCGTTTTATTTCGTCTTTTCATCAATTCCGTTTATTTTTGGGGGTAATCCCACCCGACCCGAAGGTCGGGGGGGGTAATTTTAATTACTGAATAGGCTGAACTTCTACATCAAAGTAGATATCTATCATTTCGAGAATGTCATCCCAAGTGATATATCCCTTGCCAATTGCAATCTTAAGATATGCAGCATTGTAAAGTTCAAATGCTTCCTCAGAAATCAGGTCTTCAAAATCTGCATAAGTGTAAAGTCCGTAGGTTTCAATATCCTTCTGTACAAGCTCTGCATCGTATGCCATTGTATCCGCATCAATATCGAATGTATTGAGCAAGGGATCAAGGTAAGCAGAAGTAGAAAGGATTCCCTCGGTGAAGCATGTCAAATGCTTGTAGGAAACTACCTCATAAACAGTGGTTTCCTTAACTTCTCTTTCAACAGAAATCAAATCAACCATTTCCAAGGTTTCGCTGTTAGCATCAAGAGCGGCAAACTTGTGACCGATAAATGACTCTGCATTTTCGGAGGTGATTGCAACGTACTTGTTGAGCGTTGCATCAAAGAATACGTGTTCCCCAATGATTTTTACCGTTTTGCCGTTAGCAAAATTCAGACGGATAATTTCTTGTTCAGAAACAACGCCTTCATGATCTACAATGTATGCTACTGGAACGCTCTCCAAAGCACCAGTCTGATGATTCCACACAAGCAACATTTCATTACCAGTCAAAGAATCAACACGTACTTGAGTACCATCTGCAAGAGTTACAAGAGTGTCGGGGGTGACGCAACTTGTGTACGACTGTGCAGGTGCATGATAGCCAATATAATAGTAGTAAGTTGCACCAGCGTTATCGGTGTAGCTATACTGAATTACAGTGTTATATTCGCTACGCTTTGCCTCAATTTTAGCGGAACTATATACGAGTTTGTTGTTCTTAACAACAGGCGTGCTGCCTGCCGCAGAAGACGACTGATACTTAAAGAGCTGTGTAGGATCACCAACTATCGAAAGATCGCTAGGCATAGTAGTTGTAGAACCATCGTAAGGTGTCATCTTATCGCCTGTTCCGTTATTAGCGTAATCGGTAATAGTCACCGCGCCGCTAAATACAGGGAAATAAGCGTACCAACCGCTCGTATGGCTAGTCTTTCCGTCAGACATGATGATTTCTACAATAGGATAGTATATAGTCTGACCACTAACCGTAGTGCTTCCAATAGTACTAGACGTGCCACTCACATTAGGCATAACGTAGGTGTTATTTCCGACTGTTACGGTTGTGGAAGCTGTATTGGAGCTACCAAAAGTAAACTCTGCATGCTTGGTAGTCGCTTCAACTACGGCAACAGTAATATTAACTGTCTTTGTGTGAGTTACACTGTATGTAGTTATATTACCGTTTTCATCAAGCTTGTAGTTATTCTCATCTGTGTAAATATACGTTACAATGTAATCACCAGCTGTGTTGAATGCGATAGACTTTCCTGTGTAGTCGGTGCCATTCATTGAAACAGTGTAGCTTGTTATACCCTTGCCAATTGTAAGAATAGATGTATCCCAATTGAAAGTATCGCCCTGATCCACGGAGATATTAACTCTACCATTCTCTTCGTAACAGTAGTCGTTAGAGCCCTCTGTCTTAGCTATATAGTTCTTGTTAGTGTAATCGAAAGAATAGCTAGGAGGAACAGCTCCCTGAGTGGTAGGCTTATACTCGGGATAATTGTTATTTACTGATCCGCTTGTATTCAGTTGTGTATAAACATATCCATTGAAACCACTTGCAGAAACAGACTTACCAACATAACCTGTATTAGCGTTATCGGTAATATCCTCTCCGTTGAATGTAGATGTTAAGGAGATAATACCGGTATTAACATAGCGATTAGGTGATGTGCCGAACTGATACTGACTGCAATTACTACCAAACATCGCGTCATGAAGATTCTTTGCGTATGTATCTGTAGGAACTTTACTCTCGCTAATGAAATTGTACTGTGTGAGGGTTCCGTTAAGAACAAGCTTTGCAGTTTCAGTAGCATCGGAGTGGATTACTATACCCATACCAACGAGCGCTCTGCCATCATCATAGTTAGCGGTGGTTACATTTTCAAGGGTTGCAGTACCGGACATTATAAGAAGGTTCGCCACTGTTCCACCATACAAAGTGGAGTTCTTAATTGTAACGTTGCTACGAGCCTTGACAGGAGCTGCACAGTTAGCGATATAACAATTCTGAATTGTGGTATCTCCAACTACGTCAACTGCCGTATTGTAACAATTCTGATTTGTGTAAGCACCATAAGAATTGTATACATCACCAACAATTACAAGATTATCAAGTGTTGCATTCTTTGTAATGAGAATACCGTGTCCCTGCTTTGAATTATAATCAGTGGGAGCACCATTAAGCGAATAAGTGAATCCGTTACCGTAAATAGTACAGTTCCAATAGTTCACATAAGTGGCTGTGTTAACGTCCTTAACAAGTACAAAGTTTCCACCGGTGGTTGTGCCGGTTGCACTTGTAAGGTTGGTTGCATCAATAACCTCAAGATTGATATCAATCGGATTTGCTCCATCAGCACTAATAGTCACCTTAACAACACCTGTGCCGGTGAACTGAATTGTTCCCTTTGTCCAGTCGGAAGTGTTAGCAGTAAAGTTTCCGCTTGCATTTCCTGCAACATTGGTAATAGAAACATTTACAGAGGAAAGTCCAACCACTGTTTCGATTTCACCAAAGATGTAACCGATATCAACAGTATTTTCGTTACCTACACGATAGAGGAAGTTCTTATCAAACTTCTTAGTAAACTTATCAACCTTATCTACAGTGAAGGTTGCTTCAGTTGCTGCGCAATACTTATCGTCGTCAACAATAGAAACTGTCCATTTACCTTCCTTAATGAGATCTATTGTCTTGGATGTCCAATCGGAGCTTGTTCCGGTAACTGTAATCTTGTTTCCGTTAGGATCAGTTACAGTCGCGGTAACATTACCGATTGTTGCACCGTTCTTAACACCAAAGATGGTGCTAAGAGTAATCTGTGTATATGCTTCCTGTGCAGAAACACTATTTGCAGTAAACTTTGTTTTTGCTTCTTCCTCGTTAAGGTAGATTGTAGTAGGAGTACAGAAGATATAATCTGTAATAGTTACCTTTGCGGTACCGGTAGAGTCAGCCGCGAAGGTGATAGTGCTCTTTGTCCAATCATCAGGATCGAGCTGGAAGGTAGCGCTTACCTTATCGTCCTCAGTTACAGGAGAAACAGAAACATATACAGACTTGCCGTTGATAACAGCATTACCCTTTACATTAAAGAGATCTCCGATCGTGATTGTTTCACCAGGTCTGTAATCCTTAGGAGTATATCCTGCATCCTCAAACTTTTCAACGGAAGATTCCTGTTCGCCCTGCTGAATATCAAGATTAGTAACACCGTTGAGGTTATTGAATCCTCTAGATGTTACACCCCAGCCGTAGCCGGTTACGAGGTTGTTGAATTCGAGGTAGATGTGCTGCTTATCTTCTCTGAGGTCGGGTTTACCGTCACCGTTCTCGTCAATTATCTTTCCGCCGTCGGTGCCGTCATGAGCACCGCCCATATCGTGAGTCCAAACTGCTCCATCCTTAAAGTGATAGCAGGTTGCGTTCTCGGTGCCGTGTCCCTTGGTGTAGTCAACGATAACGTAGTTGGCTCTGCCGGATGCAGGAACGGTACCTGTTGTGCCGTCGAGATAGGTGATGGTTGTGCCATCGATGGCCTTGATCTCGGTAAGACGGCTCATCTGATAATCGTGGGTATAAGATGCTGTGGTATTATCGATAATCTCACAATAGTAGTAATCATTCCATGTGCCGAAGTGAACGGTGCAATCTTTTGCTGTGATGCCGTCCATCTTGGGGTAGGAGTGACCGTCAATAGTTACATTCTCACGAACGGAACCGATAAGCATACCGGTGTAACGGTAAGCATAGTACTGATAGTTTGCGCAAACGTCGTTATAAACGTCCATAACTGCGGAAACGTGGCAGTTCTCGAAGGAGATACCTGCGTTCTTGGGAGTACCTGCAGAGGTCTGACCGCTGGTAGGATAGTACTGACCAACGATACCGCCGCAAGCTACGTCATAAGAGCCCCAAAGTGCGGAGATCTTGTTAGAATTATCAACTGTAATATTCTTAAAGGTAGTTGTTAAACCAGCATCCTTTGCATACCAACCAACGCAGCCTACAATACCACCGTTACCGATGTTGTAAACGCGAGGATTACAGTTGAAGATTGCGATGTTTTCAAATGTTGCGCCGTCTGCATAAGCAGCGATAACGCCTGTGGTTGCGATCTCACCGTCAGAGGAGAAGTTCTTTACAGTAAGGTTCTTTACAGTACCCTTGTAAACACGACCGAACAGACCCATACCGTCGCGGTAATACTGTTCTTCAGGTGAATACCAGTCGTGGTCACCCTTCATCTCCCATGTGTTGTGGTAGAAGTTAGAAACGGTGTGACCGTTACCGTCAAATGTACCCTCGAAGATTCTAAGTCCGGAGGTAATGGCGGTGTTAGTTCTTTCATAAGTTCCCTCGGAGTTGTAGTAGCCGATGGGATAGAAGATAACTTCGGGGTTATTTTCGCTTTCCTTGTCGCCAAGGTTGATGTCGGCAACGAGCTTTACGGTCTTACCTACGAAAGAGTCGCGAGTCTGACCGTCCATTCCACCAACGATTGCGCTGAAGGCTGCAAGCTGGTCTGCGTTTGCGATTACGTACTCGGTTACAGCCTCACCGTCAACAGGAGCAACAGCATTTGTGTACCAAGAGTAATCTCTTTTACCCTCCCACTTTGCAGGCTCTGCAATAAGGTCAACCTCCGAGAAGGATGCCATATAGAGGGTTACGTCACCTGTTACGGGATCGTAGGTGAAGTTGTTGTGTACGGGAGTTGCGCCGTCGGCAAGCAGAGTCATCGGAACGGTCTGTCCATCCTCTACGTGGTGGAGGGTGTAGTTACCGATATTAAGACCCTTGGGCAATGCCTCGGTAAGAGTTACGGCAATAGGAGTGGTGTTACCCTCGGCTACGCCGGAGATATGTACGTCAAGAGCACGAAGCTCCTCGCCTTCAGCAAGAGTTACGTTTGCCTTGCTGTCCTCTACGTTGTTAACGCTGAGAGTCAGCTTGTTTGTGCCCTGGGTAAGCTGAGTACCTGCAGGAACGGTTGCGCTCATACCGTTGCCGGTAATGGTAGTTTCGGTTGTAACAACACCGTTCGCATCGGTAGGAACGTCAGCAGATGCGTTGTTTCCTGCGGAAGGAATTTCGGGCCATTCGGACTCCTTGTCGTACTGATCGTCAAAGCTGTCGTTTTCGCCTGTTGCCTGAGTTGCAAGGAGCTTAAGCGAGAAGCCCTTATCACAAAGGGACTTTTCTTGATACTCGTTGCCTGCAAGCTTATCCATCTGGAACGCGATTGCGAGAACAACAGATCCGCCGGGAGTAAGCTGATCGCCCTCGGTAGCGGTCTTGTTTGCAAGAACGTCAGTGAGTTTTCCGTCAGGAGTGCGTGCTGCAAGAGCCTGTTTAGTAAGCTCACCGTTTACGGGATTAACGTAATAAACGTCGATAACGTCGGAGAGGTCTGTTACCTTGCCCTCTGCCTCAATGGAAAGCTTCCACTTGAAGTTAAGGTTGCCGGCATTTGCTACCTTAATATACTTAATTTCAGTATAGCCGGGCTCCCAGTTATCGTAGGTGAATATTGGCTTGTTGTCCTTAACCTGTGTCCAACCGCTGTCGGTGGAGGCAAGGTACTCGTCAGACCAATACATCTCGGCATCGAGCTTACCGGACTGGATAATGTTGCCGCCGCTTACCACAATGTCGGTGAACCATGCAAATGTTGTGCCGAGGAACATGGTAAGGCAGAGCACCAAAGCAACGATGCTTGTCAGAAATGATTTTTGGGTGGGGTTCATTGTCGGTGAATCCTTTCAAATGTTTTTTATATTTGCGACAACAAAAAGGCAGGAAGCTACATTAATATTATATATAGGGAATCTTCATGCCCTTTTGTTGCCGCCCAAGCCCCGAGGGGCTTGGGGACAAATTACGACAAGATCCTAATTAAATCTGGTTGCCGTTTGCGTCGAAGTTGATTTCGTCCGTAAATCCAAACTCAATGATTCTTGCGGGATCTTTTGCAATAAAGGTATTGCCGTTTCCGTAGATATCAAGATCCAGAGTTGCATCCTTAATTCCCTTGCCGCTGTTATCCGCATTGGAATAAATATGTACCCAGAAAGCACGGCTTACACCGTCAAGCTTGGTATTCTTAATGGTTACGTGGTTCATACCGGTGCCATTGTTGAATACACGAACGGGGATATATGTGGACTTGAGAGTGGAATTAGTTACGTTTACGGTTGCGTTAGTTGCGTTTACAATGTCAATCGCATACGCCATGTCGGATCCGCCAAGGTTTGCAATAACTGCATTGTCAACATTCAGAGTTCCGTTAAATGCAACGTAGAACACCTCGGTGCATGCGTTCCAACCAAAGTTGTCAGACTTATGCTCCATGGTGATTGTTCCGTTCTTAACAGTGAGATTACCTCTCACGTCGATTGCAACCTCGTTATCAGCGGAAGTGAGCTTGCCGTCATCGTTCTCGTCTGCATCATCGGAAACTGCAGTAATAGTATAGCCGTTAAGGTCAATAACGGTAGTTACATCTGCAGGAACGGTGATAGTATCGTCTGCATCAAGCTCGATGTCAGAGGTGAGCTTGTACTCGCCACTGTTGGTGAGAGCATACTCAAGCTTCTCTGCGGTGTTAACACCAAAGGTGTACTCGAACTTGCCGATTGTGATGTAGTTGCCGGTCTCTTCGCTGGAAGCGCGGGAATCAGTCCAATCAGCTGTTGTCTCGTAAATACGAAGCTCAACAGTGATGGTAGTACCCATGTTCTCGCCGGTCAGGTCAACTGCGCCACACTGGAATCCATATCCGTCAGCACCCCACTGGCAAATATCCTTGTAAGATACAAAAATATCTCCTCCGCCCATTGCCTCTACAAGACGAATCTCTGTTCCTGCCGCGATATCTTCCTCAGCTCTAAGTGCTATCCAGTTACCGTCGTTAAATCCTTCGCAGAATAACTTGTAGTAACCTGCAAGTGCCATGGAATTTGCGGGAACGTCTGCATCAGCATAGACAACGTAATCTGCTATCCAATGTCTGTACAGAGACTTCTCATTATCCTCAAGCGATGCGGTAGGCTGGAACTTGTAGCCTGTGTCAAGAGTAAGATTACCACTCATATCGCCGTAATCAACGTGCTCGCCAACTACAACAGAGAGATTATCAAGAGGTCTTACAAGTGCTGCAGGAATTTCCTCGTTGGGAACAACTGCATCGTACTGATTGTCGAAGCTATCCTCTTCTGCTGCCATCTGAGTTGCAAGGAGCTGAACGGAGAAGGTACAGCCGAGATCCATATCCTGATACTCGTTACCTGCGTTCTCATTCATCTTAAGAACGAGAGTGTAAACGTGATCGTCTGCGTCAACATCAAGAGAACCCTTGATAAGCTCGCTAACATCATAGCCCATGTCAGCTTCGTTCTCAGCATCGTCTGCGCCGCTTGCAAGAAGAACCTGAGTAAGAGTACCAACGGGCTCAAGACCTGCAAGAGTGTTACGATCCATTGCATCAACAGCACCTGCTACAACGTAAACGTCGATTACCTCAGCAAGGTCGCTAACAACGCCGTTTGCGAAGATACGAACCTTGTAGTTAAGGCCAAGAGAACCATTGTTGGAAATCTTGAGATGCTTTGCTACTGCATAACCGGGCTCCCAGTTAGCATAGTTGAAGAGTGCACCTTCAACATCGTTCCAAGTAGCGGTAGAAGGATCTTCATTACCTTCAGCCCACTGGAATCCTACGTCGAGGGTACCGGTCTGAATTACGTTATTTGCGCTGGTTACAGAATCGGTGAACCATGCAAATGTTGTACCAAGAAGCATTGTAAAGCACATAACAAGCGCGAGAACGCTGCTTACCAACGCCTTCTTAGTTGCCTTTAAATTGGTCATAATTTTTTCCTCCTTTTTATATTTTTAAAGACCAATAACTAAACAATATCTAAACGCCGAAGCGGATAGAACAAAATTAAGTGTCCGACTTGTCGTCGGGATTGTTTTCAGCAGCCTTTGCCGCCTCTGCCTCTGCCTTCTTGCGAGCGAGGGTTTCCTTACGCTTGCGAGCAGCTTCAGCCTTCTTCTGTGCGGCAGCTTCATCAGCAAGGCGCTGTGCCTCTTCTTCAGCAGCAACACGTGCCGCCTCTTCCTCAGCTTCTGCCTTCTTACGAGCAAGAGTTTCCTTGCGCTTACGAGCAGCCTCAGCCTTCTTCTGTGCGGCAGCCTCATCAGCAAGACGCTGTGCCTCTTCCTCGGCAGCCTTACGTGCAGCCTCCTCCTCAGCGAGCTTTGCCGCCTCTGCCTCTGCCTTCTTGCGAGCGAGGGTTTCCTTACGCTTGCGAGCAGCTTCAGCCTTCTTCTGAGCAGCGATCTCCTCCTCTGTCATGGGCTTCTCCTCAACCGTGGGAGCCGCTTCTACGACAGGCGCTGTCTCTGTGACAGGTGCTTCGGCAGTCGCTGTGGGCTGTGCCTCGGCAGGAGCATTACCTGCGAGCTGATTCTTAAGAGCAAGAAGCTCGCGAAGCATTTCCTCATTACGCGCTCTCTCTGCGGCGATCTCAGCCTTTTCGGCATCGAGTATAGCGGTCTGCTCCTTCTTGTACTTTCTGAACAGGCGGATTACGTCAGCGCCGTTATAAAGTATGAGAAGCAGGAAAGGAATCAAAATACAGCAGATGTAACCGGGGGTGGACTTAACGAATGCGAAGAAGTGTCCGACACCGGGAAGCTTGCCTGCGTACTCGCCGATTACGTACTCGGGATACACGCACGCTTCATCATCAGTATTAGTGTTAGTACCGTAAGTAACGTAACAGGTTCTGCCATCCTTATCAACCGTAGGCTTACGGATCATATGCGTTACGGTCTCGCCGTAGCTTACCTTGTTAGTCGAGATAAAAGCAATGATATCTCCTGCCTCAAGCTTAGTAGGATTCTTAACGTTCTTGATAACAACGATGTCACCTGCGCTGAAATGAACGTCGAGATGAGCATTGTTTTCAGAGGGACTCATTGAGTCGGTCTGTACTATGTAGAATCTGAAACCGAAAAGGTTACGGTCATTTTTGTCAAGGGTGGTAACCGATACGACGGTGAAGATCATAATGAATACGGTGAATGCTATCAGTAAGCCCGTTACAACCTTGAGTATGATGTTAAGTACTTTATTGTTTTTTATTTCCATACAAACTCCTTAATCGTGCGGAATGCTGTTTATATTAACGTTACCCTGTACTGCGTACACGGTTATTCCGATACCGCTGTAAACCTTGTTTTGGAATTCATTGCCTGCGCTTTCCTTCATCCTGATTACAAGATAGTAAACCTTGCCGCTTTCCTCAGGACCGAGAGTTCCCTCAAACTCGGTTATCTTCTTCGCCTCGTTTATCTTGCTCAGATCCTCGCAGATCCAAAGCTCGAACGCCTTGTTGAATGACTCCATGTTTTCAGTCTCATCGTTACTGATGTAAACACGGTAATTAACATTTATATTACCGTTGTTCACAACCTTAAAGCCCTGGGTATGGAAGGTTGCGCCAGGTTCAAAGTAAATCGTTTCTCTGTTGTCGACACCGGATTCAAATTCAAGAACCTTATCAACAAGTGAGTCCCCATTCGTATCAACGATATCCATGTCAATATAGCCGCTGGTTGTATTTATACCGATCTTGCCGTCGTTGCTGTGTGTAAACAACGCCCAAGTAACGCCGACAACAGACGTAAGGCAAAGAAAAATTATCATAATAGACATTGTGATCTTCTTCATCTCACCGCCCCATACTTCCTTTATGCTACCGAACATGAACTCACCTCCATTTCTTAAGTAATATTTTCACGCGCATATAAATATACGTGGATTTATATGATAGCACAAAAAAAGGAATAATGTTGCTTTTAGTAAATAACTTTACCCCTTAATTGACATATTATAATTAAAAAAATCAAAATGTTAATTTTTTGTTAACATTCGTCCGTGGTGTTACTTTTTTGTATAAACTACAGTTTTTTGTTGATATTTTTCGAATTTTGTGTTATAATTCAATAAACTAACATTGCGAGATATATCGCCTTATTTCACTCATGGAAGGAGAGACGAATGAAGAAACAGTTCCTTTTGCTTTTGATCCTTAGCTGCCTCGTTTGTTGCCTGATGATATCCTGTGGCAAAAATGACGGTGCGTCAGACCGCCCCAAGGGTAGCTGGGAGGTAGCCTTCGTATACAACGCTAACAACTCAAGCGTGATTTACGTCAATGACGGCGACAGGGTTTCAATGCCCGCTGATCCTGTAAAGAAAAACTATGTTTTTCTCGGTTGGTTCTCCAACTATGCGTGCACCGAGAGATACGACTTTTCGGAGGAGGTACACTCGGATCTGACCTTATATGCAAAGTTTGAGCTTGATGCCGGGAAGATCACCAATGAAATTTCTCAAAATGCTATGAAAAGCATCGTTAAGATCGAGTGCCAGTATTACAATGAGGTCCTTTGGGGAATGATAGAAACCGACAAGACCGGTTGGTATCTCGGATCCGGCTTCTGCATCAGCGAAAACGACGGATATTACTACATACTGACAAATTGCCACGTAGTGGAAGGGCCGTCCGGATATGACAAAATGAGGATCAGGGTTACCGATTACAAGGGAAATCAGTACACAGCACAGCTTTACACCAACCCGAGCAAAAATAAAGAAGCGAAGTCTGCGGACTACGATTTAGCCTGCATTTACTTCAAATCGGGTAGCACAGAGGTAAAGCCTCTTGAAATTTTGAGAACAAATCCCCATCTTCAGGATGACGTAATTTCCCTCGGCACACCCGACGGACAGACTAATACTATTACCTTTGGTAAAGTAAAGGAATACAAGGCCATAACTCTTGACGATACACCTAAAAATGAAAGCAACGTAACCTTTGACGTAATAAGACACAATGCCGACATCAAGGGAGGATCAAGCGGCGGTCCATTGCTCAACAGTAACCTTGACGTTGTGGGCGTTAATTATGCGGGCTCGACCGGTGACAACGATATCAGTTATGCTATTCCCGCAGAGAAAATATGGGAGTTTTTGAATACATACGTTTACAACTAAAGCAAAATACAAGCTGACAGCAATCGAGTTTTTTCTCGGTTGCTGTTTTTCATTTAACAAAAAAGTTGACAATTCGACATATAAGTGATATAATTACTGTGATTAAGACTTTGAGAGGTGGCTATGAGTAACAATCAGAGATTGCAGGATGACGTAAAGGCATTCGTAAGGAAAACTATTACCTCCTTAAACATCGATTGGAGTGATGAAGATGGACGAATTGATCCGATCTGCCAAGTGCTTCGAATCATCACCGATGAATTTACCGTTGAGAAATACGATTTTACCTTAGCGATGGACGTTTTTGTTGAAACCGCGCCTAAGGAGCTTTCTTTATGCCTTGAGGAAATACTTTCACTTGCAGAGGCTGACGCTGACTATGACGCCAAGGAAAACATCTACTTTGCAGCCTATTATGCCCTCTCACTTATCTACAAAAAAGAGGATAACCAAGAAGGGCTTTTAAGCCTTACTTCGGCAAAATATGACATTTTTGGAAACTTTGCTTTACATTTCGAGGTGTATTCCCGATATTTTAAGCGAGTTGACAATTTTAAGAAAGCGCTTTCCTGTGACAAACTTGCCATCAATGTGCTTGGCAGCAGAGGGGTCGAGAACGTAGGACTTTTGATCTCGTACGCATCCACTGTATGCATTATGCTCAGAAAGAGAGAGCCCTCTCTCAAAGGCAATGACATCGCACTTGCAAAGCAATATATAGACCGAGCAATAGCATTCAATCCCGCATATCCCAAATATTATTTCCTTAAAGCGCAGTTGACCTTCTTATCCGCAGTACGTGAGGGAATGAACACAGAACAGCTTATAGATGCAAGGGACGAGGCTACGGCGCTTATCGACGAGCAGGCTGACGTATATCTTTACAATATTTATTACAACAGAAATCGCTATCTTGAAAAGGAGAGAGCAAAATACGAGGAATTTAAGGAATATATGGATGACGTTATCGACAGAAAGGCGTCGCCCAGATTCCCCGCTAGCTTAGAGGAGCTTGAAAGACGTAAAAAGGCAATTTTAGAGGCATCCGACCAGGATCACTGTGTTTCGGCATCGATCCTCCCTCCCCTTCCCGACTTACGCCGTGGAGATAAGTTCTTCTTCGTTTGCTATTCCTCAAAGGACTTTAAGTCGGTATACTGTGATCTTATCGAGCTTTACAAGCGCAAGGTTCCCTTCAGATATGACGAAAGACTGACTCAGGGATTAGACTGGAAGGGTCAGATCGCCAAGGGTATCGGCAGCGAGGATTGCCAAGGCGTTGTATTCTATTTAAGCAAGCGAGTTATGTCTACCGAATCGGTGTGCGAGGAGATAAAGATCACCGAGGAGTATAAAAAGGAGCATTTCTTCGTTAACCTTGAAGGAAATATCCCTCCCTCAAAAATGCTATCAGACCTTTTGGTTGAAAGACACGCGGTTGATCCGAAGAATTATTACTTATCCGGAAAAAATATGAAGACATTCCTCAACTTCTTTGATGACAGCGAGGTATTCACTCACAAATTCCCCGAGAAGGGTGACTCGGATATTACCCATATTGACACCCTTGTTAACTCGATTACAAACAAGTTCTCAGAAATAATCATTGGAGATTGATTTAGCGATGTTATTAATGAAAAACGCCCTTTACGTAGAATATGCGACCAAGCCCCACGGCAGAGGGCTTGATAAGCCAAACGAAGACAGGCTTCTCGTTGATAAGGAGCGCGGTATTTTCATAGTTTTAGACGGAGTGACCAGACCTCACGATGAATACGAGGCTGCTCCCTATGAGAGTGCCGCAGGCGATGTTGGAGATATTTTTCTCAAGGAGGTCTACACCTATATTTGTGACCATCTGTCCGAGCCTGATCCCAGAAAAATCCTTGAAAATGCTGTAAAAATCGCGAATGAGGAGATACGCAGATACCGTAGCAAAAAAAACGCCGCGGAATGGAGCTTCTTCCCCTCTACACTTGGAATCATATCCATATTGCGCGGCAAAACTCTGCATTATCTCTGTGTTGGTGACTGTATCGGTCTTCTGATACGTTACAACTCCAAGATCATTTTCGGCAGAGAGCTGACCGTCAAGGCTGTCGATCTCTGTAAGGCAACCAAGAGCGAACGGTATGCCTTATACTGTAACCACCCCGAAAATCATCTGTCATACACCGTGTTTAACGGTGACGAGGTGGTTATGGACGGAGTTCAGTACGCTTTAATAGACCTTCGCGAGGGTGATCTTCTCTTCCTCGCCAGCGACGGTATAGCCGATTATCTTAAGTACGAAAAGGCTGTTGATCTTATAACCAAGAGTCCCGAAGAAATAATCGCAGACTCCGGAATATACGATGCTCCGCCCTTCGCAAGCTATGCCGATGATAAAACGTTAATCAAGCTTCAGTTCTAAACAAAACAACATTTGGAGGCTTCAAAATGAGAAAACTTAGTATAAAGAGAGAAAAAAGCTTCGTTGGCTGTGCCGCAAAAATGCAAGTATACATTTCCGACTTTCAGTCAAACGAGCTGGAAATGCCCCTTCACACCGTTGACACAGAGACCGGCGAGAAGAAGGTTGAAAAGATAAGCTGCCGTAAGCTTGGCGAGATCAAGAACGGTGAAGAGGCTACCTTCGAGATCGGTAACGATGCTGCTATGATCTTCGTTATTGCCGACAAGGCAAGCAAGGATTTCTGCAACGACTGTTACCCCATTAAAGCAGGCGATGAGGATATCTCACTCTCGGGAAAGAATAAATTCAATCCTATGGCAGGCAACGCCTTTCGCTTCAACGATAATGACGTTAATATGACTGCCAACAGAAAAAAGAGCACCGGTAAGGGCGTTTTCGTAATTATTGCCGCTGCAATCGTAGGTGTTTTGGTAGGTTACTTTGGCATGGCGGGAGTTATGTCAGGCTTAGAGTCGCGTGAGAAGGTCTTTACTGCAGGACCTATGAGTATCACGCTTAACGAAGGATTTGAGACACAACACGATATTGGATATTATGCTGTTTACGGCTCAAAAAATGTTGCTGTATTTGTTTCGACAGACGAAGGAATGGAAGATAGTGCTAATGCACACCTTACCGAGGCAGATTATGCTAAACTTATGACAAACAGCCCAGTGATTACTAACGGCGATCTAACATATTACGTTTACGAAAGTGGAGAGTCCTTTACACATTACGCCTATGTTTATAAAAACGGAAACAGTTTTTGGATGATAGATTTTATAGTAGAAACCAAGTCCGCTAAAAAGTATTCTGATGACATTTTAAAGTGGGCAGGATCGGTAAAATTTAATTAAATATCAAAAAAGTCAAATGTGAAAGAAACATTTGACTTTTTTATTTTATTGTGCTATAATATACCAAGCTCAAAAAACAGATCATTTTTGAACAATTTATGCTTTGCATAACCTGCGGTTAGCAATGCAGAGGAGTAATATTATGAATATCGGAAACGCAAAAAAGCAAGTAATGTCAACTAAGACCCTGGTTATGTCAGCGCTTATGACCTCTCTTGTTATAGTATTTCAATGTTTGGCTACATACACCACCTTCTTTGGTCCCTTCTCTACCGCTATAGGTCTTATACCCATCGTCATAGGCGCGGTGCTTTGCGGACCCGTTATAGGAGCATGGCTTGGACTTGTATTCGGACTTGTGGTCATGATCACAGGTGGGGCAAATCTCTTCTTCATATTTAACATTATAGGTACGATCATCACGGTGGTGGTAAAGGGTGCAGGCTGCGGATTTGTTGCAGGCTACGTAAATCGTCTGCTTGAAAAGCACAACCGTACTGTAGCCGTTATTACATCTGCAATCGTATGTCCCATAGTCAATACTGGCATTTTCCTGCTTGGTTGTATCATATTCTTTATGCCTTACGCAAACGAAATTGCCGACCTGCTTCAGCTTAACGTGTCCGGCATGGCGGTATTCACCGCTCTTGCATTCGGTAACTTCCTGTTCGAGATAGGAATGAGCATCGTGCTCAGCCCCGTAATGGTTAAAATTATTGAAGTAGCGGAAAAGACCTTCAACAGAAAGGGTAAAAAGCCCTCTGCTCCACAGCAGAGTGCGGAAGCTACAAACGAAGATTCCGAACAAACAAACTAAACGATAAAAAAAGAACCCGATTCGGGTTCTTTTTTTATTTTAGAAAAAATTACTTAACCTCTACCTTAGTGATGTGAGGATTTGCACCGTTGTACCAATAAAGGAAGCCCTCTACGTCAACAGTATCACCAACCTTAAGCGCCTCAACAGCCTTGTAAACGTCGGAGTCTGCGCCGGTAAGGTAGGACTCAATGCAGCAGCTAATGGTGTCAGTGCCGTTGGAAAGTGTGAAGTAAATGTCCTTGCCGCGAATGCCGCCCTGATACTCAAACGCAGCACCGTCCTCTGTAGCAACAACGGTCATACCCTTAAGAGATACAAGCTTGTTCATATCGTCAGCAAGAGCGTCCTTGCCAACAAGAGAGGTAACGTCCTTTGCAGGAGCAACGTAGGTATCCTTACCAATGAACTCGAAGGTAGCGTTCATGATCTCAATCTCGCCTGCATACGCACCCTTAGTACCGGTAACTCTGATCTTAGTACCGGGAGTAAGCTTTGCCGCATCCTCCTCGGAGCAAGCCATCTCGTAAAGGAAATAAGCGCCATCCTTATCAGCCGCGTAAACGGTGATCTTGTTGTCCCACCAGGACTGATGATCCTGAACATACATATCAACGGTAACCTCTGCGTCCATAGCAGCGTCGCAGTACTCTTTGTAGCTCATAGACTTGTTGCAAGAAACAAGCGAAACAAGAAGAACTACCAAAACCAACAAAGAAACAATTCTTTTCATTACAATTTCTCCTTTTTAAATAAGCAAAATATTTTATGCTACAAGAAATATTATACACATTTTCCTTATAAAGTCAAGACAAAAATACTTTTTTTATTAGACCTTTGGCTTTTTTCTTTTAAGATAAGTAATCAAGAGGTATGCTCCGAGACCGATATACACCGCGGCAAGGCTGACGAGCAGGATCGTTGCCGAGATCGGGAATGATCCGAGCGGAACGTCAAGTCTCCAAAGCGATGCCATTTTTCGATAAAGACTGTTGATGTAAGAGGGTGTTATGCTCTTCCCTACTCTCACGGCATCTGCAACATCCTCTATCATACCTCCCGCTGCATTACGAAGGGAGAGAGAACCGTTGAAAACAGGAGTGATGAAGGTGTTATCGGTGTTATCCATAAGCAGCTTGGTTGCCGCGATCTTAACGTCGTAATAGGTATCGTTATCTTCGCCTGCACGAGAAAGATAGTCGGTGAACTCCGTGCTCTGCTGTGCCTTAAGAGTCACGGGAAGATAACCCTCGCTCTGCGAATAGGTGATCTGAACCTCGTTGGTAAGCAGATACTGAGTAAACAGCCAAGAGGCAAGAACCTCGCCCTTATCCGCCTTATTAAATATGCATATCGAGGGGCCCTGAGAAATCATCTGAGGATTGTCTGTATCATACTGGGGAATTTCCATAACCACGGTTTCAAAATCAACCTTGCTGGATTCGGGAATATCGCTCTGAGGCGAGTTTGATCCCATCCAGGTTGCGCCTGCAGTAGAGTCGATAGCGAATATGCACCGACCGGCATTAAAGTAATTGCCGGGATAAGAAACGTTTTTGAAGGTATAGAAGGCGTTCTGCTCGGCAGCCTTTGCAATATCAAGAAGTATCTCTTCGGCTGTAGGATTAAAAGCAAGAATATCGCCCTGATCGTTAGAATACTCTCCACCCGCCTGACGAAGCATCTGTATCATCATATTGTCGGTGGATTTGTAGATGAATGGTAAAAGAACCCTCTGACCGTTTGCCTTGTAAGTACCGTCGGGATTTTTTTCATTGGCGGCGGCAATAGAGACCTCCCAGATAAATTCCCATGTAAGCTTTTCCGGAAGATCGTAGCCAAGAGCCTCAACGTAGGTCTTGTTAACGTAACAAGCCTCTGTGCTTCTCATAAAGGGAAGACCGTACTGATAACCGTTAATAACGCATTCACCAAGGAACTCGGGGCTGATCTCACCCGAATCAGGTCCGTCAAATAGAAGCGCGCTACCGCCAAGACCGTATTTGTCATCCTTCATAAGTCCCTCAAGGGGAACGATAAGGCTGTCACCCGTAAGGTAGGTCGCCATATGGTCGGGATAGGTTATACAAACGTTGGGAGTAGTGCCCGTCTGAATGTTGGTGATAACGTTTTGATATATTCTCTGATAATCGGTTTCAATCACAAGAGTGACGTCGATATTTGGATAGAGTCTTTCAAAATCCTCCACCGCCTTGGTATAAACCGCAGTCTGTAGCTTGTTACTATCGCTCTTTGCCCAGAAGGTGATAGAATAATTCTTCGTAGTATCAAAGCTTTCAGGTGGAACGAATTCGGTCATAGCACCCGAATAATCGGTGGCTGTATTTTCACTTTTCTCCGTCATTTTTCCGTGACAAGAGGCAAGAGAAAAGGCAATCGATAGCAACAAAACCACGGATATGACAACTTTAATTGACATTTTCATCCCTTTGTACCTCCCTGAGCCACGCCTTCCATAATTTTTTTACGGAACGCGATAAACAGAATTATAAGAGGCAATGAGATAACTACAACCGCAGCCATCATAGCAGGAACGTTCTCTCTGCCGAATCCACTCTCGCGTATTTTCTGAATACCGTTTGAAAGAAGGAAATACGCTTCCTTGTCGGTTATAAGTCTGGGCCAAACGTAGGAGTTCCAGCACTCAATCACCTTAAGTATGGTTATTGTGACGAGGGTTGGCTTGCAAATAGGCACCATGACATTCATCATATATTTAAAATCGCAAGTACCGTCAATTTTTGCGGCAAGATAAAGCTCGTCAGGGATCTGCGCAAAGTTCTCCTTCAAAAGATAGATATAAAATACCGATGTGACAGAAGGAAGGATAAGACCTGTAAAGGTGTTCCTTAAATCAAGGTTTGTGATGGTAACGAAATTCGTAATTATTACAAGCTCGTTCGGTATCATCATAAGCGATAAAAACAGAACGAAAAGGATATTTTTTCCCTTGAAGTTCATTCTTGCAAAGGCAAATGCCGCAGGGATAATGATTATCATCATAAGCGCTGTGGTTGTAACAGTAAAGATCAGTGTATTGATAAAATAATCAAGCAGAGGAACGGAGGTAAATGCTATTACGTAGTTTTCAAAGGTGGGATTTGTGGCAATAAACTGCGGAACAGCTTCGCCGTTATATTCACCGTAGCTCTTAAAAGAGCTTAAAATCATCCAATAAAATGGGAAAATAACAACCAGCGCCCATATACCGAGCAAAACGTATGTTATAATCTTAGTAATCTTCTTACGAAGCTGCTGTTTTTCCCGTGTTTCGGAAAAATCAATAGAGGATTTCATAGGATCTGCCTCCTTTCTTAGTAGTGAACTCTTTTCTTGCTTACAAGAAGATTGATGCATGTGATAGTAAGCACGATGGCAAAGAGAATGATCGCCGCCGCAGCTGCAAAGGAGGGATATCCTCCGCCGTCACCGTAAAGCATATCGTACACGTAGCCAACGATGGTGTTCATACCCGATGCATTAAGGTCTGTACCAAAGAGAGCCACCGCATCGCTGTATGCCTTAAAAGCACCGATAAAGCCGGTAATAACCAGATAGAAAATAGTGGGAGATATGATGGGTAACGTAATCTTAAGGAGCATTCTCTTATCTGTTGCTCCGTCAACACGCGCCGCATCGTAATAGGCCTTCGGAACAGATGCGATTGCACTTGTAAAAATAAGCACCTTGAATGGCATTACGACCCATATGGTATAAAGACAAAGTACAAGCATTTTTGCCCAATAGGGTCCGTCAATAAAATCAATGGGTGAAACACCGAATATTGCAAGAAAGGCATTAACAAGACCGTCATTGTACACGGTAGGCTTAAAGAGTATCATGAATACTAAGCCGACTGCAAGGGTATTTGTAACGTAAGGCAGGAAATATATGGTCTGGAAAAGCTCACGCAGCTTATCTATAGAGCTTAATCCGATAGAAATAAGCAGTGATAGACCGGTGGAAAGAGGAACGGTGATGAATACGAGAATGAAGGTATTCTTAACCGCCTGCATAAAGTAGGGATCACGAAGAATGTATTCAAAGTTGTAAAAACCAATGCCAAAGAAGGTCTGCGATGCAGAATTGAACCCTTCCTCAAAGGAATATATAAGCACGTCAACAAGGGGGTATACCATAAATACCCCAAGGAAAATTATTGCCGGCAACAGGTATAGCCAGGCTCTCCAGTTGTTTTTTTCCATAATCCTATATTCCTTTCGATTAAAAACCAATCCCAAAATTTATAACTTTTGACTAATTATAGCATATTCCACAATATTTATCAAGATAAATAGATGATAATTTATTAATTATTAGTTGTAATTTTTTGTTGACATTTGCCGAATGAGATGTTAGAATTATAATGGCTGAAAATTTTTTAGTCGAAAATTAAATAAAGAAAAGAGGACAGACCAATGAACAAAAGCTTACTTTCTCGTTTGTTAGTTATCCTGCTTCTCGTCGTAATGTCTTTGAGCATCGTCTCTTGTGACCAGCTCCCCTTCCTTGAGGACATTTTCGGTGGCGAACAGGGCAACACACCCGATGGTGGTGACGAGACTCCCGCATGTCAGCATGCAAACGTTATTGACGGCAAGTGCTACGACTGCGACAGCATTATCAAGACTTCTATTTCTGATCTTGATATGGATAAGGCACTCGGCACTACGCATCCCGACGGAACTATCTTCTCCCAGCTCTGCTACGTAGAGGCAACCGTTAAGGAGCTTGTTAGCAGCTCTACCGGTGAGATGATCATCGAGGATGCAACCGGATCTATCAGAGTTGAGGCAGTTTACTCCGAGGATGGCGAATCCTACAAGAAGTTGAGCGAAAAGCCCGACGAAGCTGACAAGGTTCTTCTTCATTGCGTATTGGCAAAGACTGATGGCGCATGGTACATCAAGTCCGCAACTCTCGTTGAGTTCGAGGCTGTTGAGGCTCCCATAAAGGTTATCACCATTGCAGAGGCTATTGAAATCTGTAAGGTTAACACCGAGGAGACAGCTCAGCGCTACTATATTCGCGCTACTATCACCAAAGTAAGCAATCCTGCATACGGTGAAATGTACATTGCAGACGAGACCGGCGAGCTTCTCGTATACAACACCAAGAACAGCGACGGTACTGTTGGCTATGCAGATATGACCGAGAGACCTGTGAAGGGTGACGAGGTTCTTCTCTACTGTACTCTTAATAATCATAACGGAACAAACCAGGTAAAGAGCGCTTGGGTTGTTGAGTTCAAGCACAACGAGGTTGAGATCGATCCCTCCGAGTATGCTGATATGACCATTGCAAACGCAAGAGAGGCTGAGCTTGGCGCAAAGATCAAGATCAGTGGCGTTGTTGCACAGATCACATACGCAACCGGCAAAAAGCCCAGCGGTGTAATTCTTGTTGACGGCACATCCTCTATCTACGTATACGACGGTGACGTTGCGGGTCAGGTCAATGTTGGTAACACCATTACAGTTGCCGGCGAAAAGGCATCCTGGATTCTTGAAACCGAAATGAGCAATGCTGAAAAATACGGTTACAAGGGCGCGTGCCAGCTTGACAGTGCACTTCTTATTTCCAACGACAATGGCAACAGCGCATTTGATAAGTCCTGGATCGAAGAGACCACTGTTAAGGAAATTATGGATACTCCCGTATCCGAGAACATCACCAACAAGATCTTCAAGGTAACCGCACTTGTGAAGAGGGTAGACGGCACAGGCTTTATCAACTACTACTTCGACGATATTGACGGCGTTACCGGATCTTACACCTACACTCAGTGCAACGGCGGTGACTTCAGCTGGCTTGACGAGTTTGACGGCAAGTTCTGCACCGTTTACATTGTTGCAATCAATGCAAAATCCTCTGCATCCGGTTGCGTATGGAGATTCCTTCCTATCGAGGTTATCGACGAGGGTTACACCTTCAATACCGAGAACGCTGCTGAGTACGCAGTTAAGTACCACGGACTTACCGGCTTCATTTCCAGCTACACCGGCGACCCCGCAATCGAACTTCAGACCGTTGTTTCCTCCGAGCTTCTCGGCTTCGAGGGCGCAACCCTTAGCTATAGCTCCTCTGACGAGAACGTAGTTTACTTTACCGAGAGCGAGAACACCGTTACCTTCCACGGTAAGAATGCAGGTACTGCTACTGTCACCGTAACCGGCTCTTACAACGGAAAGACATACAGCCAGTCTGTTGACGTTACAATCGAAGAAAATGCAGAGATCGAGGCTATCACCGTTGCTGATGCTATCGCAACTCCCAAGGATACCGACGTTGTAGTTCGCGGTATCGTAGGTCCCTCTCTTGTAAACCGTATGGGCTTCTATCTCTTCGGCGAGGACGGCTCTATGATCGCGGTTCTTGTTAGCGAGGACGCATTTAACGGTCTTGCAATCGGACACGAGATCGTTGTGAAGGGTATGAGAGAGCGCTTCATTAAGGATGACACCTACACCACATACGGTCAGGATGCTATCGTTAACGGCGAGATCGTTGCAAACTACTATGGCAACCACGAGTATTCTACCGAGAAGTTTATCACTGATAAGACTCTCGCAGACATCAAGGCGCTTAGTGTTGAAGAAAGTCACTCTACCGAGGTTTACGTTGTTAAGTGCGTTGTTGAGGTTGTTGAAACCGCATACTACACCAACCTTAAGATCACCTATAACGGCGTTGAGCTTCAGCTCTACTGCTCCGGCGCGGCTCAGTACAGCTGGCTTAAGGCATATGCAGGTCAGGAGATCACCATTGAGGTTGCACCCTGTAACTGGAACGACAAGAAGGACAACTACAGAGGCTGTGTTCTTGCAGTAGTTCTTGAGGACGGAACCAAGGTTCTCAACACTCTTAACTTCAAGTAATAATTAGTATATTCTCTGAAATCCGCTTCTTTTGAGGCGGATTTCTTTTTTATCGTTGACATTTAGACGGTAATGTATTATAATATTTGTGATAAAATAAAAACAAAATAAAGGAGAAAATACACGTGGCACATTATCTTGAATTTAAGGCTGACGGGCTTCAGGCTATCCGCAGCATTAATCCCCGACTTATGTCCTACAACGTAGAGATGACAGAGGTTACCGGCGGTACCTTCTGGAAGGCATATACCGAGGGACAGATCGCAGGTACAGAGGAGTTCCCAAAGCTTGAGGGCGGTTTCCAGAATCACACCGCAATGGCAGGCCTTATGCAGTACTATCCCCCCATTGATACTACCAACGAAAAGCTTATCTCTCTTGCAAAGGAGCTTGGACCTGTTTGGGTAAGAGTATCCGGCACTTGGGCAACCAAGACATACTATGATTTCGACGGCACTACCGGTGGCAAGGCACCCGAGGGATACCAGAGCGTGCTTACCCGCGAGCAGTGGGCAAATATCGTTAATTTTGTAAAGACTGTTGGTGGCAAGCTTCTTGTTTCCGCATCTAACTGCGCAGGCGACCATAAGGACGGCGCACCCCTTGACCTTACACAGATCAAAAAGCTCTTTGCTCTTACCGAGGAGCTTGGCGGCTCTATCGATGCATTCGAGTTCATGAACGAGCCTAACATGCTTCAGATCTCCGGCGCACCCGTTGGCTACACCTTTGAGGATTACGTTCGTGACCAGGATATTGCAAACGCTTGGGTAAGAGAGAACTATCCCAACTGCCTTATCGTAGGTCCCTGTAACACAGGTATGACCGACACCTCTATTGAGGAGTCTCCTATGGCAAAGATGGGCTCGGGCATCGGCAATATGATGACCATGGGTACAGTTCACGACCTTATGCGCGGTCATCAGGTAAAGATGGACGTATATTCCTACCACTACTACAACGGAATTTCCGAGAGACTTGCAGGCATGATGCCTACCGGTCACTGGCCTGCAGAGGCAGCTCACACCGATGCATATCTTCAGGTTGCTCCCGGCATCTGCTATATGAACATTCCCGCACGTGATAAGTACGTTCCCGGCGGCGAGATGTGGGTTACCGAGTCGGGTGACGCAGGCGGAGGCGGAGACACATGGGCATCCACCTACCTTGACGTACTCAGAACTCTCAACGAGCTTGGCAGCTTCTGTACTCTCACCGACGGTGTTATCTTCCACAACACCCTTGCTTCCTCCGACTACGGCTTCCTTCAGCACGGCTCCTTCGATCCAAGACCCAACTACTTTGCAGTTCTGCTCTGGCAGCGTCTTATGGGCAACACCTGCTATCGCGCTGAAGCTCCCCAGACCGAGGGCGCACACGTTTACGCTCACTCCCGTAAGGACGGCAAGGATGGTTACTGCTATCTCGTAGTAAACAACTCTCTTACCGATGAAACTACCGTTAACCTTCCCAAGGATGCGACCGTTTACACTCTTTCCGGCAACGGCAATATGAGAAACAAGGTTATGTACCTTAACGGCAGACCTCTCACTCTCGGTGAGAACAATGCACTTCCCTGCCTTGACGGTGACACAGTTTCCGCAGGCGAATACAAAATTCCTGCAGGTAGCTGTAGCTTCATAGTTATCTAATTTGTAAAGTCAGTTTTACAAACCGCAAAAAAGAGGACTCCAACGGAGTCCTCTTTTTTTATTATCACGGTTGACTTTTTTGCTTCGAACCTGTATAATTAAAACAATAAGGGGGTTCGATATGAAACATAAATTATTTTTTATCATAATGACCTGTTTATTCCTTATTCTCCTTCTCTGCTCCTGTAACAACCACAGCTGTGAGCCCGGAGAATGGAGAATTGAAAAGGAAGCGACCTGTTCTATCGAGGGTCTTCAGACCAAGAAATGCATACACTGCAATAAAATATTGGAAAGCGAGAGCATCCCCACCGCCAATCATCTCTACGGCCAGACTGTATATGAGAGTCAGGAAGAAGGCGACAGCTGTATCGACTGGATCTACTCCAAGACCTGCCATAATTGCGGTCATAAGGAGATGGTGACCGACGTAAAGAGTCACAATTTCAAGAGAACAGACTACAAGTACTCCACATGCACAGAGCTCGGATATAAGACTATGACCTGTAGCGACTGTGGTGAAATCAAGCTTGAATATGAAAGATTCCTCGCACAACACGCGTATGCTGAGGAATACACATGCGACGGTAATGCTCATTGGAACTTATGCAAAAACTGTGGACAATCTAACGATCGCATAGAGCATATAGAGGATGAGACAGGAATCTGTACCGTATGCGGAACAAAGGTGGTTTACACCGAAGGTGTAATATACGAATTATCCACCGATGGAAGCTACGCTATCGTTACCGAATATACCGGAAGCAACGGACGAGTAAGAATTTTGCCCGAGTACGAAGGCGTACCTGTCACTCATATCTCCGACGGTGTTTTCAATAATAACAGTAAGCTTTACTCTATCTCACTTACAGATAATATAAGCTATATTGGAAATAACGCATTCTCCGAGTGCCCCTATCTTAGATACGTGTGGCACATGGAAAACGCAACCTACATCGGAAGCAACGCCTTCTACCGCAACTTTATTCTCGAAATTTCATCTCTTCCGGAACAAATTGAGTATATTGGCGATAATGCCTTCAATGAGTGCGAGAGTATAACAATTTCGACAATACCCGACAGCGTTACTTATGTTGGCAGCAACGCGTTCTATCACTGTAACCGCATAAAAGCAATTAAGTTTGGTAGCTCGATTGCCGAGATAAAGGATAATACCTTTAATTATTGCTTTAACCTTGGAACAGTAGAATTTTGCGAAGGCCTTGTATCCATTGGAAACGGCGCATTCAGAGATTGCAATATTTCCGCCGTTGTATTTCCAGACAGTCTTGTCAGCATAGGAGAAAATTGCTTTGACAGCAACGACAATCTAAAGAGTGTTTCTCTTGGAAAAAGCTTTGCTACCATAGGTGATCGCGCATTTAATAACTGCTACCAACTTGAAAAAATAACCGCACATACCGATAACCCTAATTTCACATCTATCGACGGTGTGATATATACAAAGGATCTCTATTCCCTTATCTGTTATCCCAGCGGCAAGAGTAACGGAGAGCTTATCATCCCCGAGGGTGTAAAGGTTATTCTCGACTATGCCTTCTACGGAATGGACTCTATAAAGAGCGTTACCCTTCCCACCACTTTGACCAATATCGGCCACGCTGCCTTCCGCGATTGCAAACAGCTTCAAAGTGTAAACATTCTCGGTCCGACAGATATAGGCGACTACGCCTTTGCCGGTTGTGTTGAGCTTCAAAAGCTTAATCTTTCGGAAAGCGTGGTATCTATCGGTGAATTTGCCTTTATGGACGGTGGATTTGTAGAATTAACCATTCCCGACACAGTTACCTCTATGGGCATGTGGGCGTTTGCTTCTTGTTATTATTTGGAGAAGGTAACCGTTGGTTCAGGACTTAAGCACATTCCCGAAGGGGCATTTATATATTGCGGTGCTTATCTTGATACAGTGATCATATCCGAGGGAGTCGAGACTATTGGTAAAAATGCCTTTGCCTTTTGCTATTCGCTTTGCAATCTGTCTATTCCGGACAGCGTAACTACTATTGAAGAAAATGCGTTTAACGAATGCAACAAAATAAATACTATTATTCTTGGAAGTGGAATATCCAAAATTGGCAAGGGTGCCTTTCAGCATTGCGCGCAATTTACACGCATCTTTTACAATGGTACTCCCGAAAGCTGGGACAGTATAACCATCGATAGCCTTAACACCGAGTTTGAGTACGTCTTCAAAAGATATTATTACAGTGAATCCAAGCCCGAGGGTGATGGAAGATACTGGTACTATAGCCAACTCGGGAAGCCTACCATATGGAAATAATCATTAATTCACAAAAAAAGGACGAGTTTTCACTCGTCCTTTTTTATGCAACAGGAAAATTAACCCTTAGAGGTATTCATTCCCTTACGGGTAAGAGAAATTCTATGCTTTTTAACGTCAACGTCCTTGATACGAACCTCGATTACGTCGCCTGTCTTGAACATCTCGGAGGGGTGCTTAATAAACTTATCGCTCATCTCGGAGATGTGAAGAAGGCCGTCGTGGTGAACTCCGATATCAACGAAGCAACCGAAATCAACAACGTTTCTAACCGTACCCTTAAGCTGCATATCAGGCTTAAGATCATTGATGTCGAGAACGTCGGTGGAAAGGATAGGTGCGGGAGCATCGTCACGGATATCTCTTCCGGGCTTCTCAAGCTCGGAGATAATGTCCTCAAGAGTAGGCTCACCACAGCCAAGCTCGCGAGCAAGCTTGGCGATGCCGTACTGCTCTGCCTTGAAGCGAAGGAGAGCGAGATTATTATTTTTTACGTCCTCGGTAGAGAAGCCGAAACGCTTAAGAAGATCCTCTGCGATTGCATAGGACTCGGGATGAACGCCGGTGGAGTCAAACACCTGCTTACCGTCGTGGATACGAAGGAAGCCTGCGCACTGTGTGAACGCCTTGTCACCAAGCTTCGGAACCTTAAGGATCTGCGCACGGGTCTTGAACTCTCCATGCTCTTCTCTATACTTAACGATATTCTTTGCAACGGTGGTATTGATACCCGATACGTAAGAAAGGAGAGAGTAGGATGCAGTGTTAACGTCAACACCAACACCGTTTACACAGCCCTCAACTACGCCACCGAGAGCCTCGGTAAGTCTTGCCTGCTTCATATCGTGCTGATACTGACCAACACCGATAGCCTTAGGCTCGATCTTAACAAGCTCTGCAAGGGGATCCTGAATTCTTCTTGCAATAGAAATAGCAGATCTCTGCATTACGTCAAAGTCGGGGAATTCCTCGGTTGCAACCTTAGATGCAGAATAAACCGAAGCGCCCGCCTCGGAAACGATAGTATACTTTACAGTCTTGGGACAGCTTGCGTCACGGATAACGTGCTCTGCAATAAACGCCTCGCTCTCACGGGATGCGGTACCGTTACCGATAGAAATAATATCAACGTTATGCTTCTTAATAAGGCGAAGTACAACGGCCTTGGATCTCTCAATATCCTCTCTGGGCTTTACGGGGTAAATAACGGCGGTGTCAAGCACCTTGCCTGTCTTATCAACTACTGCAAGCTTACAGCCGTGAGCATAACCGGGGTCGTAACCAAGAACGGTCTTGCCCTTAATGGGAGCTGCAAGAAGAAGGTTACGAAGGTTCTCGGAGAATACCTTAAGCGCACCCTCGCAAGCATCGTCGAAGAGTGTAGTACGAACCTCACGCTCGATTGCAGGGAACAGAAGTCTGTCGTATGCATCGCGAATGGTTGCCATAAGGTAAGAAAGTGCAGGAGACTGCTTGTTGGTAACGACCTTAGCAACGATCTGCGCTATGCCGTCCTCCTCGGGCAGGGTAACCGCAACCTTAAGGAATTCTTCCTTCTCGCCACGGTTGATAGCAAGAACGCGGTGTCCCTTAAGCTTTTTGATAGGCTCGGAGAAGTCGTAGTAATTTTCATATACGCTTGTTTCCTCGGTTGTACCCTTAGAGGAAAGGCTGCCGTTTCTCATAGTGAACTCACGGAGCATCTTTCTGATCTCGGCATTGTTGGAAATATCCTCGGCGATAATATCGCTTGCGCCCTGCAGAGCCGCCTCTACGGTAGGAACAGCCTTATCCTTTTCATCGGAAATAACGATAAACTGCTCAGCATATACGGCGATCTCGGGATCGTATACGTCCTTCTGCTCCATAATGTAATTAGCAAGAGGCTCAAGTCCCTTGTCACGCGCAACAGATGCTCTGGTCTTTCTCTTGGGTCTGTAAGGAAGATAAATATCCTCAAGCTCTACAAGAGTCTTTGCATTGTTAAGGGCAAAGGTGATCTCGGGAGTAAGCTTTCCCTGTGCGTCTATGAGATTAGAGATCTCCTCGCGTCTTTCCTCCATCTTGCGAAGGTAGTTAAGTCTATCGTTAAGGTCACGAAGGGTAGCGTCATCAAGACCGCCTGTAACCTCCTTACGGTAACGTGAAATGAAGGGAATGGTGTTTCCCTCGTCGATAAGAGCAACGGTTTCCTTAACCTGCTCTTCCTTGATTTTAAATTCCTCAGCAAGAGTCTTTAAAATGTCCATTTGTTTTTTCTCCTTATATTGTTAATGAAGGCTGTGCCTTCAAATCATGAAACATGGTTTCAATTCATGATGTGTAGCATCAATTCATGAGATCAAAGATCTCAATTCATGAAGCCTGTGGCTTCAATTCATTCTTTTATGAATTGCCTATGGCATGAATTGGCTATCGCCATGAATTGCACTTCGTGCATGAATTGTTTCGCTTTGCGAAACATTATTATCCTTGCATCTCAAGGATAATAATTTCTTCTTTAGTAAGATAGCGCCACTCACCGCGAGCAAGTGTTCGATCAAGCAAAATTCCACCAAAGGAAATTCGCTCAAGGCTTGTAACACGGTTATCCTGCGCTGCTATCATACGCTTTATCTGGTGATATTTACCCTCGGTAAGCACAATTCTTCCCTCTCGTCTATCCTCGGAGAGATATAGCTCAGCAGGCTTACATTCATACCCATCGGCAAGGGTCACACCATCCTTAAAATTCTCCTCTGCGCCTTCCCTTACAGGCTCGGCAGCAGTGAAATAATACTCTTTTGTTACGTGGTGCTTGGGGGATAAAAGCGAATGAGCGAGAACACCGTTGTTGGTAAGTATCATAAGACCAACCGTATCGCGGTCAAGACGTCCCACCGGGAAAAGCTCACGTCGTCTCAGTTCCTCGGGCAAAAGCTCGGTAACGTAGGGCAAACTCTTGTCATCTGTTGCGCTGACGTATCCCGTAGGCTTGTTCAGCATAACGTAGGTGTACTTTTGATACACTATCTCCCGACCGAGATAGATCACCTTGGATTTTTCGGGGTCGATATGCTTTGACACATCTCTTACGGCTATGCCGTCTATGATGATTCCACCCGATTTCGCAACCTTAGCCGCCTCCTTACGCGAGGCGATGCCAAGCTCGGACAAAAGCTTATCTATTCTCATTACATCTAAACCTCCATCCACAACAAAAATCGGCGCAAATTACACCATTTTGTATTATACCATATAAATATTTAAAAGTAAATAGAAAACGCAAAAAAATCCGCACCGATTTCTCGGTGCGGAAAAATAAATCATACTTTATTAAGCTGATCCTTCTTAAACTGCAGCATATACAGATCGTAATATCTGCCGCGGAGCTTAAGCAGCTCGTCGTGGTTGCCCTGCTCTACTATCTCGCCGTGGGACAGAACTATGATCTTATCCGCGTGCTGAATGGTAGACAAACGGTGAGCAACTATAAGCATTGTACCGATGTTCATCATTTTTTCAAGCGAATCCTGAATGAGAAGCTCGGTTTCGGTATCAATATTAGCGGTTGCCTCGTCAAGGATCATAACCGCAGGCTTATGCACGATGGTTCTTGCGAAGGAAAGCAGCTGACGCTGTCCTGCGGAGAAGTTATTACCTCTCTCACGAACCTCCTCGTCAAGCCCCTTCGTAAGCTTGGAGATAAAGTGAGTTGCGTTTACGTAATCACAGGTCTTAAGAACCTCCTCGTCGCTGATGCTATCATCACGAAGAACGATATTAGAACGAATCGTACCTGAGAAGAGGAATACGTCCTGCAGCATCTGACCGAAGTGACGGCGAAGAGATGAGATCTTGATCTTCTTGATGTTAATACCGTCGATAAGGATCTCGCCCTTCTGAATATCGTAATTACGGCAGATAAGCGAAAGAATGGTGGTCTTGCCCGATCCTGTCGAACCGACAAAGGCAACTGTATCGTTAGCATTCACCTTAAAGGATACGTCGCGGAGCACCCACTCGCCCTCGTTATACGCAAACCAAACGTTCTTAAACTCAATATTACCCTCTACATGATCAAGCTCGATAGCATCGGGCTCGTCCACGATCTCGGGCTTCATATCAAGAATGGTAAATATCTTTTCTGCAGAGGCCAGAGCAGACTGCATCCAGTTGAACTGTTCAGCAAGGTTCTGAATCGGGTTAAAGAACTTGGATATGAACATATAGAAGGAAACGAGAGTCGCCGAATCTATAAACTGTCCAAGCATCTCAACGTTGTTGATCTTGCCAACAGAACAGAGATAGAACAGAGTCAATACCGAGGAAATATAAAGCATAAAGACCATGGGACGGAATATACCGAACACGAAGATCTGCTTACGCTTTGCATTACCGAGACGCTGGTTCTTCTCCTCAAATTCAGCCGCCTTACGTTCCTCGCGGTTAAACACCTGGGTAATCTTCATACCCGAGAGATTCTCGGAAAGAAATGTGTTGATGTCTGTGGTGGCATCCTTAACGCTACGGTATGCCTTACGGGAGAATTTGCGGAATATTACTGTAAATAGTACAATAAAGGGAACGAAGCAAAGCACCATAAGAGTAAGCGCGTAATTGAGGCAAAGCATTGCAACGAACACACCTACGATAATAAAGCAATTCTTTATAAGGTTAACCAAAAGATTGGTAAACATCATAGAGATCGCACCGGTATCGTTACAAACTCTGGTAACAAGCTTACCTACGGGGATCGCATTAAGCTGACCGTGTGAGAGACTCTCGATATGGCTGAACACGTTCTCACGAATGGAGGAGAGTATCTTCTGACCGATGCGCTGAAGGATCAGTGACTGAAGATAGGTTGCGATAAGAGAAACGATAAGAATAGATGCATACAAAATGATGAAGGAAAGCAGCTTGTTCATCTCAAAGTCCTGCTGCACCATTTTGATGATATCACCCATAATAATAGGTGCGATAATATCGTAGGCAATGGAAATGAGCATAATAAAGCCTACGAGAAGGAACTGAGGTAAATAGGGCTTGGCATATCTGAGAAGGCGGACAACTATCTCTGAGTCCTTCATATGTCGGTCAAAGCCGATAGCCTCCTTTTTATTCTTCATAGTAGCATACGCAACTATGAAAACAACAGAAAACAGACCTATAATACCGCCTATGACAAGGAGAGGATAAATTTCACCGAGTTTCATTATTCGCCCTCCTTTTCTTCATCAAGCTTTTGAAGCTCAACCGTGGTTCTGTATTCGGGGGATTTTTCAAGCAGCTCCTCGTGAGAACCAACGGCAAGAATTCTGCCGTCCTCAACGAAGATGATTTTATCCATCTTTTCAACGGTGGAAACACGGTGAGCGATAAGGATAGTGGTCTTACCCTTGCGAGTTTCACGAAGGTTAGAGATAATTGTACGCTCGGTTTCGGTATCGACCGCACTTACCGAGTCGTCAAGAATAAGTATAGATGCCTGCTTCATAAGAGCACGTGCAATAGAAATACGCTGCTTTTGTCCACCCGAAACGGTAACGCCCCTCTCGCCAAGGACCGTCTGATATCCGTCGGTGAACTGCGAAATATTGCCGTGTACGTCAGAAAGTTCGGCGAAGCGCTCAACCTCTGCAATATCATATTCCTCTGCGCCAAAGGCGATGTTATTTTCGATAGTATCGCTGAAGAGGAAGTTGTCCTGTGGAACGTAGGCGCATCCTCGACGCAGTGATTCAATAGAAATATCATTAACGTCTATTCCGTCAACGAACACGGTTCCATCGGGAATGTTGTAAATTCTGAGTAATATGTCAACAATAGTTGTCTTTCCGGAGCCTGTTTTACCAATAATACCTACATTCTCACCTGCGTTGATCTTAAACGATACGTCACTCAGAGCATCGTAATCTGCATCGGGATAACGGAAGGTAAGGCTCTTGAATTCAATGTCGCCCTTCACAGATTCGATAGGAGTAACGCCCTCTCTATCCTTAACGTCAATGGGTGTATCAAGCAACTCGCCGACACGCTTAAGCGAAGCCTTGCCGCGGGATGCCATCTCAATAAGCTGCGACACAGCCATAACCGGCCAAACGATAGAGTTGAAATAACCGATATACTCTACAAGATCACCTGCATCAAATACGTCGTTATACACAAGATAACCGCCATAACCAAGAATTACGCAGATAACCGACTCAACGAACAGAGTAACGCAGATATGAAGAAGGACCGAGGCTCTCGTATACTCAACGTTAGCCTTTTCATTATCCTTGTTAAGCTTACGGAATGCAAGAAGCTCGCGGAACTCCTTAACGAACGCCTTAATTACCGCGATACCTGAAAAGTTCTCCTGCGAGAAATCCGAAAGTGCCGAGAACGCCTCCTGTCTTATCTCCCATTTTTTAGTCATATACTGACCAACGATGGTTCCAATGGTAAGAAGAAGCGCCATAGGAATCAGGGTGAATACTGTGAGAAGAGGATTCATTCTGAACATCTTGAACACAGCGATACCACCAAGCAAAAGCGCGTCGAAGAACATAAGCGCGCCGTCGCCAAAGCAGGACTGAATCGTCTCAAGGTCGTTGATGTAGTATGACATCATATTACCAACCTTGTTCTTGTGGTAGAACTGCTGAGAGAGATGCTTTGAGTGATTAAACATTCTGGAGCGAATATCGGTCTCAACTCTTATGCCTGCACCGAAGAAGCATACACGCCAGAGGAATCTGCAAAATGCCATTGCAACTATAATATAGAGCATAGGACCGCAGATCTTATCAAGAAGAAAGGCAAGATCAAAAGTGTGTACAACACCGTCTACCTCAACCTCTCCATAGGCAATGCCGTTAACGACCATGCCGTAAAATTCGGGAATCTTAAGCTGAAGAAAGTCAACCAAAAGAAGCGCCAGAATGCCAAGTAAAAGCATATGGGCATATTTGAAGTAGTATCTGTTAATGTGTTTGCCGAAAATCAACCCCATCGCCTCCTTTACAAAATACAAGTTACTTAACATAATATCACATTTTGTAATGCTTTGCAATATAAAAAAGAGATAAAAATTCTTTTTTACAAATATTTTATTATTTTGTGTAAAATAAATAAAAATAATTGTGAAATAGTTGACAATATGCCTTTTTTTCTGTATAATGTTTACGATTGAGTAAAATAAAATAAAAAGAAAGGATTTTTACTATGGCAAACATAGATCCTAAGTACGAAGCCCTGTTTACCCCTTGGAAAATAGGCAACGTAGAGATCAAAAACCGTATCGTTATGTGTCCTATGGGCGGTACGTCGCTGTTTGGTTGGTTTGAGCTGACCGGCTGTGGCTTTGACAAGGAGGCTGCAAAGCTTTTCCTTGAGAGAGCAAACAATAACGTAGGTCTTATCATCCCCGGTATCGCTCCCCTTAGAGATACCTTCTGGGGCAAGTGGCTCTGGCAGAATCCCAAGATGTTCGAGGAACTTAAGGAATTTATGGACGAGATCCACAAGACAGGCGCAAAGCTCTTCATTCAGCTTACCGCAGGTATGGGACGCTCCTGGGCGAT
This sequence comes from Eubacteriales bacterium, assembly GCA_045128515.1. Taxonomy (GTDB): domain Bacteria; phylum Bacillota; class Clostridia; order Oscillospirales; family CAG-272; genus UBA1740. The sequence continues at coordinate 24,035 of JBGVRO010000010.1, read as the reverse complement.
CACCGAGCTTATAGGCCCTCTCCATAAGAACAAGTTTACAAGAGCAATTCTTAAGCCCATTCTTGATACAAGCCACGAGCTTGCATCTCCCTCCGAGCAGCCTGCTCGTTGGGCACCCGACATCATCTGTCCCGAAATGACCAAGCACCAGATTCACGAGATCATCGAGGCATTTGCAAAGACCGCAAAGCTCTGCCGCGACGCAGGTGTTGACGGTGTTGAGGTACACGCAGTACATGAGGGTTATCTTCTTGACCAGTTCGCAATCGAGTTCTTCAACAAGCGTACCGACGAATACGGTGGCAGCTTTGAGAACAGATACCGCTTTGCAGCAGAGGTTGTTAAGGCAATCAAGGCTGAGTGTGGCGAGGACTTCCCCGTTTCTCTCCGTTACTCGGTAGAGTCCAAGATGAAGGGCTTCCGCGAGGGTGCCGTTCCCGGTGAGAAGTACATCGAGGTTGGTCGTAACATGGAAGAGTCCGAGAGAGCTGCAAAGTATCTTCAGGACGCAGGCTATGATATGCTTAACGCAGACAACGGTACATATGACTCCTGGTACTGGGCACATCCCCCGATGTACATGCCCCAGAACTGTAACCTTGACGACGTTGCTCACATCAAGAAGTTCGTTGACATCCCCGTAGTATGTGCAGGCCGTATGGAGCCTGACGTTGGTGCTAAGGCCGTTGCTGAAGGCAGAATCGACGGTGTTGGTATTGCAAGACAGTTCCTTGCAGACGGAGAGTGGGTTACCAAGCTTATTGAGGACAGAATCGAGGACATCCGTCCCTGTATCTGCTGTCATGCAGGCTGCTTCAACTTCTCCTCCTCCAAGGGTCACTACAACACCCAGGACCTTACCGACACTATGGGTCTTGCACGCTGTGCGCTTAATCCCGAGACCATGCAGTCCAAGAAGTACTACGTGAAGCCTGCAAAGAAGGCTAAAAACGTTGCGGTTATCGGTGGTGGTATCGGCGGTATGGAGGCAGCAATTCTCCTTACAAAGCGCGGACACAAGGTTACCATTTACGAAAAGACCGACAAGCTTGGCGGTGTATTCGTAGCAGCTGCTGCTCCCTCCTTCAAGGAGAAGGACCGCGAGCTTATCGCATGGTATATCAGAGAGGTACAGAAGCTTCCTATCGAGGTTAAGCTTAATACCGAGATTAAGGATATTTCGGCTATCAAGGCTGATGAAATTATTATTGCTACCGGTGCTAAGGCAAAGAGAATTCCTATTCCCGGTGTAGAAAAGTCTGTTGAGGCTGTTGATTACCTTCTCGGCAACAAGACCGTTGGCAACAAGGTAGTAGTTATCGGCGGCGGTCTTACAGGCTGTGAGATCGCATACGATCTCTACCTTCAGGGCAAGGAGCCTGTCGTTGTTGAAATGCAGGACGACCTTATCACAACTCCCGGTATTTGTCTTGCAAACACCTCCTACCTTCGTGACTTCTTCAACGCAAACAAGGTGGCTGTACATCTTGAAACAGGCGTTAAGGAGATCAAGGACGGCGCTGTTGTTATCGCAGACAAGAACGGAAATACAAGTGAAATTTCTTGCGACTCCGTAGTTCTCTCTGTTGGTTACAACCCCGCACCCATCGCAAAGAAGTCTAAGCACGTTCACATCATCGGTGACGCGCAGAACGTTGGCAACCTCAGAACGGTTATCTGGGGCGCATGGGACGTTTGTATGAAGATCTAAACGATCTTCATACAATGAAATTCGGGCAAATGCCCGAATGAAATCCTGTAATACAGGATGAAATCCGCCAAGGCGGATGAAATGTTTGCTTATGCAAACGTCAATATGACAACTTCACTTTACAAAAAGGAGAAATATTATGCAACTTACTGCTCACCAGCAGGAAATGCTTGACGGCAAGCATGGCGAAACCATGGCGAAGGTTATGAAGACCCTCGTTATGTACGGCGAGACATTTGGCGCCGACAGTCTTGTAGCTGTAACAAGCGAATATAACCACCTGGTAACAAGCTTTGGTCTTAAGGTTATGGCTCCTGTTTATGACCTTATGCAGAGACTCATTGACGCAGGCGTTACAAGCGGACAGAAGTTCTCCATGGACCCCCGTCCCGTAGACAAAAACGTTCCTGCAAACTTCCTTCAGAATTTCGTATTCGACAAATTCATGTACACCAAGCAGGCAACCTATGAGGTTCAGCTGGACAAGCTTGGTCTTATGGATAAGAATGCCTTCACCTGTACCTGCTACATGGACGAGGTTGGTAACAAGCCCAAGATGGGTGACATTCTCTCTTGGTCCGAGTCCTCTGCCGTAGTATACGCGAACTCTGTTCTCGGTGCAAGATGTAACAGAAACTCGGGTATTATGGATATCATGGGTTCTATTGCAGGCTACGTTCCTAACTTCGGTCTTCTTACCGATGAGGGTAGAAAGGCTACCTGGATCATCAAGGTTGAGACCACAAAGAAGCCTGATGCACAGCTTCTCGGTAGTGCTATCGGTATGAAGGTTATGGAGGACGTTCCCTACGTTTACGGCCTTAACCAGTATCTTGGCAACGAGCTTGACGATGCTGCTTGCACATATCTTAAGGACTTTGGCGCTGCGACTGCATCCAACGGCGCAGTTGGTCTTTACCACATTCACGACCTCACCCCCGAGGCAAAGCTTCACGGCGAGTCTCTTATTGCTGAGGGCGCGCAGGTTTACGTTATCGACGATGCAGAGCTTCAGAGAGTAAAGGACTCCTACCCTGTTATCTGGAAGAATCCCGATGCTACCCCCAAGCTTTGCTTCATGGGTTGTCCCCATATGAGCCTTGAGCAGCTTAAGAGCTGGACAGACAAGGTTGAGGCAGGCCTTAAGGCAGCAGGTAACTCCAAGGTTGTTATTCCTACCGTATTTACAGCAGCTCCCGGCGTGCTTGAGGTATTCAACAAGACCGAGTATGCTGAGAGACTTAAGAAGTGCGGTGTTATCACATCCTACATCTGCCCTCTTATGTATATGAATAACCCTCTTTGCAAGACTATGCCTGTTATTACATCCTCTAACAAGCTTCGTACATACACCTCTGCAAAGTATCTTTCCGACGACGAGATTCTCGTTGCAATTACAAAAGGAGGTAAGTAATAATGCGTCAGTTTAAAGGTAGAATTATCACTCCCGGTACCGCAAAGGCTACCGCAGTAGTTACTCACGGCGGATTTAACACCCTTGCATCTATGCAGATGGGTCTTCAGTTCGGTGACAAGCAGGTAAAGTGCTCCGACCAGTCTAACCCCGAGATCTACAAGCTTCCTCTTGCAGGCTCTGCTCTCTGTCTCCCCCAGACAATCGGCTCTACCACAGGCGGTCTTGTACTCTACTGTGCATGCGCTATGGAGCGTCAGCCCGCATGTATGCTCTTCTCAAAGTCTATCGACAGCCTTGCTGCAGCAGGCTCTATTCTCGCGTCCGTTTGGCTTGACGGCATCAAGATGCCCGTTATCGACAACCTTGGTGACGAGTTCCTTGAGTACGTTCAGAACGGCATGACCATCACCGTTCTGGAAGATGGCACAGTTGTTGTAGAATAATAATGCACCCTAGGTGCAATTCATGACGGCTTTGCCGTCAATTAATGTGCAACGCACAATTCATGCCGTAGGCAATTCATGAACCAACGGTTCAATTCATGTCCGAAGGACAATTCATATACCAGAAAATCCACCTATTTGGGTGGATTTTCTTTATTATTTCACATTTTTTGTTGATTTTGAATACAAAGTGTGCTACAATAAAAGCACAAAAAGTCGGGACGGCATCACTTTTCTATGCTATAATAAGATAGCCTTAGAGAGGAGGAGTGATATGAGCGAATCAAGGGCATTTACCAAATTCCACGGTGCGTCCCCCTCTGCCTACAGAATGGGAGGAATGGATATTCGCACATTTGCACCTATAAAAATCAATAAAACATCAAGTAAGGAAAAGACTATGGATTACAGAATTGTTGAAAAGGCGGCATTTACCGTCGTTGGCTTTGGCAAACGATTTGCAGGCGAGACTGCCTATACCGAGATTCCCAATTTCTGGGACGAGCACTTTGAAAACGGCAGAGGCAAAATTATTGAAGGTATGTTTGGCGTATGCCTTGACGGTGACGGCGAAAGTTTTGAATATCTTATTGCCGATATGTACCTTCCTTGGAAGGATATTCCCGACGGCTGTGTTACAAAAACTATTGATGCGGCAACATGGGCAGTTTTCCCTTGGAGTGGCGAATGCCCCGAGGCATTGCAAACAGTTAACACATGGATATGGAGCGAATGGCTGCCGAACTCTAAGGAATACGAGCTTTCGGCTAACTGCAATCTCGAGGTATACCTCTCAATGGAGCACGGCGAGATCTGGTTGCCTGTAAAGAAAAAGTAATCAGTTCAAGCCACAAAAAGATCTAATTCATTCACCCAAAACAAACAAAAAAGCGAAGATTCCTTTTTGTGGAATCTTCGCTTTTTATTTAATCACTCATTGTCAAAAAAGTAAATGTCGCGTATCGTAGAATATTCTCTGACTACAAGGCATTCGCCAACGAGAGAATCATCAACAGTCAACTTACTGAAATCACCGTCACCTATACAAGCAACATAAAAGTGATTATCATCGAATTTGCACTGTTCGGTTTCTCCGTTAATGTTCAAGGTAACGGTGTGACCATCAAGATCAATGCTCTCAACGGTTGCCTTCTCAAGAACGTAATATCTTATAGGACCGCCGTGACCGGGATCTATCTGACTGAAGTGTGTATATTCCTTAAGTATGCTGCTATCTAAAATTTCATCCTTGGTCGGGAAGTCCTCGCCATCATAGATACCGCGCATAAATGAAATAAGCCCTGCTCTATACTCATCAGCCTCTGCTTTGGTCATACCGCTTTTATTACTAAAATGATACCATTGGGACTCATATTTGATGCCCATAGATCGTCCATCATTGTCCCAATAGCAATAGCCCTCTGCTGTTTTTCCATTTTCGAATTCAAAGGTTAAAGTCGTTGTAGAATTTAGTATTCTATTCTCCTTTTCGATAGAAACCTTACCCTTAATCTCCTCGCCGTCAATTATCACCAAAACGTTTCCGTCACGATCTATCGTTATGGAATAAGATCCATCGTATTGCTCGCGGAACGGATAGGCAATGCTCGGACGAGCGGTATTGTTATACCATTCTTTTCCACATGGATTGCAATTATATGTGGCAAACCATAAGAACAGGAAGCCGATAATCAAGCAGATAACAAGACAGATTGAAAGTATAGATCTGAAAAATCGCATCATAAGTTTAGCCTCCTTAATCGAAAAATCAACAGATAAATTATTAGATATTAAATACCGAATAAAGCTTTATTCCACAGGTCTATCGCCCGAGGAAGCAGCCTTACCGCCTACGAAGCCTGCAAGGAGAGCACCGAGATCAATACCGGTGGACTCCTTCATACCCTCCATGATCTGGCTGGTAGAAGTCATAACGTCGCCTACGAGCTTGGTAGAATTGCCGTCGCCGTACATAACGATCTTGTCGGTCTGTGCGAGAGGAGCTGCAGCATTCTTAACAACCTCGGGAAGTGCGGTAAGGTACATTTCAAGGACGGATGCCTCACCCATCTTCTTCTGTGCCTCTGCCTTCTTCTCAATAGCCTCTGCCTCGGCTACACCCTTAGCGCGGATACCCTCAGCCTCCTGCTCCATTGCATAACGGATAGCATCTGCCTCAGCCTTCTTAGCCTCAGCCTCCTTGATAGCCTCGTATGCACGTGCATCTGCCTCGCGCTGGCGCTTAATAAGCTCTGCCTCTGCGCGTCTTTCGGACTGATACTTAAGCGCGTCTGCCTGCTTCTTGATCTCCGCATCAAGCTCGCGCTCCTTAATTGCAATTTCCTTCTCCTTAAGCTCTGCCTCTTTCTCACGGCGAGCGATGTCGGCATTGGTTCTTGCAATCTCGATGGTCTTACGCTGTTCCTCCTGCTGAATGGAGTAGGCTGCGTCTGCCTCTGCACGCTTTGTATCTGCGCGCACCTTCATCTCTGCCTGCTGAACTGCAAGAGCTGCGTCCTGCTCGGCAATCATCTTCTCTGCCTCAACCTTAACGGCATTAGCCTCCTGCTGAGCCTGAGAGGTAGCGATAGCAATATCACGCTGTGCATTTGCCTTTGCGATCTGAGCATTCTTTCTGATCTGCTCAACGTTATCAATACCCATGTTCTCGATAGTTCCTGCGCCGTCCTTGAAGTTCTGGATATTGAAGTTTACAACCTCGATACCAAGCTTTTCCATATCGGGAACAACGTTCTCGGTAATCTTCTTAGCAACACCCTGACGGTCCTGAACCATTTCCTTAAGACCAACAGAACCTACAATCTCACGCATATTACCCTCAAGAACCTGAGTTACAAGGGTAACCATCTCGCCTCTGGTCTTGCCGAGAAGCGCCTCAGCCGCGCGCTTAAGAAGCTCGGGATCGGAAGAGATCTTGATGTTAGCAACACCGTCAACGGTTACGTTAATGAACTCGTTGGTGGGAACTGCCTCACTGGTCTTTACGTCAACCTGCATAACGCCAAGCGAAAGCTTATCAAGACGGGTGAAGAAAGGCATTCTCCAGCCGGCCTTACCGATAAGTATGCGCTTTTTACCCAGACCCGAAATAATATAGGCGGTGTCGGGGGGCGCCTTCAGATAGCCGGCTACTAAAAGAAATACACCGGCTGCCAAAACAAACAATAATACTGATACTACGGGATGCATAGTATATCCTCCTTGTATTTTTATTTAATTAATACATATTTTACGAAAGAAAGAGGGATTTTATGCAAAAAGACTTCCAGCGTGGCGAACACACTGAAAGTCTTGAAAAATCCTTTTGATCGCGCACATCGGGCATCTCGAGCTGCCGTTCTGACGATGTACACTCATTGCCAAACGGCAACGTTCTACTCCCTTTCGGTATATATAGTTTAGCATATTTTGTTAAACTTGTCAATAGATTAACATACGATTTGTATACCTGCACAATTTTGAAAAACAGAATAGTATAAGTTGCACAATTTTCAAAGCATTTGTTTACATTTTAGACATTATCCGCCTTTTCCCGCGATTTCCCTTGACGTTTCTCAATATATTTATTGCCGAAAATTATGCCCAAAACCGATATAAGCGCGGTTATAACAAAGACGATTACACAGGTAATATAGTCACCCTCGGCAACGCTATCGCCTAAAATTGTAGAGGTAATTACCGACGGAATTCGGGCAAAGGTGGCTATCAGCAGATACTTAACCGGATGGATGGGCGCAAAGGGAGCTATGTATGTCAAGGCGTCCTTCGGCGTTCCGGGAATGAAGAACAGGATAAATACCGTCAGCTCAACCTTGTTTTTGTCCGACAAAAACTTATATTTTGCCAAATCGTCACTGCCAACCACCCGTCTTACGAACTTTATTCCAAGCTTGCGAGCGAATAAATATATACTTGCCGTGCCTATAAAAATTCCAAGCAGGCAGGTCAAAGTGCCAAGCCACTTGCCCCATACGAATCCGAGCATAATCTCAACCGGTTCACCGGGAATAAAGGCAACGAATATTTGCAAAAGCTGTATTCCAAGGGTGACAAGCCAACCGCCAAAGCCAAGCCCGTCGATCCACGTTTTAAATTGCTCCCTACCCTCATCGGTTGCAAGTGTCTGTATGTATGGCAAAAACGCGACCGTAAGAATCACCATAAGTAGAATAAACAGCAATATGGGTATCGAGCTTTTGATCAGCTCCTTAACGTTCATTTTCTTATTCATAACAAATTCACCTTTGTATTGATCTAATTCAATATTATCACATAAGGAAAATAATGTCAAGAATATAAACCATACAATAAAAAAAGACCAGCAGAAATGCGAGTCTTTCTAGCGTTTTATAATCAATTAGAGTCGAAATTTTTTCTTGAAGATTTTTTAAAATCCTATTGACAAACGCGAAAAAATGTGCTACCATAAAATAGCAGATAAGGCGTGACCTTGAAAACTGGTCAAAATAATACTATTGGATTTATTGCTCTCACCGACAGCGCATCGGGGAAATCAATAAATGCGACGGAATTATCTTGAATAGTTTTTTTTCGTCAGACCGATTGATGCACTGATAAGCCCGTATTGGGTGAAGTGCCATTAATGGGTCTATTTTTGCGCCTTTCTGTAAATTTAAATTTACAAGGAGGTGCTTTTTTTATGACAAAAGCAACTAACTTTTCCGAGGTAGAAAAAACGCTCGGATACGAATTCAACAACAAAACTCTCCTTGAGCAGGCGTTTACAAGACGCTCCTACACCGCTGAAAACGGTGGCGAAAACAACGAGGTGCTTGAATTTATCGGCGACAGTGCGCTTGGTATGATAATTGTAAAACACATCTCAGGATACTACAAGCGCAAAGAAATCAGTCCCGAAATCATCGAGGCATATCTCAAAGTAGCAGATCAAAATTGTCAAAAATACGTTGAAAGAAATCAATTCAGAAGTGAACTTGACGAATCAGAGCTTAGCGAACTGAAAATAGCGCTGGTACAGCGTTCTTCCCTTGCCGCAGCCACCGAAAAATGTGGATTCCACGATTACTTAATTATGGGAAAAAGTGACATTGAAGGGGGCGTACAAAACGAGGCCTCGGTCAAGGAGGACCTTTTTGAGGCAATTATTGGCGCAGTTGCCATTGACAGCAACTGGAATATGAACATCCTCGAGGAAATCATTCTTCGATTACTTGACGTTGACAGGGTGCTTGAGGAGGGATTACCCTCAGAGCCTGACTACGAAAAGGAGCTTAAGCAATGGTTTGACTCTCACGGCAAGATTATGCAGGTGGAGTCAATACCAACAGATTTTGAAAAGCTTGATTACGGCGTGTGTATTGACTTGGGATACGAGATGTTAAGCTATCTTGCGTACGGCTACGGCAAAACTTTACCCGGTGCACGAAGAATGGCGGCGAAGAGAGCTATGGCGTTTATCGGAAAAACAAACAATATGGCAGAAAAAATAAAGAACGCTATAGGCAATATTGATCCCGAGCGTGCAATAAATCAGCTCCAAGAGTTGTGGCAAAAAGGAATTATTCCAAAACCTGAATACCGTTTTTCTGAAGGCAAAAAATCTCAGTCAGGCAATCCTCAATGGACGTGCTCCTGCACAATTGACAGGATTTACGAGACCTCAGGAGAATATGTATGCGAATCGAAAACCGAGGCAAAAAAATGGGCTGCCTATGAAGCAATTTTCTACCTTATGGGTAAAGATATAGCAAGAATATTCGTAGATTACGGAAAATTAATTAAGGAGGATAACTAATATGAATGAAATTAAATGCCCAAACTGTGGTGAGGTTTTTCAAGTATCTGAAAGCGGATACGCAGAGATATTAAAGCAGGTGAAAAACAAGGAGTTTGAAATAGAAACTCAAATCAAGGTAGAGCTTGAAACAAGCAGAATCACCGAAAAGCACATCAAGGAAATGCTTAAAAAGGATCAGGAAATCAGAGAACTTAGGCGTGATATCGAGTCTATGAAGGAATCGAAAGATAAGGATATCGACATTGCAGTTATCAAATCCGAGAGTGATTACAGAGAAAAACTCAGGAAAAAAGATGAGGAGATTGAGAGCCTTAAGCATCAACTCGCCCTTCGCGATAAGGATAAGGAGTTGTCGGTAAAGGATGCCGTTTCCGAAAAGGAAATGATGATCGTAGAGCTTTCAGCAATGCTCGAAAAGGAAAAGCAGGGCTACATACTTAAGGAGCAGACTCTGATTGAGGACTATAACAGAAAGCTTAAGGATAAGGACGAGCAGATCGAGTATTATAGAGATCTTAAGACCAAAATGTCTACTAAATTGCTTGGTGAAACCCTGGAGCAGCACTGCCAGATTGAATTTAACAGACTGAGAGCCACCGGCTTCCAGAGCGCATATTTTGAAAAGGACAACGATGCAAGAACGGGTAGCAAGGGTGACTTTATCTTTAAAGACTTTGGTGAAGACGGCACAGAGTTTATTTCAATAATGTTCGAGATGAAGAACGAGGCTGACGCAACTGCCACAAAGAAGAAAAATGAGGACTTCTTCAAGGAGCTTGACAAGGACAGAAATGAAAAGGGCTGCGAATATGCCGTTCTCGTTTCTATGCTTGAGTCGGATAACGAGCTTTACAACAGTGGAATTGTGGACGTTTCCTACAAATATCCAAAAATGTACGTTATTCGTCCTCAGTTCTTTATTCCCATTATCACACTTCTAAGAAATGCCGCCCTAAATTCTCTTCAGTACAGACAGGAGTTAGCGGTTGTCAGAAGCCAGAATATCGACATTTCTCACTTTGAGGAGGATATGAACGACTTTAAGGATAAGTTCGCACGAAATTATAGAATAGCGAGCGAAAAATTCGAAGAGGCAATCGAGGAGATAGACAAAACCATTACACACCTGCTGAAAACAAAGGCAGCACTAGTCTCCTCCGAAAACAATCTACGACTTGCGAATAACAAGGCACAAAATTTGACAATCAAGCAGTTAACAAAAGGCAATCCCACAATGAAAAAAAGATTTGAGGAATTAAAAAAATAAAGTTGAAAAGAGGACTCGCCGAAGCGAGTCCTCTTTGTATGTGCTGATTATAATCCAATTTTACCTTGCGTAAGAGAAAGCTTAAAGAATTGTTCAGAAACGCAAGGAATTCTTGAAGCTGTATAAAAATACTGCGATAGAATTGCTTGGCGTTAAAAAAGACTCGCATTTCTGCGAGTCTTTTTGTTCTGTGCAATTATTTATGCTTTATCTTACGCAACAATAAATCTACGGCGAGTGGTAATTTCTGCGACAAAAAGGACCCGCCTTAGCGAGTCCTTTGGTGTTGTCAAAATAAATTCGTCAGATTAAGCAAGCTCTGCGAAATACTTGATTGTTCTTACCATCTGGCTGGTGTAGGAGTTCTCGTTATCGTACCAAGAAACTACCTGTACCTGATAGGTATCCTCGTCGATCTTAGCAACCATGGTCTGGGTAGCATCGAAGAGAGAACCGTAGGTGATACCGATTACGTCGGAGGAAACGATCTGATCCTCGTTGTAGCCGTAGGACTCGGTAGAAGCAGCCTTCATTGCAGCGTTGATGCCGTCCTTAGTTACGTTCTGACCCTTAACTACTGCTACAAGGATAGTAGTAGAACCGGTGCAGGTGGGAACTCTCTGAGCAGAGCCGATAAGCTTGCCGTTGAGCTCGGGAATTACAAGGCCGATAGCCTTTGCAGCGCCGGTAGAGTTGGGAACGATGTTCTGGGCGCCTGCACGAGCACGGCGAAGGTCACCCTTTCTGTGAGGACCGTCAAGAATCATCTGGTCGCCGGTGTAAGCGTGAACGGTGGTCATGATACCGCTCTGAATGGGAGCGTAGTCGTTAAGAGCCTTTGCCATAGGAGCAAGGCAGTTGGTGGTGCAGGATGCAGCAGAGATGATCTGGTCATCTGCAGTAAGATTTTCGTGGTTAGTACCGAAAACGATGGTCTTGAGGTCGTTGCCTGCGGGAGCAGAGATAACAACCTTCTTAGCGCCAGCGGTAATGTGAGCCATGGACTTTTCCTTAGAGCAGTAGAAGCCGGTGCACTCAAGTACAACGTCTACGCCAAGCTCGCCCCAAGGGCAGTTTACAGCGTCCTTCTCAGCATAGATCTTAAGAACCTTGCCGTCAACAGTGATAGTGTTAGCCTCGTCATCAGCAACAACGGTGTGACCGTCGTAACGACCCTGAGCAGTGTCGTACTTAAGAAGATGAGCGAGCATAGAAGCCTTGGTGAGGTCGTTGATAGCTACGATCTCGTAACCCTCAGCGCCGAACATCTGTCTGAAAGCAAGACGTCCGATACGGCCAAATCCGTTAATTGCAACCTTTACATTTGCCATTGGTGTAATCCTCCAAAATATAAAAAATTTAATAAAATACATACTTAATATGAAAGTTGCCTTCCATACCAAAATACATTGTATCACATTTTTTTCCAATATGCAATAGATTTGCTAAATATTTATCAATTTCGTCACTTTTTTTATTTTACTACTGAACAATAAATATTATTTGTATAATTTTGCAATTTTGCTATTGAAAAAGCATAAATATTGTGATATAATGCTATCATACATGACAGAGTAGGACGGCGCGCGTTTAGTGCTGAGTGAACGGGGAGTTGTCACTCGGACGAAGGAGGATATTATCCGAAGCGGTGTGTCATCCGCATCCCACTGTTACCTAATAGGATATTTGCGCCATTTTGCGCCCAAGCCTTCAAGGTACTGAGATGTAAATCTGTACTTAGGAGGTGTTTTTTTATGAAAAATCAATTAAAAAATCTAAAATTTGTAGCTGCACTTGCCATGCTTGCGGCGATAAGCATCGTTTGCGGAAAATACCTTGGTATTAACGTGGGCGAGTTTATGCGATTCAGCCTTGAGAGTATGCCAATTATTTTCGCAGGAATTGCATTCGGCCCTGTTGCAGGCGCTGCCGTTGGCATTGTTGCCGACCTTGTTGGCTGTGTAATGGTAGGTTGGATGCCAATTCCGTGGGTAACAGTAGGCGCAGCAGTTATCGGTGTAGTATCCGGTGGTATAAATCTTTTACTGAAGAAAACTCCCCTTCCCTCTTGGCTTAAAACGGCTATTGTTGTTTTTTCTGCTCACCTTATGGGATCCGTGCTTATAAAAACCATCGGCCTTGCGGACTTTTATCATATGCCCTACACCGTTCTGATGCTATGGCGCATGTTAAATTATCTTATCGTTGGAATTATTGACGGCACGATCATTTATATTCTTATGAAAAACAAAGGCATAAGTATGCAGATAAAGGAATTCGGAGGTAAGGATATATGACCTACGACGAAGCCTTAAATTATATTCACAGCGTATCAAATTTTTTCTGCAAACCGGGACTTGAGCGTATAAGCGAGCTTTGTCACAGGATCGGAGATCCGCAGAAGAAGCTAAAGTTCATTCACGTTACGGGTACTAACGGCAAGGGCTCTGTTTGTTCTATGCTAGCAAGCATACTGATGGCTGAAGGGTACAAGGTTGGACTTTACACCTCGCCCTACGTACGCGAATTTAACGAAAGAGTTAGAATAAACGGCGAAAATATTCCAAACGAATATCTTGCGACTCTTACCGCAGAGGTCAAGCAAGAGGCTGACAAAATGGGGGACAGTCCTACGGAATTTGAGCTCATCACCGCCATTGCCTTTGAGTATTTCAGTCGCGAAAAGTGTGATATCGTTGTGCTTGAGGTAGGTATGGGCGGCAGACTTGATGCAACCAACATAATCGAATCTCCCCTTCTGTCAATTATTACCGGAATTTCGGTAGATCATACAGCCTTTCTCGGTGATACCATCGAGCAGATTGCAGGAGAAAAAGCCGGTATAATAAAGCAGAATTGCCCCGTTCTTTTCGGCGGTGAAAGCAAGGTCGCAGAAGAAATAATAGCCAAAGAAGCTAATCAAAAGCAAAGTATTCTTTACAAAACAGACTATTCCTCCCTCTCTGTTGAGGATATGACGCTTGAAGGAACGACATTCAATTATAAAGGCAGGCACGACATAAAGCTCTCGCTTCTCGGCGACTATCAGCCGAGAAACGCATCTGTTGCGCTGGATGCCGTTGATATACTCCGACAAGGCGGCATCAAAATAAATGAAGAATCGGTCAGAGTCGGGCTTGCTAATGCAAAGTGGCCCGCAAGATTTGAGATCATAAAAAAAGAGCCAACCGTTATTTTTGACGGCGCACACAACCCGCAGGGTATTGAAGCGGCGGTTAAAAGCATTAAGCAATATTTCCCCGAGAAAAGGGTGATCGTTATAAGCGGAGTGCTAAAGGATAAGGATTATCAGAAAATCTCCGATAGCATATCCGAGATTGCATCAAGAGTATACACAATTACTCCCTCCAATCCGCGAGCCCTCTTGGCTATGGAATATGCCAATATATTCGAGAGCAAGGGTATCAAGGCAACCTGCTGCGAATCGGTAAACGAGGCAATAGATCTTGCCATAAAGGAAGCCGATGTAAAGAAATCAAGCATATGCTGCCTTGGTTCGCTTTACACCTACTGCGAGGTTATCCGTTGTATATAAAAATGGTGACTCCGAGGAGTCACCATTTTTATATTATTTAGAAGCATTTACAGTATAGCTTGTTACATCAAGCACGGTCTCACCGTCGATCTGCAATGCACAGGGACGGTCAAAGGTTACGGTTACGTTGCGACCCTTAGCTATCGTAATGCACTCGGTATGCTTTACATGCTCTCCCTTAAAGAGTGATGGGAATATCATAAGTGTCTTAAGCTTGCTTGAGCCGTGGAAGCACATAAAGGACACGCTACCGTCACCAAGTCTGTTCTGCTCGGGTGTAGGCATCATTCCACCACCGTAGAATCTGCCATTCATAGTAGGAGCGATCCAAACCTTCTTAAAGCTATATTCCTTACCGTCAACCGTAACGGTTGCATTGGTAGGCTTAAAGCCAAAGAGCAGACCCTTTATTGCGATCATAGTATAGTCGACCTTCTTATTTTCAGCCTTAAGCTGATCGCCAACCTCACAGCAGTATCCATCAATGCCGTATCCGATACCGTTAATAAAGCGATAGGTCTTTCCCTTTACTGTAACGGTGGGGAGATTTTTAAGATACTGATTGATCTTAAAGGGTGCGCAACCCGGCTCCTTTTCAAGATCGTGGAGAAAATCGTTACCGTTACCCGATGCATAATAAAGCACGTCATTGGTAATCTTGTCGGAATCAACTGCGTTAATGAATTTGTTAATTGTTCCGTCACCGCCGGATATAACTATCTTGTCATCTACCTCAAGTGTAGAAAGAAGCTGCTGATAGTCAGCAATATCGGTTACGTAATATTCAACACACTCTCCGTCAAGATGGGATTTAAGCGATTTCAACTTTTCGTCATGACTGCCGTGACCGGCAAGAGGATTATAGAGTATATAGTATTTCATGTTTTCTCTCCTTAAGTGTGACAGAATAAAAATGTCGAACTTCCGTCAGCTATGGGGTATTTTATCACTTAAGACACATTTTTTCAACCTTTTTGGTATCAAATTAACAGTTTGTTTAAATTGTATTGACAATTTATACGAATTTTTACATTAAATTTAGTTTAAAATATATAAAAAAGGAGGTCAAATCGAAGGATGACAAATAGAATAAAAAACATTTCTGCTCGCGAAATTCTTGATTCACGATCAAATCCTACGGTAGAGGCGTGCGTTATTCTCGAATCGGGAGCGGTCGGTACAGCCTCTGTACCCTCGGGCGCATCTACGGGAATACACGAGGCACACGAGCTGCGTGACGGTGACAGGTCAAGATACGGTGGCAAGGGAGTGCTCGGCGCAGTAAAAAATATAAACGATATTATTCGCCCTGCCCTGCTTGGAGCTATGGCAAACGATCAGGAAGCTATAGACAGAAAAATGATCGCCCTTGACCAAAGTGTAAACAAGTCGAATTTGGGAGCGAACTCTATTCTTGCGGTATCACTTGCCGTTGCAAGGGCTGCGGCAAAGGAATTGGGACATGAGCTTTACCAATACCTCGGTAAAAAGGAAAAGGGCAAAGCCCCCACACCTATGTTTAATCTGCTTAACGGCGGTGCTCACGCCACAAACAACGTGGATATACAGGAGTTTATGGTCGTGCCACACGGTCTGACGCTTGAGAAGGCGATTCAGGCAGGAAGCGAGATATACCACACTCTCGGCAGACTGTTAAAGGATAAGGGATTATCGACAGGTGTAGGTGACGAGGGTGGATTTACACCCGACCTTGAGTCGGACGAGGAGGCGATAAAGCTTTTATGTCAGGCAATAACCGACACGGGATACAGTCTTGACAAG
Source organism: Eubacteriales bacterium (assembly GCA_045128515.1). GTDB lineage: Bacteria > Bacillota > Clostridia > Oscillospirales > CAG-272 > UBA1740. The sequence goes on along the minus strand of JBGVRO010000010.1, from coordinate 8,059 downwards.
GTTGGAATTGCCCTTGACGTAGCGTCAAGCGAGTGGTTTGTAGACGGAAAATACCGTATGCCAAAGCGCGGTGAGACGGTTACGGCTGATATACTGATAGAGCGATACAAGGATCTGTGCGAGAAATACCCCATAATATCCATTGAGGACGGAGTCAGCGAGGACGATTATGACGGTTGGGTCAAGCTGACAGAGGCTCTCGGGGACAAAATAATGCTGGTAGGCGACGATTTCTTTGTAACCAACGAAAGAAGGCTAAGAGAAGGAATACGTCTGTCTGCCGCAAACGCTATTCTTATTAAGCCCAATCAGATAGGTAGCTTAAGTGAGACGCTTAAGGTCATTTCGGTTGCACAGGAGTCGGGATACAGGGTTATCGTTTCGCACCGTTCTGGCGAGACTAACGATTCCGCTATCAGCGATATTGCCGTTGCCGTAGGTGCAGAATTTATTAAGGCAGGCGCGCCCTGTCGTGGCGAGCGAGTTGCAAAGTACAACAGACTAAGCGAGATATATTCCTATAAATAATATATAATATAATGGTAGAAAATTAAAGGCGGACTCGGAATTACCCGAGTCCGCCAAAGCTTTATCAGCCGTTTATTAGATTATATAACGGTGTGATTATCTAAGGATCCACCAAGCGCCACGACCTCTACGAGTCAAAAGTGCAACCATAGTGGTCATGATACAAAGGGCTGCGATTCCGATGCAAATAACGATGATCTCCATATTAGCATCCTGTCCGTCCTTACCGGGTTCACCCTGATCGCCCTTGTCACCCTTGTCACCCTTGTCACCCTTAAGGTTACCAAGGTTTACGCTCTCACCGTTGGTGTAGGTGATTACAAGCTCGCCCTTTTCGTTAAGCTCAACCTTTGCAATGCCGTTTCCAGCCTCGCCCTTGTCGCCCTTATCACCCTTGATGTTGCCGAGATTTACGGTTTCACCATTGGTGTAGGTGATGATAAGGTTGTCGTTTTCGTCGCGCTCGATCTTTGCAATGCCGTTGCCATCCTTGCCATTTTCACCGTCTGCGCCCTTGATGTTGCCAAGGTTTACAGAAGTGCCGTCGGTATAAGTGATCACAAGATTGTTGTTCACGATCTCGATCTTTTCAACGCCAATACCGTCCTTACCGTCTGCACCGGGCTTGCCATCTTCACCATCTTCACCATTTGCGCCCTTGATGTTACCAAGGTTTACGGAGGTGCCATCGGTGAATTTAATGATAAGCTCACCGTCTGCGTTAAGCTCAACCTTTGCAATGCCGTTGCCGGTTGCGCCGGTTTCGCCCTGATCACCCTTGTCACCCTTGATGTTGCCAAGAGATACAGACTTACCGTCGGTGTATGTGATTACAAGATTACCTTCAGCATCGATCTCAACGTTTTTGATACCTATGCCGTCTGCACCGGGAGCACCGGGAGTACCGGAAGCACCGGGTTCGCCCTGTTCACCCTTAAGGCTGCCAAGGTTAACGTTTGTGCCATCGGTAAAGTTGATGATAAGCTCGCCGTCTGCATTAAGCTCTACACTCTCAATGCCTGTGCCTGTTGCCTTAACACCGGTGTTGGTATTACCGATCCACCAGTAGCCCTCAAAGATATGAGGCTCGTTTTCAGCAACGCTGGGGTTGTTAGAAATATCAACGTCAGAAGCACCGTTACCCTCAAGAAGGATATACTCATTTCCTGTGGGAACGTTACCAACCATAATGTTAGCATTAACAGTAACGTCCATAGATGCATCAACGTCTGTTACCTTAATGAATTCCTCGGGAGCGTTCTCGTTAATAAGAGTGTTGTTAGCAATAGTAACGTTCTTGCCAACAGAAGCGCTGCCGCTTCTCACAAGAGAAACCTTACCGAGAGAAACTCTGATTGCTCTACCCTCACCGCTAAGACCCCAGTTTGCAAGGGTGTTATTAGTGATGGTAAGAGGCTGTGTATTTGCGATATATGCAGAACCCTGTTCTACAGTAATGGAGTTATGCTGAGTATTGCTGATCTCGTTGTTATCGATAAGAAGCTCGAGAGCATTACGAACTCTGATACCAATCTCTGCGCCGTTAACAACGTTACCCGTAATAGTAGCAAGACGAGTGTTACCGTCGGAAATTACGCGAATAGCAGCACCCTCAACATTAGTGAACTTACAGTCAAGAACACTTGCGCATTCAAGGTCAACAAGAGCAAGACCCTTGCCCTCAAATGCAATACCCTTAACGGTTACAGAGCCGTTGTATGATACAGTGTCATCATAACCGATGTAGAGACCGCCGGTAAGAGTTGTGCCGTAATTTTCAGCACCCTCGATAGTGATGCTCTTGCCACCGAATCTGTTAATGTAATCGGAAACCTTGATCTCCTCTGCAACAGTACCTGCAAGAAGCTTGATCACGTCACCGTCAACAGAAGCATTGATAGCCTCGGTAACGGTCTCGTACTTAACTTCACCGATCTGTGCTACTGCAACAAGTGCGTCAACGTAGCTGTCAACGTAGCTGTCGCCACAGTTTGCACAGGTGTGAGTTGTGTAACCCTTTGCATCAAAGGTAGGAGCAGTTACAACCGCGTCATAGGAGTGACCGAGCGCTGCAACCTTGTTTGCAGTGTAGCTATCACCACAGTGACAGGTGTATGTGGTGTAACCTTCCTCGGTACAGGTGGGAGCAGTTACAACTGCGTTGTGAGAGTGACCGAGAGCCTTGACAAGCTCTACCTTACATACAGTACAGATCTGTGCTGTGGTACAGGTAGCAGCCGCACCTGCGGTATGACCCTTAGCAGGAATTACCACCTGCGCAACCTTGTGGTCGCATCTTGTACAGTGCTCACCTCGAGTGAGACCAATCTCGGTACATGTTGCATCAAATGCCTTGTCAACAACGATGTCGTGACCGAGAGCTGCAACCTTACTATCGATGTAAGTATTACCGCAAGCACATGTATGTGTTGTATAACCATCCGCAGTACATGTGGGAGCAGTTACAACAGGATTATAGATATGAACGTGATCTGCTACACCGAAGCTGCCGTCGGGATTCATTGTACAGTCAAATCCTTCTACGCAGAAGTCGGATACGTCGTGAGTGAAGCTACCGCCCGAGATCTCAAGAGTAGCCTTGCCGTCTGCGTCGGGATCGTCACAGTAAACTGTACCTACGAACTTACCGCCCTTAACGTAAGCAGTACCGCCTACGGTACCCTCGTAGCTGGGAAGGTCGTTGTTCCAGTAGTAAATTCCAAGTGCGGCATCATCATCGGTTGTGCCGTTGTTTACAATATTACCGCTTTCAACAGTAAGAGTGCCGTATACACCAACGGTTACCTTCTTGTCTGCGGTGATAGTACCCTCGCCCTTAATAGTAAGAGTCTGGTTAATACCAACGAATACGAGAGGATAGCCTGTGTTATAGTTATATCCCTCTGCGGGAGAAATTGTATGACCGTTAAGGTCAAGAACAAGTGTACGTCCGATCTCGCCGTTATTAGCGGTCTTAATATCGATGTACTTGGAAGCCTCAATGTCCTTAACAAGAGTGATAGTATCACCGCTTACTGCTGCATCAAGTGCTTCCTGAAGAGTCTCATACTTAGCTTCGCCGATCTGTGCTACTGCAACGAGAGCAGCAACGTAGCTGTCAACGTAGCTATCACCACACTTTGCACATGTGTGAGTTGTGTAGCCCTGCGCCTCGAAGGTAGGATCAGTTACAACCGCGTCATAGGAGTGACCAAGCGCCTCAGCTGTTGCACCGCAAGCACACTTACCGCCGGTAGTACAGGAAAGGCCAGCATAGTCGTGGTTGTGATCTACATAACCGTTGTATGTACCGCCGGAAACAACAATGTCAGCAGGAGCAGCAGAAGCGAGATATACGTTCTCGTTGAATGTACCACCGGTAAGGGATACAAGAGAACCTTCTGCCCAAGCACCACCCTCGGATGTGCAGTAAATCTTGGAGCTTACTTCCTTGAGAGAAGCAGTGCCGTTAACGTATGCAGCAGCAGTGGTTCTGATCTCACCGCCGGTAACAGAAAGCGCACCGTGAACGGTGTTCTTGCCGGGGTTCTGCATCCAGATTGCGGAGTAACCCTCAATAAGACCGCCGTTGATAGTTACGCTGTTCTTGTTAGTTGTGCTGTTACAGAACATACGGATAGCTGAAGTGTTGTAGTTGTAAAGGTGACCGCCGTTGATAACAAGGATAGCATCGCCTGTGGTGCTGTTGTTATCGATGGGGTATTTAGCGTGCTGACGAAGGTTAGCGATGGTGATCTTACCACCGTTTACAGTAAGAGTACCTGCATTGGAAATTGTGTAGTTACCCTTGCCGTAGGAAGCATCGTTTGCACCAACGTAGTTATAGTTGATAACACCTGTACCAACGGAGTCGTTGATAACAAGGCTGTTCTTATTGGTGATCATAGCCTCGCCCATAACGGTGCTCTCATAAGAAAGTGTGTGACCCTTAAGGTCGAGAGTGTAAGTACCGTTTAATACAATAGGAGCATCAAGAGCGATGTCCTGAAGAAGAACGATCTCAGAACCTTTCTCAAGAGCTTCTGCAAGAGTTGCATACTTGACACCGTTTGCGGTAGCTACTGCCTCAAGAACAGGAAGGGTTTCCTTGCCTTCAACGTATGTACATCTGGAGCAATCCTTATGTGCAGTATAGCCTTCCTCATAGCATGTAGGATTCTTTCCTTCAACATCTACAAGATCGTGACCGAGTGCCTTAACAAGCTCTACCTTACATACGGTACAGATCTGTGCTGTTGTACAGGTAGCTGCCTCACCCTTGGTGTGACCAAGTGCCTTGATTTCTTCCTTGCCCTCGATGTGATCGCAACGAGAACAATCCTTATATGCTGTGTAACCGGGCTCGGTGCAGGTTGCGTCCTTGCCCTCAACGTCAACAAGATTGTGACCAAGTGCCTTAACAAGCTCTGCATTACATACAGTACAGATCTGTGCTGTGGTACAGGTAGCTGCAGCACCGGGAGTATGACCAAGAGCTTCGCCCTCAGTTTCACCACACTCGGAACAAGTCTTGGGTGCTGTGCAAGTTGCATTAGACCAGCTGTGACCAAGTGCATCGCCTTCGGTTGCACCACATACGGAACAAGTCTTGGAAGCTGTACAAGTTGCATCAGACCAGCTGTGACCCAGTGCTTCACCTTCGGTTTCGCCACACTTGGAACAAGTCTTGGGAGTATCGCAATCTGCGTCTACCCAATCGTGTTCACACTCGGGCTCTCCACCAACCGCAACCTGCTTGTAAATCTGAAGTCCCGTCTGAGATGCAGATGAATAACAAGCAAACAAAGGAGAACCGTTATTATAATTGTACTGCATTACATTCCTATTACTAGAACTTTTAGCAACAATAGATGCGGTACCATTTGCGTCGATAGTAATGGTCCATGAGCCATTCACATCAAGAGTTGTTTTAGTCTTCAGTTGGTTGCCACTGCTAGATGCTGCATAAAGATACCCAGAACCCGTCTGGAAGGCAAAAGTACCATTAGTAGTACCGACCTCAAGTACAATTATCTGAACATCATCGCCAAACGTAATTGTACCACCAGATTTGGTTATAGCGACAGCACCACGATTGCTGCTCTTCTGGTTAGTACTAAGAGCATAACTAACCCCCTTGTCAACAATTACAACCTTGTCACCGACCTTAAGATCAGAAACATCTGTTACAAGTTGCCAAATATAACCACCAGAAGGCTCATCATTGCCACAGACAGAGCACTTACCATCAACGTAGTTATGCTCGCCGGTTGCAGGAATTGTTTTCGGCTCCTCTATGATTTCGCCACAAGCAACACATCTTGAACCAGCAATTGAGCCCTCATCAACACAAGTAGCAGCCTTGTTTTCACCTACTACAATAGTTTTTGAGTGTTCACAAGAAGCGCCGGTCTGAGTTGCCTCATACGTAACTGCGATATTGCTTACGTATACTCTAGTACTTGAAGATGTACCGGTAGTTTTAATAACCACCTGAGAAACACCAGCATTCACTGTTATGGTATATGTATTGTTGCTAAGTTCAGATGCTGTTCCTCCGGTTACAGAAATAGGACCATGTCCATCAGACTTTGAAGCCAAAGTAAGAACAATTTTAGACATTGTAGCACCTTCAGCAGCTTTGATTGTAAGGGTAGCACCATTTTGATAAAGTCTGATGCTTTCGCCATAGATGGAAGGATTGGTAGTAGAACTACCCTTTGCACATACTATAGAGATGTATTCGTCAAGACTAATTGTTTTTCCGTTTATCGAACTGCCGCTAGTACCTACACCAGCAATACCAGCTATATCCGTATGGCTCTTAGAAACAGTAGCACTTACTACAGAAGAAACAGGCTTGAAATCGGGATTTTCACCACCGCATGCAGAACAAAGTGCATCACCAGTGCTTACATAAGTGTGATCTGCAAGAGGAAGAGCCTTTGTTTCTCTGCTAATCTCAAAACCGCAAACTGAACACTTAACTACGCTATCATAAGAACCTGCAACAGTGCAAGTAGATTCAGTTCTATTTTCCTCAATAGCTGCACCGGGAGTGTGACCTGTTGCAGGAATAACTTCCTGTGCAAGAGTTGTAGTGCCACATACAGAGCACTTCTTACCGTCCTTAAGACCGGACTCGGTGCAGGTTGCATCCTTACCGGGAACGGTTACTTCCTTGTGATCTGCAAGAGGAAGCTCCTTGGTGGAAACAACCTTACCACAAGAGCAGGTTACAGTTTCAGAACCTGCAACAGTACAGGTAGAATCTACTGTAGTTGTAGTTGTATCAACGTGACCTGTTGCGGGAATAACTTCCTGTGCCTTGATTACTGCATTACATACAGAGCAATGCTTACCTTCGGTAAGACCGGTTGCTTCGCACTTAGCACCTATCGCAGGGTCGGTTACTACGGTGTGAACACTATCATTATCAGCCCTAGTAACAGTAAGTTTACCAGCACTAAAAGCAAACGTATATGTACCACATTTAGAAACACTAATTGTACAATCTCCTGCAGAAGTACTCATAGACAAATCGCTAGTGGTGTCATTTATCGTATAGACTTTTCCCCACCAAGTGTCATCGTCTGCACTTGAGGTAGCTTTACCATTTTGAATCTTAAAAGTGTATGTATCCTTCTGAAGGTTAAGAGATACAGTAAGGGCAGATCCAGACCAAACCAAAGGATTGGTTTCGCCCCAACCGTTAAATGTTCCCTTAAGATAATAAGTCATTTTAGACCAACCAGATGTCTGATTATCCCACTGGCTAACAGTGAAAAGATTTTTTGTGCCATCATAGGTCAAATTACCCGTTTGATTCCACTTATTATCCCAGTTATTCGCTGTAGTGTTTTTATTCATTCTACAGAAAATAACGTTAGTCCAAGTTCCACTGGGAGTTGTTACCTCAAAGATACCATCACCATCGGTATCTTTCATGTCAACCCAAGCATTGCTCGAACTATTGAAGAAATAAGCAGCAAAACGTGCACTACTGGTATCCCAATAATTGGCATTCAAATAGAGTCTTGTGCCAGTCGTAATGCTTGCCGCACTCGCGGGGATTGCCACTGCTGCAAGGCTGATGAGAATTGTCATCAGAACCAAGAGAGCGACCAAAATTTTGCGTGTGTGCTTCATAGTTTTGTCCTTTCTGCCCTTTCGGACATCAAAAAAATTATATAAATATTTATAATATATTTAGACGCAAATATTTTATCATATTTTCGCACTCTTTTCAATTCGCATAAAATATAAATATTTATAAAATCTTTTGTTTATTTTGCACAAAAATAATAATTGACATTTGACAATTTTTATAATTTTTGCGCATTATTTGCGTAATTAATCAAGGGCGTATAGGTATAAAAATGCAGTTTTTTGACAATTTTTATTTACATTTTTCTGCATTTTCAATAAATATGGGTTGCAAACCAATTTGACCGTTGAGCGAAAAATGATCAGAAAAAACACATTTTGTTCATCAGGATTCTTTCGCACTCCCCTGCCCTGCTCGGCTTAT
>JBGVRO010000009.1:0-54856 GCA_045128515.1 Eubacteriales bacterium | reverse complement strand
ACTGATGAACTTTACTCCCTCCCATAGCTTCGGCAGGCTCTTTCTGTAAATCGGGTCGTCAAATCGGTCGTCGATCAGCACGATAACACCTCGGTCATCCTCGCGACGGATAACTCGTCCTGCCGCCTGAAAGACTCTGTTCATTCCGGGGTAGATGTACGCGTACTGCTTGCCCTCCTCATACTTTTCCTCGTAGTAGGCGGCAATAGCCTCTCGCTCGTAGGACAGGGCAGGCATACCGATGCCCACGATCACCGCGCCGATAAGCTGGTCACCTGCAAGGTCAACGCCCTCGGAGTAGATTCCGCCCATAACACAGAAGGCGATAAGGTAGCTTTCGTCATCCTTCTTAAATTCCTCAAGGAACTCCGCCTTTTCCTTTGCCGTCATATTCTGCCGTTGTGAGATCACGCGGATCTTGGGGTACTTCATAGAGAATAGCTTTGCCAGTGCCTCGGAGTAGGCAAATGAGGGTGAGAAGACCATATAATTTCCTCGCTTTGCCGAAACGGTGGCAGCCACTGCGCGACAAACCGCCATAAGCGTGTCCTCTCGCTCGGAGTATCGGGTACTGATCTTATCCATAATGCATACCGACAGCTGTGAGGGATCAAATGGAGAGTTGACCTCAAGGGTGTCGTCACTTCTCTCTCCGCCAAGTACAGATCTGTAATATCCGAGAGGGGAGAGGGTTGCCGAGAACATTACGGCAGAGTGACCCTTGTTCAGCCTCTCGCGGATAACGGGCGAGGTATCAAGGCAGAATAGCTTGACCCTGATCTCACCGTCATCATAAAAGACCATCAGCTTGTATGCCGAGTCAAATCTTGCTAAAATATCGGTAAATTTCTTGATTTTATAGTAGAATGTGCGCAGGTATGAAAGCCTCTGCTCGCTCTCATCGTCATTTGCGCGCTGGTTTAAGAATATCTCTTCCTCAACTACCTTCATTATCTCGTCAAACAGGGTATAAAGTCTTGAGGGAATGTCTGAAAGCGACACGGCGCCGTACATTTTACCCTCCTTGTCGGCACGAAGCTCGTCCTTGAGGTAGGGTATCAGTGTGTCGGACAGCACCGCCGCCGCGGTGGAGCATAGCTTTTTCGCTTGAGAAAATGCACCCAGCACAGGCTCTTCTGCAGGAGCGTATATCTCCGAGAGGGATAGCTCTGCCGAATACATCTCACGTGCGCGCTCGTGAAGGTTGTGTGCCTCGTCAACGAGAAAGGCGTATTTTCCGCCCACGGTAAAGAATCGCTTGATATAAACCACTGGGTCAAAGAGGTAGTTAAAGTCGCAGATGACTACGTCGCACATCTCTGAGTAGGTAAGCGAAAGCTCGTAGGGACAAACGCCGAACTCATTTGAAACGGCGCGAATATCGGTTGCGTCAATAACCGTTTTGCCCATTTTAGAGAGGGAAAGAGCCGCCTCGGCAAGTCTGTTACAGCTTATCCTCGGGCATAGCTTGTGGGACTTGCGGCAGACGTTAGCCTCGGGGCAGATCCTTTCTTTTGCGGTGAGAATTACGGCACGTATAATTGCGCCCGACTCTGCCATAAGGTCAAGGCAATCTCTCGCCGCCTCTGCCGTGGTGGTCTTTGGGGTCAGGTAAAACACCTTTTCCACCCTCTCGTCACCGAGGGCGCGCAGAGCAGGGTATATCGCAGACACCGTCTTGCCTGTTCCTGTGGGGGCTGTGGCATACAGTACACCGCCCCGTGAAAGTGTACGGTAGGCGCGTCTTACAAACTCGCTCTGTCCCTCACGCACCTTGGAATAGGGGAACTTCATAGCCTTCATTGAGGGCAGACGCTTGGTAACGCGCTCCACCTCGGGAGAAGCAAAAATGCTTACTGCCACAAGGCACTTGTTGAAAAAGCCTTCAAGCTTTTTTCTTGTCAGATGCTCTAACTTTTCGGTGTAATCTCCACTCGCCTCGTTGAAGTATATGAAGCGAATATCCACCGAGTCAAGACCACTTGCATGAGCAAACATATATGCGGCGATATATCCCTCGCCACGGATCTCGGCAACCTCGCTTTTTCTCGGATGATGTGGATTTGACTCAACCGTTCTTGCAATAGTGATTTTGTTGCCCGAAAGGTCTTCAACTCTGCCTACCAGCTCAAATACCCACTCGCCGCTTATAAAACGGTAGCTGAGGCTTTCACCATATAGCTCGCCGATCAATTTTTTTAACCTTGCCGCCGCAACAGGGCTGATGCTCGGCTCGTCCTCGTCGAAGGAGACCGAGGGTGAAATACCGCGTCTTGCGATCGAAACGAATTCGCCGAGAGTTATTCTGATTATATTGCTTTCGCTGTCGTATCTCATACCTTGCCTCCTTAAAGATTTGTTGCTAATATTTTATCATAAATACACTATAAAGTCAATAACAAAAGCGAGCCTCTCGTAAGAGACTCGCTCCAAATAAGTATCGCGGTGAACAGCCTTTCGTTTTATTCAACCTCGGGCAGACCCGCAAGGCTTGTGAGCAATGACAGTATCGCCGCCATCAGAGCTGCAGAGCATACTGCAACCCAGTTTACCTCATCGAGCAATGCCGCAGTGCCTATGGTTGCAATTCCTGTCTGCGCCATAGTCTTAAGCGCTCTGATGCCTGCTGCACGAAGCCATTTTGTAGTGTATTTCATATTTACCTCCTTTTTGATGGAGGCTGTCTCAAAAGCGAAAGCGACTGTGACAGCCTCTTTGTTTGATGTGACATCCCCACTTTTTACAGTCCCAGCCGTGCCAGGATAAATCCAATAACCGCCGCCGCAAGCAGTGTGAGAACCTGAGTCACAAGCAGCTCCCATCTCTGGGCAGGCTTACCTGCAAGGGTCTTTACGTCGCTTTTGATCTCTTTTACGTCTATCTCAACCTGCCTTTCGCGTACTGCAAGAACCTTTACCGTACCAACCAGCTCGTCAAGATTGTCCTGCCGTCTTTCAACGTCATCGATGCGGTGAGAGTTGCTTTTCGCTCGCTCCTCCACCTCGGTAAGCCTTCTCTCGTGATCAAGATCCATATTTCGCCTCCTTACGCCCAGCCGGTGGTATCCTTATAGTCGAAATCTACCTGCTGATAGCAGTACGCTCTGAAGCTTGCAATAGCCTCGGTATACTGATCAAGGAATTTCGTCGCCTTGTCGTCATCCTTGAAGAGCATACCGTAATAGGCTACCAGCATAACGAAAAGATGGCGATATTCGTTTGGCACTACTATTTCTGTTGAATTATCATCCTCGGCAAGGCTGATCTCGGTTGGCAGGCATCGGTATGAAAGCATGATCTCACCGGTATAGTCGGAGCCGACCTCGACCTTGCCGTCATAGAGCCTTGCGGATTTTATCGGGTTACCCGCAAGGTCGGTGGCAGGTGTGGTGAAGGACATAAAATCACCGTAAATATCTCTGAGGTTGAAGGTTATTTTTATGCCGTATTCGGGAATATCATTGGGTCTTTCGGAGTAGATCTCGTCATATACAGCAAGATCGTATATAGTGTATGCAAAGCTGCTCCAAATGGAAATTTTACCACCGTAGGTGAGAAATCCCTTGATGAGCGTTGCCTCGTTCTTGCTGTCAATCGTGCGTACGGTTGTGGCCGGTCCGTCTGTCACCACGTAGGTGCATTCGCCGTGAATACGCATACTGAAGGATTTACCGGTTATGGGTATCTCCTTAATGTCTCCGTCTTTAGAATGGATCTCCTTGTAATACGCGATAGGCTTAGGGCGTCTTGTGGCAAGTCTGACTGTTTTTTCTATCCTTTGATCGGCATACAGCCTTCTCAGGGCACGATTGATTGAGTAGATCAACAGGTTGCGGTCGGAAAATGTACTTTCTCCGCCTACGATCCGAAGTTCAGCCAGCAATTCGTTTATCGTCAATTTGACTTACCTGCCTTTCAATTCTTACTGAACTTCAATAGAATCTGCGCCGTTGATTGCGCTTGCAGAGTCGACTGCAAGGAGAATGTGCTTGTAGCTGCCGAAGCCTACGCCAAAGCGACATCTGCCGTTCCAGATGTAGTTGCCGGTGTGGTTATCCACCCAGTTGGTTACTGTGAGAGGTACGCGGTTGAAGAACATATTACCGCAGAGGTTCTTGTTTGCCTCGCTGGACATAACCATGATTCTCATATCGCTGGGATTCCAGGAGGGAAGAACCACGACGTTCCAGTTGCCGTAGTGAAGGTTAATGTCGTTATAGTTTGTGCCGAGTGTACCGGAAGAGCCGCAGACCTTCTTTACGATAGACTCAAGCTTGGGGTTGTTGCCGGGAATGATAATGGTATCGGCGGTATAGCCGAGAGCCTCGCCGTTTTCATCCTTCATGCCTCTCAGCTTACCCATAAGGGCGTAGAGGGATTCTTCAAAGGTTTCGGTGCTACACACTCTGTTACCGTCAACGGTCTTGCTGAATATGTCACCCCAGAAGTAGTTTCCCTGAGTGCCGCTTTCAGTCTGGTTAACACCCCAGATGTGCTTGTTTGAGAAGAGAGGCACACCGTCGTTTGCGGTGGTGCTGACGTTTGTTCCGGAGAAGGTGGTGTAATGGGATGTGCCGTTGATAAGGGTTGCCTCACAGATCTTGTTTATGGTCTTGTAATAAGCGCGGGCAAAATTCTCTGCTCTGTGCTTTGCATCTGCTGCGACGCCGTAATTTGCATCCTCCATCATCTCGGCGCTGATTACGAATTCCTTCATAAACTGGATATGCTCGATAAACTTGCAGCTACCCTCGTGTACAGTATCCTGCTCGGCAGCCTCGCCCTCGGGAGTGTACTTGAATGTGCCGAATTCGTTACCGCCTACGATGGTTTCGCCAAAGCGAGAGCTCTTTTCAACGTTGAAGAGTGTGTCGCAAATGCCACCCTTCTTGGTGAGAACATCACTTTCGTGCTCGATTATCATTTTAATAGGTGTTTCGATTTTGCCTACTACGGCATTGTTGTTATTGGATTTTGAATAGATTATCATATTTTTTCCTTTCTTTTGTGTTTATTATTTTGTTACTCTCTTGTAGAGTCTTTGAATTTCGGCATCGTCAATGTCGCCGAATATCTCGCGTATTTCTGCCATCTGTCCCTTGGTAAGCGCACCCTGAGGAAGCCTTGCCGCCCTCGGCACGCTGGAGGAAAGATGTGCTTTGGTATTCACCGTGGGAGAGGGAGTCTCGGGTGTGGGTTCTGCCTCTGTGGGCATATCCTCCGAGCAGCTATCGGCCGCTTCGGAAATCATCTCTTCATTCTGCATTTTGCATTCTGAATTCTGCACTTCATCACAGCTCTGCATTTTATTTTCCCCCTTTGACTCTAAGGTCTCCGCCGACTGTCTTTTTGCCCTTCGGCTGGTTAGTTCTTTTATTGGGCGCAGTAATTTTTTTAATTGAGAGATCTGCATATACGCTTTTTTCCTTCTTATTCATTTTTTATCCTTTCTCGTTTGATTTTTAAACCTCGGCCGTCTCGGCTTCGGTGTAGCCTTCTGTTTCATTAGCTACACCCGAGGTTATCATATTTTGGAAATACTCCACGTTTTCTCTTGCGTAGGGGAAGTGTGCCTTGTCCTGCAGCTGCCAGTAGCGCATAAGAGTTGTGGGATTTGTCTTATCACCGAGAGTGCCGCGCTCAAGGTTGGTAAGATTGATTTCCCACAGTACCTCGCTCTGATACTGTGCGTCGGCATTGGTATCCACAGTGAAGAGATAGGAGTCGTCGTAATAATAGTTGCCGTATTTATCCTGCTCGATGAAGTCATAGCGGTTAAACTCGGTGAAATGCATTTTGCCAAAGGTGTCGCGCCAGGCAAATCTACGAGGCTCGTCGGCAAAGGCAAGGTAATGCTTGAAAATCAGCTCGTAGATACGGCAGTAGGCAAGGTGCTTCATGCGCTTTTTTGTTTCAAGTCGGCTTGATGCTCTTGCGATCTTAAGCTGTCTTGCATATCCCGATTCGGATACGTTTGCGTCAAGACCCTGCAGGGCGTCTGAAATACCAAGCACTCGCTTTGCCTGATCGTAGAGGCGGTTTGCCTCGGCAATATCCTGTGAGATGTCGGGGGTGGTGTCGATCTTGCCGTAGTTATCAATGCTCTCACCGGGGCGCGTCTTGATTATCTGTCCGAATATTGCGTTGGACAGTGTGACTGCCGTACCCTCGGGCATTATGGGAGTAACTCCTGCGCGAAGCAGCTTTTGCAGGATTCTTGACTCCACCTTGTTTATCGCCTGCTGTTGAGGTCTGATCCTCTCACAGTCCGAGCCGCCAAGCAGAATAGAATCGCTGATGGTGTTCTTTCTCACCACGATAGGGAAGCTCCCCGGAACGTAGTAGGGGATCTCTACCTGTCTGCCGTCGGCGAGGGTTACGCTCTCGTATTCAAGGTTTTCGCTGCCCTCATCAGCCGATATATTCTTACGCTTGTAGTAGTCGGGAATATCGTCAAGGGCGAGATCACCCGAGAAGACGAATTTGCCTACCTGACCGTTTTCATCGCGGTAGAAGGCGACTATTACAGCTACCGCATCGCCAAGGGGATCTTCAAGGTCGGCAAGATATTCGCACTCGGCAAGCTGAAGCTCATCGGGATTTGCACCGTATTTTGTCACAAGCTCTGAGCGTGTGGTGGTGAAGTGTAAGAAGCAGTATTCCATATCCTCAACACTATCGATAGAGGGCTGGGGAACAAAGTCGAGGGGGGAGATAAGGTGTACTTTTACACCACCCTCGCCTGCATTGTCGCTCTGTGAGCTGTCCCACTCAACGTAGAATACGCTGCCGCCGTAGATATAGGTATATCTCTCGTCACGGTCGTTCAGTTCCTCGAAGGGGAGTCGGCTTCTCAGGGCAGAGGACAGCCTCTCGATAGCTCTGGCATTCTGATCTCTCGCCTCGTTGTAGCATGTGGTGTCAACCTTGGGCACGGGAATATCGGCATTGATCTCGCTCTCGATAATCTCGTATGTGATATTTCGCACCACACTTGCTCTCTCACTTGAACCGTCAATCTCGTCAGAGCCGAGATACTGATCCATGTGTCGGTTCAGCCTTTCTCTTGTGCTGTCGGCGGCAACGACGGCGGCAGAGTACAGCTCCTTGAATCTTTCGAGCCTTTCTTTAGTTTGTTTCGTTGTGTTTTTCAATTTGGTTCTCCGTATTTTGTTTTTAGATATTTTCGTCCCGAGTCATCAGCGGCAAGGTAGTCCTGCCACATATCGGACGTCCACCTTAATGACTTTTTGTTTCTTTCCTCTGCCGGCCTTGTGTAATAGATCGCAAAGCCGCGCAGCGCATCGGGTGCGTGAGTAATGTCGTGGGGCTCTGTTGAGCAATCGGTGGGGCGCAGCTTGTCAACTGTCAGCGCAGGCAGACATTTTATTATCTCGGTGCAGCTTGAGAAGAAGCGAATGGTGGGTCGATCCTCGCCACCGATCAGCAGTTCTTTTATAGCAAGCCAGCCACACTCACGGTCGTTTGAGGTCCTCGTGAAATTAATACCGTACTCCGAGAACAGCGTCGCCTTGCTCTTTCCGCTTTCCTGGCTTCTGTGCCACAGGTCTGGTGGCGCAAGCGTCGCGTATATCTCCTCGCTGTCGGGTGTTCTGCTAAGAATTTCCTGCGTAGCCTGGCTAATTGTAAGGTTTGATTTACAAAATTCGCGATAAACGTAGGAAATTCCCTCGGGTGAGATGGCAATCCACAGGCAGGCGAGTCGGTCAAGACCGTAGTCGATGGTGCGATATTTTCGCCAGGAACGAGGTATCTCAAAGGGGGCAACGATATGACGCTGAGGGTCAAACTCGGTGAAATACTGCCCCTCAAAGATGTTCCAATCGCCGTACAGGAGTGCCTTTTTCTCCCGATCGGGAAGAGCGAGCAGACGCTCTCGGTACTTCGGGTCACCCCTTGACAGAAAGCCGTTGTCGTCAAGCAACGATGGGATAAATATTCTCTCCATTCCGTCATCGCCCTTGAATTCCACACCTGCTGGTGAGGGGTCAACGAATCTTGCCTTTACCCAGCCGTGTCCAATGCCACCCGGATTTGTGGAGGACTTTATCTGCTTTGGAAAGTCATTTGCACCTCTGACTCGGGATATGAGATAGATGTATTGGCTCTCGGTAAAGTGGGTAAGCTCGTCAAAACGGATAACGTCATACTCTGCGCTCTGGTATTGGTAGACGTCAAATTCGGCGGCGCAGTAGCCGAAATCAATAATAGATCCGTTTTTAAACCTACCGGTGTGGCTTGATTGATTAAAGGAGTAGATCTCCTTGGGGTAGAGAGAAAGGGAAAGGCGGATAAGTGATTTGTCAAGCTCGGAAAAGGTGCGCCTGAGAATCAGCTGCTTCGAGCCGGGATATTTTATTGCGAACAGCAGTGCGTCCACCACTTGTCCGTAGGATTTTCCGCCGCCGGCAGCTCCGCCGAAGAGTACCTCTGATGAGGTGGCATCAATAAACGCCTTTTGCTTTTGAGTTACGGATATGTTAAGCTTCATTTATCCACCACCTCAAGGTGCAACGTAAAGTCACCGCTGTCGTTGGACTCAGCCTCACCGTCAAGAGTCAGCAAAAATTTGGTAAAGCTTGAATCAAACCTTTTGTCAAGTGCGCGGTCGATAAGATAATCTCTTCGGATCTGCTGACACTCAAGATAGGCGGAGTTGAATGTTTTGTGCCTTCGCATGGACTCAATGTCCGCGGTAGTAAGTCCTACGCTACGTGCAAATTTTTGAAAGCTTGGCGCACCGCGATCCTCATAGCCGATAAAAAATCGGTACATCAGACCTGCCAGCTCGGGCGAATATTTCGTCTTCGTTTTTTTGTTCACTGCCTTTTTCCTTTCTGTAAATTGTCGAGGGCAGAGTTAATGCAGAATGCAAAATGCAGAATGCAGAATTATAACAGTCCACCATAGATCTGCAGCTTTATGGTTTGGTTAACACCCTTCATTCGGTATTCCTTGCTCTCGACTGATGATATTGTAGCAGGTTTTTTTCGGTTTGTAAGTATAGTACCCTTCCAAAAAATCATTTCAAAAACCCCATTTTTTGTGGTGCAAATATACAAACTGTACAAAAAAACAGCCCATTTTCACCAAAATGGCAAAAACAGGCTTCGTATGTAGACATCTGTTCAATAAAATTGTGAAAAAAGTTCCAAAAAACTCTTGAACCCCCATTGACATATATGATATACTAAAATAAAAAGGGGTAAAAAGCTATGAGACGCGGTATTTTTTCACTGATTTGCTACATTCTTTATACTCTTGCGGGTGGCGCGCTTGCGATTTACGGCAAGCTTGAGGCCGACAGGATAAATGCATCAGGCGGTGGCTGGGAAGGACTTGGCGCGGCGATTGTATTTATCATCGGTCTTATCGTACTTGCGGTCGGTGTAGCAGGTCTTCTCTTTAAGGGCTTACATCTCGGCACAGGATGGGGAATATTCGGCTTTGTTTGTATTCTTCTCGATCTTGCGGTTATTATCGCTCTTGTAAGCACAATGTTCTCGGGCAGCGGCAGCTTTGAGTTTAATCCTGTAGCTGCTATTTTGTGCGGTATCATTGGCATTTCGTTTGTTTCAAACGTTGAGTCACTGAGAAGATAATAATTTACATAATAAAAAGAGGGAATGAAAGGTGCTTAACCTGACATTCTCTCTTTTTCTTATGCATTTATTTAAGATGCTTTTCAATCCTATCAATAATCATCTGACATGCGACCATCAGCCTCCCACTTGAGGTAGGGGGACCGCACGGGGTTCCCCGAAACGAATGAAATGAGTTTTGGGGGTTCTCGATAGCGGTGGAAGGAGTAACTCCCTCAGTCTCGCAAAGCTCGACAGCTCCCTCGAGAGGGAGCCTATTACTTCAGGTGCTTTTCAATCCTATCAATAATCATCTGACAAGCGACCATATTTTCACCACCGATAGGAACGATGATGTCGGCATATCTCTTGCTGGGCTCAACAAATGCCTCGTGCATGGGCTTTACAGTAGAAAGGTACTGATTTACAACCGAGTCGAGATTTCTGCCTCTCTCCTTAACGTCACGCGTGAGTCGACGGAGAATTCTAACGTCCGCATCGGTATCCACGAAGATCTTCATATCAAGTCGATCGCGTAGAGCAGGGTTCTCAAGAATAAGAATACCCTCAAGCACAACGACCTTGTTGGCCATAACAGGTCTTACTTCACTTGACCTTGTGTGATTAGAATAATCGTAGGTGGGAGAGCAGATATCACGACCTGCCCTAAGCTCGTCAATATGATATATAAGCAGATCGGTGTCAAAGGCATGGGGGTGGTCGTAGTTGGTCTTTACGCGCTCCTCCATAGTCATGTGGTCCTGACATTTGTAGTAGTCGTCGTGACGAAGCACGCTGATACGGTCTGCAAAGTGCTCACATATGTTTTTAGCCAAAGTGGTCTTACCGCTTCCAGAGCCACCTGCAATTCCTATAATTAACACGTTGTCCATATGTTTTTTCCTTACGAATTTTTCGATGTTGCCGAATGTACCAAATTTGCCGATGATGAGGGGATTTGGCAGATTCGAGCAAGAAGTGTCGTTTGCTGCCGAAGCTGTATAAAGATACAGCGAGAGTCAAGCAAACGGCAGTAGAAAAAGACCATTCAAATGGGGAAATCCGCAGGATTTCGACCTCTGATCAATTTATTATTAGACTTTGCTTAATTGGGTTATTGATTATTCTTCGGTCTTTTTCGATGTTGCCGAATGTGCCAAATCCTGTGCAATCAGCTTTTTCATAGCTTCAATGCCTACCTTTATTGCTCCCGAGGTATCCTCGGTCATAGGCATTTCCATGCCGAGCTTCTCTCTCTCCTGATTCCAAATTACGTGGAAGCAGCTGCCACAGCGAACGTGAAGGGCTGCCGCAACAACGAACAGCGCCGCAGATTCCATCTCACTTGCCTTAACGCCAAGGCGCTTCCAGCTTTCCCACTTCTGAAGCAGCTCGTAGTATACGGGCGACTTCTCGGGAGAGTGCTGACCGTAGAAGGAGTCCTTGCACTGTACTACACCTGTGTGGATGCGATAGCCAAGCTCCTCACCGGCAGACTTAAGAGCCGCCGCAACGTTAAAGTCGGAAACGGCAGGGAACTCGATGGGCGCATACTCCATAGAGGTATGCTCAAAACGGATAGCACCGGTAGCAACCACAACGTCACCGGGAAGCACGTCGAGGTCAATGCCTCCGCAGGTACCGATACGGATAAAGGTGTCTGCACCGATGTTGGTAAGCTCCTCCATAGCAATAGAAGCCGACGGGCCACCGATACCGGTAGAGCAGACAGAAACCTTTTGTCCCAAAAGAGTACCTGTATAAATGTTATATTCTCTGTTCATGCCAACATGAACGGGATTGTCAAAATGCTTTGCAATTTCTTCACATCTGCCGGGGTCGCCGGGAAGGAATACGTAGCGACCAACGTCACCCGCATTGCATCTGATGTGAAATTGTGTTCCTATATCCTGCATTGTTTGTGTCCTTTCTTGTCGCCAAAGGCGACATATGACGGCATAGCCGTCAATTCATGTTTTGCACAGCAAAACAATTCATGTCCGTTAGGACAATTCATGAAATCAATAGATTTCAATTCATGACACGAAGTGTCAATTCACTTTAATAAATTGCAGAGCTTCGCCCTGCGTGAATTGATGCCAAGGGCATCGTGAATTGTCCTTGCGGACGTGAATTGGCTTCGCCGTGAATTGAGGTCTTTGACCTCGTTAATGTGCCACAGGCACATTACAAATTACTCTTATCAAATCCAAAGGGAAGAATTTCGCCAAGGGTTTTCTTCGTAATCTTCTCCTGATTTCCCCAGATAACGTAAAAGTCCTTTCCGCAGAACTCGCCCATAACCTGACGGCATACGCCACAGGGAGGGAAATCTGCCTTCGCGGGCTTGTCAGCCTCGCCGCTTGCGATAGCAATGGCAAGGAACTCTCTCTCTCCCTCGTTAATCGCCTTAAAGAAGGCAACGCGCTCTGCGCAGATAGTGGGGGAGTAGGATGCGTTCTCAATATTCGCTCCCTTGTATACTCTGCCCGATGCGGTAAGCAATGCCGCACCGACGGTTATACCCGAATAGGGAGAATAGGAGGCAGAACGAGCCTCCTCTGCCATGGCAAGCAGAGCCTTGGTATTGATTATGCTCATATAATTTCCTCCATTACAGAGTCTGCATCACCGCCATTATAAGAAACACCAAGCAGCTCTGCCGCGGTGTTACCAATGGTTGCAAAGCCAAGTCTTGTGCCGAGATTTACATTCTTAACACCCTTGCCGCAGATGATAAGCGGAACCTGCTCTCTTGTGTGGTCGGTAGAGTTATCACCCGGGTCACAGCCGTGGTCTGCGGTTATCATAAGCACGTCATCATCACGCATATTACCGATAAACTCGGGCAGCCACGCGTCAAATGCGCTGAGCGCCGCCGCATAGCCGTCAATATCCTGACGGTGACCGTAAAGCATGTCAAAGTCAACGAGGTTGGCAAAGCACAGACCGTTGAAATCTGTCTTCTGCACTTCAAGCAGAGTCTGCATACCCTCGCGGTTGTTGTGTGTGGGCAGGCTCTTTTTAATTCCTGCGCCCGAGAATATGTCGTATATCTTGCCGATAGAGATAACGTCAAGACCGCTTTCACCAATAGCATCCATAGCGGTGGGAATGGGGGGAGTCAAGGAATAGTCGTGACGGTTTTCGGTGCGCTTGTACGCACCCTCGGTGCCGATAAAGGGTCTGGCAATTACTCTGCCGACCGCGTGGTCACCCTTCAAAATATTACGTGCAATAGCACAGTATTCGTAAAGCTGCTCTACGGGAACAATCTCCTCGTGAGCCGCAATCTGGAATACGCTGTCAGCCGATGTGTATACGATAAGGTCGCCTGTGTCAACGTGTGCCTTACCGTAGTCGCGAATTACATCTGTACCCGAGTAGGGCTTGTTGCAAAGCACACCGCGGCCTGTCTGACGGCTGAACTCGTCGAGGATCTCAGCGGGGAATCCGTCGGGGTAGGTGGGCATAGCCTTTTCGGATACGATACCAACCATCTCCCAGTGACCTGTGGTGGTGTCCTTGCCACGGCTAAGCTCACGAAGTCTTAGTACGGTAGCACAGGGATTCGCACTCTTTTCGAGATAGTCGATGCCGTCAATGTTTCCAAGACCCATCTTAATAAGGTTGGGAATGTGGAATTTGTCGGATTTAGATATTCTTCTCATAGTATCAGCGCCCGCGTCACCGAAATCAGCCGCGTCAGGGGCATATCCGATACCAACCGAGTCAAGAACTATGATAAATACTCTGTTAAATTTCATTTTTTCTCCTTTTTACTTTTGCGAAGCAAAAACTTCACTGCGAAGCAACTTCACTGCAAAGCGACTTCACTTTTGCACAGCAAAAACTTCACTTTGAAGAATTTGATCTCGTCTAAAAGGGTGAAGTTTGCCTTGCGGCAAGTGAAGTTATCCTGAGGATAGTGAAGTTTCGCCTTTGACGAAGTGAAGTTTGCACTTCGTGCAAGTGAGATATATTAAAGTCTAATCGCAGTATTAAGCGCGATCTCCATCATCTCGGTGAAGGAGTTCTGTCTTGCGTCTGCGTCAAGAGCCTCGCCTGTGATGATGTGGTCGGAAACTGTGCAGATAGCAAGTGCGCGCTTGCCAAGATATGCCGCATTCATATAGAGCGCAGCAGCCTCCATCTCAACACCGAGAACGCCAAGTTTTGCCCACTTCATAGTAGCCTCTGCATCCGCGTTGTAGAAGGTGTCGGAGGAGAGGAGATTACCAACGCAGTATCTTGCGCCGATCTTTTCAGCCTCTTCGATAGCAACCTTCATCATTTCGTAGCTTGCAATGGGAGCAAACGCGCCTTGAAGGTTGTACTGTACTGCATAGTTGGAGTTGGTGCATGCGCCCATGCCGAAGATGATGTCGCGAACCTTAACCTGCTCGCTCATAGCACCTGCAGAACCGATACGCATAATGTTCTCAACACCGAAGTTGTTAAAGAGCTCGTAGGAGTAGATGCCGATAGAGGGCATACCCATACCGGAAGCCATTACCGAAACTTTCTCGCCCTTCCAAAGACCTGTGTAGCCGTGAATACCGCGCACGTTGTTAACAAGCTTTGCATTCTCAAGGAAGGTCTCTGCAATAAACTTTGCTCTGAGGGGGTCACCGGGCATAAGCACGGTCTTTGCGAAATCATCGGGTGTTGCCTTTATATGAGGTGTGTGAAATTTATTCTGTTCCATTTTTGTTTTTTCTCCTTTTCTTTAATAAGCCTCCACTTTTAGGGGAGGTGGCAGGCGTAGCCTGACGGAAGGGTCAACCTCTCCGTAATTGCCTTATCGATCATATAGCATACGCCATCAAAATTTTTGTCTACGTCCATATTAGTAAATCGAATAACATACAGTCCTCGCTCATTTAATATCGCGCTTCGGAACTTATCGTATTCTTTTCCCTCGGGAGTATAGTGCTGTGAACCGTCTATTTCGATAACAAGCTTCGCTTTATGACAGTAAAAATCTGCTATGAAACCGTCAACTATGCGTTGCCTGTAAATCTTAACAGGATATTTCGCAAGAAAATCATACCAAAGATGTTTTTCTTGCTTTGTCATTGTTTTTCGAAGGGATTTTGCGTTTTCTAACAGTTCGTTGGTTTTCATATGACCCCTCCGTCTTGCTTCGCAATCCACCTCCCGCTATAAGGGGAGGCTTTCTGCTCTAACTGATTTATCAATAACCCGAAATATTACTCTCCGCCTTCGCAATCTTAACAATACGGCTTGTACCGAGTCTGTCTGCGCCAAGGTTGATAAAGTCCTCTGCGTCCTGAAGAGATGCAATGCCGCCTGCAGCCTTGATCTTTGTTCCGCCTGTTACGTGCTTTGCAAACAGCTCAACGTCGGCCTTGGTCGCACCTGCGGTAGAGAAGCCTGTGCTTGTCTTGATGTAGTCAGCATCGGATGCAGACACGATCTCGCACATCTTGATCTTCTCCTCGTCGGTGAGAAGACAGGTCTCAATAATAACCTTAAGGATCTTGCCCTGACAAGCGGCCTTGATAGCGTTGATCTCATCGAGAATTACGTCATATCTCTTGTCCTTAAGATCGCCGATGTTAATAACCATATCGATCTCATCAGCGCCGTTCTTGATAGCGTCAGCAGTCTCGTACACCTTAACCGCTGTGGTAGAATATCCGTTGGGGAAGCCTATTACGGTGCAGATCTGAAGCTTGTCGCCTACATACTCCTTTGCGCGCTTTACGAAGGATGCAGGGATACATACTGATGCACAGCCAAACTTGATGCCGTCATCACAGATGCCCTTTATCTCCTCCCATGTGGAGCCCTGAAGCAGAAGTGTGTGGTCGCACTTTGAAAGTATTGTCTTAAGTTCCATTTTTATATGTTCCTTTCGTTAATTATTCTCGCCTATTCTCTTTTTCCAGCATCTGTGACACATGGCAATATATCTGTCGTTACCGCCAAGCATAACCTGTCGACCCTTGGTAACAACCTTTCCGTCTGCGGTCAGACGCGCGTTTACGGTGGCCTTTCTGCCACACTCACAAATTGTCTTTATCTCGGCTATGGAGTCTGCAATTTCAAACAGTCTTGCACTACCGGGGAAGCAGTGAGTAAGGAAGTCTGTTCGAAGACCAAAGCAAAGCACGGGAAGATCGCACTCGTCAACGATTCGTCTGCATCCGTCGATCTGCTCTGCGGTGAAGAACTGACACTCGTCGGCAATAATTGCGTCAACGTCGCTTGCCTCTGCCTTGAATACCTCAAAAACGTCCTCGTTCTTGTCTATTGCACGGCAGGTGTTGGCAAGACCGATTCTCGACTTGATAACGTCGTCGCCGTCACGTGTGTCGGTGGCAGGCTTGATCAGCCATACCTTCATGCCTCTCTCCTCATAGTTGAACTTGGTGATCAGCGCGCTTGCGGTCTTTGACGAACCCATTGCGCCGTACTTGAAATATAATTTAGCCATTAAAGCGTTCCTCCATAGTTTGGTATCTTATATTATAACATAGACTAGATTAAAAGTAAAGATAAAATAAATGAAACATTTCTCCAAAATATGTGAAAATAAATTGTGCAGTTTGCACTTTTGCTCACGTAATCTGCTATTGAAAGGAGGAGAAGAGGGATTATAGGGAGAAGAGAAGAAAAGAAAATAAAAGAAAATATAAGGAGAAGAATAAGAGAAATATCTTTCTTACTTACGAACATTCATTTATAAAAAAGCCTTCTCCAGCGGGAGAAGGTGGGCTTTGAGGTGTAAACCGAAAAGGTCGGATGAGGTGTTAAAAAAATAATCATTAATTTTCAAAATCCTATGGAAATTTCCTTTAAAGTGTGGTAAAATAATTTGTAATGCTTTTAGCAGAGTGATATTTCGGCTTTGCTGAAGTGATATGTTGCTTTTGGCAACGTGATATGTCAGATTTGCTGACGTGATATTTTTGATCTGCAAAAGTTAAAAACCCAGAAGTATTTTTAGAAAGGAGAGAACAAATGATACTTATCATTGCCGAAAAACCAAGCCTTGCACGTAATATCATCGCAGGCGTTGGCGAAAAGATGGATAAAAAAGACGGCTATTACATAGGCGAAAATTATATCGTTTCCTGGGCATTCGGACACCTGTTCTCTCTTGCCGATATAGAGTACTATTCTCCCACCGAGGACGGACGCTGGACGCTTAATAATTTGCCCTGCTTCCCGAAGGAGTTTAAGTTTGAACTGCGTAAGGCGGATAACAAGAAGGGTGTTGACTCGGGTGTAAAAAAGCAGTTCGGCATCATAACCCAGCTTGTCAACCGATCCGACGTTGACACTATCGTAAACGCGGGAGACGCCGATCGCGAGGGTGAGATCATCGTTCGCCTTTGCGTTCAGAATGCCCTTAAGGGAGATAAAAAGCAGAAGCGACTTTGGCTTCCCGACCAGACTCCCGAGACCGTTGCCAAGGCTCTTAAGGAGATGAAGGACGAGTCGGAGTACGACAACCTTGCAGGCGAGGGCTTTGCCCGAACCTACATCGACTGGCTCTACGGTGTAAACCTGACTCGCTATGCTACCATTAAGACGGGAAAGCTGCTCCGTGTGGGCAGAGTAATTGCGCCCATCGTCCGCGCCATATACGACAGGGATATGGAGATACGCAATTTTGTTCCCGAAAAATATTTTGTAATTTCCTCATCTGAAGAGACAAAAGGCGAGAAAATCGACCTTACAAGTAAATTAAAGTTTACAAAAGATGAGATTTCCAAGGCTGAAGATGCTGCAAAGCTCTATAACGACACCGGTGCGGTTGTCACAGATGTGACAAGTAAGAAGGATAAGATCCTGCCGGGCAAGCTCTATTCGCTCTCTACATTGCAGAACGTTCTCGGTGAAAAATACAAGATGAGCATGACCGACAGCTTGAAAATTATTCAGAAGCTGTATGAGGAAGGCTATCTTACCTACCCGAGAACCAACTCCGAGTATCTTGCTACCGCTGAAAAGGACAAGATGCGACAGATCATCGGCAATATTTCAAAGCTTGGTTATCCTGTTAAATTCAAGGACTCGAAGCTGATTTTTGACGACTCCAAGATCGAGGCGCACTCGGCTCTTACTCCCACCTATAAGATCCCTCCGAAGGGTAAGCTTTCGGACGAGGAAAACAAGGTATATTCCACCGTATTCCGTCGTTTTGTTGCGGTTTTCTGTGCCGAGGAATGCGTGGCGCAGAAGTCTGAGATCAAAATTAAGGTTGGCGATCTTGAGGAGTTCAGCCTTAAGGGTACTGTCATTCTTGAGAAGGGCTGGACAAAGTACGACGATTATACCAAGAAGGATAAGATCCTGCCCAATCTGTCGGTTGGTGACGCGGTTAACATCGACTTTAAGCCTGCCGAAAAGCAGACTACACCTCCAAAGCACTATACAATTACTACCTTAAATAATTACCTGAAAAACCCCTTCAAGGACGATAAGGCGAAGGCAAAGGAGCTTGAGGAAAGCGGTGAGGTTGACGATGCCGACGATTACCGCGCTATCTTCGAGGGCCTTGAGCTTGGCACAGAGGCTACCCGTTCGGGCATTATCGATAATGCGAAAAAGAGTGGATACATCGCCCTCAAAAAGGACGTTTACACTATTCTTCCAGGTGGCGAGCACTTTATCGAGTCGCTTGGCAGACTCTCTATCAGTATGGATAAGTACAAGACGAGCGAGCTTGGCAAGGCGCTGAAAAAGGTTTACCGCGGTGAGATGACCGTTTCTGATAGCGTAAAGCTTGCCGAGGCGGAGATCAGCGACGTATTTAACAAGGGCGCAAACGGACCGAGTGAGGTCAAGGGTGTTGACACAGGTAAATACGGTGAGATACTCGGTGCTTGTCCCCTCTGTGGCAAAAACGTTGTCCGCGGAAAGTACAGCTACGGTTGTATGGGCTTCAACGACGGATGCAAATTCCGTGTAGGCATCAACATCTGCCGTCGTGATATTCCCATAAACGAGGTTCGCCGTCTGCTTGCCGAGGGCGCAACCGCCACCATGGGTGGCTTTATCTCAAAGAACGGCAAGTATTTCGATGCACGCCTGATCCTTAAAGACGGCAACGCTGTCTTTGATTTCAACAAATAGCGGCGTTATATTTGGTAAAATCTACACCTTTTAAAACCTAAAAGTCAAAAATCCCTCCAATTTCGGAGGGATTTTTGCTCTCTAACTAATCCGCCACCACTAATCTGTCATCCCGAAATCGCGAGCATTACTCGGAGTTGCTAATTTCACCTGAGGGATCTCCTTTTTCGAACCTTTCGCAAATTTAGACGCGTGCAATGATAATAAGCCTTCTCCAGTGGGAGAAGGGGGACCATTTATGGTGGATGAGGTGTTGCCAACAATCAACTCATACTCCTCATCCGTCATACTCAAAAAGATTTTCGTATGACACCTTCTCCCGCAGGAGAAGGCTTTTTATTGTTTAGTTCACTATAAAAAAGAGCAGACCGCCCGGTCTGCTCTTTTCTGCTTATTTAGTTAGGTGAAAGTATTCAGCGGCGTCATCAGTGGTTGCAGCAGCAACAGAATACAATTACTATCGCAAGGATGATGATCCAGGTGCAGTTGTCGTCAAAGATATGGCATAAGCAGTTGTTGTTCATTATGTTTTCCTCCAAGGTCTGTTTGAGCCTTTGCTCGCAGCGTTCAGCTCAATATTATCTTATGCCATGGCGGAAAAAAGGTTAAAGATTTATTTCAACCTGTCTCTGTCCACTCGGGTCAGAGGAATTACAAACCCGGTCGGATCTGCGCTTGATATGTCGCAGGCAACGATCTTACCGCGAAAGACGAAAAGGTTCGCGTACACCTCGCCGTCAGAGTCGTAGTTCGTCACACGGTAGGTGTATCTTGTCACCCTTTTGTTTTGATATTTTGACAGATCCAGACCCTGCTTTTTCTGCAGCTCGTTGTAGCCGAGGATCACACGGTCAAAGTTTTCTGGCATACGAAATTGGGCCTCGCTTTCGCTATCCGCGTCAACCTCAATGCCGAAATTCTTTATAAATTCAATCCTGTCATCCTTATCCTTGATACCGCCAAAGTCCACCTCTGTGGCAGAGCTTACCACCGAAACAACGCCACCCTTTCCCGACAGCGCAAGCCCCGTAACGATCAGCCCGAACAGCAGTATCACCGCACACACCTTAATTGTCGACGCCCTCACCGAATATATGAACATAACCTACCTCCAAAAAAGTTCTATGGTAGATTATATTAGTCGGGGCAGGGGAATATGATAAGTGCTTAAATCATCAAGTGAAATTTTATTTTATCTCCCCGCGAATGAGCTCTATTCTTTCCTTGGTTTTTATCGTTGAGGGATGATCCTCACCCTGTGTTTTAAGGCGAAGTGCATAAAGCTTTTCGTAAAGCTCAAGAGCCTTATCTCTTTCTCCAAGCTGACAGTATGAATATGCAAGATTGTTTAGAGATTTCAATGTATTAGGATGCTCCTCACCAAGAACACTGCATCTTAGCTCGTGTGCTTTTTTATATAGTTCAAGCGCCTTACGGTGATCACCAAGATCACCGTAAGTGTAAGCAAGATTGCTTAGAGAAATCAATGTATGGGGATGCTCCTCTCCGAGAACCATGCATCTTAGTTCATATATCTTTTTATATAGTTCAAATTCATTTTGATGATCACCAAGCTCACCGTAAGTACCTGCAAGATTGTTTAGAGACTTCAACGTATCTAGATGCTTTTCACCGAGAACCTTGCAGCTTAACCCATAAACCTTTTTATGTAGTTCAAGCGCTTTTTGGTAATAACCAAGCTCACCGTAGGTACCTGCAAGATTGTTTAAAGAACTCAACGTATCGGGATGCTCTTCACCGAGAACCATGCATCTTAATTCATATACCTTTTTATGTAACTCGAGCGCCTTTTGGTGATCACCAAGATCACCGTAAGTAGCCGCAAGATTGCTTAGAGAACTCAACGTATCTGGATGTTTTTCGCCGAGAACCTTACAACTTAGCTCATAGACAGTTTTGTTTAGTTCAAATTCCTTTTGGTGATCTCCGAACTGACCGTAAGTGTATGCAAGATTGTTAAGAGAATTCAGAGTATAGGGATGTTTCTCTCCGAGAACCTTACAGCTTAGTTCATAGATTTTTTTTTGCAGTTCTAGCGCTTTTTCCTGATTTTCAAGATAAATGTAAATAGTTGAAAGATTATTTAAAGATATCAGTGTATCGGGATGCTCTTCACCGAGAATCTTGCAACTTAACTCATAAACCTTTTTATGTAGCTCGAGCGCCTTTTGGTGGTCACCAAGCTCACCGTAAGTACCCGCAAGATTGTTTAAAAAGCTCAGCGTATCAGGATGCAACTCACCCAGAACCTTGCGGTATAGCCAATAGACTTTTTTCTGTAGTTCAAGCGCCTTTTGGTGATCACCAAGCTCACCGTAGGTAAGTCCGAGATTACCAAGAGAAATCAGTGTATCGGGATGTTCATCACCAAGAACCTCGCATCTTAACTCATAAGCCTTTTTATATAGTTCTAGTTTTTTTTTGCAATCTCCAAGATGGCCGTAAGTATACCCAAGACTATGCAGGGAAGTCAGCGTATCAGGATGATTCTTTCCGAGAACCTCGCAGCTTAGTTCATAGATTTTTTTATGTAGTTCAAGTGCTTTTTTGTAATCGCCAAACTTATCGTAAGTAATTGCAAGATTGTGCATAATATTAAGAGTATAGGAATGCTTCTCACCATATCTTATTGTGCAAAAATGAGCATAACGTTCTGCCCATTTCAGAGCCTCACGGTAATTTAATGTAACCTTATCACCTGTATCATACATCCGGTAAAGCCTTTCCATCGCCTCGGGAAGCTCTGCCTCTGCGGCTTTCGTGATAAGCTCAAGTCCACGCTCTACGTCAACCTCCACGTCTATACCGTCAAGATATGCGAGACCTATCAGGAAGTTGTGCTCAGGGTCATTGTCGTTTTCGGATATGGCAATATTTTTAATAACCGAAAGCATAGTCTCAGTAAAATGATCGTCATCTGCCCTTACAGGCTCTGAGATTCCATCAAATTTCGAGAACAGCTCATCGCGGTCGGTTTCCTGCATCTCGGTTGGCAGAATATCCATTTCAGCCTTCTTCGCCATAGGATATTCCTCTGTCATAACGAAATTGCCACTCTCAAGCAGATTCGGTGTAACTAAAAGAGCGAAAAGCTTGCTATCTTCCATTGCCTTTTTGATATTTTTCATAAAGCTCTCGCCGGGGGTAAGGAACTCATCATACCAGATAGCAATATCTCGACAGCCGGGAATATTATGTATAATTCTCATCAGCTCGTCAGCATATCGACGGTCCTTTTTGCGGTAGCTTAAGAATATGTATGCATCAAATGCTTTTCGAATTCTCTTTGCCATCTCATCCGAGATGAGTATAGATTTAAGATGCTTTTCTAGCTTGCTTTCGTAGGAAATACCTGTTGGATCACTACTGAACGGACTGAGATACTGCCTCTCACCAAAGTTCTTCGGCAGAGAATATATCTCGTCAATACCCGACTCCATCATAAAGGGTAGAATGGGAATATTCTTTTCCTTCGCGTATGCAATATCCACCGCCATAGCGCGGCAAGGCTCGTTCATCAGCCTGAAGGTTATGGGAACTAAAAACAGGTTCATTCGCCCGAGGTCGACATTTATGTTCGTCTCGTCAAGCGGCTCGCTCATATCCTCGGTATAGTATATCGCAGGATTGTGGGTTTTAAAAACGTCATCGCAAATTTTATCAAAATACCTGTCAAAATCGTCGGGATGACAGCAAAAGTATACACGGGGCTTGTCGTGGGGGTCTGCGCCGCCATTGGTTTTTACCTTAAATTCTGCCATATTATACTCCTTTAATAAATCAGGCAAGAGTAAAATGCTCTTGCCCGGAATATTTTAATCAATAAAGAACGCGCGTTTTTCCTCATAGCCCGAGTGTGGCTCGGGAAACTCGTCGGGGTAGCCAAGCTTGATTATTGCGAAGGGAATCTGCTTGTCGTTAAGAGACAGAGCCTCGGAAACCCTTTCCATAGTCCTTTTCTGCGGATGAACTCCGCACCAGCAGGAGCCGAGTCCAAGCGAGGTTGCCTCGATAAGTATGTTTTCGCAGGCGGCAGCCGCGTCGTGAATCCAATAATCCGCCATACCGAGGGGCAGGGCGCGTTTAAGATTTCCTACCACCACTATGATAAGCGGAGACTTGAACCTTGTAAATCTGCCGCACATTGAGATCTCCTGCAGCTTTTCCTCATTGGTAATAACGTAGAAATCCACAGGCTTTCTGTTACAGGCGCTTGGCGCAGCCATCGCCGCCTCGAGCAGCTTGTCAATAAGCTCTCGCGGAACAGGCGTGCCCTTGAATTTTCTTACACTTCGCCTTTTAAGTATAGCATTTTCCATTACGCATTTTCCTCCATATTGCCGTCACCGGTGGTAGAAGGTGTCGCGGCTTCTGCCGTGACGGATGAGGTGCTACCTTGCATCTCATCTCTTTCCTCGTGCGTCGACTCTACAAGCTTGAAGAACAGATAGCCGATCTCCATTCCAATGGTCAGAACGAGCAATACGCCAAGCAGATATGCAACAAGCGTTGCCTCAAAGCTGCCGAATATGTCGATCATATAAATAGTGTAATCACCGTAGGGATCCATACCGAAGTTCCTCGTATGGAAAATGTAGTTCAGTAATACTCCGAAGCCTATTACGGAGAACATACATACCACCGACCTGCGCCAGTGCCTTACGTCGCAGCTTACCTGCTTTGTAATTATAAGGTAAGCACCGTACAGCGAGGCGATAAGATGACAGGCAGCCTCTGCGGTATAGATCGGAGTTGCTTCAATGTCATAACTGAAAATATAGGCGTGCTGTGGGCTGATCAACAGAGCGAGGAACATTCCCACCCATAAAAAGGCAATAGCACTGTTACAGTAGGAGCGCACACGGCCGCTCATAAAGACGGTAAGAGGAATCAGCGTCATAATAAAGGGGCTTATGTTTTCAAGTGTCATAAATCCGTCTTTAAGCCAGCCACGCTGGTATGCGGCATAATTCCAGAACAGGAAAAATATAAGATCAACGATAATGAAAACCGCGTTTCCGACCTTCACGTTGATTATATTGCGGTATATGGCAAGAAGGGTGAGAGTTACAAAGTAACAGCAGACCATCGTGCCGACCATCTGCATCATATTCATGAGTTATCTCCCCAAAGACCGCCAAAGCCGCCCTTGTCACCGTCCTCGTCGTCCTTTTTATTCTTGCCGTCTTTCTCCTCGGTCTCTTCCTCATCTTCCACTACGGGAGGTGTGTAGTTATAAACAACGGTCACGTCGTCGGTACACCAGTTGACGAATCCCATAGGAACGTCCTCTTCGGAGAAATAGAGATTTACGGTAAGACCTGCCGTATTAAAAGCGGTTATACCCACGTTGGTAAGGCTCAGGGGCAGGGTAACCTCGGTAAGAGCCGCGCAGTCTGCAAAGGCATATCTGCCAATGGACTCAACACCCTCTGCCATCTCAAGGGTCTTAATAGCCGCGCACCCCTCAAATGCCGCGTTGCCGATCATTCTGACCGACTTGGTAAGCTTAACCTCTAAAAGAGCCACGCAGCCTGCAAAGGCGCGGTCGCCTATAGTCTTAAGATTTTCGTTGAAGGTTATCTTTTCAAGTGAAGTACAGCCCTCGAATGCACAGACCTCAACAGTCTTAAGCGACTCGGGCAGAATTATTTCCTTAAGGCTTGTGCAGCCCTTGAATGCGTTCTCGCCGATACGAACTACGGTAGAGGGGATCTCGATTACTTCGAGGTTCTCACAGCCTGCGAATGCCTCATCCTCGATGGCAAGGATACCGTCAAGCAGATGTACCGCGGTAATGCCGGTTCTGTCCTTGAACGCACCTGCCTGAATGCCAAGCACCTGTCTGTCGTTGTAGTATGCACCGATGTATACCTCACCCTGAATCTCGGAGAAAGAGCCGGAGATCTCGCAATAGTTGGTATGCTCGGGGAAGTAGTACTCGATACCGGGGCTTGTCTCATACTCCCAGATCGCCTTTACGGTCACGTCACGGGTAACCGATTTGTACGATCCCGACCAGCCTCTGAGGTAATGACCGAATTTCGCAACGCTTGGCGGTGTTGCATGCTGACCCTGTGTTACTCTCTGCTCAAGATCACCGCTGATAAGAATACCGCCGTTAAGATCAAATGTTACGGTATGAGTCTTCTTACCTGCGAAGAAGATAAGGGCAAGAATTGCGATAATTGCAATAAACTCGATCGCAAGAATGATTATAAGCTTCGTCTTTTGTTTGAGATTTTTGATCTCGGATAATTTTTTAAAGTTCATCTTTGTTTAATCCACGTAAACTACGCGGCCCTCCTTTCTCTCCTTGATGGCAAAGTCACCGTCGGGGTAACCTACCACAAGATTTCCAATGCCCTCGTACTCGCCCTCAAGACCAAGCGACTTGATCCATTCCTGCCACTGGGGCTGTGCCATAACCTCCTTCGCTCGGTGGATCCAGCAGGAGCCGAGACCAAGCTCGTGGGCGGCAAGCATCATATTGCCAAGGGTAAGCGAGCCGTCGTAAACGTAGGTATGTGCGGTTTTTTCTGCAAGAACCACCATAACGCATGGCGCACCGTAGAATGGATCTGCATTAGCTCCCATAATGGCTGCGTTGTCGCGCGAGAGCCTGTCGCGTATCTCCTTGTTGGTTACCGCAACGATGACCGACGCCTGCATGTTTCTGCCACTCGCCGCCGCAAGACCTGCCTTGATGATCATGTCAAGATCCTCGCGCTTGGGCATTATTTCGGGGTTATATTTCTTGGTGCTTCGTCTGTCAAGGATAATATCCATACAGCTTTTGTTCATTTTCACTTACCTCGTTTTTTGAATTATTGTACTATATTTTCGCTATTTTGTAAATAGTAGTTGTCAATATTTAAAATAATGTTTACTTTTTTAACCCAAAACTGCCATAGCTGCAACCACGCGCAACTTGTCCTTGTCAATTTTATCCCGACCGTACGCGTCAAAAAATCTGTCCTCATATGCCTTATCGTAGCTTGCGCCGATCATTCTTAGGTTAAATCCTATTGTCCACCGTCCCCAGAACAGGTCGACGTGTCTGTCGCCGATTCCCGCGTCACCAAGGTCGATAAAACCGCAAAAGCGCCAATCGTCAAGCATAATGTTGGGTAAACAGTAGTCGCCGTGGATCAGCACCTCGTTTTTCAGCATATCCTTGCCCTCTGTCAGAGTGCGGTATGCCTCTTCACCCGATCTATAGCCAAAGGAGTCGGGAAAATGACTTTTGTCATAGCTCCCCTCACGGAAGTTCCTCTCGCATCTTGCAATATAATCCAAGCTTTTGTCCTTGATAGGACAGTCGGAAAAATCAAGCTCGTGCAGCTCTCTCAGTTTTTCTCCCATAAGCCCCGCCAGCCTTCTCGGGTCATCAAGATATTTTTTGTAGGTGCAGTCCTCGCCCCGAACAGCCGTAGTTAACATTATATCGCTATCTCCTGAAATATAGCTTAAAACCCGAGCACCCCGCCCTTTTTTACTAAAATATTCGGTCATTTGCGCCTCTTTTTTAAGGCTGCCACTCTTCGCGACCTTAAGAAACATCTGCTCTCTGCCGTCGATAAAGTACACCCTCGCCTCGGGAGAGCAGGAGCTGTCGTATATTTTCGCCCCCTCACACAGCTGCCCGATCTTGTCGGGCAGCCACATGGGTATTCTGTCAATTAAAGTTCTTTTCATAGCAGTTTTTATAATCCGCCTTCCAATAAAAGTCAGCAGTAATCGCTGAATCATATGTTATTTAAAATATTATACATCAGAAAATCCCTCAATGTCAATGATTTGAGGAAAAATAAAAAAACGGAGCAACCTTTGTTGCTCCGTTAGAAGTAAAATCAATATATTACCATAACTGATACAAGTTTCATCTACAAACTCATTTTTATAAATTAATATTATCCATAACAATGGGAATTATTAAAACGACCGCGAGGCATACAAGAAAAATAATTCCGTATTTTTTCATAACCTTGACATATTCTTCTCTATAATATTTGTTTTTGCTAAAGCTGTACAAGCGAATGAATTGAGTAAGCTGGAAGAAAATACCCAATATAAACGAGGATATAGAAAACATTATCAGGATGAAGCGGAGAATATCCTCGATGTTATCAAATCTTGACCAGTTTACCGTCAGAAAAAGAAGAAAGACAAGAGATAACAGGATTAAAAAATACGAAACTATACTGTATTTTTTATATTGCCAGATTCTTTCCTCATTGTAATCCTCTGCTGTTGTCTTTTCGCTTTTTTCCACACACTCATAAAGCTCTGAGATCGAAACGTCAAGCACCTTTGAAAGCTTTAGCATGGTTTCCACGTCCGGCAGGCATTTGCCCGTCTCCCATTTTGAGATGACCTTATCGGATACGTTTAGCTTTTCGGCTAAATCCTTTTGAGTCATGTTGTTCATTTTGCGCATTTGCGCGATCTTTTCACTGATACACATATAAGTACCTCCTCTAACTAAATGATATCAGAAGGGCAGAAGCTTTACAAGTAATATATCGGAGAATTACTCTATAATAAGGAGAATATAATGAATTGTATGCATTATTTATCCAAAAGATAAACTCTTACCTCATACGGCTTAAGTATTTTAGAGTCGTTTTCGTAGTTCTTCAGCATCAGCTGTGCCTTGGAGAGGTCAAAGCCCGTGGGAACCTTCATCTCGGTCTCTTTGTCGGTGAAGGAGCAGACAACGAGCAGCTTCTGTCTCTTGTCCTCTCTTGTGTAGGTGTAGAGCTTCTTTGAGGACTTGAAGTGTTCCTTGTAGTCGCCGTGTCTTACAGACGACAGGGTCTTACGGAGCTTTATAGCCTTGCGGTAGAAGTTGAGTATAGAGTCCTCGTCACCTTCCTGATCTGCAACGTTGATCTCGGTGTAATTTTCGTTAACGTAGAACCAGGGTGTGCCGGTGGTAAAGCCTGCATTCTTTTCGGCGGACCACTGTACGGGCGTTCTTGCCGAGTCACGCGAGCCGTTCCACAGGGTCTTAAGTCGCTTTTCGTCGGATCTATGAGTGCCGACGTTGTTATACTGCCATCTTGTCTGTACGTCCTCGTACATAAGCGGACTTTCGGGATACCAGTTTGTCATACCGATCTCCTGACCCTGATATACGAAGGGAGTTCCCTTAAGGAACATATACATTGCGCAGAGCATCTTTGCGCTTTCCTTCTGGAATTTCTCGCTTCCGTAACGGGAAACCATTCTGGGATGGTCGTGGTTCTCAATGTAGAGCATGTTCCAGCCCTTGCCCTCAAGACCGTCCTGCCAGTTAGAGAAGGCGCGCTTCATCTTGCGAAGATTGAAGGGCAGATGACGGAAGTCGGTGAAGAAGCAGTCTGCCTCCTGTGTATTGAACTGAATTATCATATCCAGCACCTGACTGTCATCCTCGGTGATATACTCCAGCGCCTTTTTGGGCGAAACCATAGGAGACTCTGCAAGAGTCATCGCATCGTAATGGTCGAATACGTCGCGTCTGAACTCCGAAAGATATTCGTAGAGGTGAGGACCGTGGTTGAAGTAGAAGATACCCTTTGACGCAGGCATAAAGTAGTCGTTAGGAAGTCCCTCCTTCTTTGAAATAAAGGTAATAACGTCCTCTCTGAAGCCGTCAACACCCATATCCAGCCAGAATTTAAGAACCTTCTTTACCTCCTCGCGCACAAGGGGATTGTCCATGTTAAGGTCAGCCTGCTCAATGGCAAAGAGATGCATATAGTATTCCTGTCTTACCTCGTCCCATGCCCATGCCTTGCCCTCAAAGAGCGAGTCCCAGTTGTTGGGAATTTTGCCGTGTCCCTTTGCGGGTCTCCAAATGTAGTAGTCGGTGTAGGGCTCGATTTTCTGACGGCTCTTCTTAAACCACTCGTGCTCGGTAGAGGTGTGGTTAACTACAAGGTCCATAATGACCTTCATGCCTCTCTCGTGGGCACCGTCAAGCACCTTTTTAAATGCCTCCATACCGCCGAACTCCTCGGCAATATCAAGGTAGTTTGAAATATCGTATCCGCAGTCTACTCCGGGAGAGGGATAAAGGGGAGAGAACCAAATACCGTCGCAACCGAGCGACTTGATGTAATCAAGCTTTTCGTATACGCCGTAAAGGTCGCCCATACCGTCTCCGTTACCGTCCTTAAATGATCTGGGCCAAATCTGGTAGAACACCATGTCCTTGTACCATGTAGTCTTCTTGCTCATTGTTTTTCTCCTAAATAATTTTATTATTAATTTCTTTCATTAAAGTGATTTAATCCAACTCAAAGCTATCGAGATTTCCCTCAACAAGTGTGAGTATACCCTTTTGTCCGATCGACAGCTCGAGATAATATTCTTCTGATACCGAAATCTCAAAAATCTCGCCATCATTCTTTTTAAACACGATAAGAAATGTCTTTTCCGATTTTGGAAGTCTGTAGCTACCAACCATACCGGTACCACAAACCATATCAATGATTTCTGCGTGCGTGCTTATAACCTCGGCTTCCTCGGAAAATTTGCTATCAATATATTCCTCTTTTTCTTTGTCGTACTTGCTCTTGTTTTTCTTCAGATCGGCAATTGTGATGAAAACAATAAATACAATCATAGCCAAAAAGGCCACCGCACCAAATAATAAAGCCTGATCTGTTGTCATAATTTTCCTCCTAAAAATGCTTTTAGTTAAAACACAAAAACATTACTTAACCTTTTTCACTTATGTTTTCCATCACCACATGCTCGATACCTTCTTCGAGAAAGACATCGGACACAGTCTTGAAACCAAGCTTCAGATAAAAGCCCTCGGCGTGCCTTTGTGCATGGAAGGTTATCTTCTCACAGTCAAAGCTTTCCTTAACCACAGGCAGCGATTCTTCCATCAGCAGTCTGCCAAGACCCTCGCCGTGCCTTACGGTAAGGAACCTGCCGAGATGAATCTGGCCACCCTGCATAAATGCCCTCATATAAGCTACAACTCGTCCGTTTTCACAAAGAAAACAGTGTAGCGCCTCATAATCCACGCCGTCAAAATCACGGCAAACAATGTTCTGCTCCATCAGAAAAATCTCCTGCCTCGCCCGAACAATCTCATATAGCTCTCTTACCGAAAGCTCGTTAAAATGTTTTGTAATAAGTTGCATTTTGTTTTTCTTTAATGATGTCAAAAACATCAATCTTTTTGCTTAATAAACTTAACTACCGCAGAAATATATGAAAAAATATCGTGGGTTGTAATGCCAGCTTTTTTCATATCGGCGTCCCTTACTGAATAAAACAGATTTCGAGGCCCACATTCACAACGATATGCGTGGATGTAGCAATTCAGTATTTCGGATGTTATAACCTCGTATGGAAATTTAAGACCATTGGTTCCCATTGCACCGATAAATAAATTAGAAAACTCGTCGCTTATTTCTACGACCTTATTAAAAATTTCTATAACAATTTCTCTCGAATCTATACCTTCTACATCATCTACATTTTTGCTAATGGAATACGTGCTGTTTTTTCTTGAGTTTGCAATAAGCAAAAGATTCAAAATATTATGCTTTGTCGGTTGATCTTTTTTGGGTATAGGAACTTTTATGATAACAATGTCTTTGTATTTCATTTCCATATTGGGGGATTTGTGATGAAGCTGTTCTATTTTGGCATTGTTAACAAGTTCTTGTAAAGAGGATGTTGTTATTCCGTACTCACTATGCAGAAACTCGCAAACATGTTTGATTATTCCTTGAGTTGTTGAAATGTTTAAAATAGAAGAACAGTCAATTCCCATAGCAAAAACAGTTTTGCTAAGTTCTTCGGGACGTTCCTCGATGAATTTCAGCATATTAATTTGGAAATCATCCTTCATTATAAATATAGCTCTACTTGGATTTTTGCTTATCTCTATTTCAACGTATTTTTCACCAAGCTTGCATTTCTCAAAAAGCCACTTAAAATCATCATCTGTAAATCCGAACGGCTCCACTTGAATGTTGGCAAGAAGATACGTTAGGGTATCGTCCATATCAAAATCCTCTATCTTAAGTGGAATGATATACTTTTTGTGGTTGATTGCCATAATGATTTCTTTGCGGACGTGTGATGATTTTGAAGTCTCCTTCGATAATATCAGGATAAACATCTCACACAAATTGATTGCCTGTGGAACTTCTTCAGCAAAATCTCCACCCGGACTAACACATTCGGGTGCCAACCAACATTGATATCCCTGTTCTTCAAGCTTATTTTTAATCAGAAGTGCGTGCTCGTGGTTTGGATCGCTCTTGTGACTTAAAAAAATCATAGTTCTTCCTCCTCAAAGGTT
Source organism: Eubacteriales bacterium (assembly GCA_045128515.1). GTDB lineage: Bacteria > Bacillota > Clostridia > Oscillospirales > CAG-272 > UBA1740. The sequence continues at coordinate 23,804 of JBGVRO010000009.1, read as the reverse complement.
GCATCCCAGGACTTTCCCCAATTAAGCAATGCTTCGCTCATATATACAAGCTGTTTATCGTTTCCGCCTGGGAACTTGGAGAATAAAGTGCGTGTGCCTTCAAGACATTTGCTTACGTAAGGCTCGTTTACATTGATAACAAATAAATCACCCTCGCAGAAAAGATATTCCTTCTTTTCGTTCAGCAAAAATACCTTTATTGCACCGCGAATTACATAGTTGAATTCACGATTAAAGGAGTGAAGATGTGCTTTTTCAAAGGTGTATTCACTATAATCGGATATACCAATCTCGTAGCTCTCGGTTTCAATATGGTTAATACCATTCGATTTTTGAAGGTTTCCGCATAGATACACTCGTCCGAATGCACTAAGACCTGTTTCTATATCGCTGTTTTTTATGTAATCCATTAGTAAATTTCTCCTTATTTTTTGTAGGCACCGCAGATATAGTGTTTTAGTATTACTACTGTAAAACGCATTTTCGAGTTTTGTTTGGATATTTCAGTTCTCAAAAGCCACTCAGTGCTCAAGTCTCCCCTTGTCATGGAAGGTAGCGAAACGGTGCGAGGGAAGGCTTATATCACATCGCTTTGTCTTGTGAGATACACGACACTCTCAACGTGGGTGGGGACTCCAAAAGGTCTCAAAATCGGTCAAAAATGGGGATTGTAGTACCTTAAAGTCTCACTTTATAAATGAAAGCTTGCCAAGCATAAAATCATCCACATCCTTAATTGCTTGCTCAATTGTTTGAGGATGCCAATGGGTGCCACATTTCACCATATGCTTTCTAAACCAAATTCGCTTTTGCTTTTCATATTCTACAGAAAAAACAAATTCAATACCGTGTGGCTCGGGAACATCTTCATCTGCGTATAACCAAAATCGTCTGTGTTCAGCTTCACCATAAATAACTGGGACATCCCATGTAAAGCCCTCGTTTAAAGCGAAGGCGTTAGTCAAAGTCAAATTGTACTTGTCTTTTACTTTGTCATAAATTAATTCTATATCATTCATGGATGCACCTCATATTACTTTCTAGTCAGACAAACGACACTTTCAACGTGCCCTGTCATCGGGAACAAATCAAACGGTGTAACCTCATTTCCAACGTATCCGTACTTTTTCAGTACCACCATATCTCTCGCAAGTGTTGCCGGGTTACAGGAAATATACACTATCTTCCTCGGTGAGAGGGAAGATATATGCTCAATCAACTCCTCGGTCGTTCCGCCTCTTGGGGGATCGAAAATTACAATGTCGGGCTTGATCCTCTCGCCTCTAATTCTCTCTGCAGGCTCGAGAATTTTCTTCGTATCACTTGCATCACCCGCATAGAATGACGCATTGAATATATGGTTGATTTCAGCATTAAACGTGGCGCACTCCACAGCACTCTCCACGATCTCAATGCCGATAACCTCGCCTGCCTCGTCTGCCATAGACAGACCGATAGATCCTGCGCCGCAGTAGAGATCAAGCAGCAGATCATCCTTCGTGGGAGCTGCAAGCTCCTTCGCCTTGGCATACAGCAGCTCTGCCGCAGAGTGGTTTACCTGATAGAATGAGGACGCAGTGATCTTCAGCACCACACCGCCGAGGGTGTCGAAAATGTAATCACGACCCCACAGGGTGATAAATTTCTCGCCGAGAATAATATTTGTGTTCTCGCGGTTTATATTTAACAGAATGCCCACAAGGGCAGGGAATTTCTCACAAAGACCTGTCACAAGCTCGTCGGAATGGGGCAGGGAACTTCCGTTCACAACAAGGGTGAGAAGCACCTCGCCGCTTACCTCGCCTCTGCGGAGATAAATATGCCTGATAAGTCCCTCGCCACTCTGCTCGTCATAAACCGAAATATTGTGCTTTTTGAAGAATCCGCGCAAAGCCTCGATAATCTCCGAAAAAACAGAGGGCGCGAGAGGGCAGTCTGCCGCCTCGGTCACGCGGTGACTCTTGGGTGCATAAAAGCCGATGATATACTCACCGTTTTTGTCACGGCTGATGGGATATTGCGCCTTGTTTCGGTAGCCACACTCGGTGGGCGAGCCAACGAGAGGCATAATTTCTACGTCACTAAGTCCGCTTTTCTTGAAAATCTGTCTTACCGACTCCTCTTTCAGCGCCTTTTCGTGCCCGTAGGACAGCTTTTTGTAGGCACAGCTGCGACAGAGTCCGTTATGACATCTGCCCTCAACTCGCTTGTCCGAGGGGGTGATAAGCTCCTCAAGTCGACCTACCGAGTAGGATGAACCAAGCTTGATTATCTTGATTTTGGCAATATCACCCGGCACCGTGTCGGACACAAAGATAACCGCACCGTCAACCTTCGCCACACCAAAACCAAGATTGGTTATATCAATTATTTCCGTCGTAATGACGTCATTTTTCTTCAATTTCATATCAAAATCCTTAATATGTCAACTTATGTTTACGAAAATTAGATAAATTCTTCCTTAAAACTGTTTCTGTACTCCTTGGGAGTCATGCCAAAGGTCGCCTTAAAGGTCTTTGCAAAATATGACGCGTCGGTAAAACCGCACTCCTCGGCAATCTCGGCAGCGCTCTTGTCCGAAAGCTCCAGCATGCGCTTTGCACACTTCAGTCGGTAGGCGATAATGTACTGACGCAGAGTCATACCCTTTCTCTCCTTCAGCATACGGCTGACGTAGAATGGGTGATAGCCGAATATCGCGCCGATCTCGGTGTTGGAGATCTCGTCGGACACGTTTTCTCTTATGTAATTGTCAAGCTCCTCTACCATTCTTGCAGGCAGAGCGTTTACGTCTGCAGTCTCAATTACCTTAAGCAGTATCAGCTTAAACATTGCCGACAGCTGGGCTCTGTAATGGCCCTCAGCCGAGGTGAAAATATTTGCCATACGGATAAAGCTGTCGCGCTCGGACTCCATGTCGGGAAGGAGAATATGCTTTCTGAGTAGACCCTCAACACCGTCCTTGTGGCAGAGTGCCTCATCATATTCGCCAACCGAAGCAGGTGACAGACGGTCGTGGGGCTCGGGATTTGAGTCGGTGGGGTCAAAGGTCACCACCACAGCCCTCAGGTACTTACTTTTCAGCTTGTATTTCACACCGGCAGGTATGTAGAGTAGATTTCCGGGCGCAAGATGCCCAAGCTTCTCGCCGTCAACCACCGCAGTCAGCTCACCCGAAACTATATAGATCACTCTCGAGTCATATCCGATGCACTCGTCGGTGCGATTGATTTTTTCGTAAAGCGATACAGATCGTATCACAGGATTAAGTCTTGTGTAGTCCATTTTTTCTCCTTAAAAGCTCGCGTGTATATAATTATTCAAAATAATTGTACCACTTTCTTGGGTCAAAATCAATAGAAAATATAAAAAAACTAACCAAAAACCACCAAAAAGTGTGCATTTTCTTGTATTTTTGCTACAAAAACGAAAAACTTTGAAAAAAATCAAAAAAACTTTCAAAAACCCCTTGACAAATCGTCAAGAAAATAGTATAATAGACAAGCTGAATACAGCATGGCCCGTTGGTCAAGCGGTTAAGACGTTAGCCTCTCACGCTGAAAACATGGGTTCGATTCCCGTACGGGTCACCAACAAAAAGAGACAGGCACTCCTAGTGGGTGCCTGTCTCTTTTTTGCTGGTGATGCGCTATGCGCAAATCGAACTCACCCTGAAAATCTGTGATTTTCAGGATCGGGTTCGAGACACAGCCTCGTCGTCTCCTGTGGAGACCTTGTAAGACGAGGCTGATTCCCGTACGCTCATCAAACCCAGCGACGTACGTCGCATGGGTTCGCATACCCCGACCGAAGATTTGAAAGCTCGCTTTCAAGGTAGCGAAGCGGCACGAAGGTCTATGAAAACGATTGATAATCGTTTTCCCTCGAGTGTGACCGAGCCGAAGCGAGAAGGGGGTGTGGGTATATTCTGCTTTGCTGAAATTCCCGTACGGGTGCTTTTTCTTTTTCTGTCGTTGGTGAGCCGTACGCTCATCAAACCCAGCGACGAATGTCGCATGGGTTCGCATACCCCACTCGGAGATCGGCAAGCTTACTTGTCAGGCGTAGGGCGAGCAAATATTCGCTTTTGGCGAAATTCCCGTGCCGGAAGCCTTGTCATGCGGAGCAAATTCCTGTATAAAATCCCGAGAGGCTCGATGCCCTCGGGATTTTTCTCTTATACGACGCCGACTTGTATCAAGCAGGGCACACGCCACGGTGCCAAATTGAATAACATACGGTATTAAAAATTTAAAATGTTGTCATTAATTGTTAACATGCTTTTTCTTGATAGTTTGTTTTTTTAGCGTTAAAATATGTATGGTAAAAACAACCATAAAACAATTTATTTAACATAGTACGAGGTGATATTTTGAAAAAGGAATATGAAGGAAACGGCAGAAATTGGGATGATCCCGATGAAATAACACTTCCGGACACACTCACAAAATTGCCAAGAGAAGCAATAAGTGCTCTATACAGTCAGACAAAGCAAATCATGGGCAGAATGGTGGATTATAAGGAATACCGAATGATCTATGCCTGTGCAATGAAAGAAATCAAAACCAAGTTTGAAATACTGAACACCGAATTCAGCCTTCAATATAATCGCAATCCTATAAACTCCATTCAAACGAGACTTAAAAGTACGGCAAGTATCATTGAGAAGCTTATAAGAAAAAATCTGTCCTTTAATATAGACAGTATGGAGGCAAACATACATGATATTGCAGGCGTAAGGGTAGTCTGCTCATATATTGATGACGTATATCTTATAGCCGAGGCGCTTCTCAAGCAGGATGACATCACCCTCGTCGATAAAAAGGATTACATAGAGCAACCCAAGGAAAATGGATACAGAAGTTTACATTTAATAGTTAAAGTCCCAGTGTTCTTGTCGGAAAGACGGCTGGAAATGGAGGTCGAGGTGCAGATACGCACTATTGCTATGGATTTCTGGGCAAGCCTTGAGCATCAGCTTCAGTACAAGACGGATATTGAAGGAAGAGAAGCTATTGTTACCGAACTTCGTGAGTGTGCCGACATAATTAGCAAAACGGATAATGATATGATGCATATTCGTTCAAGGATAGAGAAGACAAATGATATTCCCTCAGAAGATGAAATTCTCTTTGAACGTTTAAAAAGATTCGATATGCCTATTGAATAATCATTAGTTTATTTTCAGTTTAGTTATTTAAGTTAAAATCGGTTCATAAAAGTGAGGTGATAAACAGGTGTTTCATATTCTTGTGGTAGATGATGACAAAAATACGAGAATGTATTTTCAGGCGGTGCTTGAAAAGAACGGCTATACCGTAACCGTAGCAAAGAACGGCGAGGAAGCGCTGTGCGCTATGGACAGGGAACACATAGATCTTGTAGTTCTAGATATTATGATGCCGAGAATGAATGGCTATGAATTTACAAAAGTCTTACGTGAATGCGACAATTATCTACCTATTTTAATGGTATCTGCAAAACAGCTTCCCAGTGATAAAAACAAAGGATTTGCGGTGGGGACAGACGACTATATGACAAAGCCTGTTAATCAGGACGAGTTCCTTTATCGCATCAAGGCACTTCTGCGGCGTGCGAGGATCGCAACCGAACGAAAGATTGTTATTGGTGAGGTTACACTTGATTACGATTCCTTAACGGTCACGAGGTGCGGCGAGGTGCAGGAGCTTCCTCAAAAGGAATTTCTACTGCTTTATAAATTGCTCTCCTACCCAGGTAAGATATTCACCAGAATTCAGCTGATGGACGAGATCTGGGGAGCGGACAGCGAAACGGGATGGGAGACCGTTACGGTACATATCGGCAGACTTCGCAAGCGCTTTGACGGATGGAGTGAATTTGAAATAGAGTCGGTCCGCGGACTCGGATACAAGGCGGCAAAAAAGGTATGAAGAAAAACCGCTTTTTAAGCATTGAAAGGATTAAAGAGAGGGCACCAAGGCGGTCGCTGACCTTTGCCTTATCAGCCTTTGTATTTGCTATTCTTCTTGCAGCTGTTGCAATTACCGCGCTTGGTTTATGGCTGCTTACAGAGCTTGGAGTAATAATTAACGTTGACGGCGAGCTTGATCTTGGCATGGTTATTCTCTTTATGTCGCTTATCAGCCTTATTATTGGCGGCACGATAGCCTTTTTCAGCAGCCGTATTCCACTAAAGCCAATAAACGACAGCATTAATAAAATGAATCGTTTAGCATCCGGAGATTTTAAGACAAGACTAAAATTTGGTGGTATTCTGTCGAGTCACCCAGCGGTAAAAGAATTTGCAGATAGCTTTAATACTATGGCAGAGGAGCTTGGGAACACCGAGATGCTCCGTAACGATTTTATCAATAATTTCTCCCACGAATTCAAGACTCCCATTGTTTCGATCACCGGACTTGCTCAACTGCTTGAATCAGGCGATCTTACCGAGGAGCAGAGAGTACAGTATGCCCGTGCCATACGTGAGGAATCTATGCGCCTTTCCTCAATGGCGAGCAACGTGCTGAGCCTTACCAAGGTTGAGAATCAGGCTATTTTAACCAATATCTCCACCTTTAATCTTTCCGAGCAGGTGCGTTCCGCGATCCTTTTGCTTGAGGAAAAATGGACGGTGAAGGATATCGATCTTCATATTGAATTTGAAGAACATGTAATAGAGGGCAACGAGGAGCTATTAAAGCAGGTGTGGATAAACCTTATTGACAATGCCGTAAAGTTTGCTCCGAGATGTGGAACGGTAGAGATCGACGTGCTTGATGTTGGAGATGATCTTAGCGTAAAGATCAGCAACACAGGCGACGAAATTCCACCCGAAAAGCTTGATAAAATTTTCAATAAATTCTATCAGGCAGACGAATCCCACGCTACGCATGGAAACGGCATAGGACTTGCCATTGTAAAAAAGATCGTAGAGCTTCACAGCGGAAGTATAAAGGTGATCTCTCAAAACGGAGTAACCGCCTTCAGTGTTGTTATTCCAAAAAAACAAAATTGACCCGATACGGTTTGATGGGCAGAGGCAAAGGCTTCTGCCCGTTTTTGTTTTAATTTCGGTTGTTTCGTTTCAGTTTAGAAAAGAATGGTATTATTTTGTCGAAAAATGGATAATCATGAATAATGAGGTGAGCATTATGATCAAAATAGTTATCGATACTAAGGGTGCGGATAAGGGCGTAGATACGCTTATTAAGGGCGTATCGCTTGCTCTGAAAAAATTTCCTGAGGTAAGCTTTTTACTTGTTGGCGATGAGGAATACATAAGAGCGGAGTGCTATGAGCTTTTGGTTCCTATGGACCGCGTTGAAATACTTAACGCACCCGAGGAAATAACGAACTACGACAATCCTGCCGAGGCGGTTTTTACCAAAAGAAATTCCTCTATGATAAGATCGCTTGAGGCGCTTTCGGAAAGAGAGGACCTTTTCGGATTTTTAACGGCAGGAAGCACGGGCGCATTACTCGTCGGTGCGATGAGATATTTGCCGAGAAAAACGAGGGTAAGACCTGCGCTTGCGGCTCTGCTTCCAAACCAAAGCGGTGGCTTTACCTGCGTTGTTGATACGGGCGCAACCGTTGACTGTACCCCCGATATGCTTCATCACTTTGCACACCTGGGCCGTGAATTTATGAGAGAGGTTTACGGTATTGAAAATGCAAAAATCGGTCTTCTTTCCAACGGTGCTGAGGAGGGCAAGGGCAACGCTCTCACAAAGGCGACCTTCACCTTGTTAAAAGAAGATGAAGCTCTTAATTTCATTGGAAACGTTGAGGGGCGTGACGCACTCTCGGGCATTTGCGACGTGCTTGTGTGCGACGGCTTTGCAGGAAATCAGGTGCTTAAGGTGACCGAGGGTACGGCAAAGAGAATTATCACCGACGTGGTGAAATATGCACGAAAAACGGGCAGCGAGGACGTTATGGAACTTGTGAAGCAGCTTCTTGCCATATACGATATGGAATCTCTCGGCGGTGCAAATCTGCTGGGTGTAAATAAGCCTTGTGTAAAAATGCACGGCAGCTGTACCGAAAAAACCGTAGTAAGCAGCACCGAGATGCTTTTGAATATAGCACAGAACAAATCGGTTTTTGAAAAGGATAAATATACGATATAAGTTTAAACTTTGAAGGAGTCAGCTATGTTAACTGTACAAGAGGTAAAATCTTCAAGCGATATAAGGGAGTTCATAGAATTTCCATTAAGACTGTATAAAAATTGCCCGCATTTCGTCCCTCCGCTTTATTCTGATGAGAAAAAGCTATTGAAGTCGGGCGGTAATACCGAAAACGCAGAGTCGGTGTTCTTTCTTGCCACCGATAACGGCAAAACCGTGGGAAGAATTCACGGCATTATTGAAAATCAGTACAACAGAAATCACGGCACAAAGAAGGCTCGCTTTACAAGGTTCGACACAATAGATGACGAGAAAGTTGCAAAAGCACTTTTTGATGCCGTTGAGAATTGGGCGAAGCAAAAGGGAATGGAGGAGATCTGCGGTCCGCTTGGGTTTAACGATCTGAACCGAGAGGGACTTCTCATAGAAGGCTTTGACGAGGACTCAACCTTTGAGGAGCAGTATAACTACGAATATTACGGCAAACTGCTCGAAAAAATCGGCTTCACCAAGGACGCAGATTGGGTAGAATACGAGCTTCGCCTACCCGAAAAGCGTAATGAAATGCTTAGACGTGTAGCTGAGCGAGCGCTGGAGATCAATCATCTTCATATTGCCGACAACACAATGTCAAAGAAAAAATACATAGCAAAATATCGTGACGGATTTTTTGAGTGCCTCGAGATTTGTTACAGGCACCTTTACGGTACGGTTGAGCTGACGAAGGAGGTTCAGGATGAGCTTGTTTCGCAGTTCACTATGATAGTAAACAAGAAGCACGTTATATTTATTTGTGATGAAAACGAAAAGGTGGTTGCCTTTGGCCTTTGCTTCCCGGCTATTGGTGATGCAATAAAGAAAAGCGGAGGAAGACTTACTCCCATAGCCTTGCTTAAGCTTCTGCACCTGGTCAATAACCCAAAGGTGCTTGACCTTGGACTCGTTGCGGTGTTGCCAGAATATCAGAACTCGGGTGTTAATGCCGTGATGATAAACAGTATGCTTGATGTTCTCGAGGAAGGTGGGGTTAACAAGTATGAAACTAACCTTAACCTTGAAACCAACAAGGCTGTTCAGGCGCAGTGGAAATATTTTAGCGCAAGACAGCACAAAAGACGTCGTTCATATATAAAGAGAATAGGAGAATAATTATGTTTGAAAAATTAAAGGAAATACTTATTAAGGTTTTACCCGGTGTGGATATGGAAAATATAAATGCTGACACCAGACTTAAAGAGGATCTTGGTTTTGATTCGCTGGCAATGATGATGATGGCGATGGAGCTTGAGGAGGCATTTGGCTTCGAATTTGCCGAGTTTGTAAAATTTGAGACCGTAGGCGACGTCTGCGGCTATCTTGAAAGCCGAATTTAAGGAGAAATATAATGAGAAAAGTAAAAATAATTACAGATTCCTGCGCTGATTTAACCGCAGAGCAGCTTGAAAGATATAACATTGATTATGCAAAGATGACCACCGTTTACGAGGGAAAGGAATCCCCTGCAAAACTAACCTGGACAGCCGAGGAAGTACACGAATTTTATAATATTATGAGAGATGGAAAGCGTATAACGACGGCACAGGTATCGGTAGAGGAATTTACCCGTGTGTTTGAAATATATCTTGCACTCGATATGGATATCCTTTACATAGGCTGTTCCTCAAAGCAGTCCGGCTCGGTAAATACCGGCTTTGTTGTTGCAAAGAAACTTATGGAACAGCACGAGGGAAGCAAAATCGTATGCATTGACTCGCTTAATGCAAGTATAGGTATAGGAATGCTTGCAATCGAGGCGGCAAAAATGGCAAACGAGGGTGCGTCTGCGGAAGAGATAGAGGATCATATTCTTTCGGTGCGTAAAAAGGTAAATCAATACGTTACAGTTCACTCGCTTGATGCTCTTAAGCGTGCAGGAAGAGTTAAGGGCTCTGCGGCATTCTTCGGAAATCTGATGGGAGTAAAACCTATTCTTATATCCGATGTAAACGGAGATCAGGCGGCGTATAAAAAGGTTAAGGGCAGACAAAATTCCTTTGAAGAAATCGTTGCTATGCTGAAGGCCTCTATAGTCGAGCCTGAAAATCAAGTGATTTATTTCACCCACGCAGACTGCTCGCAGGATGAGGTTGACAGCCTTGTCAAGCTTATAAAAAGGGAAATTCCCTGTAAAGGCGTAGAGGTAGGCTTTATCGGGCCTATTATCGGTGCGTCTATCGGCCCGGATGCAGTTGGTATATGGGGCTTTGGACAAGAGGTAACATTCAAAAACGGAGACTAAAATATGAAGACACTTGACGGTATTCTTTTTGCACGAATGATAAATTCGGGTGCTGCCAACCTTAAGTCGCACGTGCAGGAAATAAACGACCTGAACGTATTTCCTATTCCTGACGGAGATACGGGTGATAATATGCTCTTAACTATAATGGGCGGTGTTTATCATGACACGGTATCCGAGTCGCTTGACGCGGTAGCTGACCGAATTTCAAGCGGTATGCTTCTCTCTGCAAGGGGAAATTCGGGCGTAATTCTTTCGCAATTCATAGAGGGAATTAAAAACGGTTTTACAGGTATTGTGGCAGCAGATGCGACGGAAATCGGCGAAGCATTCAGGCAGGGTGTGAAGCAGGCATATAGCTCTGTTATGACGCCCACCGAGGGTACGATACTGACCGTTATTCGCGAAGCAACAGAATATGCTTGTGAGCAAAATACCGAAACTCCCGAGGCTTTTCTTGAAGCATTTATTGACGAGGCAAAGCGATCTCTTGCAAGAACCCCGGAGTTGCTTCCTGTTCTAAAAAAGGCGGGTGTGGTAGACTCGGGAGCTGCAGGACTTATCTACATAGTCGACGGTATGATGAAGGCGGTAATAGGTGAGGACGTCGAGGACCTTGGCGGTGTATCTGAAAAGACGCAGGAGCTGAACCTTGATGCGTTTGATGAGGATAGTGTGTTGGAATTTGGCTATTGCACCGAGCTTCTCCTTCGTTTGCAGAATGCCAAGACGGATATTCCCACCTTCGACGTTAAGGTTATTTCCAATTTTCTTAAAACTATCGGCGATTCCATAGTAACCGTTCGCAACGGAAGCATCGTAAAGCTCCACGTTCATACGAAAAAGCCTCAAATGGTGCTGGATTTCTGTCAGCAGTATGGCGAATTTTTAAAGGTTAAGATCGAAAATATGTCACTCCAGCACAACAACACCGTGATTTCCGAAAAGGAAAGCAAGCCAAAGGCTGAGCGTAAAAAATACGGAGTTGTTGCCGTAGCTTGCGGAGGGGGATTAAAAGATACCTTCCGTGAGCGAGGTGCTGACGTTATCGTTGACGGCGGACAGAGCATGAACCCCTCTGCTGAGGATTTCATTTCCGCATTTGACGAGGCAAACGCAGACGTGATTTTCGTATTCCCCAATAATTCAAACATCATTCTCACGGCACAACAGGCGGCACATTTATACAAAAAATCCGACGTTAGAGTGATTGAGAGCAAAACGGTAGGCGCAGGTTATGCCTCACTTGCTATGCTTGATACTAACCTTAGTGATGCTGACGCTATTGTTGATGATCTTACTATGGCGATGGATGGGGTCGTAACCGCTGAAATATCCCATTGCGTCAGAGATGCCACGATCGATGGCGTAGACCTTCACACAGGCGAATACATCGGTTTTGTTGGCAAGGAACTTATTAGCGCAAATGATAATCGCCTGACCGTAGCTCTTGAAACTATTGACAGAATAGATTTGCCTACGCACGACGTTTGTATAGTTTTCTGCGGTAAGGAAGCAACTGACGAAGAAGCTACCCTAATTGAAAAGCATATTAAAGACAACTACAGAGGCAAGGAAGTATATATCATAAACGGAGGCCAGGACGTTTACGATTATATAATAATAGTGGAATAGTAATTATGAAAAGCAGGGGGTAAAAATGCAGTTTTTGAAAACAATACGTTACATTTTGTGCGTTAGTATAGCTGTCTTTATACTTGGTAGAGTGTTTCCAAGAAAATGGATATTTGAAGATCGCTTTCCGTTCAAAAGCTTTGAATTTGAAAAAGGCGGCAGGATATACAACAAAATAGGGATAATGAAGTGGAAGACCAAGCTGCCTGATGCAAGTGTGATCATAACGAAGATCATACCTAAATTTATGCCCCGTAAAAGGATCGACCAAGACGATCAGATTCCAATTCTCATAAAGGAGACCTGCGTTGCCGAGGCCACCCACGTTTTGGTGTCATTGCTCGGATTTGGATGCGTTTTTATATGGGAGGGCATCGGCGGCTGGGCAGTATCGGTTACTTTTCTTCTTTTAAATATTCCGTTTATTATAATACAGCGCTTTAACAGACCAAGGTTAATTAGGGCAAACATGATGATGTCAAGACCACTTCACATAAAAGATTTGGTGTAATTGGATAGCATTTATGTGTTATTTTTCGTTCGATTTAGCGGTTAAGGATGGCAGACTCTGTCAGGAGCCTGTTGTAAGCTCAAAGGCTGTGTATAGCTCCGAGGTATCAGACAGACTTGAAGATAGGGCAGTTACAGGTGTGATCACCGTAAATGCGACAAAGCTTCAGGAGCTTTCGATGAAAATTCGTTCGGGCGGCGATAATTTCACCTCTATTGGTTTAAAGAACGGTGAATGGGTCTTTGACAGATCAAGCTCGGGCGAGGCTATCATTGGCGTAGAGGGGGATGCTGATTCCTTAAACGGGATTCGCCGTATGCCTTTTTCGGGCAATGATGAGGTGACTCTCACTATCGTTATGGATGAATTTTCCGTAGAGATCTTTGAGGACGGTCGATCAATGTCCTCTACCGTATATCCGCCTATGGGCGCAGATGGCATCGAGCTTTGCGTTAAGGCAGATATCTGTAAGTACGAAAGATCGGATATTATCATAAAATAACAAGACAACAAGCCTTTTGCGATAGAATTCAGGCTCTTTCGCAGAAGGCTTTTTTATTATGTAAAATTACTGTTGCAAAATGTGAAAAAATATGATAAAATTATTAAAGGATATTTATTTTAAAAAATATGCTTTTAAAAAGGAGCGCAAAATGGATATTAAATCTATCATCAAAGGACTTTCGCTTGAACAGAAGGCGGCACTCTTGCAGGGAGAAACCGTATGGACTACCCTTGATCTTCCCAATGCAGGCATTCCCTCTATATTTCTCTCCGACGGTCCTGTAGGACTGCGTAAGCAGGCAGGTGCGGCAGACCATCTTGGTCTTAACGAGTCTGTTCCTGCGACCTGTTTCCCCACTGCCGCTACTATGGCTAACAGCTGGGATATAGAGCTTGGCGAGGCGCTTGGTACGGCGCTTGGCAGAGAGGCGGCGGCAAACGACGTACAAATCGTGCTTGGCCCCGGCCTTAATATAAAGAGAAGTCCTCTTTGCGGCAGAAACTTTGAGTATTTTTCCGAGGATCCTTATCTCTCGGGTAAAATGGCAGCAGCTTATTCCAGAGGTATACAGTCGAACGGTGTTGCTGCTTGTCCCAAGCATTTTGCAGTAAATTCACAGGAGCTTCGCCGTATGTCAATGGATTCTGTCCTTGACGAGCGTACCCTTCGTGAGATATACCTTACAGGCTTTGAGTATGCATTGAAGGAGGGCGGAGCAAGAGCTCTTATGACCTCTTACAATATGGTAAACGGTCAGTATGCTAATGAAAATCAACATATTATAGGCGATATTCTCCGCGGAGAATGGGGCTTTGACGGTCTCGTTATGACCGACTGGGGCGGAGACAACGATCATACCGAGGGTGTGAGAGCAGGTAGCAACCTTGTAATGCCCGCGCCCGGTGCTGACTGTACGCTCGGTCTTATTGAGGACGTTCGCTCGGGCAAGATCGACGAGAGCGTGCTTGATAAGAGAGCAGAGGAGCTTCTCTCTGTTGTATTCGAGCTTCGTGAGGCTGCAAAGAATGCGCCCCATGACTTTGACAAGGAGGCTCACCATAATATCGCGCGCAGATGCGCAGAGGGAAGCATAGTTCTTCTCGATAACGACGGAATCCTTCCTCTTGCCAAGGGCGAGAGCGTTGCAATCATCGGTGATTTTGCTAAAGCACCCAGATATCAGGGCGCAGGCTCTTCACAGGTTAATGCGACAAGAATAGATAACCTTTACGATGCTCTTTCGGATAAGCTTAATATCACCGCTTATGCTCAGGGCTTTAACAGAAAGAATCCCAATCCCGACAAAAAGCTTCTTGCCGAGGCTGTGTCTGTTGCCGAAAAGGCAGACAAGGTGCTTCTCTGCGTAGGACTTGAGGAGATTCTTGAGTCCGAGGGCCTTGACAGAGCACATATGGAGCTTTCTAATAGTCAAAAGACTCTTATTAATGAGGTTTGCGCAGTAAATAAGAACGTTATTCTTGTTCTCTTTGGCGGTTCTCCCTTCGTTATGCCTGAGAGAAGCCTTTACAGAGCTGCTATCCACGGTTATCTTGGCGGTCAGGCAGGTGCAGGCGCTATGGCAGATGCGCTCGTCGGTATTGTTAACCCCTCGGGTAAGCTTAATGAGAGCTGGCCTCACAGCCTTGAGGACAATCCTTCTTATCCTTACTATCCTTCAAAGGAAAGAACTGCAGAGCACAGAGAGGGTATGTACGTAGGCTACAGATACTATGAAACTGCAGGTGTTGACGTTCGTTATCCCTTCGGCTACGGTCTTAGCTATACTACATTCGAGTATTCGGATATTAAGGCGGATAAGAACAGCGTATCCTTCACTGTTACCAATACAGGTAGCGTTGGAGGTGCAGAGGTAGCAGAGGTCTACGTTTCCTGCAAAAACGGCAAGGTTTATAGACCTCGTAAGGAGCTTCGCGGATTTGCAAAGCTTTATCTCGAGGCAGGCGAGAGCCGTCAGGTAACCGTAGCTCTTGACGAACGCGCATTTGCTTACTATAATACCGCAGAATCCAAGTGGGATATTGAGGACGCAGATTACGAAATCCTCGTTGGCGCAAGTATAAGCGATATCAGACTTTCGGCTTCTTTACATATTGACGGCAGCGTTCCTACTAACTCCTATCCTGCTTGCTACTCCTCGGCAGACATTAAGAACGTGTCCGATTCCGACTTTGAGCAGCTTCTCGGCAGACCCATTCCCGACGGCTCTTGGGGTGGTGAGCTTACTGCTAATGATGCAATATGTCAACTTTACTATGCAAAAAGCGGCCTTGCAAGACTTCTTTACAAGGTATTGACTAACATGAAGGTTAAGGCTGATAAGAAGGGAACTCCCAACCTTAACATCATGTTTATCTACAATATGCCCTTCAGAGCTATTGCAAAGATGTCGGGCGGAATCGTAAGCCGTAAGATGGTTGATGACATTTTGCTTATAGTAAACGGTCACTTCTTCCGCGGCTTCGGTAAGGTTATTGCCGACCTGTTTAGAAATCTTAAGGCTAGTAATAAATTCAAAAAAGCTCTTAAATAAAAACGCAAAAAAAGGATTACACCGTAATCCAAAGGTCACATAAAAATAGATCGGGTCATTTGCTGAAAATGCTTATGACTCGGTCTTTTTTATACATTTTACTTCAGGTCTTGACAATAATAGTTAAGTATAGTATTATATATTTAATAAAAATTTAGGAGAAAAATATGAATTTTATTTTTGATTTATACGGTACGCTGATAGACATCTGGACCGACGAGAGTCGCGAGGAGCTTTGGGAGGGTATGGCGCTGTTGCTTGGCGACGGTGAGGAAAACGCCGCCTCGGTTAGAGAAGAATACCTTGCGCTTTGCCGATCCTTCCATAAGGGTGGCTATCACGAGTTGAATCTTCTCAGGGTGTTCGAAAAAATGCTTGAAAACCGTCAGGTCGATACCTCGGTTGCTCCTTCTCTTGCAAGCGAATTCCGTAGGATGTCTATGGTTCGCCTCGGCTGCTTCAGAGGTGTAAAGACTATGCTCTCTGATTTGAAGGCGGCTGGCGGCAAGGTATATCTGCTTTCCAATGCGCAGAGCTGCTTTACTGTGGACGAGCTTCACAGCTGCGGTCTATACGACCTGTTTGACGGTATTGTCATTTCATCGGATATCGGGGTGAAAAAGCCCTCTGTTGAGGCATTTGAAATTGCTCTTAAAACCTTTAATATAGACAAGGAAAACAGCATTTACGTGGGTAACGATATGCGTGACGATATTCTTGGCGCAAGTCGTGCAGGGCTTAGAACGCTCTATATTCATACCGCGCAGTCGGGCAGTTATCCCGAGCTTGATATACCCAGTCCCACCTATACGGTTAAAAATCACCGTGAAATGAAGGAGTGCCTTTTATCCCTAATTTAACCCACTTGACATTATGACGCTAAAGTTGTATAATGTATATGTGATATTTTGCCTTTAGAGAAAGGAACTGTTTTATATAATGAACAGAGATAGAATATATAACTTTGCCTCCGGACCGTCTATGCTTCCCCTCGAGGTGCTTGAACGCGCGCAGGCAGAGATGCTTTGCTACGGCGACACCGAAATGTCGGTTATGGAGCTTGGCGCAGACTCTCCCGAGTTTAAACAGATCGTAAAGGATGCCGAGGATGCTCTGCGTAAGCTGATGAATATTCCCGCTAACTTTAAGATTCTCTTTATGCAGGGTGGATGTGACAGTCAGTATGCCGCAATTCCTATGAATCTGCTTTCCGAGCATCAGTGTGCCGACTATATCGTTTCGGGTCAGATGTCCAAGAGAGCCTATGACGAGGCGAAGAAGTACGGTGATATCGTTATCGCTGCCTCATCGGGCGGTGCATCTCCCCCCTATTCTACGTTGCCCACAACTACTCGCTCGGACTTCCGTCCCGACGCAGATTACGTTCACATCTGTTATAACAACACCGTTTACGGCACAACCTTTAACGACGTTCCTGATACGGGAAACATTCCGCTTGTTGCGGATATGACCTCCTGCATCTGCTCCGAGCCGGTTGACGTTAATAAGTTCGGTATGATCTATGCCGGCGCAGAGGTGAACATTGCTCCTGCAGGTCTTACCGTGGTAATAATCCGTGTGGACCTTGCCGGTAATGCACGTAGTGATACACCATCTACCTTGGATTATAAAAAGCTTTTGGATAATAACAATGCTTATAGCAATGTGTCTATCTGGGGCATTTATATGGCAAAGCTTGTGCTTGAGTGGATAATTTCTGTCGGCGGTCTTGATGAAATGAAGCGCCGTAATGAAAAAAAGGCAAGTCTGCTTTACGATTATCTTGACGGACACGGTCAGTCCTATTATACAGCTCCTGCCGACAAGAGATATCGCAGTATGATGAATATTGCCTTCCATACAGGTGACGGCGATCTTGACAAGCGATTTATTGCCGAGGCAGAGAAGGCAGGTCTTATTAACCTTGCAGGTGATCCCAGCGTTGGCGGTATGTGCGCGTCACTTTATAACTCTATGCCTTACGAGGGCGTAGAAGCGCTTATCGACTTTATGAAGTCCTTTATGAAGAATAATCCCAAGATACAGAGATAAATATAAGCCGTCCTTGCAGCCTGAAAAGTGAGATGCTGATATGGACGGCTTTTTCTTTTTATTTTCATAACCCTTATTGACTTTTAATAGTATGGGTGATATAATTATACTGATAAAATATGAACAAAGGAAAATTTGATGTATTATATAACACTTGATTTAGAGTGGAATCAGGCTTATGCACAGAAGGCTCTTGCGGTGCAGAGAAGACTTGCTTGCCGTCTGCGCGGTGAGGTAATTCAGATCGGCGCGGTTAAGTTGGATTCTAAAATGAATATCTGCGGCTCTTATCAGATCATTGTAAAGCCACAGCATTTTAAGAAGCTCCATCGCCACGTATCCGAGCTTACAGGCATCACTCAGGAGCAGATGGATCTTGGTACACCCCTTCCTGTTGCTGCCGAGAGATTTAAGAAATGGTGCGGCAAGGATTTCTGCTTCCTTACCTGGGGTCCTGATGACATTCCTATGCTTAAAGAGAACTTCAACGTTCACGGCATACCCTCATCCTGGCTTGACAAGGTATATGACCTGCAGGTCATTTTCAATCGCCAGACAGATGATTCCTCAAAGCAGCGTTCGCTTGAATATGCTATGGACTACTTTGGTCTTGAACAGCATCTTCCCGCCCACGACGCTCTTAACGATGCATATTTTACTGCCCTTGTGGCAAGAGAGCTTGACGTTATCGAGGGGGTAAAGAACTATTCCTCTGTCCGCGGCGAGTTCCTTGAGGATTACGTTATCGGTGATGCCGATGCAGGCGGTGACGGTTACATTACCATTTCCGAGATGATGGAGGATGAGGTGGTTAAATTCCCCATCTGTCCGTTGTGTAAAAAGCCTATGCAGGAGGAGGATAAGCTTCTCCACTCCAAGGGTCAGAGGTATACAAGACACTTTGTTTGCAAAAAGCACGGTGATATGCTTCTCTCTCTTAAATTACATAGAAACTTTAATGAAACCTGGCGCGCAAGACGTACAGTAAGACTTGCTGACGAGGGTGCGCTTAACGAATATCGTGAGGGACTTGAGAAGGCAAATATCCGCCGCAAGACCTCTCAGCGCAGAAGAAAGCCCAAGTCCAAAAGACACTTTGGCGAAGCTGCGCACGAGTAACTGTTTTATTCGCCTTAGGCGAGTTTTATTGCTTCGCAATGATATTCGGCTTGTGCCGAGTGTTATTTGCTTCGCAAATTTATTGGAGAATAAAATTACCCGCTACAAGACCTTGGAGTCTGTTTGTAGCGGGTGTTTTTTTACTTATTTTCCTGTTTTTTGTCAACCACTCTGAGTATTACCGCTGCGCCAAGGCAAACTACGGTAACAACAGCAAAGGAGATCCAATCAACGTTTTTAAGTCCGGAAAGAATGAAATCGCCTGTTTCAGCATCCTGAATTTCAGAGAATACAAGCACTGTGTCTACTATAATTGCTGCAAGGATTGCAAGACCGGAGAGAACTCTCATAAGTGCAATATTGCCGTCCGCGGTAGATTTTTTTGCTCTTGTGGGTGTGTCCTTTGAGAAATCAACAGCCGAGCAGATATAGTATGTGGCGGCAACAAGCACGATAGTCTCGGGAATCATATAGGTTGCATTGTAGCCGATAGAGTAGAGCATAACTGCGCTTGTGGGAAGCTCAAATGCAGCCCACGCGGTAAAGCCGGAGACAACGTGGCAAAGGTATCTTATCACACAGGCTATAACTGCTGAAATTACCATTGCGTTGCTGTAGCTGAACTTTTTCTTTAAGAAGCCTGCAATACCGAATGCCGAATATGCCACTACGTAGTCAAGCAGAGCGAGAACTACTACGGAATACCATGTTACAAGGGGCAGGTATGAGAAGTTTTCAAGACCGAGCAGCAGCTGAATAAGCGATGCGGTTACAGCCGCACCCATACCGTATTTGGGTCCGTGACGGTATGCGTAAATGAGAATGGGGAGCATCTGCGCAAAGGTAACCGAACCGCCGTAGGGCATGTCGATCAGCTTCAGCATAGCCAGAATTGTGGAGAGGGCGATCATTATGCCCGCCTCGCACAGCGCGAGAGTGTTTTTCTTCATTTTATTATCCTCCTTAGTCGGCCAAATGAAGCAAGGCCGAAAAAAATACCGCGCAGGATATAACATCCGCGCGGTAGATAAGGTTAATTTACCATAAAACAATCTTCCTACGACGGCATTATCCGTATCAGGTTAAAGGGTTTGACAAAAGGTCATCTCAGCCGTCTCGCGACAGCACCCCTGATGTATATTCTGCTGTGGTTCGAGTCTATTATAGCACTTCAGGGCTTATTTGTCAAGCCCTAACTTGCGCCACAGGCGCAAACTTCACTTCGATTAAGCGAAACTTCACTTATCGAATGATAAACTTCACTCGGCAGCGCCGAATTTCACTAAAAAAATGGTGAAGTAGCTTCGCAGTGAAGTTTGTTCCAAGTGAAGTAGCTTCGCAGTGAAGTTTGGAGCAAAGCTCCAAGTGAGGCTGATTTTATTGAAATCAGCCTAAATCCAACATCGTGTCGATAGCCTTCATGATACCAAGCTTGCCGTATTCGTAGGTAAGGCCGCCCTGCATATATGCGGTGTAGGGCTCAACAATAGGACCGTCGCAGGAAAGCTCGTTGGTCGCGCCTGTGATAAATGTTCCTGCTGCCATGATCTCGGGGTGAGGATAACCCGGCATATCACCGGGCTCGGGAATACAGTATGCCTCAACGGGAGAGCCCATCTGAATACCCTTGCAGAACTTAATAAGCTTGTCTGCAGAATGAAGATTTACTGTCTGTACAATATCTGTACGCTTTTCGTCATATCTGGGGTCAACCTCATCAAAGCCTGCAAGCTCAAGCATTCTTGCCGCAAATACCATTGATTTCATTGTAGATGCAACGCAGGCGGGAGCCATAAAGAAGCCCTTATAGAAGGATGCAAGCTGATTGAAGTTTGCGCCAAGATCCTTGCCGATGCAGGGTGCAGTCAGTCTGTCGGCAATGTCCTCGATAACAGTCTTTGTTCCAACACAGTACGCGCCCGAAACGGCAAAGCCTGCTCCAAGATTCTTCATCATAGAGCCAACGAAAACGTCAGCACCAACGTCGGTAGGCTCTCTGTCCTCGGTAAATTCACCGTAGCAGTTGTCTACCATAATAATAGTCTCGGGAGAAACCTCCTTGATTGCCTTGATAGCAACATCGAGCTGATCGATAGTAAGGCTCTTTCTCTGTGCGTAACCGCGGCTACGCTGAATTGCAGCCACCTTTACGAAGGATTTAGAGAGTCTTTCCTTAATAGCCTCAATGTCGAAGTCTCCATCCTTAAGGTCGATCTCTTCATACTTTACACCGTATGCCATAAGCGAGTTACGGCTGCCACCCGAAATGCCGATAACAGTCTGAAGTGTGTCGTAGGGAGTGCCCGAAACGTATACAAGCGTATCATTAGGCTTCAAAAGACCGCCGAGGGTTACCGCAAGGGCGTGTGTGCCCGACATAAGCTGGGGACGAACGAGAGCATCCTCCGCGCCGAACACCTTTGCATAAATTTCTTCAAGCTTGTCTCTGCCCGAGTCGGTGAAGCCGTAGCCTGTTACCTCGATAAAGTCTGCGGTAGAAACCTTGCATTCCTGAAATGCGGAAAGCACCTTTGCCGAGCAAATAAGTGCGTTTTCTTCGATTTTTGCAAATATTTCTTTACAATCTGCCTCTGCTTTTCTGGCAAGATCGGCTGTGTAATCACTAATTTTGTATCCGTAATACATTTTTATTCTCCTGTTGTAATATGCGACAGATGCACCTGCGCCGTCTTTTTTAACTTTTACATTTTATCATACTTTAAAGCATAAATCAAGTGCTCTGTATAGATAATATTGACTTTTTTTGGATATTATGGTAAAATTATGGGGAATAAACGATTTTTGGAGGTGGAATATGCTTACCCTTGCTATTCCCACAAAGCAGCTTCCCGATACTTCAAGGATTTCCTACGGTGTAGTGGACGAGCCATTCGTGGATATATCGGAGTTTTCGGACGGCAAAATCCTTGTGGATATGAAATATTACTCGGCAGGAAGACCGGGCGCTGTTAATAAAGCATACGTACGCCTTGATGTTGCGAAAAGATTGTATCGCGTGGCAGAAAATCTTCCGAATGGCTTAAGGCTAAAAATATACGATGCCTGGCGTCCCTACGAGGTGCAGAAGAGCCTTTTTGACGAGTATCTCGCCAACATTTCGCTTTTGCCTGAAAACCGTGGAAAAAGCGAAGGCGAGCTTTTTGAGATAGCAAAAAAATACGTTTCTATTCCCGATAGAACCAAGGAATTCAGCTACGTTCATTCAAGCGGCGGTGCGGTGGATCTTACCCTCACCGATGCCTATGGCGTTGAGCTTGATATGGGCTGTGGCTTTGACGATTTTTCTCCTAAGGCAAGCGTGGACTTTTTTGAGTCGGATGAGAATTCGCCTGCGTGTAAGAATCGCAGGATTCTCTATAACGCGATGACCGAAGCAGGATTTACCAGCTACAGCGCAGAATGGTGGCACTATGATTTTGGTGACATATTCTGGGGCGCTATAACCGAAAATCCGGTTAAATATAGCTCTGTTTATTCGCAGAACGAGGTGGTCTCGGGTAAAAAAGAGGATAAAATTGCCGAGAAATACGACATTTTTATCAGCTATCGCCGAGGCAGTGGAGAGGTTATGGCAAGACTTGTCTACGAGCTGCTTAAGAGTAGACATTATAACGTTTTCTTTGATCACCAGACTCTTACCTCAGGAGAATATGACAAAAAGCTCTTACATATCATCAAAAACTGCAAGGATTTCATCGTGATCTTTTCCGAGGATTGCTTTAAGGTTGAAGGTGAAAGCGGCGCGTACTATATGAAGGAGATAAAGTGTGCTATCGAGTCGGGTGTAAACATTCTTCCCCTTATGATAGACGGTTATCATGAGCCAAGCGAGGATACCATTAAAGGATACGCCGATCCCAACACCGTTCGCAAAATCAAGGGATTCCACGGAAAGAAAATACAGGTTGACGGCATTGACGGTATCATCGACGAGATCTGCACGGGTGAGAAGCTTCTAAAATCCACTCCACGACTTACAACCTCCGAGGTTTTCGAGAAATGCGATGAATTTATAGACCTTATCCGTGAAAAAACCTATTCGGATATGCTATCCGAGGAAATGAAGCTCTCGGTGGTAAGGTCTGCCATTGAGGCTCTCGGCGATGAGTATAGCGCGCCTATACTTAAAAGCACGCTGTCCCGACTTTCGGGTGGGCTCTTTAACGTGCGCAAAAAATTCAGGTATAATATAAGGATCGAGAGTGATTTCAAATTTAAGGGAATTGATATTCCATCCGACAAGTATTTTAAGCTGGCAGAAAACCTTTCTTATACTAAGGTGTTCCGTCAGGACAGACTCAGGTCAGGCGAACCCTTCTGGATATCCTTTGTCACAGGTCTTTCCGAGCTTGATGAGGAGCTGCGTGACGAAAAGTTCTTCTTCTCGGAAAACCTTATGATAGACAAGGCGGATATGCTTAAGATAGCGACTCTTGACGATGATGCCAAGTCAAGTTTTTACAACTCGGTTATGAGAGTTCAGATCGCTATAAACGATACAAGGCTTGAGCCCATGGAAATTGTAATCAACGATGGAGGAATCTTCGCCCGATACGATATGCCCGACGATATTGATGAAACCGTTTCGGTAACGATCAGATTCCAGATTCCACAGAAGTATGAAAACAGCTTCTTCTTTGCTTGCATCAGCGAGCCGACCTATTCACCTAATATCTGCGTAGAATTTGATGAGGATGATTTTAAAGTGGAGATGATCCCGTTTCTCACCAGATCTCTTACCACCAAGGATACCAGAATTCTCGACGGTGTCTGCGAGCTGTCGGTGGAAAATGAGTGGATAATGCCGGTCAGCGGTGCAATATTCCTTATTGATAAAATATAAAATTAAAACCGAAGAATACCTTTGCCTTTATCGGCGGTATTCCTCGGTTTTTTGTTGTATATTAGTTATCAATATTTATGTTTACATCGGGTCCGCTACTGCTTGATGATCCTGAGGAGATGTAAGGAGAAAGTCTTGCCGCGGTGTTGATAACAGGCATCGACTGTATGTA
>JBGVRO010000008.1:0-27841 GCA_045128515.1 Eubacteriales bacterium | reverse complement strand
AATTAGGAATACAAAAAAATTCAATATTTTTTTAAGTTAGCACTTGACATTTGCGAAAAGGACTGCTCCATAATTGTAACACTACGGAAAAATCGGTAGAATATTGTAGAAAATAGTTGACTATTTGCTTAAAATGTGCTATAATCTGCTTGAAAGTACCAAAAATGAGGCATTTTCATGTGAGCTTTCACATAAAATCATTTAAGGAGGTTTTAAAAATGGATACACTCAAGAAGCTGTTCCCTTATTCCTTTAAGGCGAAGAATACCATAGGCGCTCTTGTTCTTAACATTATCGCTTATATCGTAGTTGGCGCAATCGTTAGTGCTCTTATCGGCATCCTTTCCGGCATTCCTATCGTAGGCATTATCGTCGGTATCGTTTGTGGCCTTATTAATCTTTACGTTGTAATTGGTATCGTTCTTTCCGTTCTTGACTACTTAAAGATCATCAAGTAATTTCATAAAAATACAAAAAACGGTCGGATTTCAGGGGTTTTCTTTGGTTCGGCCGTTTTTTATTTTTAATTTTAAAATTAGTTGACAAACGTAGAATAATATGATAAAATATTAAATTAGTAAAATATTTATCAAAAAAGGAATGAAAAAATGAACGAATTGTTGAGCATTATTAAGCTTAAGGATAAAATAACCATAATCTCGTTGATGGTTGCCTTTGCAGCAATACTTGCAACTACCATCGGGCTTATTACTCAGGGAACGGTTGATCCCCACGAGCATACTTATGAATATCACCTTGAAAGGGTAGGGGAGGAAAAGTTTGCCGTTGTCGGTGTTTGTACCGATAAGTCCTGTGAGGATCCTAAGGCAAGCTGGGATGTTCAGAGCCTTTCTGAAACCATAGTTACCAATCCCACCTGCTGCACCCCCGGTAACACACGTTACGTGCTTACTACAAACGTGCTGGAGGGCGAGATCAAGTCTTATATCCTTGACGAGCCGATCCCTCAGCTTCCTCACAAGTACACCGGAAATATAAAAACCTCCGAGGACGGAGTAGTATCTCTTGATGCTGTTTGTACCAACAAGGGATGTACTTCTGCTTTGCTTAAGATTGAAAATGTTGCAGATGCCAACCTTAAGCTTGAGGAGACTAAGGATGCGACCTGCAACTCCGACCGTTACCAGAAGTATACCTATACTGCAAACGGAATCAGCTCTACCGTTGAGATATTCGTTGAAGAAAATATTGCACACACCTTGAATGGCAAATACGTTACCGAATATATGGTTGACGGTTATATTCCTTACGGCACTGACGGCGTTAAGCTTGAGAATGAAAGCTCTATTAAGTGCGGTGAATCCGGTAAGGGCAGCTACGTTTGTGAGGTATGTAACAAGGAGCAGACCGTCGACGTATTGAAGGGTGATCATACATACATGACTGACAATAGCAAGGTAACCCTTCCCACAATCACGTCTGCGGGAATGGCTGAGGCATTCTGCTCGGAATGTAATGCAACAGTAACCATCATTCTTCCTAAGATCGTTATTGACAATAACGCAGAGGTTATCAGTCAGGACGCCGACATGGAAACCCAGACTGTAAGATATAAGCACTTCTCCGAGAATTACAAGTATGAGTTTGTTGCAGAGATCGTTATTCCTTGGGAAAATCATGTATTTGAATACACCCCGGATGACGTTGTATATCCTACTCTTAACAGCGACGGTAACCTGACTCTCAGATGTAAGAACAGCGCATGCTCAAAGGAGATCGTTCTTACCCTTCCTGCTATGAAGGTTGGAGCTAATACCACCATTGTTTCTGATCATATTCTTGAGAAGCAGACATACACCTACACCTATACAAACAGTGAGTATCAGATCGAATTGACCCACAGCTATGACGTTGCTTGGATCAATCACACCTACGTGCTTGCTGAAAACGAAACTGTTAATCCTACTCTCGACAGCGACGGTAAGGCATACGTAAGATGCTCTTACGAGGGATGTGATAAGCATTATGAGATCACCATTCCCAAGATCGTTATCGGTGTTAACACAATTCCCGTTTCGAGTGCTACCGAGCAGTCTGCTGCAGTTGAGAAATACAGCTACAGCAACACCGAATTTGATTTTGCTTTGAGCTTCGAATTTAACGTTGGAGAGGCACTTTCTCACAACTATAAGTACAAAATCGAGCTTAATATCTTTACAGGTAACTTTGATTTCGTAGGAAAGTGCGATCAGCCCGGTTGTGCGACCCCCGAGCTTCGTGAGGAGAATATCGACGTTCTTATGGAAGAGGTTCCGCCCACCTGTACTACAGACGGATATCTTACTGTCAAGTATGAAAAGGACGGCGTTCTTTACGAGATGACAATGAGAAACGGTAATCGCACAGGACACAATTACGTTGAGTCGAATAAGGTTGAGCCTACCTTGTACAGCGAAGGTAGCGTTACCTTGACCTGCTCAAACGAGGGATGTGGCAAGAGCGGTACTCTTACCCTTCCTATGATGATATTCAATGAGAATACCCACGTTCTTACCGACGTATCCGAGCAGTCTCCCGTTGTTATGAGATATACCTATATCGACAAGAGATTTGAGTACGTTCTGATCATTGATTTTACTATGGGCGAGGCGCTTTCTCACGATTACAAATACGAGTTGGTTTATAACGAGTCTACCGATGCATACGATTTTGTCGGTGTATGTAATCAGCCCGGCTGTTTGACTCCCGAGCTTCGTGAGGAAAACGTTAACGTAACTATAGAGGAGCACAAGGCAGACTGTACAACCGACGGTTATATCTACGTAATATATATGAAGGACGGTACCGTTTACAGTCTCACCATTCCTACCAACACTAAGGCAGGTCACAACTATGACGTGGATAATCCTGTCAGCCTGACCAAACCCACCTGGGATAATGACGGCAGTGTAACTGTTGAGTGCACCAACGAGGGCTGCGGTCATACTGCGACGGTAGTACTTCCTAAGTGCGAAAACGGCGTTACCGTGTTTGAGAACGAGCAGGGTACGGTCTATTATCTCTATACCGATGAAGAAACCAGATACGAGATCTTCTTCATCATCAAAATGTAATTTTTATAAGCATTTATCTGCGGCTCGCACCAAACGGTGCGAGTCGCTTTAACACATTTTCGGAGATCAAAAAAGTGTCATATACAAACGTTTTTAAGAGATATGAGCTTAAGTATCTTCTGACCCCTGCGCAACGCGATGCTGTACTTTCAGGCATCGCACCCTATATGCAGCTTGACGGATATGGACGTACCACCATACGAAACATATATTTCGATACGGCTGATTTCAGACTAATAAGACTGTCAATCGAAAAGCCTGCGTACAAGGAAAAGCTTAGGGTAAGAAGCTACAGATTAGTCGGCTCTGACGATACGGTTTTCGTCGAACTGAAAAAGAAATACGACGGCGTGGTTTATAAGCGCAGAATAGCACTGCCCGAATCGGTAGCAACAGATTGGCTTATGGGCAGAACGAAAAGCCCCTGCGACACTCAGATCAGCCGCGAGATAGACTATTTTATGTCATTCTACGGTTCGCTTCTTCCTACAATGTTCCTCTCCTATGAGCGAGAGGCATTTTATGAGAGGGCAGGGGGAGATTTTCGCGTTACATTTGACGACAATATTCTCTGCCGCAGGACCGATCTGTCACTTCAATATGAACCGGAGGGTTACTCCGTTCTCCCACCCGACAGGGTACTTATGGAGATAAAGTGTTCGGGTGCAATACCCCTTTGGATGGTAAAGATTCTTTCGACGGAAAAAATATACAAGACGTCATTTTCTAAATACGGCAGAGCTTACGTTGATACCGTGCTTTCTTGTCCTGCCGACAAAAATACAGTAAGTGAGGAAATATTGATCAATGCTTGATAATTTATTTAAAGGAATTTTTGACTCTGAGTTTGCTACTGTTATCAGTGTAAGCGACTTTCTTTCATGTCTTGGAGTTGCGCTGCTTCTCGGAGTGATTCTTGCAGTTGCATATACCTTTAAGGCGCGTTTCACCAAGAGCTTTGCTACAACACTCGCTCTTCTTCCTGCGGTCGTTTGCGTAGTAATTATGATGGTAAACGGTAATATCGGTACAGGTGTTGCCGTGGCAGGAGCGTTCAGCCTTGTACGATTCCGTAGTGCTCCCGGCTCGGCGCGTGAGATAGTCGCTATCTTCCTTGCTATGGGCGCAGGACTTATCTGCGGTATGGGTTATCTTGGCTATGCGGCGCTTTTCACACTGATCATGTGCCTTCTCCTTGCGGCATATAACTATCTTGATCTCGGTATGACTCGCAGAATGTCAGTACATAAGAGCCTCAGAATAACCATTCCCGAGGACCTTGATTATACAGGCGTTTTTGAGGATATCTTCAAGGAATACACCAAGAGCTGTCAGCTTGTTAAGGTCAAGACAACCAATATGGGCAGTATGTTCCGCCTTACGTATAGCGTTACTCTCTGTGATGCAAAGCGCGAAAAGGAGTTTATTGACAGACTTCGTGAGAGAAACGGCAATCTTGAGATCATGATCTCAAACGAGGAAAACACTAACGCTGAGCTTTGATTTTAGGAGAATTATTATGAAAAAAAGGCTTTTGGCTTTGATCCTTTGCCTCGCTATGCTGCTGAGTCTTATGCTTACAGGATGTAATGGAAATAATTCAACCGACGGCTCGGGCAACGGCGAAAACGATGGCAAAGATCAGGGTAATACCAATGACCCATTTGGCGATAATGAAGTGACAGACGGAAGCAATAAGGATATCGGCGCATACGGTAAGTCTCTTGAAAAGCTTGGCGCAATGCAGGGCTACTTTAACGGAAGGGCAGGAGATATTAAGATTAAGTGCGTTTCCGGTACTGCAGGCTGCTACAAGGTTGAGGGTAACGTTATTACCTTCACGTCGGTTAAGGCAGATTCGGTTTACTCGATTTCGGGTAAATTTTCGGGCAGTATAGTAATTGACGTCGGTGATGCGTATAAGTTTGACCTTGAGCTTTCGGGACTTTCTATGGTTTCGTCCGATACAAATCCCATTACCGTTCTCAGCGGTAACGAGGTGTCTATCAAGGCGCAGAAGGATACAAGCAATTATATTTACGATACCCGTTCTGCCGTAGCAGAGAACGATACAACGTCCTATTCGGGCGCTATACACTCGGAGGTGGACCTTGAAATTGGCGGCAAGGGAAATCTGTTCGTCGTTTCAAGCAACAATAACGGAATTCATTCTAAAAACGATCTTCAGGTGCAGAACCTGAGTCTTACGGTCAGCTGCCGTGACAATGCGCTTAAGGGAAATGACAGTGTACAGCTTGATTCTGCCGATCTTACGCTTATTGCCACGTCGGGCGATGCAATCAAGACCTCAAAGAGTGATATCTCCTCTAAGGGTAATCAGCGCGGTACGGTCTCCTTTGCAAGTGGCAGATATATGCTCTATGCGGCAGGCGAGGGTGTAGATGCCGCATATAACGTAACGGTTGAAACAGGCGTCAGCCTTGCTATTTATACGGATAAATATTCGATCCATACCGAAAGTATTGCCAATACCGATTATTCTACGAAGGGTATCAAGGCGGCGAACGAGGTGATAATCAGCGGCGGCACTATTGAAATCAAGTCGTCTGATAATGCTATTCACGTGAACAACGATACTCCGCTTGAAAACGGTGCGACAGGACTCGGCAGACTTACCGTAAGCGGAGGTGAAATCTCTATTTACACTCGTGGCGAGGGTCTTCACGCTGACGGCGGTCTTGCCATAAACGGTGGAAAAACGCTTATTATTTCTAACTCCGATGCATCCTCTGCAATAAATGCAAAGAACGGTTATACCTACACCGCAGGCTGCGTGGTTGCAATTATGCCTCAGTGCGAAGCAGTGGGTATGGCTACGAATTGCACAGGCTTTGACGGTATAGGTAAGCAGCTTTCGCTTTCTCTAGTTAAGGGCGATTATCTTGGCTGCGTGATCGGTGGAAATAAGCTGACCCTTAATATTCCCGTGGATATGACGGCTTACGTCGTTTTGCTTGGCAGCAACGTTTTATCGGCTGCATCTCCCACAAGCAGCTCTCACAGCCTTGCCGTGGGCGGATATATCTGGGAACAAAAGTAATAACAAAGAGCAGATAGGGTGGTATCCTTAGCGGAGAATTTACACTATGACAAAAGTGCAAGCATCGCATTTGTCTGGACAAATGCAAAAGGGTTAAACCCAAACCCTTAATACAAGCAGAAAGAGCAAGAATAGAAGGATTTTTTTCTCTTATTCTTGCTCTTGTTTTTCTTTCTGTCGATATATTCACTTTCGTGAAATATGTTCACGAAAGATGAATTCGATATGTTCTCGCTTTGCTCGAACTCGATATATTGTCGCTACGCGCCAATTCGATATGAGATAAATCCCTCGTTTGCGCAGCAAACATATCGAGTGCGTCAGCACATATCGAACGCCACAGGCGTATATCGAAAATCCCGCGAGGGATTTATCTCGATGCGTGATACTCCGTTAAGAGTATCACGCTATTTGCGTCTGCTCTTTTTTTACGCGAAATCTGCGTTTATAACGTCTGCGAGAGGTAAGAAGCATATTGCAAGTCCTACCCACAGAATACTGAATAACGGACAGATCTGACCTAACAGATTAAGTGGCATTTTACTGTAATCCCATACGTTCATCTTTAGCCATAGGTTAAAGATCAGTCCGAAAATAAATTCAATAGCCGTTACTCCTATGGCGCAGACAGCCGCCTTCAGCAGCAGATTTCTGCGGCGCATCAGCCTTGCCACGACAGAAAACAGTACGAAGCAGAGTCCCCCTGCGATCATCATTGACCAATGGGTATGACCTCGCCATATCGTTTCTATTGCTCCGTAGCCAATCGCACCGAGAATAAAGCACAGGGCGTATTTTTTTATCCTTTTCATCCCATACCTCCGTAGGTTCTTTTCCTTATTATTTCTATAAAGGGGCATTTAATTCATCTATTACAATTATTTTGAACAAATGAACGATAAGCTGTTGCAAAAGAATAAAAAATGTTGTATAATATAAAAGTTAATTAAATTAAAATTGCGCACGTGCGCTGAAGGAAAGAAAAATGTATAAGATTATAAACAAAAAGGTGCTTAACCCCACCGTTGTAATGATGGACATTGAAGCCCCCCTCGTTGCTAAAAAGGCAGAGGCGGGTCAGTTTATCATTCTGCGCGTAGATTCCGAGGGCGAGAGAATTCCTCTCACCGTTGCAGGATATGACAGAAAAAAAGGAACGGTAAAGATTATATTCCAGGTAGTCGGTGCGACCACCGAAAAGCTCAGCCACAAAAACGAGGGCGAGTATATCCAGGACTCTGCAGGTCCTCTCGGTGTAGCTACTCATCTTGACGGACTCACCGACGTATGCATCGTTGGTGGCGGTGTTGGATGCGCTATCGCGCTTCCTGTTGCTCAGGCGCTTAAGGAGAGGGGAGCAAAGGTTACCTCTATCATCGGCTTCCGCAGTAAGGATCTTCTTATTCTTGAGGACGAGTTCCGCGCTTGCTCGGACGAGCTTATCGTTATGACAGACGACGGATCCTACGGCAGAGAGGGCAACGTTACTGTTCCTCTTAAGGAAATGCTTTCCGACCGTAAGTTTGATAAGGTTATTACCATCGGTCCGCTTATTATGATGAAGTATGTAGTTGAGGCTGTTCGTCCCACAGGCATTCCCTGTGACGTATCTATGAACCCCATTATGATCGACGGCACGGGTATGTGCGGCGGATGTCGTCTTACTCTTAATATTGACGGCAAGCGCGTTACCAAGTTTGCCTGTGTTGACGGTCCTGATTTTGACGGCTACACCGTAGATTTTGACGAGGCTATGTCCCGCGGAAATATGTATCGCGATTATGAAAGACACGCGTATGAGTCCGCGTGCAATCTCTTTAAGAAGGAGGGCAACTGATCATGGCAAAGGCTAATATGAATCCCAATAAGAATCCCATGCCTACACAGGACCCCATCGTACGTGCCCGTAATTTTGACGAGGTTGCAATAGGCTATGACGAGGCTACCGCTATTGACGAGGCGCTTCGTTGCCTTTCCTGTAAAAATATGCCCTGTGTCAGCGGTTGTCCTGTAAATATACATATCCCCGAGTTTATTGATAGGATCAAAGAGGGCGATTTTGAGGGCGCGTATCAGGTTATTGCTAAAAGCTCCAGCCTTCCTGCCGTTTGTGGCAGAGTTTGTCCTCAGGAAACACAGTGCGAGGCAAAGTGCGTAAGAGGTATTAAGGGCGAGCCTGTCGGTATCGGCAGACTTGAGAGATTTGTTGCCGATTGGCACAATATGCACTCTGATGCGGCTGTTGAATGTGCTCCGAGCAACGGTCACAGGGTTGCCGTTGTGGGCTCAGGTCCTTCGGGTCTTACCTGCGCAGGTGATCTTGCCAAGGCAGGCTATTCTGTAACAGTTTTTGAGGCGCTTCATACCGCAGGCGGTGTGCTTGTGTACGGTATTCCTGAGTTCCGTCTGCCTAAGTCAATCGTTAAGAAAGAGGTTGATAACCTTAAGGCAATGGGCGTTGAGGTTGTGACCAACGTTATTATTGGTAAGACACTTACCGTTGACGAGCTTTTTGAAATGGGCTACGAGGCGGTGTTCATCGGCTCGGGCGCAGGTCTTCCTAACTTTATGGGTATACCCGGCGAAAGCTATAAGGGCGTTTATTCCGCAAATGAGTATCTCACCCGTTCTAATCTTATGAAATCCTATCTTGAGAACCCCGAGACTCCTATTATGAAGGGCGGCAAGGTTGCCGTTGTCGGTGGCGGAAACGTTGCCATGGACGCGGCGAGAACCGCACTTCGACTTGGCGCGGACAAGGTTTATATCGTTTACCGTCGTTCTATGACCGAGCTTCCTGCAAGACGCGAGGAGGTTGAGCATGCAGAGGAGGAGGGAATCGAGTTCCGTCTGCTTTGCAATCCCACCGAGATTCTTGGATATGAAAATCCCGAGGATAAGCGCGATCCAAAGAACGGCTTTGTTACCGGAATGAAGTGTATACGAATGGAGCTTGGCGAGCCTGATGAGCGCGGCAGACGTCGTCCCGCTGAGGTTCCCGACAGCGAATTCACACTTGACGTTGACACCGTAATTATGTCTATCGGTACGTCACCCAACCCCCTTATCAAGTCCACAACCGCAGGTCTTGAGGTCAACCGTTGGGGCGGAATTATCGTTACCGAGGACGGTGCTACAACCAAAGAGGGCGTTTACGCAGGCGGTGATGCCGTAACAGGCGCAGCCACCGTAATCTCCGCCATGGGCGCAGGTAAGATTGCCGCAAAGGCTATTGATGAGTATCTTAAGAATAAATAATGATAAAAAGAGTCATCATTCTGATGGCTCTTTTGTTTTAGTATCTTGACATCTGTTATAAATAATGTTAAAATATAATCGTAAAGGTATGCAAATTTTCTTTTAGGAGCATTGATATGAAATCCATCAGAGACATATACAAGATCGGTAAAGGACCTTCCTCATCTCACACTATGGGACCTGCGAAGGCGATGAGCATTTACGTTTCCGAGCATCCCGAGGCAGAGAGCTACAAGGTTGTGCTTTTCGGTTCTCTTGCCGACACGGGTGAGGGACACGGCACAGACAAGGCTATTAGAATGTCTACCGACAAGGAAGTCGAGATCATTCTTAATACTGCTGACCGCGAGCTTCCCCACGAGAACACCATGGACATTTACTCCGTCGTAGGTGGCGAGACCTGCGCGAAAATGCGCGTTATGAGTGTTGGTGGCGGTGATATTGAAATCGAGGGCAGAGAGGGAGAGGGTGTTTCTCAGGTTTATCCCCAATCCAGCTTTACCGCTATTGCTGAATTTTGCAAGGCGAATGAAATGCGCCTTTCTGACTATGTTTTCCTTCGCGAGGGCGAGGAAATACGCGAATTCCTCTTTGAGGTATGGCGCGTTATGCAGAATGCTATTCACGAGGGACTTACAACGTCGGGCATTCTTCCCGGTGGTCTTGAGGTAGAGCGAAAGGCACAGCAGCTTTATAACAAGCGTCATATTGACGAGCGTGAGGTTACAAGAGAAAACCGTATCGTCTGCGCTTATGCTTATGCAGTAAGCGAGCAGAATGCCGATAACGGAACTATCGTTACCGCGCCCACCTGCGGAGCGTGTGCGGTTCTTCCTTCCGTGCTTCGTTATATGCAGGAAAAGCACCGTTTCTCCGATGAGCAGATCATCAGAGCCCTTGCCGTTGCAGGACTTATCGGTGCGCTTACAAAGACTAACGCGTCTATCAGCGGAGCGGAGTGTGGCTGTCAGGCAGAGATCGGTACTGCCTGCTCAATGGCATCTGCCGCGCTTGGCGAGCTTTTTGAAATGGGTATTGATCAGATAGAATATGCGGCAGAGATCGCCTTCGAGCATCATCTCGGACTAACCTGTGACCCTATTTGCGGTCTTGTGCAGATCCCCTGTATCGAGCGTAATGCAGTTGCGGCTATGAGAGCTATCAATGCTGTAAACCTTGCAAACTTCCTTTCCGGCTCGAGAAAGATCTCGCTTGATATGGTTATCAAGACTATGTATGAAACGGGTAAGGATCTTTCTCATCACTACCGCGAGACCTCAACCGGCGGTCTTGCAAAGCTTTACGGAGGAAAGAAGTAATGGACAAGGCGAAAATAGACAGAATAAACGAGCTTGGCAGAATTGCAAAGGTGCGCGAGCTTACCTTTGAGGAACAGCAGGAGAGAGCTCAGCTTCGTAACGAATATATTGCTTATTTCAGAAGTGAAATTCGCAAGGAGGTTAAGGAGGACAATAAAAATGGCTAAGTGCTGTATGTGCGATTCAAATATTGAGAGAGATGATGCCCCCGTATTAAGCATGGGTGGTGCAGGCTATGCAAGAGTCCTTTGCGACAGATGCTCGGGACTTCTCGACACGGCAACTCTCGGAACTGATTACGATGAGATCAAGGGCGCAATATCCGAGATCGGTGAGATCATGGCAGACAACGATCCTGATCAGGTGACCTTTGCTATGGTAAGCGGTCTTGTTTACAACGCCTCCGAGCGCGCAAAGGCTATTAAGGACGGAAGCTATGATTTCTCGCTTGACAACGAGGAAAATGACGAAGGCTTTGATGAAATTCCCGAGGAACTTCGTGAGAGCGAGGAGGATATCCAGAAGGATAAGGAAGAGGAAGAAAAGCTTAAGAAGTTCGATAAGATCTACAATTATGTCCTTATCGGTGCAGGAATCGGTGCGGCGTTGCTTATAATCTGGAAGATAATCGACACATTCTTCCTTTAATCGGTCATTTTGATATAATAAAATTTATCCCCTCTGCATAAGGTTGTGCGGAGGGGATTTTTCTATGAGACTATCTTTTTTGTTGCCTATTCTTGTGGCGTCGGCAGGTCTTTATCTGCTTGTGCGCCTTAGATTTTTCTTTATTTGTCACCCGATAAGAACAATGGGCGAGTTTACATCCGCACTTGGTGACAGAGGCGCACGCAGGTCGCTCTGTCTTGCCCTTGCAGGGACGCTGGGGGTGGGGAATATCTTCGGGGTGGCGGCAGGAATAATGATAGGTGGGGCAGGGAGCCTGTTCTGGCTCTTTATATCATCGCTTTTTGCTATGATAATTAAATATGCCGAGACCCTTTTGACCTTTGACAGCAAAACTGCAAGGGGTGGTATGGCGGAGGTTATAAGACGTGTATTTCCAAAGTGTGGAGAGCTTCTTGTGCCCATTTATGCCGTCATGACACTTGCATTGTCACTGTTTATCGGCTCGGCAATGCAGAGCGTCGCAGTGCTTGACGTAGCAGAGGGGGCATTTTCAATTCACCCCGTGATCGGAGCTGTGATACTTATAATTTTGCTTACACCTGTGCTTATCGGGGGAGCAAGGAAAATTGAAAATATAACCGAAATAGTTATACCTTTGACAACAATAATTTACATAATAATGTGTTTTAGCGTAATTTTGATTAATTTTCATAGGATTTATGAGGTGATAAAATTGATAATTTCATCTGCCTTCAGCTTCAGGTCTGCTGTCGGTGGTCTATCCTTCGTTGCAATAAAAGAGGGCTTTGCGAGAGGTATTCTGTCCAACGAGGCAGGCGCAGGAACGTCTGCTATGGCACATTCCACCCACCAAAGACGTACGCCCCACGTCGCAGGACTTTTCGCCATGTGCGAGGTGTTTTTTGACAGTATTGTCCTTTGTATGCTGACAGGCTTTGCAATTCTTCTCTCCGTTGACAATATATCTGCCTTTTACACACCGATGTCCTTGGTATCTGCCGCTTTTTCTGCCTCTCTCGGTAGTTTTTCGGTGTATATTCTTTTTGGGTTAGTCTTTGCTTTCGCTTATTCCACGCTTATATGCTGGTATTTTTACGGTATAGAGTATAGCAGCCTGTATTTTCCAAAAATTAAACATTTTTACCCTTTTTTATTCATTTTATTCATCCTTGTCTCGCGGTTTCTTAACACCAAAGTAATTCTTTATGTAACAGATTCCTTGCTACTGATTATGACGGTTATGACCCTTTCGGCAATAGTAAAAAAATCCAACAGAATTGCCGATCTTTCTCTTAATGCACAAAAAAATCCCGAATAAATCGGGATTTTTTTCATTATGCAAGTCGAATTCTTGATTTTATTTTCGCGCCCTTTGCGGTGAGGTTTTTGATTGCCTCGGTAACCTTATTTTCGCTGAGAACTCCTGTTAAAAGAGCGATCTCCTTACCCACGGAGATAAGCTCAATCTCACCAAGCTCTGCCTTTGCGCTTTCGAGGTCGATATTGGTGAAAGCGATATAATGCTTTGACTCAAAGAAACTGAAATC
The DNA here is from genome assembly GCA_045128515.1 of Eubacteriales bacterium. Lineage (GTDB taxonomy): Bacteria > Bacillota > Clostridia > Oscillospirales > CAG-272 > UBA1740. The sequence continues at coordinate 14,931 of JBGVRO010000008.1, read as the reverse complement.
GAGAAGTCCCTCGTTGCTCTTTTCCCATGTGGGCTCGGCATAGCTTGTACCCGAGCGCATTATCTGCATAAGATCGCCTACAACTGCAGAGGCTGTAGCACCTGCACCTGCGCCCTGACCGTAGAACATTAGGTTTCCGATAGGCTGTCCGACAACCTCGACAGCATTATAAACACCGCTGACGGTGGATAGGGGAGTATCGTTTTTAAGCATAAAGGGAGCAACCATAACCTGCATACCCTCATCGGAGATCATACATCTGCCAAGCAACTTGATCTTCATATCCATCTTGCCCGCAGCCTTAACGTCCTCGGAGCGAATGGAGATAATACCCTCTGTATGAACCTTGTCGGTGTCAAGCAGTCTGCCTGTAACAAGGGCGGTAAGAATGGTTATCTTTCGGCAGGCATCAATTCCAAGCACGTCAGCATCGGGATTTCTCTCGGCATAGCCGAATGCCTGTGCATCCTTAAGCGACTCGTCAAATGACTTGCCGAAGGAGAACATCTTAGTCAGTATATAGTTGGTTGTGCCGTTCAGTATTCCGCGCACCTCGGTGATCTTGTTCTGTCCGACAAAGCTGATCATAGGCGAGATAACGGGAATACCGCCACCTACGGCTGCCTCAAAGCGATAGCAAACGCCGTTTTCTTTTGCAAGAGCAAGAAATTCGTCACCGTATTTTGCTACGACCTCCTTGTTTGAGGTAATAACGCTCTTTCCTGCCTTAAGGGCAGAAACGGTGTACTCGTATGCGGGGTGAGAACCACCCATAACCTCGATAACACAGCTTACCTCGGGATCGGAGAGAATTATATTGTAATCATGCACTACACGGTCGGCAAAGGGAGAGTTCGGAAAATCCCTCAGATCAAGTATGTACTTGATATTGATCTCATCACCGCCAAGCTGGGTTGTATATGCAGAGTTTTTTACCAAAAGGTCGGCAACACCGCCACCAACGACGCCAAAGCCGAGAATTGCAACATTTGTCATTTGTAAGTCCTCTAAAATAAAAAATAGGTCGGGACCTCGCGGACGATGTCCCGACACACAAGAAAATTATAGCATAATCAGCATTTCTTGTCAAGTTGTAAGATAAAACAATTTAGAATTAAGCCTAATTCTGCATTCTGCATTATGCATTCTGCATTCTGTTCACACGTCTGTCATTCCAAGCGACGCCTGCTTTGAGTCCTCAGAAATATAGTCGAGGGGATTTACGCTTACGCCGTTCACCTTGATGCCAAAGTGAAGATGTCCCTCATCGGCAAGCTCAGACAATGAGGTGTCACCAACCTGACCGAGCAGTGCGCCTGATTTCACCTCGTCACCCTCGTTTACGGCTATGCTTGCGGTGGCAAGATTGGAGTAAATGCTTACGATACCGCCCTCGTGGGTCACCTCAACGGTTTTGCCGAGCAGGGGATCGCTGTAAACCCTTGTCACAACACCGTCTGCCGAGCAGAACACCTCTGCGCCCTCGTCGACTGAAATATCGATACCCGTATGCACTCGCCACTCGTTAAGCGTGTTTGAAAATACAGGCGTATCAATGCTGTGGTGCTTTGTAATCTCTCCTACCACAGGGGATACGAAGGTTAGCTTCTGATTGGTTGATTCGTCCTCTTCTCCCGTTCCATCGTCGGGTGTTTGCGCCTCGTCACCGGGTTTGTTCTGATCCTCGCTTGCGGGGGGAAGATTTCCTACCGGGTCGTCCATAGGCGTGTCGTTCTTTCTCTGTGCCGCAGAAACGATGCCTATGATCACCGCGGTAACGCAAAGCACTGAAATTACGGCCGCATAAATAATTTTGATCCTTCTCGGCTGATCGCTGAATTTAAATTTTGTATCCATCTTTATTTCCTTTCCTTTTTCGATGTGCTAAGGCTATTCTTTCCCACCCGATGGGGAATTATTCACCACCTTAGGCAAAATGTTCATTTGATAGCAAAGATAACATCACGACGTGCTTACGAGCTCGTTAGGTCAACTATCAATGCCCAGTATTTTCAAGGGATCTCGGCTTTTTTTGGAGACATTTGTGTGCCACAGGTAAGGATAGGTTAGTTAAGGGCAGTATAGTATAGTCAAGGTAAGATGAGGTCAGGGAAGGATAGCCAAGAGAAGAAAAGGAAAATATCTTTCTCTCTTTCATTCATACATTCAATAATGCCCTTCGGGCAATTTCGCAATAAAATATTTTGCTATCTGAAAAGGTTGACAAGCGTTTTTGTGGGTGGTATAATTGACTTATGTAAACTTAATCGTTAAGGAGAATGGCAATGAAAAGATTATTAATTTTGCTTTTGATTGTTGTTGCAACAATGTTCGCGATCTCGTCTTGTGAACACGTTCACTATTTTGACGGTGAGTGGGAGATTTTGAAGCCTGCGACCTGTACAGAAAACGGCGAAAAGGTTCGCTACTGCTATTGCGGTGAAAGGCAAACCGAGGTAATTTATGCTTTGGGACATACAGAGGTTATTGATGCAGCAGTCGAGGCTACTTGTACAACCGCAGGTAATACCGAGGGAAAGCACTGCTCGGTATGTAATGAGGTTACTATTCCGCAGACGGTTGTTGAAACTCTTGGACACACAGAGGTTATCGATGCAGCAGTCGAGGCTACTTGTACAACCGCAGGCAAGACCGAGGGAAAGCACTGTTCGGTATGTAATGAGGTTACTGTAGCACAGACGATTGTTGAAGCTCTTGGACACACAGAGGTTATCGATGCAGCAGTCGAGCCTACTTGTACCACTGCAGGCAAGACCGAGGGAAAGCATTGTTCTGAATGCAACAAAGTACTTGTTGCTCAGGGATATGTTAAAGCACTTGGACATAATTACAAGTATAAAATTGAGTTTAATATCTTTACAGGTAACTTTGATTTCGTAGGAAAGTGCGATCAGCCCGGCTGTTTGACTCCCGAGCTTCGTGAGGAGAATATCGACGTTATTATGGAAGAGGTTCTGCCCACCTGTACTACAGACGGATATCTTACCGTCAAGTATGAGAAGGACGGCGTTCTTTACGAGATGACAATGAGAAATGGTAATCGCACAGGTCACAATTACGTTGAGTCGAATAAGGTTGAGCCTACCATGTACAGCGACGGTAGCGTTACCTTGACCTGCTCAAACGAGGGATGTGGTAAGAGCGGTACTCTTACCATTCCTATGATGGTATTTAACGAGAACACCGAGGTTCTTAGTGATGCAACAGAGCAGTCTCCTGTTGTGATGAGATATACCTACGTAAATAGAGAATTCGATTATGAACTTGTTATCGACTTCCCTATGGGTGAGGCACTTTCTCATAATTATAAGTTTGACATAGTTTATAACGAGGCTACCGATGCATACGATTTTGTCGGTGTATGTAATCAGCCCGGCTGTTTGACTCCCGAGCTTCGTGAGGAAAACGTTGACGTAACTATTGAGGAGCACAATGCAGACTGTACAACCGACGGTTATATCTACGTAATATATATGAAGGACGGTATCGTTTACAGTCTCACAATTCCTACCAACACTAAGGCAGGTCACAACTATGACGTGGATAATCCGGTCAGCCTGACCAAACCCACCTGGGATAATGACGGCAGTGTAACTGTTGAGTGCACCAACGAGGGCTGCGGTCACACCGTGACGGTAGTACTTCCTAAGTGCGAAAACGACGTTACCATGTTCGAGAGCGAGCAGGGTACGGTCTATTATCTCTATACCGATGAAGAAATCGGATACGAGATCTTCTTCATCATTAGAATGTAATTATAGTAAGTGTTATTTGGCGGAGGGCTTCGGCTCTCCGCTTTTCTTATTTTGATTACCTGCCGGAAAGTGAATAAAGCGTTACAACAAAATTCGCAAATGTCAAGTGCTAACTTAAAAAAATATTGAATTTTTTTGTATTCCTAATTTTTGAAGTTCGGCTTCGAATAATGTTGCTGCGCTTTTGTAGTTGAAGATACCTCTTGGATAATAGTTGATGAAGTCTTGTATCTCCCTGATTTCTCCCGGGGTGTATTTGCTTATAGGTGTACCCTTCGGGATAAATCTTCTGATGAAGCCGTTTTGATTCTCGTTGGATCCTCGCTCTGATGAGCAATAAGGATGACAATAATACACCGTCGTTCTCTGTTTACCGGACGGAGAGAACTCCATACCGTTTGTATTTGAGAACTCGGTGCCGTTGTCACATGTAAAAGACTTGAAGATCTTACGGAAATTGCGAGTGCCGATTTTACGCTCGATATGATTCAGAGCATTGACGGTACTTGCCGAAGACTTATCCTTAGCAACGAGAATGAGTTGCATTCTCGTTTTTCTCTCGGTGAACGACAGAATTGTTTTACCCTTCGTCTGCTTTCCTATTACACTATCAAGCTCCCAATGACCGAAAGATATCCTATCTTGGATTTCCTTCGGTCTTTTTTCTATGCTATGATCGATGTGAGGGAGCTTCTTCGCACGTTGAATCTTTTTGTACTTTCTTTTCTTCGATTTGCGGAGTAAATTCTTATTTGATATGTTTCTAAAAATGCCTTTATCTATGTAAGAATACAGTGTTGCTCTGCAAACCTTTGTTTTGAATTCGAGATTGTTATCCTTTATGAAACCGAGCAGAGCTTCAGGAGAATATCCTGAAAGGATCATTGTTTCAACAAATCTTGCGAAATCATGATCATTACCGATTTTAAGCTGAGCTCCTTTTGCGGTTGCGTTGTAATCTGCATCACGTTGAGCTTTATATGCACTATATTTCTTCGTTTCAGTCCAATCTGTATTACGATGCTGATATGCTCCTCTTTTAATCTCTGCATAAATCGTTACCTTAGAAAATCCTAATTCCTCGGCTATCTTCCACACTGGAACTTTTGCATTGTAAAGTGCTTCGATTTTATGTCTGTCTGCTTCATTGATTCTTCTGTAATGTTTCATAATGGATATACTCCCTTCGGGGCTACACGCCTTTGATGTTTGTCTGTCTATGCTTGACTCTATAAGCGTAGGCAGGCTTTTTTATTGTTCTTTGTTCGATTATGGAGTGGGTGGGAGGGCGTGAGGAAAACGGCTGCTCGCCTGTGTTTTTCCTCACGGCCTGTCTCCCTCCCACTCTATCGACTTTCCAAAGATTTTTGTAATAAATATTGCCTTTGCTTTTCTTCTGCTTAGATTTTTTTAAGATTTTTGGGCGTTACGCAAGGTCGGGCTATCCGATGGACTGTAAAACATTCCATTCTCTATCCCTAACGCAAAATAAATATGATGTACCTTCTTTGCCTTTCGGCAAGTTGTGTTTACCTTATCACAGGCTGAATGAGAAACTCCTCCGCGTTTCTCCCCGACAAATACCGTTATATTGTCGGCTCCCCTTTTCCTGCGAGGCTGTACCACATTCCCTTCAAAAAATAAAGGGGCTAAATGGTCGTATTTATATAAAAACTTTTTCTAACACACGGGGAAAAACTTTTTCTATAAATCTCCACCACGCAGTAGCGACCCCTTGATTTTCCTCGGCAACGTAGCACGTTGTGGGCACAGAGGTGCACGGCACCTCTCTACACTTGTGAGAGTGTCGGGGCATATTGTACTGTTCTGCTCGCTCGGTATAGGGGGCGTAATCCTATACAAGCCCGGTTGGAAGGGGCTAAAGTTCTCCAACAGACACCGGGAGGGGCTGACGGCTCCCGGGGTTGAAATGCCGAACAACGAAAGGAGGTGAAAATATGCGAGTGTACATAAGCAAAAAAGAAGCATCTACGCTCATCATAGCTCTTGAGGTACTGTTGGAACTCGAACCTCATAGCTCTGAAGCGAAGACACTTCTCGCACGTATTGAACAATGCCGAGAACGGCAATGCAAACGCAAGGTTAAGAAGAACCGCCAAGTTACTTAACCAAGCTCAAAGAGGGGCGGATTTTCCGCCTCTCGACATACTCATTATACTACACCAATTTGCAAATTGCAAGAGGCTCAGAGCATTTTCAGAGCTTCGCACAATTTTGCAAGGTGACTAACAACTTTCAAAATTATGCACTATGCACAAAGGAGATATAAATATGGCACTCAGATGGGATTGGAACAAGAAAATCGGTCAGCTCCACATCAGACAAGGAGACAAGGATTTCAACATAGACGTATACAAAGGCAATGCTCTCGCTATCTTCATCAATGAATGGAAAGACAGCGAAGGAGTCGAAAGATATTCGATGTATAACTTCTTCTGCGATAAGGAGCATTTTCGCAACTGTACGCAAGACAAGGATTGGAATTATGCTGAAGAATGGGTGAAGCTCACACTTTGGGAAGTTCCTAACGATTTTTGGATTATCATAAAAGACCTCGCAAAACGTGGTGTTACTATTGAGATAAGGAGTAAAGACGATGGATGTAATGAAAACACTTGCACTTAAAAGTGCCCTTCTGATAGCAAAGATTGAAGCCGACAAACTCAAAGACACCGATGACGGAGGCACTTGCAACTTCGATACCCCCACTCTGAAGCTTCCTTCAGAGTGGACAAATTGGATGCTTGACGTTGCTTTTCAGCATACAGGACTGAGCTACGAGCGAGTATCAAAGGAAACAATTCATATTCTCGGAGCTGTGGAAGGGCAAGGCTTCAGAAGAACGACAATGGCTGAAGCCTTCTCCGAAGCTCTAACGAAGCAAGGGTATGTTTCCTATGTCTATTATCAAATGGATTGAGGTATCAGACTATGGCAAAGCTTACGGATAAAGATCTTTACGAATTTGTGTACCGAGCTGACACACCTCAGAAGATTGCAACGGCTGAACGTTGGCTCACCGACCACAAGCACATAACAAGTCCGTCTACTTTCGACTCTCTCATTCTAATTCTGAATCAGACGGCAAAACGTCTGTTCAGAGCTTCAATGCAAGAGTACGAAGAACGGATTTACAAAAACGGATTTGAAATTAACGTAAGAACAGGCGAGATAATCGCCTGTTCGGAAGGAGCAAGGATATGAAAAAAGACAAACGTTACTCGGAGAAAAGCAAATATTTTGAACTTCACGAACTTGCAAAGATAGTGGAGCGAATACCCGATTTCACTTACAAGGTTCATTTTGATATATGCGACATTGTCAAATATGATGAGCAAGTTTATTCAAAATTGGAGGATAAAACCCTCTACACACTTATAGCAGATATAAACCTGCACACTGCAGTAACATTCTACGGCGGCGAGAATGTATTTATATATAAATCCACAAAGGAAAACGGACATTATATTTATTCAAGATACTGTTGGGGAGATTAACTATGAACAAACCAAAGAAGCTTAAAAATGTAAAACAAGGCGAATATTTCACCCTCAGACCTATCGCAAAGCCGAAAGAAAGCCAAGTGTATATTAGAGGCGAGTATGACCGATACGAGAAAAAATACGAGTGCATCAAATTCTCAGATATGTGTGACTCTCGGCTTTTCAAAGGCGACAAAGAGGTTTACACCGATTTTATTTTCTGATGAAACACCGGGGCGGCAGTTGCCGCCTTGGTTTCACTCTCTCCCCCTAAGCCATAGCTTAGCCTGTGTGCCGAGCCACCCCACACCAAGAAAGGAATTGAAAATATGGAAATCGTAAACGAAGAAGATCTCTGCAGATTCGCCGTAATAGATATACACGATATTATACTTTGGGATAGCAACGATGTTCTTGATTGCTATAATTTTTACCTAAATATCGGTAAAGAGTTTTGCAGAGGTGTATATGACTTTCAGCAAAATAAATACCTTGATGAAGCCGATATTATAGATATTACCGGATGTCAAATACACAACGAATAAAAAACTCGCAGATTTTCTCTGCGAGTTTTCCGCAAGGTATTGACTTTTGTCTTGCATGATGCTATAATGAAACAGTAGCGCGGTGTTATTAACACCAAATGCGAGAAGGTAATGCTTCTTGTGGGCGCTACTTTTTCTTTTTTATAGGATATTTCCAAGGTAAAGGCTCTTTTTCAAAATATTTTTTCTTATCGTGTCTGATACGTTTACCTATGTACATCGGCTTTTTATCCTTTGGATCAGGATTTGGAAATACCTTTTCGTTAGATCTTTTACCGTCTTTTTCGGAGTGCATCACTTTACGAAAATTGTATTCATCTTCCGAACGTTCATCGGTAATAAGAGCCGGATGCCCAGCCTTTATGTAATACCTAAAATGTGGATATTTAACTCTCGCCTTCTTGGTTCTCCGAGAAGGTTTTTTCTTTTTTGACATTTTTAGTCTCCTTTTCAAGATTTAATGCTTTCATTTTTGCTATATCCATTTGGAAATAACTATTCTGAAGCTGATTTTCTTCGTCTGTGCCGACTTCACCTGCATACATGATAAAATCATCGATGTGCATTGTGTTCGGCTCATAGCTATCAAATACGGCTTCAAGACAGGCTGTTCTGTATCTTCGAGAACGGTCTTTTTTCGTTATAAGTCGCCATTTGTCTTTTTTAACCTCTCCGTCCATTCTACCACTTTGGATTTCAAGCTTAAAGGTCTGAATACCAAACAAGCCGTTTACTTTATCGTAATGATTGTTGATCTTCGAGATTATATTCTTCATAAGATATACGAAAAGAATATTATCGCTTCTGTTTATGATGTAATCATTATAGAAGGAATCCCACTTATCTTTTATCCAAGAAAATACACCTTGACAGAACCAATACGGAGAGAAGAACGGCAATGCCGGAGCAAGCTCAGATTTTTCAGCTATGTAAATGATCTCGCCAAGCTCACGGCCACCCGCACCCCATGCTTCTGGGCGCTGAAGGTCGGCTATAATACGAATAAACACCTCGTTATCTACAACTGCTGCATGACGACACATCATCAGGCAAGCGTCGTGAAGGTCATTCTTTTGGTTAGTTTCATCGGTGTTCATTTTCGTTTCTTTAAGAACATTCATATTCTTAAATTCCTTATCAATTTCGGTAATGACAAAAGTACCAAAAGACAACCTTCTCGCCTTCGGATTGCCTTTGACGATCTTCTTGCCAAGACGAAGCATGTCCATATCTATGATATGTGCATGTCGTGAATACACTTCCTGAAGCTCAGGATCACGTTGGAAGAAATCTGTATCTCTGCTCGGCATATTGCCGAGATCCGAAAGAATGGAATCCACTCTGATACTGTAATTCGAGAATATAAGCGTAGTTTTTACTGTGAAAATAAGATATGCACAAGCATAATCCTCGAGGGCATCAAAAAGATGCGTGATTTTAAGCTCGTCACTATAGGTTGTCTTATAGTGCGTATAATCATAGCCGAAGGTGTAGTCCTTCTTGAATAGACCGTATCTATCACGCAGCTTCTGATACTCCTCTGAGGTGTAATTCAGCGAGGTTATTCTATCGAAAAATGGGCGATAAGATCTTACCCATTTTCTGCAGGTATCGAGGTCCACGATTGTATCGTCCTCGATATTCTTCTTTATCTCGTCACGGAATGTCTGCCACGGGAAATTCGGGAACATTCCGTCTTTACGGTCTAAGATTTTTAATGCTCGGTCAAACTGATCCTTCTCGGATGTAAGTGCCATACCTGTCAGCATCTGCGTTTTACCTATTCCCATTTCTCCATAAAGAGTTGTAACAACTCCTCGTCCCGAGAGGAAAGAATGGTTGCAATCCTCTGCATGATACATGCGAGTAAATGCAACGGAACGACAGATATAATTGTATATCTTGAAAACAAGAATTATCCATATGATACTTGGAATGAATCTTACAATCGGTGTAATATCATATTGAAGCTTCAAAGCTTGCGAATACAAAGACAAAACATCCCATGATGCTACAAAGTAAAGATAGTGTGACAAAAAAGCTATTACTATGCCAAAGACGTTAAAGTGTAAGCACCAAAGTACAATCCACATATTTTTGTACTCGGGATTTTCCTTCAGGAACGTTACAAAATCCTTGCACCAAGCTATTACCGGGTAAACGCGGTTGAACTGAAAGGCTTTGAACTTTTTAAGCTCATTAGACTCCAAATTACGCACGTTGCAACGCTTGTTTTTATACGAATTTATCTGCAATAAAAACACCATTACAAGTGGAAGGAAGATAAGTAAAAATCGAGAAAGGTAGAAGAAAAAATCTCCGATATAGTCAAAGTATGCCTCAAAATTTTCCTTTGAGAAAAACTTTTCCCAATACTTTTCCCAAAAAATGACGAATTCTTCCCAGGTTTCGGGAAGGATCCGTATAGGTTTCCATATCTGATCAGCAAACTTCCACTCCTGTAATTTAGTAACTGTAGGAGTTATGGGATTATCTCCGGTAGTAAATATCTCTACTATGTAATATACGAGAGATACAAAAAAATCTCGCAGAGCTTCAGCTATGCGAGGCAAGGAATTGGGAAACAGAAAGCCAACGGCAATGCTGATTAAGGTTATTACCGAACAGATAACATGTCGGTAATCTGACTTAAATTTATGTATATATTTCATCCGATACCCCCCCTGTAAACAGTACGTAGCTTACAACGAAGGCTAATACTAACGTTAAGATGATAAAGAAAAGTCTTTTCCAAACTGATATTTCATTATTCATTTTTTCTTCTCCTTTTTTTGCGGTCGTGAAATGTAATACTTTGCACCTTAAGGTTAAATTGTAATACTTTTAACTGCAGTGAAATGTAATACATTACAAACGTGCGAAAAGTATTACAATCTCAGCGCAGGAAATGTAATACATTGCACCTCGAGGTTAAATGTAATACATTCGCTCGATGCTGATGTATTACTTTCTATTTGGATTGATGGGCGTATTGGCAACAAAATCCTTTAACGCCTTTTCAAATAAATCAGCCATGCTGAATTTACCCCATGAAGTATTACTACCGGGAACGTTACAAGAATAAAAATTGCGCTCACCTCTGCCGCCATAAACCTTTGTGTAACTGTCTATAATTTTCTGAGCTTCAGCTAAAAGCTCCGAATTAACACGAACTGAAATGATTTTATCTCTCTGACCGTAATACATTTTTTTCTTCTCCTTTGTGGCTATACGCCTTGACTTTTTATATTGGTTTGTGGTAAAATTTGATTATCTTATGTGGAGGGATGTTTTTATGGGAAACGATAATTTGATTTGTCCTATTTGTGGTGAGCAGACCAATGTATATATGGGAAAAGCTCGTAGAGATCGCCTTTGCCGTAAACATGGTATGCTTGCAAATAAATGCGAGCTTGTTCAATGTGATACATGCGGTGGATGGAATGGTGCAGAGGAATCTTGCAAATGCAAAACAACCGCAAAGACGGTTGTTAAGGAACCACCGAGAGAAACAACTTCTTCGGATCTGGCGTGTATTATCTGCGGTGAAAATTCAAATGGTAAACATTTTTGCTTAAAATGTTATCGAGATTACAAAGATAAATCCATAGACATAAGAATTACAAATTGCAAGGAAGTAGAAATTCTTGATAAATATGGAAATCTTACCATCGAATGTGATGACGGCAGAAAAGTAAGAAGCAGAGCTGAAGCCCTTATAAGCAACTTTTTCTATAATAATAAAATTCGTTCAGTTTATGAAAAAACAATATATTACAAAGAAGATGGTGAAGATAAAACATTACACCCCGACTTTTATTTGCCCGACTACGAAGTATATATTGAATACAACGAAATAACGAAGAAAAGCTACTTAAAAAGCAAAGAGTATACACAAAAAATTTACGCACAATTAGGTTTAAAAGTAATCATAATGGATGATAAAGATCTAAATAGTATTGCAGGATGTTTAAAACCTAAACTTGGTATAAACTAAATCAAAGGCTCGCTCGCAAGGAGCGAGCCTTTTTTTATGCTCAAATATTTAACGATATGTTCTTCTCGAATAAGAACCGTATCTCTTTGAACGTCTGCGCTTATTATAGCTTTTCTTGTAAGACGAGCTACGACGAGTTGTACGTCTTTTAGTGTATCTTGTTGAATAGTTTTTTCTTCTGTATGCCATTTTAGTTACTCCTTAAATTTAATTTCTACGTTCCGATGCCTTTATCGCATCGTACATGCCGTCGACAATGCCACGGTATGCACTTCGCTCATTCTGATTGAGCTTCCTTGTGCCGGAACGTGCGTTCTGCGCGCAGGTGCGCATAGCCTTGTCCACTTTGTGAACACCGAACTTGCCGTTACCGAGTTGCTTCTTCGCTACCGCAAAGCCCCACCGTTTGCCTTTTGAATATGGCGTTGTTTTCTTATTTGCCATATCTTGAACCTCTCTTTCGTTTTTTATTTTCCAGGATTATTTTATCCCATATATGCTGCAAGAATTTTTGTATAACAAAAACAAGTGCAGTTGTAAAAAATAACGTTAAAAAATCCATATGTACCTACCTTCGCTTACTCTTAAATGCCGATGCTATAAGTTGAAATGGAAACGTGATCGTTGAATAAATCAAGCTGAAGATTTCTGTTACTCCACAGAACATCAAGCTAATTACAGGCTTGAAAAAAATAATGAAAATAAGGATAATAATAACGAGGATGATAAGAAACATTACCTTGAAGAAATCTTCAAGATAAGCGTCCATTTCTTCAAGATAATTCTTTAAGTTATCTTTTCCATCAACATTGAGTTCGGGATTCGAATCTGTGCCAACAAGATCACTTACGCAACCAAGGTTATATACTTTACCTTCTGAAAGAAAATGAAGTCGCAATATACCAATATTTGTTGCAACGGAATAATTAGTATTTACCTCACTTCCTGTAGAAACCGTTTCATAGTCTGTTTCAGCAAAGCGAAAAACAAACTGTGCATTATTAAGAGCATTTTTTTCCTGAGTAGAAAAAGCTTCGTTTGCATCTTTTTCAGCTTCTTTGATGAAAGTATTTACATCCTGAATTCTGTTCCATGTGTATTTTTTTCCGAGTAATCCACCGCCGGAATTACCTGCAGTATCAAATTCGGTAAGCTTTTTAGTAATTGTTTCCGTGCTAAGAACCTTGGTGCTTTCGGCTCCTAAGTTGTTATACCAATAGTTGTAGTTTGTTATCGTATACGTTATATCAGCATCATAAATTTTATCGATATTATAATTGCTGACAGAAAAAGCAATGTAATGGCTATCGCAAGAATCCCAATAGAACTTAAAACCATCGAAATATCTAACCGAGCCTGTGGCCTGTACGTCTATATTAACTACGTTAATCTTCTCCATTTCATATGTAAGAACATCGTTGTAATAATAAGTACACCAATACTGACCTACCGGATAAGATTTATATTGTTTAGTGTCTATTGCTTCGGAAGAAGCATCTACCGTTTTATCGTATTCACGATAAATAGAAGCAATATTGTAATAACGATAAACATCGTTTTTTACAGTAAAATTATTGACCACGTATTTATCGAAAACGCCATAGCTATTTACGAGAGTGAGTGAATAAAGATCATAAGTTAAATTTCTCGTTGATATATCTTGAACTGACATATTTATGTACTTTGCCTCAAAATTCTTTGTTGCATCACTCGGCTGATAAACATAAATATAAAGCTCACCATTATTGCTCTCGGCTATTTGAATAATTTCCAAACCATAATTATCGGCTATGTGAGGGTAATTGTTTACGTTAAATTTACTGTCTTTATTCAAATCATCAATAACAGCAGAGGGCTTAACTTCGACTTTTTTTGCAACACTGGTGAACCAAAGATAGAAGTCCTTTTCAACCTCTTGCGGAACTTCACCAAAATTAACAGTACGGTATTTGAGAGATTTCCAACCGGAACTATCGTAAACAAGAACGTTTCCGAGCTCATCGTCCATATATCGAATTTGGTGTGATGAGCAAAGATATTCAATATCATAACCTACAGAACAATCAAAACTCGTAAAATCAATATAAGCATTAATGGATGAATCACGAGGTTCGATGTTCTCATTAAACTGCCAAGTGCCGCTTAAAGTATAACTTTCCTCAGCATGAACTATTGTAGGCAAAAAAAGCGCAAAAAGCATACTCAAAAGGAGTATTACGCTAAGTATTTTTTTGTATTTTTTCATTGTATTCTCCTTTTAAGAAAAATGGGCAGGGCGGAAAGCCCTACCCATTTCAAGTGATATTCTTAATCAGTTGTCTTGGTTGCCTTGTCGGTAATCTTGACAGTAAGCTGACCTGCGTATGTACCCTTTTCAAGGAAGGAAACCTTCTCGTTCTCATCAGACTGAGGATAGATTACGATTCTTACACCATGAACTGCAGTGTCCTCTGCATCAAGCTCTTCAAGAGTGAGATTGAGACCTTCGTTCTCTACGCATCTGATCCACTTGTCATCTTCGTCATAAAGATGAACAGTGTACTTGATGTTGCTGTCAAAATCAGCAGTAAGCTTGATTCCGGTACACTCAATGATGTCCTTGGTGCAAATAGCAGCCTCATCCTCGGTGAAATCACCGGTGGTCTTACTGATAGCGCCAACGCTGTAGCTGGGATAAATGGTCTTATAACCATCATCATCCTTGGCAAAGATAGATACAATAGCCAAGAGAACTACAAACGCGAGTACGATTGCTACAACCTTCGAAAGAAGTCGTGTCTGCTTTGTTGTAAGTTTGAACATTTTTTTACTCCTTTTTTTTATTTATTAAAACCCTCACAAAGGGTATTAATTTAAAATATAATGGGTGTTTAATAAGGCGCTAAACTGTTGAGAAATAATATACACCACCTTCAAGAATCTCATCAGAAGGTTTAACTCGCGTTCCATCTTCCATGCAAAGATAAAGTTTTTCTGCACCTATACTAATGTATTCGCCATTTTGAACAAAATAATCAGTGTTATACTTGGGATCTATTAACCATTGACTCCAAGTCATACCTCTTTCAGCCAAGAGATCAGTTTGTCCAACAGTGAAGGTAATTAAATTA
>JBGVRO010000007.1:0-2291 GCA_045128515.1 Eubacteriales bacterium | reverse complement strand
CCCATAATTTTTGTGATGATAAACAACGCCGCCACCGACAATAGCGACGTCAATATGACCTTGATAATATCCATCTTGCCCCCACAAAAGCCGTTTCTTTTTAGTTTGCGGCAAGAGGACAATAAATATGCACAACATCTTTGCTCTGGGCACACCGTGCCCAGACCATCGTCACGTAAGTGTTAAACGATTTGCTGTAAAAGTCAGGTCGCTTATGCTTTATCAAAATTTCATGTTTAAAATATTCTCAAACATATTGACAAACAACCGCTAATTGAGTGTAATATAAACAATAAATCGAAGAATACCAGATGATAAACAAATGAGCGATCTGCTGTAACAAGCAAGTCGCTTTTCTTTCAAGGGGCGAAATTCGCCCTTTGATCTTGGTGCGGGTCGCTGAGAGCCGCACCATTTCTGTTATACCCTTTTGTAGGCTGGACACACAAAGTCCAGCCTACTTTTACTTTCAAGTTATCAAAAAGATAACTTGATTTCACGTGCTAATTTTGCGCACTTGATCGGCAAAGCTATGTGGGCTGGGTCGCGGAGACCCACCCCAAAATCAATGGGTCGAAATGGACCATTGGTTTTCCATCGGAATAACGTTTCGGAACAATATCAAAAATTATCGACATTGTTCCGAAACATATTGACATTGTTCTGATAATGTGCTATAATGTATCATGTAAAAATATAATTGGAGGTTTATCCAATGGCAGATATGATGCGTGTGAAAGATGCAGCGAAACTATGGGGTATCACAGAGAGACGTGTGATTGCTCTTTGTCAAAAAGGAAAAATAAAGGGTGCGGTCAAAAATGGACGTGCTTGGGAACTTCCCGCCAATGCCGAAAAGCCTGCCGATAGCAGAATCAAAACGGGAGCTTACATTCAGGCGCCACGCCCCACAAATCTTCCTCTCCCTATCGGTGTTTCCGATTATCGCTTGGCATCGACAGAATATTACTATATTGACAAGACCATGATGATCAAAGATTTTATTGATGAACGTCCAATGGTCTCTCTTTTCACGCGCCCACGTCGATTTGGAAAAACCTTAAATATGGATATGCTCCGCACTTTCTTTGAAAAGACGGAAGAAGATACGTCGATTTATTTCAAGGACAAAAAGATTTGGGCATACGGCGAAAAATATCAAGAGTGTCAAGGAAAATACCCCGTCATTTTCTTGAGTTTTAAGGATGTAAAATTCAATACGTGGGAAGAAACGTTTGAAGCTTTCAATGAGTTGTTTTCCAAAGAAACAGCTCGTCATACTGAGCTTATTAAAAATGATAAGCTTTCTGCCGCTGATGCCAAGCGTGTTGAAAATCTTTTGTCCGGAAACAGTTCCGCCGTTGATCTCTCAAATGCGTTGGCAGATCTTTCCCGTATGCTCCACGAGCATCACGGCATAGCCCCCATTATCATCATAGACGAATATGACACTCCTATTCAGCAAGGACACGTCAAAGGGTTCTACGACGAAGTTATCGGCTTTATGCGCAACCTTTTCTCCGGCGGTCTCAAGGATAACAAACATCTAACCTACGGATTCCTCACAGGTATTCTCCGCGTAGCAAAGGAAAGCATTTTCAGCGGTCTTAATAACCTCACCATCAACTCCATTATAGACGGCAAATACAGCGAGTATTTTGGATTTACCGCCGAAGAAGTTAAGGAAATGGCACAGTACTATAAAGCAGAAGATAAATACGAAGAGATCTGCTCTTGGTACGATGGATATAAGTTCGGTAATACCGAGATATTTAATCCCTGGTCGGTTATCAACTACTTCCGCAACGATTGTCAGGCGCGTGCTTATTGGCAATCCACAGGTAGCAACGATATTATCGGTGAGATTCTTGGAGAAGCGGATGAAACCGTCTACGAGAAACTTAACGCTCTTATGCAAGGCGAATCCTTCTTGACCTATATTGATACGGGTGTTATCTACCCGCAGGTCAAGAACAATCCTTCATCTGTATACAGTTTTCTGCTCGTTGCCGGATATCTGAAGGTTATTAAATCCGATCCCGCTTTCAGTGGAGATTTCATGTGCGAAGTTGCCATTCCCAATAAGGAGATCGCGTTTGTTTATAACAAAGAAGTTCTCCAAAAGCTACACAAAATTGTTCCGCAATCGACCGCAATTTCTATCCAAGAGGCAATCTATTCCAACAATGCTACGGCACTTCAGAAGCACATCGGTACGCTTTTGATGCAGTCCGCAAGCAGCTACGACACCGTCGGTGAGAACTTCTACCACGGGCTTGTCCTCGGTCTCT
>JBGVRO010000006.1:0-13853 GCA_045128515.1 Eubacteriales bacterium | reverse complement strand
AAAATGAAAAAAGTAGTTTACAACGTAACAAGGTACAGAAAGGATGAGTTAATCAAGATATCAGGTCTTGGATACATAACCGATGAAGACTTGATTATCGCTTGCATCAGTCAGAACGGTAAGCCTTACATCAGGGTATTTCAAGACTGTATAAAGGATTGTCATCCTATACCAGATAAGCCCGGTGAATTCAAAGGTGCAACCTACGAAATACGTGAAGTTCAGATCGATACCGGTGAGGACAATTACGAGACTCGTGAAATTCAGCTTGACTATAAAATCTGGTACAAGCTTGTAGGTTAAATACACGGAGGTATAGGAAAATGAAAGAAACAATCAAAATTGAGATAGCTAAAAAATATACAACCGATTTAGATACCGTGATCACACGAGAAAACGTGCTCTATTTATGCGAAAATATGGCATTATGTGCTTTGAAACGTATGATTGGATACAGAGGTGATTACGAGCTTCGTATGTACTACAATCTTGTTGGTGACATAAAAGGCAAAAACAATATAAACCACATATTTTCAGACAGCTATGATTTAGTACAAACAGCCTGTCTGTTTTTACTTAACTATGTAGGTATGAAATTGGGCGATAGTGTAATTGACAGGTACAATAAACAAGTTACAATAAGGCATGCTTGTTATAGTGAAATCGGTGCGGCTTTTTACAAAAGGTGGGATTATCATAAAAGAACCTACCCTATCAGTTATAAGGATGCCGAGGAAAATATAGAATTCATAGAAGAAAATACAATTAACGAAAGCCATGAAAGAGCAAAGGCAATCGTAGCGCGAATGAACCTTAAAGAAAAACACAAGAAGGTGTTAGATTGCTATCTTAAGGGTATGGGCGTCGTGGAAATATCTAAATCGTTAGGAATTGCCTACGCTACAGTTTGGCGACACAGAATGCTCCTGCAACAACGGTATATCGAAGTTACGGGATATCAAGTACAATGAAAATAATACTTACATACTCAATATGGCTTATTTACAGATAAATACATAATGGGAGAGTGCAAAGCTCTCCCTGTTTTTGTTAGTTGGAGTTCAACCTAGCAATTACCAATTTATAATCCCCAAACGTTGTTTTAGGAATAATATTATTGATATTTTTATAAAAAAGTATTGATATTGTTCCTCAAATGTGGTATACTGTTCTTAAAACAACGAACTTACTATGGAGGTAACTCTAATGGAATACATCAAAGTTGCAAAAGCCGCAGAAAAATGGGGAATATCGGCACGTCGTGTTCGTGTTCTCTGCGCAGAAGGCAAAATCGAAGGAGTAATTCGCAAAGGAAAGCTCTATATGATTCCCGAAAATGCGAAAAAGCCTATGGACGGAAGATGTGGAAGAACCGGCATTTTGCTTGAAATAGAAAAAAAGCGAGAACGCCTTGCCGAAATGCGACCTTTAACCCCTGCGGAAGTCGAAAGATTGGCACAGGAGTTTATGATTGACTTCACATATAACTCTAACGCCATTGAGGGCAATACTCTTACCTTAAAGGAAACAGCGTTGGCTCTTGAGGGTATGACCATTGACCAAAAACCGCTGAAGGATCATCTTGAGGCTGTAGGACACCGAGATGCATTCCTTTACGTGCAAGAGATTGCAAAAAATAACGTTGAACTGTCAGAATACGTGATTAAAAACATTCACGCATTAGTGTTGATGAACCGTCCTGAAGATAAAGGTCAATATCGCCGCATCCCTGTTCGCATTATGGGAGCTTACACCGAGCCGGTACAGCCATATTTGATTGAGCCCAAGATGACCGAATTGCTTGCCGCTAATGAAGAACGTAAAATTGGAATGACCACGGTTGAGCGAATTGCTCGTTTCCACCTTGAATTCGAGGGAATACATCCGTTTGTTGACGGCAATGGAAGAACGGGACGTTTAATTCTCAACCTTGAGCTTATCCGTAACGGATTTCCACCTATCAACGTCAAATTTACAGACCGCAAACGTTATTACGATGCTTTTGATGCATTCTACCGTGACGGAGATGCAGGAGCGATGATAGATTTGATCGCAGAGTACGTGGATGCAAGACTTGATGAGTATTTGATCGTGTTAGGAAATGGCACGAAAGATTAAAAAGAAATTATTTTTATTTTTTTGAAGAATTTTATCGAAAAAACAAGTATTATATATAATATAGTTTTTTGAACCATTATTAATAAGCATTGGTGTTTCGTCAAAATTGATGTGCTGTTTTTCCGACGAGGTGATTATATCAATACGCAATATCTTGGATTTATGAAATAATAAATATTGTTTTTGAAGGAGAAAAACGTGAATAACAACGACGAAAATAAAATAAGCAAAGTTGAGTATTTTGAGCTTAGAGAAAAAAGGCTCAAATTAGTTTATAAGATTTTATATGTAGTTGTGGCTATTTGGATAGCTATTTTACTTAGTATATCGCAAAACGTACTTGAATCAACAGCGATTCCTGTTTATGCTTTTATGTTATCCGCTTCAAGAATGATCATTTTACAGATTGTAAAATATGCTATGATGGAATTTAGATGTATGAAAATAATTGGACGCATAAATGACAAGTTAATTGAACAAACGGAAGCCAGATACGAGAATATATGGATTTCTTCTTCACTTAAACTATCTTGTAAAAGAGATAATCCTTTACGATGATAAGATGGAAATCTATTTTACTAAACCCACGAGAAATGGTCCCGATGAAAATCGGGGCTTTTCTTTTTGCTTAAATACCGTCGCAGAGGGAATGACGATACAGCTAATAATAAAATAAAAAAGCCTAAGTAAAACGTATGGTTCTACTTAGGCTACAGTTGGTTGCGGAGATGGGATTTGAACCTCATGACCTTCGGGTTATGAGCTGATAAAACGATCTATGCCTTGACTTCGAAAGCCTTGCCAGCCCTGGGTTTTCAGCCACAAAACCGTAGAAAAAACCGACCGAAAAACAGGTGCGAAAGTGTTATAAATTTGCGTTGTTTTAGAACTATGCACAGACTTAATTTTTACTATTGAAAGTGATTGCGTTTTGTGATAAAATAATAGTGTAATTTTAGCTTACAGGATGTGCGTATAATGGCTATTGACTTAAAAAGCAAAAAGCTTCTTAAAGAATGGGATAAAATTAAAGACTCTGATGTGTTTTCATCATTAGAGTCTTTTGCTGAGTTTTATTATTCTAATGGCGAAAAGAAATGCTTTAGAATAAACACTAACGAACCTTGGTCTAAAGACAACTTTTTCTTTGGAGAATATGCTGATTTGCTTGTTTACTACAAAGAAGAACAGCCTAAAAAACGCATAGGACAGAAATTCCATTCCCTCACTATTATTGAAGTCTTTTGGCAGGAAGATAATGGGAAAGAAGAGCTTTTTGCAAAATGTAAGTGTGATTGTGGTAATGAAACGATAAAAAAAGTTGATGCTATGGTTAAAGGAAATGCGAGAACCTGCGGTTGCAATAGAGGTCGCCGTGCATCAACAGCTCCCAAAAAGATTAAACCTATTTCGCAAGAGCTGATAGACGAGCTATGGGATTTTGAAAAAAATGACGTTGATCCACAAACGATCTCTTGTGACAGTACACAAAAATATTGGTGGAAAAATAATCACGGAGTATCTTTTGAGTTAGCACCCTTTGTTTTTCTTAAGCCTGATACACAAACATCTTTTCCTGAACAAGCAATTTTCTATCATATAAAAAAGAATTTCAATGATGCAATAAACAAAGCAAGATATATAACACAATATGGAGAGATAGTGGAAATAGATGTATATATTCCTTCGTTGAATATTGGTATTGAATATGACGGCTTATTCTGGCACAAAGACAAATTAGATGTTGACGAAGCGAAAAATCAAGCACTTAATAACGATGGTATTTATGTCATTAGAGTGAGAGAAGAAGGATTGCCTACACTTACTGATTTTTATGGAAAAATAATTATAAGAGACAATCCTACAAACAAAAAAACAATTATAAATTGTATTAATGATTTGATTGATATTTTATCGATAGATTATAGTGCAAACATGAAAGCTTTATCTCAATATGATTTATACGAGTTGGAATTGATAAAAGATACCGAAGTGCCTTTTATAGAAGATACTTGTTTGCGTATTTTCTGGGATCAAAAGAAGAATGGCGAATTAATAGCACAGTATGTAAAAATGAATTCCTCTATACCGTATTGGTTTTCCTGCGCCAATGGAGAAACTTTTGAAATTACTCCTATTGAAATTTATGCAGCTGCCAAAAAACACAAGTACAACTTTTATTATTGTAACTTATATGATTTTATTACGTGTTGCACTCGCACAGCACACTGCTGTCCTTTCAAAGTCACTCAAACATGCAAAAAATGGCGAGTTTGTGAAGTCACAAAGAAAACCAGACTATCCAAAACAGATAATTTTATTAATTCACAAACAAATCATACAAAAGCAAAATCTGATGTAGAGCAATCGAATATATCTCCTGTTCATCAAAAAAGCTTATCAACTATAGAACACAAAACAAGCACAAGTGATTCATCTTCTAAAGAGTCAAAAGAAAAAAATGTTACCACCAATAAAATTTATATTGATGACGAAAATACAAATGATAAGCAAATGCGTCGTTCGCAAAGCCTTTGCCAATATTGTGGTAGTTCGTTCAAAAGAAAATATTTAATATTCGGTGAATTTATTTGCGTAAAATGCGGAAAGAAAAAGGATTATTAAAAAGGAAAACAAGCTGAGAGTTTTTCTCAGCTTGTTTTTGTCAAAGCGGCAAAAATTCT
Organism: Eubacteriales bacterium; assembly: GCA_045128515.1. Classification (GTDB taxonomy): domain Bacteria; phylum Bacillota; class Clostridia; order Oscillospirales; family CAG-272; genus UBA1740. The sequence goes on along the minus strand of JBGVRO010000006.1, from coordinate 9,051 downwards.
CTTTCTTGAAATTCTAGCGATGTGAATGTATTCAATATGCGATGCGTATCCAGCATAATATTGTGAATGTTCATTACACTGCCATCTTCAACCAATTGCACTCCAACTTTGGAAGGAGTCAATAGATAATAGTTTACTTTGTGCGTGATAGCTATGTCTTTTATACCGGCTTCGTCAATGCACTTTTCAAAGCTCATATACAAAGCCTTAAGGTAAGGAAAGGAAATTTTAAATCCACATTTGTTTTTGGTAAAGGTTTTCTTAAAAAGTTTTGAATCCTTGTGAATAATAATTCTATATTCATTTTCATAGCTCCATTGTTCGTGTTTTAAGGTCAAAACTTTTTCGATGAATCTATGAATATACGTGCTTTTTTTCAATTCCTCTGGTGAATATTTTAGTATTTCTTTCACATCTATAAAAGGAGTTTGTTTTGTGTATGTTACTTTGTGAAAATGTTTAAGTATATTACCTGTTCCTTTTTTATCTCGCGGAGTATCAACATCATAGTAATCAAACTCAAATTTACAACAAAAGCCTTTGTAGTTATCAGCATAGTGTGCCCACATTACCATATTGGTCGCTGGTGTATTGGTAGTAAAGCAAGCAACTCCATATTCATTACGAATCTTTCTTATTGCTTTGATATAGTCATTGTACAATGCGAGGCACTCTTGTTTTAGCTTATTTGCGTCAATATTTTCAAACATTGAGCAATCATCAGAATACATAATTAGGGCATCTGGAAGATCGGTTAAAGCAAAGTTATACTGTTTAATAAATTCAAAAATATCAGTAAAACTGTTTTTTGGTGCTTCTGAAAAGAGCGTTGAAACAAATTTGTCGTTAAATTGTCGGCGCAAGACTTCTTTTAAAAACTCTGTTTGATTGATTAAAATAGCTCCGTCAAAAGGATCGTTGAAGTTATCAGGATAGGATAAGAACAACTCTCCATTTTTAATGGTTGAAAAATCATAAGGTGCACCTCCAAATATGGAGTAAAGTGGAAAATCAATTTTAAGCATTTCTCTTTGTGGCATACGAAAACCTCGCTTTCTCTTTTATTATATCATTCCAAAGAGTAAATAGCAATGTTTTATTATTAGCTTTGCAGATCATATTTGATATTCAAAAACAACCCCGACGGAGAACCGTACAAATAGTTCCGTCTATATCCCAATAGATTTGTATTGATCTTCTTTTTGGGCAGTAGTAAAAACAAGCCGTTTTCCATACATAGTGTGGTAAACGGCGAGAGGGAAGAGCTGATTGTACCATTAAGTTTTGCATATTTCAATGTGATAGCGTTGGAATGTGTGAAACTTAAGAGATGAGAGCTGGGATTTAGGAGATGGGATTTTTCATTGCCCCGTCTGCTTTTGTGTCGTCTACCTTCGCCTCGGTACACTTGGCTCGTCCGACTCGCAACGCGAGACATCGCTTCGACAAAAACGGTTATCAACCGTTTTGTGCCTCGCTCTCCCATTCCCTTCGTCCCGAAGGTCATTAAGGGGCATGTCACACCGCAGCAGACAAAACGAAAAAGCAGTCCACAAGGGACTGCTTTTCATTTTGGTTGCGGAGATGGGATTTGAACCTCATGACCTTCGGGTTATGAGCCCGACGAGCTACCAGACTGCTCCACTCCGCGATATTGGTGCCGGAAGCCGGGGTCGAACCGGTACGAGAAATAAATCTCACGGGATTTTAAGTCCCGGGCGTCTGCCAATTCCGCCATTCCGGCATACGAACGACCTTGGATTTCCTAATCGCCATTATATTATATCACCTGTTTAATAAAATGTCAATACCTTTTTCAGTTTTTTTCAAAAAAAGAGATTTTTTATATTGACAAGTTCAGGAATTTGTGGTATGATATACAGGCTACGTTATATTATATGCGATGTTTGCGTATAATATACTAAGTGTATTATGAAAATGAATTTAATAGTAAATTACAATCCTAAGAGGCTGTAACGGAATATCTCGTCCAAGACGAGAATACCCACACTTGTCACTGGTGAGCAAGCTCCCCGATGACTTCGTGGGGTATGCGAAGCGGATTCTGAAAAATGAATTTTTCAGAGCCGTGTAGATATTCTCTGCATATAACCGCAGCCCTATGGGTTGCAGTTATATGCAGGAATATCGAAGCGGTCACAACGAGGCGGTCTTGAAAACCGTTTGGCCAAAAGCCACGGGGGTTCGAATCCCTCAACCAGCGCCAAAAAATAAGGGCACTCCTTGTGGGTGTCCTTTATTTTTTGCCACAGTCAGAGGCTCTCGAACGCCCATCTGCGACTCTCCGAGTCGCAGAATGGGGTTCGCATTTGAGCGTAAGCCATCGGGGAGCTCGCTCACCAGTGGCGGAGCGAAAAATCTTCGCCAGAGGCGAATACCCCTCTTCCAAGCCTTTCGACAAATTGGAATTTACTTGTGGCAATAGACTTCTATTGCTTCACAGATAAACGCAGCAGTACCATCAGCGTGCTTATCGATGTTGTTCTTGAAGCGCTCATCTGCAACATACATTTGACCGAGGCCTGCCAAAATCTCGTTTGTACAAAGATAGTAGTTCTCGGTGATATGGCTCTGCAACATTTTCACAAGGTTCTGTACCTCTTCGGAATCAGGCGTTTCGCTCTTTTTCATGCATATCGCAAACTCCGCCATAATGTGGTCCATTCCCACGGCAAGGTCACTCCACTTTTGCTTGGAGTAATTCTTGGTCCGCTCTGCATGTTCCTTGTATGCGTCCGTGCTACCCCATTTTTCTTTGGCTTCTGCCTTATGTTTTTCAAATTCGCTGTTGTCAAATGCTTTCATAACATTTTCTCCTTTCACGGCACTGTCAATGGCGGAAATCAGCCGCTCTAATCGTTCTTTTTTGAGTATGAGCAGTTGTTTTTGCTCTTTCAGTGCCTTGCTTTTGTCATAATTCGGGGATGACAAAATTTCTCCTATGCTTTTTAAAGAAAAGTCAAGTTCACGGTAAAAAAGAATCTCCTGCATACGAAGAAGGGAGTTTTCGTCGTAAAAACGATAGCCTGTATACCTGTCAACAACGGCTGGTAACAACAACCCAATTTCATCGTAGTAATGTAGTGTGCGCACACTTACACCCGTGAAATCGGCAAATTCTTTAATTAGCATTTTCAATTTCATCACCTCACAACAAAAGTATACACTATGACGGAGCGTGAGAGTCAATACCTTTTTTGAAAAATATTGATTGGCGTTCGTCAAATTCTTATTTTCCTAACTGTTCGACCTATTGGAATTTATCAATAACTATCTTAATTCCTTAGCATACAAGCGGTCAATATCTCCACCGTAATTCACTATATCTTTTATGTAGGTGTAGCCGTACTTCTCATATAACCCGATATGTACTGATGGGATATACGTTTTATCAAAGCCAATACCTTTCGCATACTCATTTGCAAAATCAATTAGCTTTTTACTGATCCTCTTGCCGCGATATTCTTCGGAAACAAACAGCGTTGATATCCATGGAAATATCTCGGGCAAGGGATAATAATCCGACTCCATAATGGTTACCATTCCGACAATGCAACCGTCTGCCATTGCTACGAATGGCGTTTCCCATTCCTTAAACTCCCAATTTTTGATCACGCGAACCGTATGCTCTTTCACTTCTTCCCAAGAGAAGCTTTTTACAAATCCAAGCAATGCTTCTGCTGTTTCTGTATCTTTATCAACTTTTTGGATTGTTATGATCAAACTATCTTCCGTCATCACAATCACCTCGTCAAATTCTTATTTATCGTTGAGTTTATTATATCACATTTTCATGAATATTTCAACCGTTTTGATTAGTCAAACATCCCACGGAAGAGGTCTGATTCTATGGAGTAAACCTCCTGAATCGGTATTTTCTTTCCGTCGGTCAGCATGATGAGCTGTTCATATTCGTCTATCTGCTTGAGCCGTCCGTTTAGCGTAACGTATGCACCGCCGGACTTTTTCTTGTCGGGGACAAAGTAGGTTACGGAGATTTCGGGTTGCTCGTCAATTATGTCCGAGAGGAAGTTCTGCTTGAGGTCGAGCTTTTCTCTCATATCCTCGCTGATATCTATTTTCTGATCGGTAAGCCGTCCTGTTTCATCAATCGCGGCATCATATCCTGTCAAGGCTGCGAAGGGGGCGAATTGTGCCGCTCGGTCAGCTCTCGGCATTCTCGGATGTCGTGGAGAGGTTGGACACGGCATATTTATCATATCGTCGTAGTTTGTGTCAATCATGCCTTGTGTCCTCCGATCTGCTTATTTCTATCCATCGCAGTTGCACCTTCTTCGAGGTTCATGCCTTTGACGATGGCGTTCTTTCCGAACTTCTTCTTGATATCGATTACTGTGTGCTGTATTCTTTTTTCGCGCTCTTGATCCTCGGCTTCGGTTCTGCCTTTTTCTTCAGCTTCGAGCATAGAGAAGATGTCGAGCTGCTCTCCGTGGCTATTTGCTTTTACCGTTTCTGCATCCATCACATGGCAGGCTGTGAGATTGATTCTTCGTACAAGTAAATACTTGTTGACAATGCGGTCGAACAGCTCGTCAACTGCCTTGAGTATGCCTTTGGTGGAAGAGGTGTGCTTTCCAAGGTTCTGCGTTCCGTGAGCGTGCTTGGGCACAGCTCGCCCGTAGTGGTCAACGGTTATTTCTCCGTGGTATTTGCTTCTGCGCTTCTCATCGGTTAGGTTCTCGATGTCATATCCGATTGTCAACACAATTTGATCGGTGAGCAGGTTCTTTTCTACGAGATCAAGCACAAGGGTGTCTGTCATTTCACGCACAACAAGTCTTGCTTTTTCGGCTGTATAAGGACAATGTAAGACCTGTCCTGATCCGAGGCTGTTCGTGCTTGGCTTGTATGCCTTGATTTCCTCGATTGTGCATGGCTCATAGCCCCATGCATGGTCTATCAGAAGCTCGGCGTTTACACCGAAGGCTTTATATAGAAGTTCTTCGTTGTAGCGGTCTGTCGGCTTTCCGATGGAACAACGAGCGATATCACCCATTGTGTAAATCCCCATAGCTTCGAGCTTTTTCTGATAGCCATGACCGACTCTCCAAAAGTCTGTCAGAGGTCTGTGCGACCACAGCGTTTTACGATAGGAGATTTCATCAATCTCTGCTATGCGAACACCGTTTTCATCAGCAGGCAAGTGCTTGGCTACGATATCCATTGCAACCTTGCACAGGTACATATTCGTTCCGATGCCTGCGGTCGCTGTAATTCCTGTTGTTTTAAGAACATCAAGGATGATCGTCATTGCCAATTCCTTGGCTGTCATTTTGTAGTTTCCGAGATAATCTGTTACATCCATGAACACCTCGTCGATGGAGTAAACGTGGATATCTTCGGGAGCAATGTATTTGAGATAAACCTGATATATCCTTGTGCTGTACTGCATATAATACGCCATCTGAGGAGGGGCGACGAGATAAGACACAGCGAGAGAGGGATTGGCGTTGAGTTCGTTGATATTATAGGATTCTCCGACAAGCTTACCGCCTGCTTTACGCCTGCGCTCATTGTTGACCTCCTTGACCTTTTGAATGACCTCAAAAAGTCGGGGACGACCGGGGATTCCGAATGATTTAAGAGAGGGCGAAACCGCAAGACCTATCGTCTTTTGTGTTCGGCTCTCGTCTGCTACCACGAGGTTTGTGGTCATAGGATCGAGCTTTCTCTCCATGCACTCCACCGAGGCATAAAACGATTTTAGGTCAATTGCGATATAAGTACGTTGCTTCATACCTCGTCCTCCTGATAGTTTTACGGCAGAAAGAAAAATGTTCGTCATGCGATGCGGCATTTTACCCGACTTTTCTTTCGCTATTCCGTGTGTATATTATACCACTTTTTTATGAATAAATCAATCCGTTTGCATATTAAGGAGTTATGTTTCTTTTTTCAGCCGTTATCTTTTAGAGTGGGAGGTTCACCTTCTCCTACCATCATGACAAGTACCACCTGTCAGCGTATAGAAACACTTATCCCGTGGTAGTAAAATGATGTAAAAAATGAGCCGAAGGGCTGCCAGAAAGCAGCCCTCCGACTCCTGACCACAGGCTATTTCAGCCCACGGTCAGTGCTTGTTTTTAGATGATTTCCTTCTTCTTGAGGATGATTATAACGACCGCGCCGATCACACCCAAAACGCCAAGGATTATGCCGATAATAGCACCTACGCTGATGGTCTTTTCGACGGTGAAGCTGTATTCAGCCGTGTTGCCGATCTCGTCGGTTACAGTTACCCTGTACTCACCGGGTTCGGCGATCTCGTCGCCGAGAGTATACTCAACAGGTTCACCGTTAAGCGTTACCTTAACAGTTGCATCCTCGGAAGGATTGCCGATGGTTACCGCATCCTTGGTAGAGCCACCATTTTCTACACCGTTAAGGGTGATAGTGGGAGCAGTTCCGTCTACGGTTATCTTGAAGAGATAGGTGTTGCCGCCTACGATTACGCCTACCTCGTATACGCCGTCCTCCTTGAGTTCGAGCGTACCGTAATTGAGGCGTTTGTCCTCACCGTTAACGGTTACACCGCCGAAGCCCTCAACATCATCAAAATTGTGAGTGAACTCTTTTACAAGAGATTCAACAACCTTGAAGGAGATTTCCTCGTGGTTGCCAAGAGCATCGGTGATTGCCATAGTATACTCGGCAGGTACGCTAATCGCGCTTCCGAGAACATAATCGATCTTCTCGCCGTTCTTGAGAAGGGTTACCGTTACGGTTTCATTTGCCGTTGCGATTACGGAGTTGGAGAGACCTTTATCGTTGACATTGATGGCGTAATCAACCGTCTTGTCGATGGTGAATTCTACCTCGACCTTGTTGCCTGCAAGGTCACTTACAACAATTCTGTAAATGCCGTCTGCAGACACAGGATTGCCCGAAGTGTAATCGCCGAGGGACTTGCCATTCTTGAAGATCTCTGCCTTGAGGTTTTCCTCGGTGTAGAACACCTTTACATCCTCGTTTACGGATTCCTTGTTGTTCGCACCTTCAGTCGCAATAACAGGAGCTGCTTTGTCAATCGTGAAGGTGTAGGATGCCTTGTAGCCGTCGAAGTTCTCGAAGGTGAGCGTATACACACCATCCTCGGTGAGTTCGTCGCCACTTTCGTATTCAATGACAGTTCCGTCCTTGGTAAGAACTACAGTTGCATCATCCGTCCACTCGAATTTAACCGTGCCGTTGGTGTGTCCGTTATTGTCTACGCCTACAAGAGTTCCTTCGGGGTTCGCCTGTACATAGTCAAGCTCTGCGGTGACGGTATCAATGCCGGTGCGGAATTCATCGGTTACTGATACCTTGTAGATTGCGCTCGTTCTGAAGGAGTACACAAGTGTGCCGGTGCTAACAGGAGTGCCGTAGTCATCCTTGTCAACCTCTACCCAAGTTTCGCCGCCGTCGGTGGACTTGGTGATAATAAGGGACTGAATGTGGCTCTCGTCATCCGCGCTCTTGGTGATCACAATGTCGAGCTTCTTTTCTTCTGCATTCTCGGTAACGCTCACTTTGGGAGCATCAAGGGAGATCACGAGTTTGAAGGTTTCGGATTCACCATAGTGGTTTACTGCAGTTACCGTGTAGCTTCCACTTGCGGTGATTGCATAGGTGTCGGTGAGATTGAAGTTGCCAAGCAGGTCGCCGTTCTCATCGTAAACCGAGAACATTGCCCATTCGTCAAAGCTGTCGGTGATGCTTACGGTCACCTTGTCCTTGAGATAATAGGTGCGCTCGTATACTACGGGGTTGGTATTGCCTTCGCCTACTGCGTAGAGAATTTCGGGAGCATTGCGGATAACCGTGAGGTTATAGTCGCAAGTGTTTCCCCAATCATCGCATACGGTGAGCAGAGCCTTGCCTTCCACGTCGTAAACGCTGCCGATGAATTCCTCGCCGTCAATGAGTACGGCAATGTTTTCGCCGAGCGTTACCGAGCTTGCAAGGATATTCTTGTCCGTGGAGTAAGAGTAAAGGTTTTCACCCTCGCCTGCGGTTGCAGGATTCTTCTCCCAATAGAAATAGTCAACTATGCCGACCTTTGCGTATTCCGCAATGACTTCATTGAGGCGTTCCTCGGTGAAGTATGCCACAAGCTCGTCGGGGTTGCCGGATTTCTTATATACGAAATACTGACCGTTTACTGCGTTGGCTGCATCGATTGCATCCATTGCAATGCCTGCATCCCAAGCCTCGGAGTTCCAAGTGCCTGTGGTTACAAGGCTCTTTTCTCTCTCTGTAGTGAACGCGAGTGCGTTCTCATAGGTTGCGAATGCAAAATAGTCGCCGTTCACATCGTAGATCTCATAGTATTCCTTCTGCAAGGTGTCGGTGAGAACGTTCTTTTTGGTAGATCTGAATTCGGTTGTCCACTTGTTACCGCCTGCATCCACCACCTCTACGGTGTAGGTTGCGGTATCAATGGTATAAACGGTCTGACCTTTGGTGTACGCCTTGCCGTTGATGGTTACGGACTTGATGGGAGCGTAAAGGTTTGCATCTCCGTCCGTCCAAGTGATGACCACGTCGCCGTTGGTTACGCCGTCCGTCACGTTCTGCACGTCAACCGTCTTGATTGTGCGGTCAATGATAACGGTGTAATAGCCTGTGGAGGTGCCGCTTTCGGATACGCCGTAGAAGGTATATTTACCTGCCTTGTAGTATTCCGCGCCCGAGAGATATTCAACGAAGGTGTCGCTGTCGGGGAGCTTCACATAGCACTTTGCGGAGTCGCTCTCAAACTTGATATGATCGCCGTTGGTATAGCCGCCGTTATTGAGGGGCTTATCGTCCACGTAAAGCTGTGCTTCGGGGATCTGTCTGTCGAGCGTAATGGTGTAAACTGCGGATTGATTATTCGCCTTGTCAACCGTGTAAAAGCTATATTCTCCCTCAGCCGTATACTGCGTTCCCGAAGTATAGGTCGTGTAGGAGCTTGCGCCGGGGAGCTTCACATAGGTTGTCGAGAGAGCGATGTTATCACTCGGTACAAATTTGATATACTCCGCA
>JBGVRO010000005.1:0-9477 GCA_045128515.1 Eubacteriales bacterium | reverse complement strand
GCAGAGCAGATCGACGAGTTCTGCGAGCTTGTAGGCTATTAATCAATAAAAAAAGATCAAAAAAACAGACCGATTTAGAGCGTCACTCTAAAGGACAGTTTTTGAAAATACGGCATATCTCGAAAGAGGTGTACCGTATTTTGCGTTTGTGTCCACAAATGCAGTGCTTGTCAGGAAAATTGACGAAATGTTTTCCACCCTCCGAAAGGTAATTATCTTTATCAAAAAACTTTCGACAGTATGAAACAAGCCCGTTTACACTTATGACTTGATTTGTTTGAGATTTTATGATATAATATACTTATATAATGATGCATTAAAGAAAGGACTTTCAAATATGAAATTTGAATACACGGATTTTCATAAGAGTGTAAGTGATGAGGAATTAATAGCAGATTTGAAAGCTACCGCAAAAATGCTTAATGCTTTATCGCTATCAATGAAAGAATACGATGAAAATGGGCAATACAGCAGTTCTGCTGTCAGTCGAAGATTTGGAACTTGGAATAAAGCATTATCGATTGCTGAACTCGATTATAAATGTAAAACTTTTTCTAACGTAGAACTTTTTGAAAACATTGAGAATGTATGGATAAAAATCGGGAAACAACCCACCAGACGAGATATGGATAATATGCTTATTTCTAACATATCCAGCGGTGCATATTTAAGACGATTTGGACAATGGTCAAGCGCTCTTAAAATGTTTGTATTATACATTAACGATCAGGAAATGGAATACAACACTACACCCAGTACCCCCTCAAACCACAAAACCAAAAGAGATATTAATTTGAGGTTGCGATTTATTGTTATGCAAAGAGACAATTTTAAGTGTTGTATGTGCGGAGCTTCCCCTGCTAAAGACTCTTCAGTAGAATTACATATTGATCATATTATCCCTTGGTCAAAAGGTGGAGAAACAACAATGGAAAATCTGCAAACACTTTGCTCAAAGTGTAATTTAGGCAAAAGCAATTTGACATAACAATGCAAAAAACAATAGGACGGCTTGAACTTTCGCTCAAACCGCCCTATTTTTGTTAGGAAACCTTACTCTTTCTGTCGGTAGGTAAACTGTCCTTAAGAGCACGCACCATTCTCGGTCTGTTTTTTTATTAGCCTTCTCCAGTGGGAGAAGGTGTCGGCATTAGCCGACGGATGAGGTGTTATATATCAAGTTTTGCAAGATCCTCTATAGTCTCTCTCTTAACCGCAAGATAACTCTCTCCGTTCTTGAGCATAACCACGGGGGGTCTTGGAATTCTGTTGTAATTCGATGCCATTGAGTAATGGTACGCGCCTGTTGTCAGGCAGGCGATAAGATCGCCGCGAGCGATATTGTTGGGCATGGGAACGTTCTCTTGAAGAATATCACCACTTTCACAGCAACGTCCAACCACAGAGCAAATTTCTCTCTCTACCTTTTCATCGTCAAATACGGGCAGAATGGTGTAGGGCGAGCCGTAAAGGGCAAATCTCGGGTTGTCGGTCATACCGCCGTCAACCGAAACGTAGGTCTTGTAGCCGGGAATACGTTTAACTGTACCAACGGTGTAAAGTGTCAAACCTGCATCGGCAACAATGCTTCGTCCGGGCTCAAGGGAAATTCTCGGCAGGGTAATGCCAAGCTCCTTTGCCGTTGCCTTCATTTCTTCAGCCACCTTAAGTATAGTAGATTTTATGTCAAGGATAGGCTGACTTTCCACGTATCTTACGCCAAGTCCACCGCCAATATCAAGGTCACGGCAGATGAACCCAAGCTCGCGCTCCATATCGCTGATAAATCCAAGCATAACCTTGGAGGTGGCAAGATATACGTCAGCATCAAATATCTGAGATCCTACGTGACAGTGAAAGCCGCACAGATCTATGTTCTCGAAGGTGAGGGCAAGAGAGGTGATCTCCTTTGCTTGTCCTGTTTCAATGGCAGAGCCGAACTTGGAGTCCACCTTACCCGTAGCAACTGCAGCATAGGTATGTGGGTCAATTCCGGGGGTAATACGAAGCATAATTTTCTGTTTAATTCCGTGTCTTGCCGCAATCTCGTCAATAGCAAAAAGCTCCTCGGCATTATCTACTACAAAGTAACCGATGCCGTTCTTTATTGCAAAATCAATATCAGCATCAGTCTTGTTGTTAGAGTGGAAATATGCATTTTCGAGGGGGAAGCCTGCGCCAAGGGCGGTGTATATCTCACCGCAGGAAACTACGTCAACGCCAAGTCCCTCTTCCTTTACAATTCGGTAAAGCTGCTTAAATGATGCCGCCTTGGATGCATACATAACTCTTGCGTCATCTCCAAAGCCCTCGCGCACCGCCTCAAGATAAACACGACAGTTATGACGGACTCTCTCCTCGTCGTAGAGGTACAGGGGAGTTCCGTATTTTTCTGCAAGTGCCGAGAGCTGCATATCAGCAAAGTATAGCTCGCCCTCTTGGTTTTTTGATATATTATCACATATCATTTCTTCGTTTTTTACAATAATCATTTTTTGATCCTTAATTTCGAATTCCGCATTCTGAATTCTGCATTTTATCAAAGCATCCTCGCTCTCAGTTCTTCATTACTCATCTGTGACAGATCGGCAGGGCATACGTCAAGCACGGTCTTGCAACCGACCTCGCCTCTGATATGCATTCTGCACACGGCTCTTGCGTAGGAAACAAGCACGCTGGCGGTAAATTCGGGGTTTGAGTCAAGGTGCAAACTGAATTCGACGGTATGAGAATTCTCATTTTCAAAGCCTGTAACACCGCTTCTTATAACCGAACCGCCGTGTGGCAGACCCTTGTGATTAGCTCTCAATTCCTCAAGGCTAACGAAGGTCACGCTGGTGTCATAGTCGGCAAAATAGTTGGGCATTTCCTTGATCTCTTTTTCAATTCTCGTAAGGTCTGCGCCTTCCTCTGCCACAACGTAGCACTCTCGTGTGTGTTTTTCTCTTGTGGTAAATTCAGGGCACTCACCGCGTCTTACCGCCTCAATCGCGGAGTCCACCGGAACGGTGTATTGCCTTGCATCAACAACACCCGGGATACGTCTGATCGCATCCGAATGACCCTGGCTGACTCCACGTCCCCAGAAGGTGTAATCTCTGCCTGTGGGAAGTACTGCCTCGGAATAAACTCTCATTATTGAGAAAAGACCGGGATCCCAACCTGATGAAATAAGCGCTGTGTGACTGTTTTCCCTTGCCGCGACGTCTACCTTTTTAAAGTGCTCGGGGATCTTCGCATGGGTGTCAAAGCTGTCAACCACGTTGAAGTCACGCGCAAGTGCAGGTGTCATTTCGGGCAGATCGGTGGCACTACCGCCACATATGATAAGCACGTCGATCTTATCCTTAAACTCGGAGATTCTGTCTGTATGGTAAACGGGAGCGCCACTGACGGTGCTCACGCTGTCGGGATCGCGCCTTGTAAATATACCCACAAGGGTGGCATCGGAGTGATGCTTTATTGCCGCCTCAACACCTCTGCCTAAATTACCGTAACCGTAAATTCCAATTCTCATAAAAACCTCATTTGTCGGTTGTAATAACCGTGTCTTTAGCTCCTTCGCCACAGATCATATTTTTCATATCGTACAGTCCTGCATCCTGATTAACAAGAAATGCCGCTGCAGCGATAGCACCCTCTGCGAACAGGGCGCGATTATGCGCCTCGTGCTTTAAGGTTATGGTCTGACTCGGTGTGCCGATAATAACCTCATGCTCACCAACTATATTTCCCATTCTTATAGAGTGTATACCGATCTCCTCGGAGGTACGCTTACCCTGACCGCTTCTGCCACAGTTTGCGTATGCCTCGGGGCGAACCTCACGTATAGCATTTGCAAGCATAAGCGCAGTTCCGCTGGGAGCATCCACCTTGCGGTCGTGGTGCTTTTCGATGATTTCTATCTCTGCCTCGGGGAAGGCTGCTGCGGTCGTTTTTGCCAATTCAACAAGCAATGCTATGCCGAGCGACATATTTCCCGAATAGAACAGGGGAATGCTCTCGGACGCCTTATGTATAAGTTCAATCTCCTCATTGGTGTGACCTGTGGTACAAAGCACAAGGGGGAGGTTGTTTGCAATAGCAAAATCAATAAGAGCAGGTGTCACGCTGTGGTGCGAAAAATCGATAATACAGTCAACTCCGTCTGTGCTTACGATTTCATCAAGACTTGAATAAACCGGCGCACCGTCATATGCGCCGTTGGGATCAACTCCGAGGGCAAGTGATGCTGTGCGATAGTTACTCTCGCATAGCTTCGCAACCTCGCGACCCATATATCCCGAAATACCGTTAAGTAAAATGTTCATATTATATCCTTTTAGATAAGATTCTGTTTCTTCATAAGAGCGAGAAGCTTTGCCTCATGCTCGGGCTCTATAGGAGTAAGGGGAAGTCTTAAGTAGTTCTCACAATAACCCATAGCTGCCACTGCCGCCTTAACGGGAATGGGATTAACCTCACAGAACAGCGCGTTAATTAAGGGCAGAAGCTTAAGCTGCGCCTTTCTTGCTTCTTCTACGTTTCCACTCATATAGTCCTCGCACATCTTCTGCGTAGCACGTGGCATAATGTTTGAAAGCACGGAAATTACACCCTTGCCGCCAAGCGAAAGGATAGGAACTATCTGGTCGTCATTTCCGGAGTATACGGCAATTTTATCACCAACCTGAGCGCAAAGCTCGGCTACCTGAGAAATATCTCCGCAGGCTTCCTTAATGCCAACGATGTTGGGGTGATCTGCAAGAATAGCCACAGATGCAGGCTGAAGATTGCAGCCTGTTCTTGAGGGAACGTTGTAAAGAATACAGGGCTTTGTAGATGCGTCAGCAATAGCCTTAAAGGATTCGATAAGTCCCTTTTGTGTAGCCTTGTTGTAGTAGGGGGTAACGAGAAGCATTGCGTCTGCACCCACCTCGCAGGAATACTTCGTCAATTCAATAGCATATGCAGTATCGTTAGAGCCCGTTCCTGCGATAACGGGAATTCTGCCTGCAACCTGCTCAACGCAGAACTTGATTGCTTCCTTGTGTTCAGCATCGGAAAGGGTAGAGCCCTCACCCGTAGTGCCAACGGCAACGATTGCCGCAACTCCCTCGGAAATCTGCCATTCAATCAGTCTTGCGAACTGCTCGTAATCAATTCCGTCCTTCGTAAGTGGGGTAACAATGGCGGTTGCCGCACCTGTAAATACCGCGTCTTTCAATTTGTATATCCTCCAAAAAAATAATCAAAAATAAAAAAAGATAGCTGCAAAACAGCTATCCACCCAAAGCACGACGGTGCAATATGAATGATAGCTCTTCGCAAAAAAATGCGACAGCACTACGGATCTTATCCGTACTGCCAGCCAAGATGCCTGCCACAGCATCCGCTTCGGCACCAACGCCTTTCTCCCACAGCCTCGGCGGCTATCTCGGTGGAATACTCTTCGTTAAGTGCGCCTCTATCTAAAGTACAGATTATTTTAGCACATATAAATATATATGTCAATAGATTTTGTAAAAAAAGTACACTTGACATTTTTTTATATTTGTAGTACAATATTATTTGTAAAAATATTGCTATTAAGGAGCAAAGCAAAATGACAAAAATTGATATATTTTCCGGCTTTCTTGGAGCAGGTAAGACCACTCTTATCAAGAAGCTGATTAAAGAAGCATATGCAGGTGAGAAGGTCGTTCTCATCGAGAACGAGTTTGGTGAGATCGGTATTGACGGCGGCTTCCTTGCCGATGCGGGCATTGAGATCACCGAGATGAACTCGGGCTGTATCTGTTGCTCGCTTGTGGGTGATTTTTCCAAGGCGCTTGTTAAGGTGCTTGAGGAATACAACCCCGACAGAATTATTATCGAGCCCTCGGGCGTTGGCAAGCTTTCTGACGTTATTCGCGCGGCAAAGACTGCAGAGGAGCACGGTGCTGTGCTTAACTGCTTTACCACCGTTGCCGACGTTAAAAAGTGTAAGATGTATATGAAGAACTTTGGCGAGTTTTATAACGATCAGATCGCTCACGCGTCTGCTATCGTGCTTTCGCATACACAGTCTGCAAGTGAGGAGAAGACTGCCGAGTGCGTAAAGCTTCTTCGTCAGCATAACGAGAATGCCGTTATAGTTACAACCCCTTGGGACAGCCTTGACGGTAAGGAGATCCTTGCCGCTATGGAGCATAAGGATACCCTTGAGGATGCATTAAAGGCGCTTGAAGAGGAGCATAAGCATCATCACCACCACGATCATGATCACGATCACCAGGAACATGACGAGCATTGCGAGTGCGGCTGTCACGGACATCATCACGATGAGGAGCACCACCACGATCATGATCACGATCACCACGAACACGACGAGCATTGCGAGTGCGGTTGTCACGGACACCACCACGATGAGGAGCATCACCACGACCACGATCATCACAACCATGATCACCACGAACACGACGAGCACTGCACCTGCGGCTGTCACGGACACCACCACGATGAGGAGCACCACCACGAACACGGTGAGCACCACCACGAACATGGTGAGCACCACCACGATCACGATCACCACGACCATGACCATCACGAACACGGTGAGCATTGTAACTGTGGTTGCCACGGTCACGACCACCACCATCACCACGCAGATGATGTATTCTCATCCTTCGGTGAGGAAACTACAAAGAACTTTACTATGGACGAGATCAAGTCCATTCTTGACGAATTCTCCGAGTCTGACGATTACGGCATGATCCTTCGTGCCAAGGGTATCGTTGAGCAGGCAGGCGGCGGTTGGATCCACTTTGACTACGTTCCCGGTGAGCCCGACGTGCGTTGTGGTTCTGCAGGTATTATCGGTCGAATCTGTGTAATCGGCGCAGGCATTGATAAGGAAAAAATCAAGGAATTGTTTGGTGTATAAAAATGGAAATACCGGTATATCTTTTTACGGGCTTTCTTGAGGGCGGTAAGACCAGCTTTATCGTCGAAACAATGAAGGACCCTAACTTTAATGACGGTAAGAGAAAGTATCTTATAATCACCTGTGAAGAGGGCGAGGTAGAGTATTATCCCGACGACCTTGGTGATAACGTCAGCTTCGCTTCCTTCGAGGACGAGCAGCTTATTACCGTTGACCGTCTTAATGCAATGCAAAAGAGAGCAGGTGCGGACATTGTTGTGGTAGAGTATAACGGCATGTGGACTCTTGACCGCTTCTACAACTCTCTGCCGCAGAATTGGATGGTTTATCAGGAGATATTCATTTGCGACAGCACTACGGCTCTCGTATATAACGCAAATATGCGTCAGCTTATGGTAGACAAGCTTACCAGCTGTGAGATGGTTGTATTCAATCGCGTAACTCCCGAGACAGATAAGATGGCTCTGCACAAGATCGTGCGCGGCATCAGCCGTAAGGCAAATATCTGCTATGAGGATACAAATGGCGAGATCGAATTTGATCAGATCGAAGATCCGCTTCCTTATGATATAAACGCAGATCCTATCGTTATTACAGACGATGATTTCGCTTATTTCTACCGTGATATGAGCGAGGATACGTCAAAGTATATTGGCAAGAACATTCGCTTCAAGGGTATTGTTGCATTAGACCGTGCATTGCCCAAGGACAATTATGCCATCGGCAGACACATAATGACCTGTTGCGCTGACGATATTGCATACCGCGGTGTGGTTGCCAAGGGTATGGGTAATCTTAAGCTGCAGACCCGTGATTGGGTTGTTGTAGAGGGAAGATTGACCGAGGAGTTCTCGAAGCTCTATGGCGGCAAGGGACCCGTTCTTACCGTAAAGAGCATTGAGAGGGCGGAAAAGCCCGTACAGGAGGTTGCAACCTTCTACTAATTACAAAACAAAGGAAGGCTTGATTATGGCAGAAGAAAAGACGTTATTCAGACTTTACTCGGCAGGTGGAGAGGGAATAATCGACTCAGGCTACAATCACGATGCGCATCAGCTTATTCAGGTTACCGGTGGCAGCCTTGCGGTTTCTGTTGGCACTGAGGTGGTTGAGGTAGAGCAGGGCGATTTTATATATATTCCTCCTACACTTGTGTATAGAGCAGAGTCGATCGGCTCTCGCGCATCTATTCGCGCCATGGTGTTTGATAAGGCGCTTGTAGAGGATAATATGTCAAACTTTGATAGCGAGATATTCTATATGTTCTTCGTTCAGTCCTGCAGCCGTATCGTTACCTTCCGAAAGGGGCACCCTGCATACGAGAGTCTTGTTTATTCTATGAACGAAGCATACGAGGAGTTTATTTCCAAGGACGTGTGCTACCTTCTTCCCGTCAGAGCGCATATATATCTTCTTACATCCTCAATTCTCCGATATTACGCAGGACAGCGCGGCGAGCTTGACCGAATGGTCTATCACAACGTTATTCGCCTGCGCCCTGTAATTGAGTATATCACCGAGAACTATGGTGAGAAGATCTATATCGAGACCCTTGCAGATATGGTAGCGCTGTCGCCCGACTATTTTACCAAGATGTTTAAGGATTCTATCGGCAAGACGCCTATTGATTACATAAACGGTGTCAGGGTAAATCACGCGCTTCGTCTGTTGACAATGACCGACACGCCTGTAAACGAGATTTCCGATCAGCTTGGCTTCTCGGGTCCCAACTATTTCCATAAGATCTTTAAGGCATATATGGATACCAGCCCTCTTGCATATCGCAAGAGTGGAATTAAATAACAACGAAATTCAGAGAGTAGACAATATGTTTACTCTCTTTTTTATTTCCCGAAGGGAATTACTTGAATGAATGTATGTAAGAAAGAGAGAAAAAATTTGTCTTATCTTTTCTTCACTATTCTCATCTATTCTATCCTTTTCTATACTTATCTTATCTATACTATTCTTATCTTATCTGTGGCACACAAACGTCAACCAAAAAGTCTGAAATCCCTTGAAAATATTGAACATTCATTAGATGAAAAAGCCACGCAGTCACCTCGTGCAGCCTCAGTGTAGCCTTCGTAGCGCCTTCGGTTTGCCTTCCCCGGCATACAAAAAAACGGTTGCCTACCTTTCGGTAAGCAACCGCAACTTATTCATTTTTCGGCGTCAATGCCTCTTGAAATTTTCATTTTACTATTAACTTTTATTTCCTAAACGACGTGACACATATTCTCTTTCCACATAAGTATAAAGTACTTTTCTTTTTGAAAGGAAGATTCTTTCATTTTAATAATAGAGAAGCATCACAACACAAATTTTATATTCAGTTTTTTGTGGCTGTTAGCTCAGCCGTTTGGCCATCCGATTAGCCGTTAATGGTTACCTGCCGCCATGCACGAAATACGCGCTATCTCGCAACCCGCAAGACGGCAGGCATAAAAGTGATTCGGTTCTTCAGAATTGTGCATTGGCGTGTCCTCCTGTTCTAAGATTATAAGAGAGAAACCGTCTTTAGTTACTAAAATACACGGCAGGGCATCTGCCTCGCCTCATTTTCTCTCGTT
>JBGVRO010000004.1:0-6009 GCA_045128515.1 Eubacteriales bacterium | reverse complement strand
CGAGTTGCCATGGGCAATATATCGATCGGACTTGCGGAGCAGGTTCGAATATCGACTAATGATATAAGCAATTTGGATCAATATAAAACACCCAAGTATTTTTACTCGTGCAAGCACGGATAAATCTACAAGGGTGTTTTTATTTTGCTGTGCAAATAAATGATCCAAGATTGCTTGGCTTTGTTCAGCGATAGTCTAATGTAAATGGTGTTTGTGCGCTTTTAGTAAGCAACACAGGTGTGATAAGTGTGTGCCGATGATTCGCATTTTGCTTTTCTCAAGCGGAAATGTCGGGAAATAGAGATAACGTTTGTACTGCTTGCGCAAAATGCGAAGATACTTCGTCGTGGTTCTTGCTTCGCAAGTCGCGGCTGTGCCACTTTCAGTATTTTGCTTTGCAAAATCCTGCCCCGACTAGTATGCGGCACACCGCTGCTACCACTAACGTACAGCCGAAAATTTTTTAATGATGAAAAACAACAAAAAATTCCCCATTGATGCCTATGGAAGTAATCTGGACAGTATGAAAAAACTTGACAACTTAATATATAATTGATATAATTACTTTAATAACAAATGTATTTAGTCTGTCCTTTTCTATAATATTTTACCGAGGTGATTGTAGTGGATATTTGGAAAATGAAAAAATGGGAAGCATATTATCTTGGTTGTTATCATCGTTCTGGTCTTAGAGTAGATTATGAGAAAACGGTTGACCCAAATGTTAAACGTGCTTGTAAAGAATTTATTTCTTGGTTGCGCAGTAAATATGAGTTTCCTATGAGAATTCGGATGTATGTAAAAGATAAAAAACAAATCCGGGCACAAGATGGATCTATGGTTTATGGGACGTGTTTTTTGCCTTACGATAGAAGCGAAGAGCCGTATATTCGTATTGCTGTCGGTTATTATCAAGAACAAGCCGAAAAACGTGGAATAGATAATGCGTTAGCAAGTATACTGTGGAATATTGCTCATGAATTAAGCCATTATTTTCAATGGTTAAACAATTTGGAGTTGACACCTATGGGTGAGGAACGACAAGCAACAAATTATGCCAATCGAATTCTTGATGAGTATGCAGAAACACGAGATCATCCGTGAGATTGATATGTTAATTTATGTTGCTTTGCAACTGAAAATCCAAAGGTGACTTTGGAACGGATGATATGGCAAAACAGGTGTGATGAGTGTGTGCCGATGATTCGCATTTTGCTTTTCTCAAGCGGAAATGTCGGGAAATAGAGATAACGTCTGTACTGCTTGCGCAAAATGCGAAGATACTTCGTCGTGGTTCTTGCTTCGCAAGTCGCGGCTGTGCCACTTTCAGTATTTTGCTTTGCAAAATCCTGCCCCGTTCTCGCTGCGGCTCAATCACCTTCGGGGGAAAACAGTTATCAACTGTTTTCTAATACCCTCAGGCCGCTTCGCTATGTATGCGGCACATCGTTGATACCACTAATGTGCAGAGGAAAAGTTATTTAATGAGGGAAAAAACAACAATAATTTCCCCACTGATGCCTATGGAAGCAATCTGGACAGTATGAAAAACTTGACAAATGAAATTTTGTGTGATAATATAAAATAAAAAGGGTAAAAACCGATGTTCTAATGCGATAAGTATTAAAAATCCCAACTTGAATGTATATAAAAACTCTGTCTTGGATTATTTTGAAAATCAATTAAGTAATGAATTTCTAAACTGGTTAGGAGTATAATGGATGGGAACATGGAACTGTGAAATTTATGATAATGATGTATCACAAGATATTAAAGAGGAATACATTAGTTTGCTAAAGCAAGGTATTCAAAGTGTAGAAGCAACAAGAATAATCATATTACGTAATAAAGAATTAATTGATGATATTGCTGAGGCTCCTAATTTTTGGTTTGCTTTAGCAGATATTCAATGGGAGTATGGTATTCTTGAAGATACAGTAAAAAATACAGCTTTGTATTATTTAGATTCAGATGCTGTATTGGTTCGATGGGAGAATATCAGTTCTGAGGCTACCATACAGCGAAAAAAAGTTTTGTCTGTTTTTAAACAAAAGATTCTTTCTATAAATCCTTCCCCAAAGAAAATATCTATTCCTAAATTATATAGATGCCAGTGGAAACTTGGAGACGTGTACGCATATCCTTTGTTAAGTGATTATGCTAAAGAAAAGGGACACTATGGTGAATACTTTGTTTTTTACAAAATTGGAGAAACAACATGCCATCCCGGTCATATTATTCCAGTTGTATGGGCAAAGATTACTAGTCGCGGCAGGCTACCAACTAATATAGATGAGTTTAATGCGTTAGAATTCATTCAAACTAACACAACCTTGTACGAACACCGATTTTTCCCTTTTAGTGGCAATAGATCAAGAGAAGAGCAAATATCTGAAAAATCTAAAAAACAATATTTCAGGGATGAATACGGACACTTGCCTCATCACCAAATGGCTTTAGCCAATACATCCAAAAGGATAATTCCTAAAAACTTGATTTATTTGGGCAATTTTAAATGTGTTACACCTCCCGCCATCGACAATCCTCCAACGCATGAAATGCACATATCGCTATTTGTGTGGAAAACACTTGAAAAACACTTGATAGATGTATATCATTACTACAATTTACACGAAAGTCAAATATATTTAAAAAAGCCATAACTTATTAAGTCCAGACAGCCACCACGGGTAATGCCGTGGTAGTGAGGATAAAGCTTTTCCAACTCCCAGTGGGGTGATCTTGTATGTTTGCGTAAAGGAGGACATAATGGAAATAAAATCATCTAAAGAATATAATAGAATTTCTATCTCATTATTGTGCATTGCACTATCCTTTTTAGTAATATGTTTTTTCTCTTTTGATTTTGGAAGGGTATTTATTACAATTATAACAATAATTTTGATAGCATTTATTCTTGTGTTTTGGGTTTCATCGTGTAGAACAATAATAATGGATTCCGAGGGGTGTAGCGTTCGTTTTTTATTCATTAAAAAAACATATAAATGGACAGAATTAAATGCAGAAATGATTCAATATGATGGAATGCTTGGATATAGGGACCCTTATTTGGAGGGAATTGTTTTTTGCAAAAAAAATAAGATTCGAAAGCCCAAATTTTTAAAGCCGTCGGTATACAGTGTTTTTGTTAATCCGTTTAAATTCTTTAATGTAAATTTTAAACCGGATTTTAAATATAATAAATCTGTTTGTTGTCCCGATTTATATGTTGTATCTAAGGATGAATTTTTAGAAAAAATGAACGAATGGGGAGTAAAAATAAGCAAATAAAAACAAACCACCACGGGTAACACCGTGGTGGTTTTCTATTAAAAAAGAGAGCAGGGGGCTGCTCTCCTTTTATGGTGCGTTTTATTTTGCTTATTCTTCGGTGAAGTCGGCTTCGATTTTTATGTTTTGGTCGGGTCTTTTTATTTTTTTATCAATAGCACCTGCGATAGAATAATATACGGGAATGGTGATGAAGATTACCCACGAGGGATGCCAGTTGCCGTGGTACATTCCGAGATAGAGGAATGCAAAGGCGCAGAAAACAGGGTATGCAAAGTCGCAGAATCTTTTCTTTGAGATCGCGTGTACAAGCGAGTAATATAAGGGAATTGTTACAAAGAGTATCCATGCGTGTCCAAAGCCGCCCCAAATATTAAAGCAACCGAAGAGTATGTAGGCGATTGTACAGATGATGGGGTAGGGAAGGCTGAGCCAGAACTTTGCCTTGCCGTCGCTTTTCTCTATTGCCTCAATGTCGTCCTCATCAAAATCATCGTCATCGTCGTCATCTATATTTATGTGAACTTGCTTGCCTTCGGTAACCTTAATTCCCTTAAGGTTGATGTGTACCTTGTCGCCGTCTGCCGATTCAACGAAGATGCCTGTGGGTCCGATGTCGACTCTATCCCCATTTTTCTCTTCGGTCACGGTTTCTGATTTCTCATCCTTCTTTTCACCGTAGACCAGCTCATCGAGTGACATTCCGTATATTTTTGCAAGGGCAATAAGATTATCTGTGTCGGGACTTGCCTCGCTGCGTTCCCATTTGGAAACAGCCTGACGCGAAACACCAAGCTTTTCTGCAAGCTCCTCCTGTGACAGACCATGCTGTTTTCTTAATTCGTATAATCTGTTAGCGGTTTCAATAGTCATTTTTGTTCCTTCTTTCGTTTGGATTTGTAACTGTATTTTATCAAAAAATGCCTACCAAGTCTATACATTTTGGCTTTCAAAAGCGCAACTTACGGTTGCATATACTATTATACACAGATGAAATGCTTCCGTCAAGGTAATTTTGCCAACAAATTGCGTAAAAACTATTGAATTTGTGTTTAATATATGTTAAAATATAGTATTGTTATAATAATACTATAAACTCCCATGGAGAAGAAAGATGAAAAGACAACTTATCAGAGAAATTTATGAAAGTCCCGAAAGCTTTGGCGGCAAGACTGTTACCGTCGGCGGTTGGGTCAGAAACCTCAGAGATTCCAAGGCGTTTGGATTTATCGACCTTAACGATGGCTCTTACTTCAAGAGTGTTCAGGTCGTTTTCGAGCGCGACAAAATAAATAATTATGACGAGATCGCAGCGCAGAACGTTGGCGCGGCGCTTGTTGTTACCGGTGTGCTTACTCTTACTCCCGGCGCAAAGCAGCCCTTTGAGCTTAAGGCTACCGAGATCGCGGTTGAGGGAACATCTACCCCCGACTATCCCCTTCAGCCCAAGCGTCACACCGTAGAGTTCCTTCGTGAGCAGGCATACCTTCGTCCCAGAACAAATCTGTTCTCGGCTGTATTCAGAGTGCGCTCTGAGGTAGCCTTTGCTATTCACGACTTCTTCCACAGCCGTGGATTCGTTTACGTTCACACTCCTATCGTTACCTGCTCTGATGCAGAGGGCGCAGGCGAGATGTTCCGCGTAACAACCCTTGATATGGAGAATCCCCCTCGTAACGAGGACGGCAGCATTGATTACAGCCAGGACTTCTTTGGCAAGAGCGCAAACCTTACCGTATCCGGTCAGCTTGAGGGTGAGACCTATGCTATGGCATTTGGCAACATCTACACCTTCGGTCCTACCTTCCGCGCGGAGAACTCCAACACCGCACGTCACGCGGCAGAGTTCTGGATGATCGAGCCCGAGATTGCTTTCGCTGATCTTAACGACGATATGCAGCTCGCTTGGGATATGATCAAGCACATCATCAATCACGTTATGGATAAGTGCCAGGCAGAGCTTACATTCTTCAACCAGTTTGTTGACAAGACTCTCCTTGACCGTCTTACCGCCCTTCGTGATGCAGATTATGCTAAGGTTACCTATACCGAGGCTATCGAGGTTCTTTCCAAGTCTGGCGCTGATTTCAAGTTCCCTGTATATTGGGGTGTTGACCTTCAGACCGAGCATGAGAGATACCTTACCGAGCAGGTTTATAAGAAGCCTATCTTCCTTATCGACTATCCTAAGGATATTAAGGCATTCTATATGCGTCTTAACGACGACGGCAAGACCGTTGCTGCTATGGATCTTCTTGTTCCCGGAGTAGGCGAGATCATCGGCGGTTCTCAGCGTGAGGAAAGACTTGACGTGCTTCAGAGCCGTATGGCAGAGCTTAACCTCTCTGAGGAGGATTACTGGTGGTATCTCAACCTTCGTAAGTACGGTGGTACAAAGCACGCAGGATTTGGTCTCGGCTTTGAGAGAATCATTATGTACCTTACAGGTGTGTCGAATATCAGGGATGTTATACCTTATCCTCGTACTGTAGGTAACGCAGAATATTAATTAAATGCAGATAAAAAAGAGGCTGTCTCAAATGCAAAATTTGAGACAGCCTCTTTAGGTTTGACAAGGGGGATAGGCAGATTTGAGTAAGAAGCGTCGTTTTCCGCCCCGAAGGCGTATTTATATACGTCGAGAGGAAGGAAACGGCGGTAGAAAAAGACCATTAAAATTTAAGAAATCAGTATGATTTCAACCTTATATTGTCTCAT
>JBGVRO010000003.1:0-57495 GCA_045128515.1 Eubacteriales bacterium | reverse complement strand
TGAACGTTCTCGTTCCAAACTACTACTTTCATGTTTTTATTTCCTTTCGGGAGAGGTGTTTAGGATTTCAATTACTTGTTTGCGTTCATTTTCAGGAAGGCGTTGACAAATCCGTCGATATTACCGTCCATAACAGAGTCGATGTTACCGTCCTCAAAGCCGGTTCTGGTATCCTTGGCAAGAGTGTAGGGCATAAATACGTAGGAACGGATCTGGCTACCCCACTCGATATTCGCCTTGTTACCCTGAATATCCTCGATTCTGTCAAGCTTTTCGCGGAGCTTGATCTCCATCAGCTTTGCCTTCAGCATTTTAAGGGCAGTTTCCTTGTTCTGCAGCTGGCTACGTTCGGTCTGACAACCAACAACAATACCGGTAGGCTTATGCACGATACGGATAGCCGAGTCGGTCTTGTTGATGTGCTGACCACCTGCACCGGATGAACGGTGAGCTGTGATGTCAAGGTCCTCGTCACGAAGCACGATTGTGTCGTCATCCTCAAACTCAGGCATAACCTCGACTGATGCGAAGGAGGTGTGACGTCTTCCCGACGAGTCGAAGGGAGATACACGTACAAGACGGTGAACACCGTTCTCGCTCTTAAGGTAACCGTAGGCGTTCATACCCTCGACCATAATGGTCGCAGACTTAAGTCCTGCCTCGTCACCGTCAAGCCAGTCGATAAGCTTAACGTTAAAGCCACGCTTCTCGCCCCATCTGACGTACATACGGTAGAGCATAGACGCCCAGTCCTGTGCCTCTGTACCGCCTGCACCGGGGTGGAAGGAAACGATTGCGTTGTTTTTATCGTAAGGACCGGAAAGGAGAACCTCAATTCTCTTTGCCTCTGCCTCGTTTTCAATAGCCTCGGTCTCGGAGAGTACCTCCTCAACAGAGTCCTCGTCCTCTGCCTCAATAGCCATTTCGCAGAGGGTAAAGGTATCGTCAAGTCTTGCCGCAAGAGCCTCGTAGCTCTCGTACTTGTCCTTCAGCTGCTTGATCTCCTGCAGCTTCTTAGAGGATTTTTCTGCATCGCTCCAGAAATCCTGCACCATAGTCTCTCTCTCAAGCTCGGCGCATCTTTCCTTAGTTTCTTCTATTCTGAGCTGGCTCTTAAGCTCCTTTACAACGTCGTAAAGAGCCACCAGTCTTCTTTTTGCTTCATCAAGGGCAACTATCATGTCTTTGTCCTTTCACTTACATTTTTTATTCATACGGAGATATTTTACCATAAATGAATTAAAAAGTAAATAGTAAACTTTAAAATAAATATTGATTTTTTGGATTATTTGTGATATACTATCACCGTTAAACATTTTTCTTATGAAAGGATTATTAAAATGAAGGTAACAAAAGATAGCCTTATTGGCGACGTACTTGATTTTGACGTAAATACTGCACAGTTCTTCTTTGAGATCGGCATGCACTGCCTTGGCTGCCCCCACTCCAGAGGTGAGTCTATTGCAGAGGCGTGTGTTGTTCACGGCACCGATGCAGACGAGCTTGTTAAGAAGATCAACGATTATCTGGCAAGCAAGTAATGAATAAAAGCGCACTTAACGCGCGTCTGCTTTCAGCGGCAGAATTTGTGAGGCAGGACGCGACCTTTGCCGATATTGGCACCGATCATGCGTATCTGCCTCTCTTTTTGCTTGAAGCGGGTCGCATAGGCTATGCCTGGTGCTGCGACGTTAACGAGGGGCCGCTGAATTCTGCCCGACGCAATGCAGAGGAGTATGGCAGAGCACGGCAGATGCAGTTTGTTCTTACCGACGGAGCCACGGTTCTTAGTGGTAAAGGAATTACAGATTATGCTATATGCGGTATGGGTGGCGAGCTTATTGCCGATATTATCGACCGCGCGCCCCATCTTTCGGACGGCGGTGTGAACCTCATTCTCCAGCCTATGTCAAAGCAGGAGCGACTTCGTCATTACCTCACGTCTCACGGATTTGAGATCAAAAGCGAGAGCTATTCATTTGACGCAGGCAAATACTACGTTTGCCTTCTCGTTACATACACCGGGGAATGTCGGGAAATCTCGGAATTTGAGTCGATCGCAGGCTGTGTGGAATCCACCTATGTCAACCTGGAGTGTCGAATTGCATACCTTAACGGCAAGCTTCGTTCACTTGAACGCGCACGTGTGGGTAAGCTTGATGCAGGAATCAACTGTGACGAGGACACTCATATCATTAACCAATTAAAAAATCTTATAGACACCCTATAAGAAAGGACGAAATATGAACGCAAAAGAGTTATATCAGAAATTTGCAGAGGTTATTCCCGAGCATCTTCGCGAGCCATGGGATAACGACGGAATTATGTGCTGTGCAGACGGCTCATCAGAGGTCTACCGTGTTCTTGTGTCGCTTGACGTGACCGAGGAGATCGTGGATTATGCCATTGAGCGCGGCTTTGACCTTATCGTTTCTCATCATCCTCTTATTTTTAAGCCTATTTCCTCTCTTGATGAGGAGAATCATATTGCCAGAAAGCTTATTAAGCTGGTTTGCAGCGGAATTTCGGTATTTTCATTCCACACTCGCGCCGACAAGCTTGTAGGCGGTGTAAACGACAGGCTTGCAGACATTCTTGGTATGAGCGACGTTCGTCCCTTTGGCGAGGGTGATCTGGGTAGGATCGGCACTATTGACGAGACTATGGATCTTCAGGACTTCGCCTACCGTGTAAAACAGCTTTGCGGCTCGGATATCGTCAGATATTCCGACGGCTTCAGCGACGTGCATACCGTTGCCCTTGTTGGCGGTGACGGCAAGGGATACGTTAAGGCGGCAATCGAAGAGGGCGCTGATACCTATATCTCGGGCAGAATCGGTTACAACGTAATGGAGGAGGCAGCAGAGATGGGCATCAATCTTATTGAGGCAGGTCACTACTTCACCGAGCAGCATATTACCGAGTTCTTCCGCGAGCTTCTTATCGACTTTGATCCCAATCTCTACGTTGAGGTTGCCGATTCCAATATGATTAAGAGCATTTCCTAAAAAGTTATAGAAAAATAGCTAATTTCGGGCAATTATCATTGAATAATACAAAAAACCTCTCCATCTTGGAGAGGTTTTTTGTGTTAGTTGAGTAAGCCTTCGATTATATTCACAAGCACTGTGTGACTCAACATACCGGAGTCACTGTAAACGATAACACCGTTCTGATCCATTATAGCGGTGTAGGGAACGTAGCCGTTGCCGCCTGCAAGGGAATATGCAGTTCCGTATACGGTATCATAAGCAAAAATAATATCGCTCTCGGGGAAGTTCTGCTGAACGTAGCTATACGCGCCGCCTTTTCCTGCGTCGACGTCTGCCGCAACGATAACCACCTGATCCTTGTATTCGGTGGCGATCCTGTCAAAGTCGGGTAGCTCTGCCTTGCAGGGAGGACACCAGCTTGCCCACAGGTTGAGTATAATTATCTTGCCGCGAAGATCAGCGGTGTTAATGCTTTCGCCGCTCATGGTCTCAAGGGTGACGTCGGCAAATCTGTTGCCAACCTTTGTTCCAATCTCGGGCAGGGGAGTAGTGTTTTCTTTATTCTCGCTATCGTCGGTGTTTTCTCCGTTCTCATTACTGCTGGAATTTTCTTCGTTTTCGGGAACATCGCTATCGTCGGTGTTTTCTCCGTTCTCATTACTGCTGGAATTTTCTTCATTTTTGGGAACGTCGCTATCGTTTTCGCCTATATCCTCGTTATCTTTGGGAATGGTGGCGTCATTTTCTTTATCGCTTGTGCTATTATTGGGATTGTCTCCCACCGATGCAGAATCGTTGTCCCGGATTTCACCGCCATTGCCACTATCAACAGACGGCTGACAGCTAACTAAAATCATTGATATAGCAAGTAATAATGTAAGTATAAATAATGAAGCCTTCATAATTTTCTCCTTTCGATTATGTTTTGATTATAACATTAAAAGGAAGATATTTCCGTGACAGAGTCACAAAAAGCCGACGGGGTAACCGTCGGCTAATTTTAGTTAAAAAGAATCTGTCTAAGCTCTTCGACGGATTTGCAATAATATTCGTTAAGCCTTCCCCAGTGGGGGAAGGGGGACCAACGAAGTTGGTGGATGAGGTGTTGTGGATATTAATCAAAAAGAAGCTTTCTTAAATCCTCAACGGATTTACAGTAATACTCGCAGTTTGCCCTCATAAACTCAACGATCCCCTTTACGTTATGCGCCCATCCTGCCGCGGCAATGTCAACACCTGCCGCCTTTGCCATATCATATCCGGGCTTAAGATCATCAACCACAAGGATCTCCTCGGGCTTAAGGTTATACTTTTCCATAAGGTCAAACAACGTGCCGGGCGCGGGCTTACGCATTTCTTTGGGAATGTCCCAACCGTAAATTATGTCAGGATCGGTAAGACCGTTTGCTTTATAGTCACGAACAATATTTTCTGTTACCGAGTGTGAGTCGACGGCAATAATTCCACCGCCTGCCTTAAAGTCGGCAATTATCTCTGCCATACCGGGATAAGCGTGGGGAATGTGATTTTTCACATACTCGCGCCAGAAAAGCTCCTCGTCCTGAAGCTCCTCATCGTTAAGTCCGATCTCCTCGGTGAAAAGCTCGAGAATTCCGGGGGTGAAATTCTTCTCAAAATACTCCTCGAGGGTGTACTTGTCGGCAAGATGGGGTCTTGCTATTTTAAGATACTCCACAAATGAGGGGTAGTGTATGGATGCCGAGCTGTCAACTACGGTATCGTCGTGGTCGAGCACAAGACATTTATACTTCTTTGTCATATCTTACTCCATATTCATAAAGGAAATCTTGGGTATTGCCACCGAGCAATCGCTCTTCTGAATTGACAGAATATTGCCTCGCATTATGGCTTCCCACTTCTCTTTAGTTCCGCCGAAGGAAATCTCGCAAAGCGAGTCGCAACCGCCAAATGCCTCATGATCCTCAATTTCACGGAAGTCCTTGGGGATAGCAATTCTTGCAAGTGATGAGCAATCCGCAAAGGCATCAAAGCCTATAACGGCTGTACTAACAGGAAGAATTATACTTGTCAGAGATGAACAGCCTTTAAAGGCTCTGCGACCGATTTTGACAAGTTTAGTTGGCATATCCACATATTTTAACGATCTGCAACCCTCGAAAGTGGACTCATCGATTAGTCCCATATTGCATGAAAGCTTTACACCCTCAAGAGAGAAGCAGTTTGCAAATGCGTTGAATTCTACAAGCACACAGCTATCGGGAATGGTTACGTCGGTCAGATTGAAGCAGTAGGCAAATGCCCCCGAGCCGATCATGACAACCGACTCGGAAAGCTTTATCTGCGAAAGAGAGGCGCATGCCTCAAAGCAGCCCTCGCCAATGCGCTTTACGGTATCGGGAATGATCACCGACGTAAGCGATGAGCAGGATGAGAATGCCTCGTCAAGAATCTCCTCAAGACCGTGCTGCATAGTAACGCGCTTAAGATTCTGGCATCCTGCAAAGGCACAGGCAGATATTTTTTTGAGCGAACGAGGTAAAACAACCTCGCAAAGATGGGTGAAATCGCGGAAAGCGTTCTCCGCGATCTCCTCTATTCCCTCGGGGATCTCCACGCGACTGTTTTCTTCACAGTCCTCGTACTGACCCGAGAAAACCACAAGCTCTTCTATATTTTTCTTGTTTTTTTCCATTACTTTAACTTTTCAAGTGCAAGGGTAAGAGATTCCTTAACCTCAAGATACTTTTTAAGCTTTGCCTTCTCGCCCTCAATAACTGCGGCAGGAGCCTTAGCTACGAAGCCCTCGTTTGCAAGCTTCTTCTCAATACGCTCGATCTCGCCGTCGTTCTTCTTCATCTCTGCGGTAAGTCTTGCGCGCTCCTTCTCAAAGTCGATAACCTCTGCGAGAGGAATGTAAAGACGGCCTGCGTCGGTTGCAATCATAACTGCATCGTCGGACTCATAGCCCTCGGTGAGAATAACCTCAGATGCGCTTGCAAGCTT
Organism: Eubacteriales bacterium; assembly: GCA_045128515.1. Classification (GTDB taxonomy): domain Bacteria; phylum Bacillota; class Clostridia; order Oscillospirales; family CAG-272; genus UBA1740. The sequence continues at coordinate 51,517 of JBGVRO010000003.1, read as the reverse complement.
CTCAAGGATCTTGGATGCGTTCTTGAATGTGTCCTCATACTTGGTTACAACGTAAAGCTTCGCCTTCTTTGAGGGGGGAACGTTCATCTCTGCTCTGCGAGTTCTGATAGCGGTGATGCAAGCGATGATTCTCTCAACGTCCTCCTCAGCCTCGGTGTAAACGAGAGCCTCATTGTAGGTAGGGTACTCGGAGATCATAATGGATTCCGAGGTGTGAGGAATTGCCTGATAAATTTCTTCGGTAATGAAGGGCATATAAGGATGAAGCAGACCGAGAATACCGGAGAGAACACGAACGAGAGTTCTCTTTGCGGTGAGAGCAGGTGCACCACCCTCGAAGATACGGCTCTTCGCCATCTCGATGTACCAGTCGCAGAAGGTATCCCATGTGAAGGAATAGATCTCTGCGAGAGCAACACCGATCTCATAGTTTGCAACGTTGTCGTTTACACTCTTTGCAAGTCTGTTGAACTTGGAGAGTATCCACTTGTCCTCAATGGTAAGATCGTTCTCATCAGCAGCGGCGAGAAGCTCCTCGTCGCTTTCGGTAAGGTTCATAAGAACGAATCTGGATGCGTTCCAAAGCTTATTAGCAAAGTTTCTTGCCGCCTCGATCTTCTCGTCGGAGAATCTCATATCGTTACCGGGCGCGTTACCTGTTGCAAGAGCAAATCTGAGCGCGTCTGCGCCGTACTCCTCAATAACCTTAAGGGGATCGATACCGTTGCCAAGAGACTTGGACATCTTTCTACCCTGAGCATCTCTTACAAGACCGTGGATAAATACGGTGGAGAAGGGCTTTTCACCCATGTGCTCAAGACCGGAGAAGATCATTCTGGATACCCAGAAGGTAATAATATCATAACCGGTTACAAGTGTATCGGTGGGATAGTATCTCTTAAGATCCTCGGTAGAATCGGGCCAACCGAGAGTGGAGAAGGGCCAGAGAGCAGAGGAGAACCATGTGTCAAGAACGTCCTCTTCCTGTCTTACAGCGCCGCCACACTTGGGACAAGCTGTAATATCCTCCTTAGAAACCTCCATGTGACCGCACTCGTCACAGTAGAAGGCGGGGATTCTGTGACCCCACCAGAGCTGACGGGAGATACACCAGTCAAGGATGTTGTTCATCCAGTTGAAGTAGTTCTTCGAGAATCTCTCGGGAACAAAGTTGATATTGCCGTTTTCAACAGCCTCGATTGCGGGAGCTGCAAGGGGCTTCATCTTAACGAACCACTGATCGGAGGTAAGAGGCTCAACGGTAGTTCCGCAACGGTAGCAGGTACCAACGTTGTGGTCGTGGGGCTCTGCCTTTACAAGGTAACCCTCTGCCTCGAGATCTGCAACAAGTGCCTTACGGCAGGTATATCTGTCCATACCCTCGTACTTGCCTGCATATGCATTCATGGTAGCATCGTCGTTCATAACCTTGATCTGCTCAAGGTTGTGTCTCTGACCTACGAGGAAGTCGTTGGGGTCGTGTGCAGGAGTGATCTTAACACAGCCTGTACCGAAGCCGATCTCAACGTAATCGTCTGCAATTACGGGGATCTCTCTGCCAACGGTGGGAAGGATAAGAGTCTTGCCGATGAGGTGCTTTGTGTTCTCGTCCTCGGGGTTAACCGCAACGGCAGTATCACCGAACATTGTCTCGGGACGGGTGGTAGCTATCTCAACGTAGCCGTCCTCACCCTTGATAGGATACTTAACGTGCCAGAAGAAGCCGGGCTGATCCTTATACTCAACCTCAGCGTCGGAGAGGGCGGTGAGGCATCTGGGACACCAGTTGATAATTCTGTGTCCGCGGTAGATAAGCCCCTTGTTGTAAAGGTTTACGAATACCTCGCGTACTGCTCTGGAGCAGCCCTCGTCCATAGTAAATCTCTGTCTTGACCAGTCGCAGGAAGCACCGAGCTTCTTAAGCTGACCGGTAATTCTCGCCTCGTAGGAGTCCTTCCACGCCCAAACGCGCTCAAGGAACTTCTCACGGCCGAGATCGTAACGGGAAAGGCCCTCGTCAACACGAAGTCTCTCCTCAACCTTGATCTGTGTAGCAATACCTGCGTGGTCTGTGCCGGGTACCCAAAGGGTAGAGTAGCCCTGCATACGCTTGGTACGAACAAGTATGTCCTGCAGGGTCTCGTCAAGAGCGTGACCCATGTGGAGCTGTCCTGTTACGTTAGGCGGAGGAATAACGATGGAGAAGGCAGGCTTCTTGTCATCGCTGTCAGGCTTGAAATAGCCCTTCTCACACCACTCGCCGTATATCCTGTCCTCAAATTCGGCAGGATTGTAGTTTTTTGCAAGTTCTTTCATTTCTATAATCGTCCTTTCGGTATTATTCTTAATCTCATCTCTCGTTTGCGAGAGATATATCGAACGGACAAAAGTCCGTATATCGAATGGGCTTGCGTAGCAAGGCCCATATATCGATCGCCGAATGGCGAATATCGACTTAAGGCCGTTCGTTTGATTTTGCCGTGGTAATAGAGGCTATTAATCGTCGCCTTATTGAACCGGCAAGCTTTGTAATTAAAATGGATTGTTCAGAGACTATTTTTCCTTTTCTAAGGAGTAATTCTATCCAATATTCGGTTTCCGAGCATTCCTTCAAGGCAATTTCAAGCTTATGAATAAAGTCTGCTCGACTTTGAGCATATTTTGCTTCATGAATATTTGCTCCAACAGAGGATGATGAACGAAGTAATTGATTTATATAAACCGAGCACCCTTTCACCTCGTCGCATATATCTGAAACGCATATGGCAAGCTCAATTGCATCTTCTCTCAACTTGTCCTTTTTATCTACCATACTGTTTATTCCTTTGTCGATATATCTGCTGCGCAGATTCGATATATGAATTGCACAGCAATTCATTCGATATTTGACCGTCACGGTCAATCGATATATTGCTCAAAGAGCAATAAGAAAAGTCTTTCCCCCAAAAAACTTGGGGCGAAAGACTCCGCGGTACCACCCAATTTTACAGAGATACAATCTCTGCCTCTTTTACGCATATAACGGTGCTCACCGTCGGGTTCTAATAAGCATACAGCCGTTCTTCCCGAATCTAAAAGGGCTACCTTCGCATATTCCTCCGATGCGCTCGCACCAACCGCGCACTCTCTGACGGAGGGGGATAGGCTACTCCTCCCTTCGATAACAAAGATGATTTTATCATAAAATAATATATTTGTCAATACCCGCGCGAAAAATAAAATTATTGACATTACTTTAAAAAAGTTATATAATTTTCTTATAACAAGTAACCTTTTTACAGACTTTGGTGTCATATATTATGACAGAACTGAAAAGGAGCACAATATGGCGTTTTTATCATTAAACAAAATCGGAAAGATATACGTATCCGAGAAGAACGTAACCGTCGGCATACGTGAGGTGGATCTGTCCTTTGATCTCGGTGAATTCGTCTGCGTTACCGGTAAGTCGGGCTCGGGAAAATCCACCCTGCTTAACGTTATCAGCGGTATGGACTCATACGAGGAGGGCGAGCTTTATATAAACGGCGAGCCAACCTCTCACTATCTTCAGCAGGATTGGGAGGAATACCGCGAGAGATACGTATCCTTCATCTTCCAGGACTATAATATTATCGACAGCTTCACGGTGCTTGAAAACGTGGAGCTTGCTCTTATGCATATTGAAGACAGGGCACAGAGAAGAAAACGCGCCCTCGAGCTTATCGACAGGGTCGGTCTGTCCTCTCATATCGGACATAAGGGAAGCAGGCTTTCGGGCGGACAGAAGCAGAGGACGGTTATTGCCCGCGCTCTGGCAAAGGATAGCCCTATAATTCTCGCTGACGAGCCCACGGGAAACCTTGATTCACAGACGTCAAAGGAGATCATTGATCTTCTCCGTCAGGTGTCGGAGGATAAGCTTGTTATCGTCGTTACCCATAATTTTGACGATTTTTCTCATTGCGCTACAAGACACATCCGTATTCACGACGGTGCGGTTGAGTTTGATCACAGACTTCAGCCATTCAAGACCTGCGATGCACCCGTATCCTGCGAGTCGGTTGATAAGGGCTATAAGCGTGCCGTAAAGGACGGCTTGACTCTCGGTCTGTCAATTTTCAAATCAAAGCCACGTCTAACCGCCTTTCTCTGTATGCTTATGATGATAGGAACTATCGGACTGTTCCTTGTAACCTCGCTCTGCGGCGGCGCGGCAGATGCCTTTAAGCCCAACTATATGTTTGACGATATAGAGGGACGACTTGTCCTTACTACAAAAAGCGGACGCGTTATGACCGAGACCGAGCTTGAGCAGCTTGCGAAGAAATACGGAGCCGAATCCTATCTGCGCTTTGACGTGCTTCTTGATCAGGGCGGATATTCGAATACCGTAGAGATTCCTTCAAACTCAAGCTATGACGGCTATAAATATCTTATACCCGACTTTACCTATGACGAGAATTTCGGCAACGATATTATCGGCAAATACCCCACCGAAAAGGATGAGATATTCCTTTATCTGCCCATATCCTATGCGGATGAGTTCGGCAGAACCGAGATTAAGATCAACGAGATCACGGTATTTAATCTTCCTCTTAGGGTCTGCGGTGTGAAGTATTATTACGACAACAACCTGACACCCAAGATGCTCTTTACCGATGAGGGCTTTAAGGTTGCCACAGCGGCTCATTATCTTTCAAGCTGTAGCCTCAGCATTACCGCTTCTATTGAGGGAAGTGACATGGTAATTATGCTCTATCAGCTTTTGACGTCCTTTGATATTGCAGAGGATAAGGCATATATTCACTCGCCCGGATTTGAGTCCTTCATTGCGCAGAACCCCGATGCCAAGGCATCGGTTGCCTTCAATGCGGTTTACTATAAATACGATTACTTTGGCTCGTCCGACGGACGCAGTATGACCTTTAAGCATAGCTTCGAGCCGAATGATATTACGAGCGAGAAGCCCACCTTTGCGAATTCTACATACTCAACCGACGCGTTTGTTATCAGCGACGAGATACTTGTAGACATAGCCTACACCGTCCTTCGCGATTCTTATAAGCAGGCGTCACTGTTCTTTGAGACGGATAAGGAGGCGCATCGGGTGGCAGAGCTGTTAAACGGTGAAGAATATATTGCCGTTCCTGCCGATACAACCTATACCAACGATGCCGAGGATGCCGTACTGCTTCTTCTTGAAAGCACGTTCACTATGATTCTTTGGCTGTTGGCTGTGGTATTCCTTGCCTTCTTTATCAATCTTTGCTCGATCCGTGCGGTGGAGTCCTTTAAGGGTGATATTGCCATTATGCGATCAATGGGTATTCAGGTTCGTACGATAAAGATCGGTATTTACGTCAGAATGGCGCTTTGTCTGATACCTGCATTCCTATTGCTCGGTATTTTGTCGATTCTTATTTTTACATCAAGCTTTAATGCCTTCTTTACCTACCTTTACGCTTGGCAGTACGGCTTAATTATCGTCGGAATGATCCTTCTTACGCTCAGAACAACGAAAAAGCAGATAATCCGTTTGTTCTCCGATAGTGTAAAAAAGACTATCAAGGGAGGTGCGGTAGCATGATCAGTATTAAAGGCTTAAACAAATTTTTTAATAAGGGTAAGCAGAATGAAATTCACGTTATAAACGATATTACCCTTGATCTTCCCGAGCGTGGAATGATTGCCATTTTTGGCAAAAGCGGTTGCGGAAAGACCACGTTGCTTAACGTTATTGGAGGTCTTGACGGTTTTGCAAGCGGCAGCCTTACCATCGAGGGGCAGAGTATTGAAAAAAATACCGATGAGATCAGAAACAAGTACGTCGGTTATATATTCCAGAACTATAATCTCAGTGTTAACGAGACCTGCTACGACAACGTTGCCGCTGCCCTTCGCCTCTGCGGAATGAGTGACGAAAGTGAGATCGAGCGCCGCGTTAATATAGCACTTAAAAACGTCGGTATGGAAAAGTACGCCCGCCGTACTCCCGACACACTTTCGGGTGGTCAGCAGCAGCGCATTGCTATTGCCCGCGCTATTGTGAAAAATCCCCCGGTTATCCTTGCCGACGAGCCTACGGGTAATCTTGATGAGGCGAATACGGTAATGATAATGGATCTTCTGCGTGAGATCGCAAAGGATCATCTGGTAATTCTCGTCACCCACGAGCAGAGTCTTGTAGATTCCTATTGCGATAAAATCATCGAGCTGTCTGACGGAAGGATAGTTTCCTCGCGAGAGGGCAGGGCAGAGGGCGTTATACAGAGAGGAAAGCAGGATATTTACCTTGGCGAGCTTGACCGTCGGGATATACAGAACGAGCATATCAGCCTTGAGTATTACGGTGAAAGACCCGAGAGTCCCGTTGACATTAAGATAGTTAACAAGGACGGCAGACTTTACCTTAGCCTTGCAGACGAGCGAATTCAGATTATTGACGGCACGGGTGAGGTTCGATTGATCGAGGGTGTGTATCATGAGACCGAGAATAAGCGACATGCCGACCTTGATATGACTGCGCTTCCAAGCGTGGAGGGAAGTCGCTTTGGCAGATTGTTTACCCTGAAGTCCTCGCTTATCAGCGCATACGGGCAACAGAAGAAGGCGAATAAGCGCGGCAAAAGGGCGCTTCGCTCGGTAATGCTTTTGTTCGCTATAGTAACCGTATTTATGGCGTCGCTTTTCGGCTCGTCTATTGGTAAAATACTTGATGCCGAAAACTCCTATAATCATAACACCTTCTATATTTATACCGAGAACGGTGATACCGATATTCTTGCGGCGGCGCTTAACGACTCCGAGTCGGGTATAGATTATTACAGCCTGTATCCCTACTATCCTTCGGGAGATCACCGACTTAACTTTACGCTCGCATCCTTTGAGACCTTCTCGCAGAACGCTTATAATAGCGGATTTGAGAGTCACGGTGTCATACTTGACGAGAATCTTGCTGACGGTCATACACTTTTGGCAGGCAAAAGAGAGCTTAAGTCCAACGAGTATATTCTTATCAGCAACAAAATTGCCGACGATCTTATAGAGAACTCGGCACTTGGATTTGTTGACGAGTATTCCGACCTTATCGGAATGACCTGTAATCTTATTTCCATAGGTGGAAAATTCCTGCGTGTCGCAGGTGTGGTTGATTCGAATGAGCACGCTATCTATCTTACGGAGATCGCTACCGCCATATACGCGTTTCAGCATTCAACATCCGTCCGCGTTGCATTGGCATCCGATTTCGGCTATGAGCTTAAGCCCGGCGAAACTATCGTTGCTCTTACTGACACAGGTCTTTTGAAGGACGCCCCCTCGGTTGGCAAAACGACCGTGGTGCAGGGTCAGGAGCTGCGCGTTGTAGACGCTGTCGTGTGCTACAAGGGATATGTGGAATGGATCGGCGCAAATGGCGGTAAGCTTAGCCGAGGAGAATATTTTGCATCTGTTCTTCCCGAGGGCGAGGACCTTGAGAATTATACTATCGAGCATTATTTTGAGTACGATGCATACTACTACGACCGTATTGACGAATTTATCAGAGAATATTATTTGTTCGATGCGTATAATATGCAGCTTTGGCTCTACGTTACTAAGGGGGTTAGTGAGGTCAGGGATCTTTATATATCCACCGATCTTCTGGGAGCTGAAAATTACAGAAGCCTTTACGGCAGATATCCCACCAAGGCAGAGTACGACTCTATGGATGAGAGTCTTTTCGAGGTCGACTTTACCGAGATCAACAGGTATCATAATCTCTATGAATCCGAGTTTAACTCGATACACCACTCATCGATCTACAACCCCACCTGCCTTGTCAGCGACGCGGACTATGTAAAAATTTCAAGGTCGGTAGGCAACACAGATCAAATATTCGATAACGGCAACGACTATTTTGTATACACTATGGTTCATTCGTCAGACCCCGATCTTACAGAAAGATTTCTGAACGAAAAATTCGGTAACCGTGATATCGAGTATTATGACAGTGTAATTACTCCCGACGGTATTATGGCTACCGTTATCTCCTACGAGGAAGAGGGGGTTATCGGCTCTCTCATAGCACTTGCAGTTACTCTTGCGGTCATGAGCCTGTGTATGTATTTCATTATGCGCTCCTCAATTATGAGCAGAATAAGAGAAATAGGCATATTCCGCGCTATCGGCGTGTCAAAAAGCAACCTTGTTCTTCGCTTTGGCGCAGAGGCATCGCTTCTTGCCTTGACCACCGTCGTCGTGGGTTATGCTCTCAGCAGTGGATTTATCGGTCTGTTGGAATACGTCTCACCAAACGCATCGCAGCTGTTCTATTATCCCCTCTGGTATTCTCTCATTGTCCTGATTATTCTTTGCGGACTTACGGTGATTTGCGGAATTATCCCTGTGCTTAACCTTCTTCGCAAAACACCAAGCGAAATACTTGCAAAATACGACGTGTAAATTTTTCTTGATTTTTTTGATGATATATGTTATCATATAAGTGATAAAACAAATTTAAAAGGAGATTACTGATGGAAGTAAGAGACGCAGCTAACGCAAAAGACGTCAAGTATTATACTACCGACAGACTTAGAGAGGAATTTCATATTCCCGCCCTCTTCCCTCGCGATGAGGTAAAGATGGTTTATAGCCATATTGACAGAATTATTGTTATCGGCATGACCCCCGTACACAAGACCCTGACTCTTGAGGCAGGCAAGGAGCTTGCGGCAGATTATTTCCTTCAGCGCCGTGAGCTTGGATGTATCAATATCGGCGGAGCAGGTGTTATCACCGTTGACGGTGTTGAGTATCATATGAATCCCCGTGACGGCATTTATATCGGCAGAGGAAACAAGGAGCTTACCTTCAGAAGTGACGATCCCGAGAATCCTGCCAAGTTCTATTGCACATCCTGTCCTGCACACACCGAGTATCCTATCGTTAAGATCGATATTACCAAGGCGCGTAAGGTTCCTTGCGGCAGTGTAGAGGATTGTAACAAGAGAGTTATCAATCAGTACATTCACCCCGAGGTTATGCAGTCCTGTCAGCTTGCGATGGGTCTTACCCAGCTTGACGTAGGCTCAAACTGGAATACCATGCCCTCCCACACCCATGACAGACGTATGGAGGTTTATCTCTATCTTGATATGGGTGAGAATGATGCGGTGTTCCATATGATGGGCGAGCCTAAGGAGACAAGACACATCGTTATGCATAACGAGGAGGCTGTAATTTCTCCCTCGTGGTCTATCCATTCGGGTGTCGGCACAAAGAACTATTCCTTCATCTGGGCTATGTGCGGTGAGAATCAGGAATTCACCGATATGGACCACATTTTAACTAAGGATCTTCGTTAATCATATTTGCCTCGGGCAAATGTATCGAATGGACGCAGTCCATATATCGAATTGCCATAAGGCAATATATCGATCGCCGCAAGGCGAATATCGACCGTTCAATTTCAAGGAAAATTACAAAAGGAGAACATAAAAAATGGCTAACACTCAGATTTTTAACCTTGAGGGTAAGGTAGCTCTCATTACAGGCGCATCCTACGGCATTGGCTTTGCTATTGCAAAGGGACTTGCGGCTGCAGGCGCAAAGATCGTTTTTAATGATATTAAGCAGGAGTTCGTTGATAAGGGTCTTGCAAATTATGCCGAGGCAGGTATTGATGCCAAGGGCTACGTTTGTGACGTTACCGATGAGGATGCAGTAAACGAGCTTGTTGCTAAGATTGAAAAAGAGGTTGGCGTTATCGACATTCTCGTTAATAACGCAGGTATTATCAAGCGTATTCCTATGATTGAAATGAAGGCATCCGAGTTCCGTCAGGTTATTGACGTTGACCTTAACGCACCCTTCATCGTTTCCAAGGCAGTTCTTCCTTCCATGATCAAGCAGAGATCTGGTAAGATCATTAACATCTGCTCTATGATGAGTGAGTTCGGTCGTGAGACCGTTTCCGCATACGCATCTGCAAAGGGCGGTCTTAAGATGCTCACCAGAAACATTGCATCCGAGTACGGTCAGTACAACATTCAGTGCAACGGCATCGGTCCCGGCTACATTGCTACTCCTCAGACCGCTCCTCTTCGCGAGCCCCAGGCTGACGGATCTAAGCATCCCTTCGACAGCTTCATAACCGATACCAAGACTCCCGCAGGACGTTGGGGCAATCCCGAGGACCTTGCAGGTCCTGCCGTATTTCTCGCATCAAGTGCGTCAGATTTCGTAAACGGTCAGATCCTCTACGTTGACGGAGGAATACAGGCTTACTTCGGCAAACAACCCGGCTAAGAGGCAAAAATCGTCCAATACTGTGTTAAAGCTTCGACTCAATCGGATCGCCGTAGGCAACTACGGATTCACCTCTATCGCTTGCTTTGCCTTGTCTTGAACGATTTTTCCACTCTTATCCCTAAGTCGGCAAAAATTGCCCAATACTGTGTTAAAGCATCGACTCAAGAAACCTGACATAGGTAACTATGCCTTCGTTTCTATCGCTTGTGATGCCTTGTCTTGCGAAAAATAATTCATATCCTCATAAAAAAAGAGCGATTTTGCTAACTTTACGTTGCAAAATCGCTCTTTTTGTCGTTTTTGGCTTTTAATTTCGAATTTTTAATTTTGAATTTCGAATTTACACCTTGTACTGCCCACTTACCACCTTGCCAAGAATGCGAATTCTGTCCAGCTCTCTGCCCATATATCTCATAGGCTTATAGGTGGGGTTTTCGGGCATAAGGGTGAGTATTCCGTCCTCGCGGTTAAAGTACACGCGCTTGACCGTTGCCTCGTCATCGATAAGCACGACTGCTATCTCACCGTCGTCAACGCTCTCCTGTTTTCTGACGAAGAGAAGGTCGCCGTCAAAAATTCTTGCGTTTATCATACTGTCACCGCGTGCCATCAGGCAGAAATCGGCGGACATATCGGCATTTGCTCTTACGTAGTAGCCTTGCTCCTCGGTCGCAAAGATGGGCTCGCCGCATGCAACGTTGCCGAGAACGGGCAGGCTTCTGCTATCTGCGCTCAATATACCCGAAACGGTCATATTATTAATTGTAGGAATCTGACTGTCCATATCCCAGCCCATAAGGCTTGATGGGGTAGTGTCAAGCGCCTTTGCCAGCGCCTCGATCTTTTCGTGGGGAATATTAGTTATAACTCCCGTCTCATATCTATGCACGGTCTGTCTACTCGTGCCGATCGTATCGGCAAGCTGCTCAAGTGACAGTCCTTTTTTCTTTCTTAAGGATCTGATTCTCTCGCTTAACATTTTTGACACCTCTCAAAATAGATAATTATGCTCGGGAGTGGACGTTTTATATCAACAAAGCGGTGATTTTGCCGTTAAAAATGCGCAAAATTCTGCTTCGTTTTTTCTCTCTCGACACATTCTGCCTCATTATAACATATTGTCACGTAATATGCAATAGTTTTCTTGAAAAAATATCAAAAATGTCACTTGACAAGTTACAAACCCTGTGTTATAATTGTCACGCAATGAGCAACAAACCCGTTGTTACACTCGACAAAAATTACACCACAGGTGACAAAGGAAGAAATAAACGCTTTTTCTTCCTGATGAAAATTCAAAAGAAAGGAACTATCAAAAAATGTATTCGTGTATGAATCCTAATGAGGGAATTCCGGCAAGACTCTATCGCAGTCCTGCGGAGATCCACCGTGATATGATCCGCATTTCCGCTAAGATACGAGAAAACGAGGAAATGCTTTCTGTACATAATCTGCTTATCGAGATGATACCCACATGGGCAGAGCAGTCGCCTGAAAAGTGGCTTCCTGAGCTTGAGGCTACGGTTGCCGAGGCTTTGGATGCTCTTGATAAACTGAAAAAACTGCAATACGCGCTTGAGACGTTGGCAAAGGAGCTTGATGAAGTAAGATGCATGATGAACTCTTAATGCCCACCGAGCTTGAGGCGGTGATAATATCCCTCTGCGCCGATTATTTAAGGCGAGCAGAGATCATATCTACGAGACGTGCGCCGTATAACGTAATAATGGAATACAGATTTCTGAATTACCGTATTATGAACGCCGCTGTTGAGATAGCGGGCAGCCGTGACGCACTTTTCTTTATCTACGATATTGGCAACAATATCGGCTATGCCGCAAGCGATCTTTACGTCTTGTCAGAGACTATTTATAAGACGCGAAAGAGGGAGGTGATCGATAACATAGCGAGACGTCTTTCACTTATGTAAAAAAAGATTTTTCCTCGCCCCACTGCGACAAGTTTTTCGCTTTTCGTGTGATAAAATATTCTCGAAAAATTAAAGGAGATATAAAATGCACAAGGACGTTATTTTTTCAGAGGATAAGGGCACCCTTACCGCACATATTCAGTGTGACGTAGATCACCACAATGCAAAGCCCATGCGCGAAAAGATTGACAAAATGCTTTATGAACATAAGCCGCACACTCTTATGATAGATTTTTCTATGGTAGAATTTATGGACAGCTCAGGGCTGGGTCTGATTCTCGGTAGGGTAGAGAAGGCAACCGTGATCGGCGCAGAGGTAATTCTCATCGGCGCAAGTCCCCGTATAATAAAGCTTATAAGCATGTCGGGTATAGAACGCGTAAAGCATCTATCGGTTGTTAAATAAGAAGAAAGGAATAACGAAAATGAAGAAAAAGATAAACGAAATGGATCTGAAGCTACCTGCCATCAGTATTAACGAGGCAGTCTCACGCTCGGTCGTATCTGCCTTTTCTGCTGAGCTTGACCCTACGGTAGAGGAGCTTGGAGATATTCGCTGTGCAGTCAGCGAGGCTGTAACCAACTGCATCGTTCATGCATATAAAGGTCGTAGCGACTCCGATCCTGGCTACATTTACATATCCGTCCGACTTTACGACTCAAGAGAGATCACCGTCGAGATCACCGACGAGGGATGCGGCATTGAGGATATCGACCTTGCCCGCAAGCCCCACTTCACCGATGGCGAGTCAGGCGAGAGATGCGGCATGGGATTCTTAGTAATGGAGAGCTTTACCGATTACCTTAGTGTAAAATCCGAGAGGGGTGTTGGTACAACTGTCCTTATGAGGAAAAAACTGAAGCCCTGACCGAAGTGGTAAAATGAAAGTTAAAGAAGAAAAAAAGAGCCCATATGACGAAAATCTAATGCTTCTTCGCGCATACAGAGAGGGAGACTCGGAGGCAGGCGAACGACTTGCCCAGCTGAATGCCCCCTTGGTTTACAGTATTGCAGGTCGCTTCTCGGGGCGTGGCGCAGATATGAGCGACCTTGTAGAAAGCGGAACTATCGGTCTTGTTAAGGCGATAAAAACCTTTGATTTCTCTCACGGATGCGTATTTTCCACCTACGCTGTGCCTCTCATCTTCGGTGAGATAAGGCGCTTTCTCCGCGATGACGGAATTATTAAGGTTTCAAGAGAGGAGAAGCGCCTGTCCGCACTTCTTCTTGCCGAGCGAGAGCGCAGACTGTCGGCAGGTGAGGACGCGGATATCAGGTCGGTTGCGGCGGCTGTGGGTATTTCACCCCAGGATGCGTCATCGGTGCTGTTCGCCTCATCTCCCGTTCGTTCGCTTGACGAGGCGGCATATGAGGATGATGACGGCGTAACTCTTGGCAGCACTATATGTGACGAGGATGCGGAGCTTCGTCAGTTCGACCGTTTTGCTCTGCATATGGCTATCGAAAGACTTTCCGAGGAACAGAGGAGACTGATAATCCTGCGTTATTTCCGCGACCTTTCGCAGACCGAGACCGCAAGACTTCTGGGACTAACGCAGGTAAAGGTCTCGCGTGAGGAAAAGAAAATAATGGAGATACTCCGCAGAGAATTGTCATAAAACACAAAACATACCAAGGAAAATCCATTTTTAAACAATTTATGAAAAACAAAGAAAACTATTGACTTTTTATATCTTATAGTATAAAATATATGCTGTAAGCGTTAGCACTCCAAATGTCCGAGTGCTAAAAACACCAAAAGGAGAAATTAAAATGACTATTAAGCCTTTATTTGATAAGGTTGTATTAAAGGCTACCGTAGCCGAGGAGACCACCAAGAGCGGTATTCTTCTTACAGGTAGCGCAAAGGAAAAGCCTCAGACATCCGAGGTCGTTGCAGTTGGTCCCGGCGGACTTGTTAACGGCAATGAGGTTAAGATGACCGTTAAGGTTGGAGACAAGGTTATCGTCGGCAAGTACAGCGGCACCGAAATCAAGGTTGACGGTGAGGAGTATTCCATCGTAAGCCAGTCTGACATATTGGCAATTATAGAATGATTTTACGAATTGCTTCGGATATTTCATCTTGCAGTCGGTTTCTACAGCCTGCGATGAACTATCCTCCCACTTCATCAAAATTCTTCTATAATCAAAAACACAATTAATAATTTATTTGAAAGGTAAAAATAATGTCTAAAGAAATTCTTTACGGTATGGAGGCTCGCGCCGCACTTCTTCGCGGTGTAGATAAGCTTGCCGATACTGTTAAAATAACACTTGGCCCTAAGGGCAGAAACGTGGTGCTGGAGAAGAAATTCGGCCCACCTCTTATTACAAACGACGGTGTTACCATCGCTAAGGAGATCGAGCTTGAGGATGCTGCAGAGAATATGGGCGCAAGTCTTGTTCGTGAGGTAGCAACCAAGACCAACGATGCCGCAGGTGACGGTACGACTACCGCGACACTTCTTGCCCAGGCTCTCATTCACGAGGGTATGAAGAACGTTACCGCAGGCGCAAATCCCATGATTCTTCGTAAGGGTATCTTCAAGGCGGTTGATGCAGCCGTTGCCGAGCTTAAGAATCAGTCAAAGAGTGTTTCAGGCTCTGCTGATATTGCAAGAGTAGGCGCAATTTCCGCATCCGACGAGGCTATCGGTCAGCTTATCGCTGATGCGATGGATAAGGTTACATCCGACGGCGTTATCACCGTTGAGGAGTCCAGAAGCGCAGAAACATACAGCGAGGTAGTAGAGGGTATGCAGTTTGACCGCGGTTACCTCTCTCCCTATTTCGCAACCGATACAGATAAGATGGAGGCAACTCTCGACGATTGCCTTATCCTTGTAACAGATAAGAAAATCTCTAATATTCAGGATCTTCTCCCCCTTCTTGAGCAGATCGTTCAGTCGGGCAAAAAGCTGCTTATCGTTGCCGAGGACGTTGAGGGCGAGGCTCTTACAACTCTCGTTCTTAACAAGCTTCGCGGCACCTTCACCGTTGTTGCCGTTAAAGCACCCGGCTTTGGTGACAGACGTAAGGAGATGCTCGTTGACATCGCTACCCTTACAGGCGGTGAGGTTATTACAAGCGACCTTGGTCTTGATCTTAAGGACACCACTCTCGGTCAGCTTGGACGTGCAAGACAGGTTAAGGTTAGCAAGGAAAATACCATTATCGTTGGCGGCTACGGTGACAAGGTTGCTATTACCGAGCGCGTAGCACAGATCAAGGTTGCTCTTGAGACTACTACCTCCGAGTTCGATAAGGAGAAGCTTACCGAGCGCCTTGCAAAGCTTGCAGGCGGTGTTGCCGTTATCAAGGTTGGCGCGGCTACCGAGGTTGAGATGAAGGAGAAGAAGCTCCGTATCGAGGATGCTCTTAATGCTACTAAGGCAGCAGTTGAAGAGGGTATCGTTGCAGGCGGTGGCGCAGCTCTCGTTAACGTTATCGGCGCGGTTGCAAAGATCTTCGAGACCCTTGAGGGTGACGAGGAGACAGGTGCAAGAATGGTTGCAAAGGCACTTTCTTATCCTATGAAGCAAATCGCTGATAACGCAGGTATCGACGGCTCTGTTGTGGTTGCCAAGGTTCGCGAAAGCGGAAAGAGCGGCTACGGCTTCGATGCTTACAGAGAGGTATACTGCGATATGCTCGAATGCGGTATCGTTGACCCTGCTAAGGTTACCAGAAGTGCACTTCAGAACGCTGCATCCATTGCATCTACCGTTCTCACCACCGAGGCGGTTGTTTCGGAGAAGAAGGAGCCTACCCCCGCAGCGCCTATGAATCCTGAAATGGGCGGAATGTATTAATATGCTCGCTATGCGAGCGTGATATTTCAACCTTCGGTTGAAGTGATATGTTGCTTTGCAACGTGATATTTGCTTTCAGCAAGTGATATGTGCCGCATCCTCGGATGCGGCACGTTTTTTACTTGACAAAATGTGCGTTTTGTTTTATAATGGTGATATATAATTTGAAAGGTAATTTGTGATTATGAAATACATAGATTTTCAGGGCAAGCAGCTTTCTCTCTTAGGTTTTGGTGCAATGCGTCTTCCTACACTTGGTAAGGACGATGCCATTGACGTTGCCGAGGCAGAGCGTATGATCGACCGCGCTATGGAGGCAGGTATCAACTACTATGACACCGCATTCCCTTATCACGGCGGTAATTCCGAGATAGTTACGTCAAAGGTGCTCTCGAAATACCCTCGCGACAGCTATTATCTTGCCACCAAATATCCCGGTCATCAGGTGCTTGATAGCTATGATCCCTCGCTCATCTTCGAGGAGCAGCTTAAGAAGTGCGGTGTTGAATACTTCGACTTCTATCTTCTCCACAATATCAGCGAAAGCTCGATTTCTGTTTACCTTGATGAGAAGTGGGGAATTATCGATTACTTTGTAGAGCAGAAGCGCCTTGGCAGAATCAAGCATCTCGGCTTCTCAACTCACGGTTTGCCCGAAAATCTTAAGGAGTTCCTCGACACAGCAGGCGAGCATATGGAGTTCTGCCAGATCCAGCTTAACTATCTCGACTGGACACTTCAGCGCGCAAATGAAAAGTGCGATCTTCTTGCAAAATGGAACATTCCCGTGTGGGTAATGGAGCCTGTTCGCGGCGGCAAGCTTGTAGATAAGCTGCCCGAGTCGGTAAAGGCGACTCTTAAGGAAATGCGCCCCGACGAGAGCCTTGCATCCTGGTGCTTCCGTTGGCTTATGACTCTGCCAAATATGGGTGTAATTCTCAGCGGTATGTCCACTATGGAGCAGCTTGAGGATAATATTAAGACCTTTACAAACGACAAGCCTCTTTCCGACGGTGAGGTACAGGCACTTTACGACATAGCCGAGAGCCTTAAGAACAATATTCCTTGTACCGCATGCCGTTATTGCACTGAGGGCTGTCCTATGGAGCTTAATATTCCTATGCTTATCGAGATCTACAACGACCTTCGCTACGCGCCCGGAGTAAACAGCGCATCCAAGATCGAGTTTATGCCCGAGGATAAGCGTCCCACAGCCTGCATCTCCTGCGGCAACTGTGTGTCTATCTGTCCGCAGAAGATCGATATTCCCAAGGTTCTCTCGGACTTCTCCGAGCTTCTCACCACCATTCCCTCGTGGAAGAAGATCTGCGCCGAGCGCGCTGAGGCAGCAGCAAAAACATCAGGAAATAACGGGAAATAACTTATAAAGCATTAATTTAGCCCAAGCGTTCCTTTAGGGTTCGCTTGGGCTGTTTTTTTAATTATTCTTATCTTTATGGTGAATTCTTGTCGCGCGAATAAGCTTCTTGATCTCTGTCTTGATAGCCTCACGGTAGAAGTGTCTTTCCTTCTTATGCTCGGGCATATTTTCAACGTGATCGTGACGTGCGCTTCTTCTCTGCTCGGGATTAATATCACCTGCCTTAAGAAGTGCGGTCTTGGTAAGCGCAGGGCCTACGATTTCATAAACAAGCACGGCAAAGAGGGTAATTGTAGAAACGGTGCTTCCAATATCACCAAATTCCTCTGCCTTCATAGCCATACCAAGCGCAACACCTGCCTGGGGGAAGAGGGTGATACCGAGATATTTCACAATGATATCGTCGCATTTTGTCATCTTCGCGCTTATGAACGAGCCGCAATATTTACCAAGGCAACGAGATAGGATATAAACCACGCCTATAACAACGATAATCGGATCTGCAAATACCTTTTTCAAATCAAGCTCTGCGCCCGAAAGAACGAAGAACAGAACGAACAGGGGAGCAGTCCACTTGTCAACTCTTTCCATAAGCTCCTCGGAGAAGTCACATATGTTGCAGAAGATAGTTCCCAGCATCATACAGGTGAGAAGCGAGGAGAACGTAACGTGCGCACCGAAAACCGTGATATGATAAACCTCGGGGAACTTTGTAAGCGCAATGGTGAGGAGTACAAAGCCAATTGAAACCGAGATACGCTTGGAGTTGGAGTGGAAGAATCTTTCGCAGATATGGAAGGCAATACCCATAATCGAGCCAAGAAGAAGAGATGCTACAACCTCAATAACAGGTTCAACGATAACAGAAATTACGTCGATAGCTCCTGCGTTCATCGCCTTGGCAATACCAAAGGAAATGGCGAATATTACAAGTCCAACCGCGTCGTCAAGGGCAACGACAGGAAGCAGCATATCGGTAACAGGACCCTTTGCCTTATACTGTCTTACTACCATAAGCGTAGCAGCAGGAGCGGTAGCAGCGGCAATAGCACCGAGAATTATAGCTCCTTCAATAGGGAGAACGTTGGGTATTGCAAAATGAATACCGATGAGAACCGCATCCACGATCAAGGTTGTTATTACAGCCTGAAAAATTCCTACGACGGTTGCCTGCTTTCCGATCTTTCTTAAATGATGAAGTCTAAATTCGTTGCCGATAGAAAATGCAATAAATCCAAGCGCAACGTCACAAACGATAGAGAAGGAGTTAACGTTGTCATGGCTTATAAAACCGATTCCCTCGAAGCCGAGTTCTCCAAGGCAGCAAGGACCTATAAGGATACCTGCTATAAGATAGGCGGTAACTGCAGGAAGGTCAAGCTTTTTAGTAATTCTTGAGAGTAAAAGTCCTGAAATAAGCGCAATCGAAAGGGATAATAGCACTGTCATTTTAGTATTCTTCTTTCATAAAACATTATTTTCAAACAGTTAGATATTTTACACCTGTATGACACAAAAGTCAAGATATAAAATAAATAAAAAATAATATTTTTTGAAACATCATTTGTAAAAAATCAACAAAATGATATTTGTAAATCCTCAATATATGACTTACAGTCTGTCTATTTTGCCTAAAAGACTGTTAAATGCCCTGTCGATTTCTTCTTTGGTGCTTTCTCTCGGCTCAGAAAGCGGTAGTCTGACCTCTCTCGTGCATAAACCCACCTTCTCCATTGCGTATTTTATAGGAGAGGGATTTGTTTCAAGAAATAGCGTCTTTATAAAGGGCAACAGCTCCAGCTGAAGACGAAGGGCATGGGTGTGCTTACCCTCAAAATAGCCGTCGCACAGCGCTTTGGTCGCTTTCGGCAGTATGTTTGCTACAACCGAAATTACACCTGCACCACCGAGGGCAAGGGTAGGGTATATCTGACTGTCGTTGCCTGCATACAGAGCTAATTTGTCACTGAACGCAGCAAGTGTAACAAGCCTGTCTGTAGAATCTGATGCCTCTTTGATCCCCACAATGTTTTCATGATTTGCAAGTCTGTCGAGCAGGTTTATTCCAAGGTTTACCCCCGTTCTTGACGGCACATTGTAAACAATTATTGGCAAATCAACCGATTCTGCGATATTTAGGTAGTGTTTTTCTATTCCGTCCTCTGTTCCTTTGTTGTAATACGGTGTAACTAAAAGCACACCGTCACAGCCTAATTCCTCGGCAAATTTTGTGTGCTTTAGCGCCACCCTCGTGTCGTTTGTTCCTGTGCCGAATATCAGCTTTGTTCTACCCGATATTCTTTCTTTGGCAAAGCAATAGAGGCTGTATCGCTCTTTGTTTGACAGTGTCGCCGCCTCCCCGGTTGTCCCTCCTATAATCAGAGCGTCAACTTTCGCCTCAATTTGATACTCAATCAGCCTTGCAAGTGACTCGTAATCTATTTCACCCTTCTTGAACGGTGTTATCAGGGCACATCCCGTGCCGCGAAAAATTCTTTTCTTCTCCATAAAACCCACTTTCTGACAAAATTTGTATTACGTCTTGATTTGTCGGAAGAATTTGTGTATAATGTATATCGCAATATTATTATTATATGAAAACAAGTCTTGGAAGGACAAAATGGAAAAGAACAGAATTTTAAACGAGCGAGTTAAGACAAGCCTCGCAACAAGTGATTTTTATTATGATTTACCCGAGGAACTGATTGCACAGTCACCCAGTGACGAGCGCGACGGTTGCCGTCTTATGGTGCTTGACCGCGAGAGTGGTGATATTGAGCACAAAATATTCCGTGATATTATAGATTACCTTCGTCCCGAGGATATGTTGGTTGTTAATTCTTCGAAGGTTATTCCTGCCCGTCTGCTTGGTAAGACCGATAAGACAGGCGGTGATATGGAGCTTTTGCTTCTTCGTATGCTTGAAAACGGTGAGTGGGAGACTCTCGTTCGTCCCGGCAAGAGAGCAAAGGTTGGCGCAACCTTTAATTTCTCGGATATTCTCCACGCAACCGTTACCTCTATCGTAGACGGTGGCAACCGTACCGTAAAATTTGAGTACGACACCGAAAAATATAAGAATATCTACGAGGTTCTTGATGCCATAGGCAATATGCCTCTGCCTCCTTATATTACCAAGAAGCTTGAAAATAAGGATGATTATCAGACGGTTTATGCAAAGGAGGAGGGCTCTGCAGCAGCTCCCACCGCAGGTCTGCATTTCACCGACGAGCTGCTTGAGAGAATCAAGGCAAAGGGTGTTGGCTACGGCGAGGTAACTCTCCACGTTGGTCTTGGAACCTTCCGCCCCGTAAAGGTGGATAAGATCGAGGAGCACGAGATGCACGGCGAATATTTCCATATTTCAGCCGAGGTTGCCGAGGAGATCAACCGTCGCAGAGCAAACGGCGGCAGAATCATTGCGGTTGGAACAACCTCCTGCCGTGTGCTTGAGAGCGCATCCACCGATGACGGCAAGGTTCATCCCATGAATGCGGAAACAGCTATTTTTATCTATCCCGGCTACAAATTCAAGGCCGTTGATGCACTGATAACCAATTTCCATCTTCCCGAGAGCACTCTTATTATGCTTATCAGCGCTCTCGCAGGTCGCGACAAGGTTATGAATGCTTACACAACAGCGGTAGAGGAAAGATACCGTTTCTTTTCCTTTGGTGACGCCATGCTGATTGAATAAATTGCCCAATACTTCGTTAAAGCATCGACTCGGTCAAATCGCAGTAGGTAACTACGGCTTCATCTCCCTCGCTCGCTTTGCCTTGTCTTGAACAATTTCTTCTAATCAGTTATCTTAAATCAAACACTTATCGAATAAATTAAAGGGCGAATTTTTCGCCCTTTTTACATTTGTAAGTTTTTGCAAAATAAATCCTTGACAAACTAAATATTTTATGGTATACTATCTGCCGTATGAGGGAGTAGCAAGCGCATTTGCGTTTCAAGTCAACATCCTGATCCCTTGCGATCTGGCTTGAATTAAATTGCGAGACTCATGTATTGCGCGAGCTTACATGACCTTCATTTTTTTATTATGGGGTATGACGCGCAGTCATACTTTTTCTTTTTATGAGGTAATGATGTTCGATTTTACATTTTTCTTTAATAGCATACTTATCGGCATAGGCCTTGCTATGGACGCCTTTTCGGTTTCCTTGGCAAACGGTCTTAACGAACCTGATATGTCCACAAAGAAAACCTTCGGTGTGGCAGGTGTGTTCGGTATTTTTCAGGGACTTATGCCCCTCATTGGTTGGTTCTGCGTTCACTCTATAGCGACTGCGTTCTCCGCCTTTGAGAAATTCATTCCTTGGATCGCCCTTGGCCTGCTTGGATACATAGGCGGCAAGATGCTCATTGAGGGAATTAAGGAATATAAGTGCCATTCCGACGGCGGCACCGAGTGTCCCATTCCCGAAAAGCTTGGGCTTTCCGCACTTCTGGTGCAGGGAATTGCAACCTCTATCGATGCGCTTTCGGTTGGATTTACAATTTCCGAGTACAACGTAATTCAGGCTGTAGTATGCGCTCTGCTTATTGCGATTATCACATTTGTCATCTGCTTTGCAGGTATTCTTCTCGGCAAGAAATTCGGTACCGTCTTCGCAGGCAAGTCTGCGATATTTGGCGGTGCAATTCTGATTTTCATCGGCCTTGAGATTTTTATCACTTCGTTTTTTAAATAATTGATATAAAAGGAGAAAAAACAATGTTTGATTTCATCCCGGATTACGCCTATCTCTTGGTATTTGGCTTCCTGCTTCTTATTAAGGGTGGCGACTGGTTCGTTGACGCTGCAACCGGAATTGCAAAGCGCTTCCACCTTCCCGAGCTTCTTATCGGTGCTACCGTAGTTTCCATCGGTACAACTCTTCCTGAGGTTATGACCTCTGCTATCGGTGCTGCAAGCGGCAGCGGTGCAATGGCTTACGGTAATGCTATTGGCTCAATCATCTGCAACACCTCTCTTATTGCGGCAATTACAATTGCGATTAAGCCTGCAAAGGCTGACAGAAAGTCGCTTATTTTCCCCGTATGCTTCTTCTTCGGAGCAATGGCGTTCTATGCACTTAACGCATATCTCTTCGGCAAGTTCAATCTTTGGATGGGTATCGTTCTTCTTATCGGCTTCGTTGTTTATATGATTATCAACGTTGTTAATATGAAGAAGAATCCCGAGGAGGAGCAGCACGACGAGGAGCTCTCCGAGATCGAGGAGCCTGTTGACGACTCCAAGCTTGGCCTTCTTAAGGACATCGGTATGCTCGTTGTTTCCGCACTCGTTATCGCAGTTGGCGCAGACCTTCTTGTAAACAATGCTATTATCATTGCAGAGAAGCTTAACGTTCCTCAGACCATTATCTCTCTTACTATCGTTGCTCTCGGCACGTCTCTTCCCGAGCTTGTAACCGCCATCACCTCTCTTATGAAGGGTCACGGTGCACTTTCTCTCGGTAACATTATCGGTGCTAACATCTTTAACTTGGTTCTCGTTTCGGGTACTGCGATCAGCATCAACCCCTTCGACGTTCCTGCAGATGCAACCTTCATGGGCAACAACGCGTCTCTCATCTTTGATATTCCTCTTGTATTCCTTGTAATGGGCATCATGACCATTCCCACGATCATCAAGGGCAAGCTTCAGAGATGGCAGGGCATCAGCCTTCTTTGCCTTTACTTTGCATACTGTGCACTTCAGTTCGTAGTGCTTCCCAACTTTGCATAAATAAGTAAATAATTGTAGCTGAAAGCGGCAGATTTCTTCTGCCGCTTTTTTATTGTTTTTTTGAGATTTTAGCTTAATTTTTAGCGTTTTTTTGATATAGATTTGTGGTCTATCACCCTCGTTTTGTTCATTTTGAAAAAAATCCTAATGCTATTTTGTATAGTTTTTACAAAATTAATATTGTATATTGTATTTATTTGTTAATTATGATATAATAGTGCTGTAATCAAATTAACTATACAAAGGAGATTGGCTATGAGCAAGAAATTGATGCTTATTGCACTTGTTTTGATCATCTCGATTTTCACTCTTTCCTCGTGCGATCTTATTGCTAAGATCCCCGGTCTTGGTGGAGAAGGACAGGGACAGACCCCCGGCGGCGATCAGACTCCCGACGAGCCCGAAACACCCGACGAGCCTGAAACTCCCGATGAACCTGAAACTCCCGACCAGCCCGAGCATACTCACGAATTCGTTGACGGTAAATGCGAGTGCGGTGAGGAAGATCCTAACTATGAACCACCCAAGGAGGAGCCCGAGGTGCTTAATCCTACAACAGTATACCTTGTAGGCGACTCTACAGTATGCGCCTTTGACGACAAATATTATTATCCCAGATACGGCTACGGCACTCAGCTTGCAGGCTATCTTGCTACCGAGGCTACCGTAGTTAACCTTGCTCTCTCGGGCAGAAGCTCCAAGAGCTTTATCACCGAGGATAATTACACCACTCTTAAGAATAGCCTTAAGGCGGGTGATTATCTTCTCATCGGCTTCGGTCATAATGATGAGAAGAGTGATGATTCTGCCAGATTTACCGATGCATCTAAGGATTATACCGATCCTACATCCTTCGGCTATCACCTCTATGAGTATTATATCAAGCTTGCTCTTGATGCAGGCGCAACTCCCATTCTTTGCACTCCCGTCGTAAGAGCAAAGACAAACGATGATTACTCGGGCAACGAGGGTCACGTTACCGCAACAGGCGATTACGCACAGGCGATCCGCGATCTTGGTGCGGCACTTGAGGTTGACGTTATCGACCTTACCGCTATAACCAAGGCAGAGTATTCCTCCAAGGGATACGACGTTATCAAGAAGTATCACGCAGTTACTGCTGCAAAGTACGATACCGACGGTACTACCGTAATTCCCAACTGGGATTCCATTGATAAGACTCACCTTAATATCTACGGTGCAAAGTTTGTAGCATACAGCCTTGCAACCGAGCTTAAGAAGCTTGATAAGATCGGCAAGTACGTTCTTGCTGACATTACAGCTCCCACAGAGGCGGATCTTGTTCCTCTTGAGGGCTATAAGGTTCCTGATTATGCTGCTCCCGACCTTGAGGCTTACGTTCCCGTAGATCATTTCACCACCAACACTGACGGTTGGTATGGCACAGGATTTGGCGACACCGGCGGAGATCCCTCAGGTGCATCTAACGGTTACGTTGCAAAGGAAACCGAGGACGGTGTATATCAGGTTGGTCAGACCGCAAGCTCTACCAAGGGTAAGTTTTCTTCTACGACAGACGGCTTTGCCTTCCTCTTTACACAGGTTGAGGCTGATAAGAACTTTAAGATCACTGTAACCGCTAAGGTTATTACTACAGCATCTACAAAGCAGGCAGGATTCGGTCTTATGCTTCGTGACGACGTATATCTTCCTGTTAAGGACAGCTCTATTGTGTCAAATTACGTTACTGCAGGTATTCTTTGCGAGGCAGATAGCACTACCGCTCTCTTCTCAAGAGAAAATACCACTCTTACTAAGGGTGAGTCCTTCGCATCCGCTCTTCCTGCTGTTGGTGACGTTTATACAATGTCCATTGAGCGTATCGGTCAGTCTGTTACCGTTACCGTAACATGCGGTGACAACACCGTTTCTACTACTCACTACGATTTCGACTTCTTCGCGGTTGATAACGGCTATATGTACGTTGGTATGTTTGCAAACCGCGGTACAGTAGTTGAATTCAGTAACCTTCAGTTTGAAATTACAGGCACTTCTCAGGGCGCATAAGCTCTGTTTAGATAGCAAAGCGAAAACAAAATTTACATAAAGGAGAAACACAATGAAAAAACTTGCGATTTTCTTAGTAGCAATGCTTGTTTTGTCCATGCTTGCTTTCACTTCCTGCAGTCTTCTTGAGAAGATTCCCGGAATTGATAAGATCCCCGGCATTGGCGACCTTATTAACAAGCCCTGCACCGAGCACGTAGACGCTGACAGCGACTACGTATGTGATAATTGTGGTGAAAGGCTTCAGCACGACGATCCTTGCCCTAAGCCCGATACCAAGCCCGAGCCCGAGCCCGAGCCTGAGCATGAGTGCGCTGATGCAGACAAAAATCACAAATGCGACGGTTGTGGCGCTGATATGGGCGAGCACGTAGCTGCAGAGGGCACTCACAACTGTGCATATTGCGGACTTCCCGCGAGCGAGTGCGCAGACGCAGACGGCGACTTCCTTTGCGATATTTGCGGTGAAGAAAAGCTTCCCGACAATATGGAACGCGTTGAGTATTATCTTAACATCTCCGACCTTGAGGCAGGCGTTCGTTCCGAGGACGACATCAACGGCAAGTTTACAATCGTTTCCGGCACCGAGGTTAGAAACAGAACAAAGACCTACAACGGTGTTGAATATAACAAGTCTGTAAAGATTGGCGGTAACGCTCACAAGATTACCGTTTCCGTTCCCGGAACAGGTGTTCTCAGATTTATTATTCAGAACGGTTCTTCCGGCGTTGATATGCAGTACACAAAGGTTATTGCTCCCGACGGAACTGCTCAGGATATCGAATTCGTTGCAGGAGTTGAGTCTAACCCCCTTGTAATGATCGAGGTAGAGGTAACCGCAGGTGAGTGGACTATTTCCCGCGGTAAGAATGGCGGTACTCAGGACATCTTCGAGCTTTCTCTCTCCTGCGTAGTTGAGAAGTCCGAGGAAAACGGCTTCGAGCTTGTTTCTGCAGGTAACACAGAATTCCTTGCCAATGGAACACTTGACGTTTCTAAGATCGTTCTTAATTCCACATACGCAAACGGAAAGACCGAGCCTCTTGACCTTGCTAACGTAAGTATTGACACTACTGCGGTTGATATGGAAACCTCCGGCACATATCCCATCGTTCTTACTTACAAGGAATATGAGCCCATTACCATTAACGTTAGCATCTATGCACCCGATTCTATTAAGCTTGACTTTGACTACATTGAGAAGCTTGCGCAGAACTCCGCCGCAGGCAACGGTGTTTATTACAACCACAGCTTCAAGGAGCTCTATCTTGCAGGCGAAAAGTTTGATCCGACCGGACTTACCGTTACCGTAGTTGCAAAGTGCGGCGAAAGCACGCTTGAGTTCGTCGTTGACGATTATACAGTTGAAGGCTTTGATTCCAGCTGCGAAAACCTGATCACCGTTCAGATCGGTTACGCAGGTCTTTATGCAGGAATTGAGCTTGGTGTTACCGAGACTGTTCCTACTCCTAACGAGGACGGTTCTTACTGGGGCCTTGTAGATCCTGATTATCTCTCAATTCCCGGTATGCCTAGCGGCCCCTATTACGTATTCCGTACGATTCAGCAGGCGCTTGATTTCTTCGCTAAGATCGACGCCGCAGCAGTTAAGGAAATTTACCTCGCTCCCGGTCATTATAACGAAAAGATCGAGATCACTATCCCTAACCTTAAGCTTATCGGTAGTTGTGATAATCCCGATGACGTAGTTATCGAGTGGGATTCTCTTTACGGTCTGACCGATGCCAGCGGCTTCGTTCATACCACTGATTCTACCGCTACCGTTGCTATCAGAGATTCTGCAACCAACGTAACTATTGAAAACATTACCATTTCAAACTACTGGAACAGCCAGGAGAGAATGACCGAGGCAGGTCTTGCTATTGAAAGAGGCCTTGCACTCCTTGTTCAGGCTGACAGATTCATTATGAAGAACTCCAAGCTTCTTGGTATTCAGGATACTCTCGAGCTCTTCACAGGCCGTCAGTACTTCGAGAACGTATTTATCTCGGGTTACACCGACTTTGTATTCGGTACTAACAATACCACGTATTTCAAGAACTGTACGATCCACGTTATCGATACCGAGAAGGACGATAAGGGTACTGCAGGTTATATCACCGCCTTCAAGGGCTCTAACAAGGGCGCAAGCGATGCTATCGTATACGGTGCTATCTTCGATAACTGTAAGTTTACCGCAGACGAGGGTGTAACTCCCGGTTGTACCGCAATCGGTCGTCCTTGGGGTGCATACGCTGCTGTTGCAGTAATCAATTCCGAGCTTGGCGGACACATTTCCGTTGCAGGCTTCACAGGTGGCAAAAACGAGCGTTACGTTTCTATGAATGCAAAGCCCACCGATGCTACCGTTCAGTACGTTGAGTATAACAATACCGGCGCAGGCGCTATTATCGAGGCTGTTGCAGGTATGAGAATGCTTACCGCAGAGGAAGCAGTTCTCTATGCTGATTTCGCAACAATCTTCGGCACTATTAACGGTCAGGTTACCTACCTTGATCCTTGGAATCCCGAGTCTACCGAGATTGTAGTAGACGACAGAGATTACTACTACTTCAACGGCTCCTCCAGCACCTCCGGCAAATCTCATACCTTCGATACTACCACCACTATTGCAAGTGGCTCTACCCTTGAGTGGGACGGTCTTGTTATCAGTGCAGAGAACGGCAAGGTTGCTTGGAATGCCAATGCTAACTCTCTTAATATGAAGGCAGGTGCTTTCATTAAGTTCACTGTTCCCGCAGGTACTACCGTTACCGTAGAAACATATCCTAACTACAATTACTTTACTCTTAACGGTGTAGGCACTGCAAGTGCAAATATGCTCTCCCAGTACTATGCTGAAGAGACTGAGGTTACTCTTCTTTCCACAGGCGACCTTTACATCTACTCTATTATCATCAATCCCGGCGAGGAAGCTCCCGAGGCTCCCACACTTAAAGAGATCAAGGTTTCCGGCTTTAACACTAACTATGTTTTAGGCGACGAGATCTCTCTTGATGGTATTGTAATTAACGGTTACTACTCTGACAACTCTGTTGTTGCACTTTCCGACTACAACGTTGACAGCTCCGCAGTTGTTAATACTGCCGAAGGTGAGTACGCAGTAGTATTCACCTACGGTGACAAGAGTGTTACCGTTACCGTAACTTACGAGGATCCCAACGCAGGTCCCGAGATCTCCAAGAGCACTGTTCTTGACTTCACCACAGTAGAAGGACTTGAGGCTGTTAAGAACAATCCTAAGGTTACTATCAACGGCTCCGTTAGACACAACGGCGCAGAGATCCAGATCAAGGGTACTATCTCCTTCAAGGTTAAGGCAGGAACCGTAGTTACCGTAATTCCTTACGCTAACACAAGCTATGCTTCCTATACCATTGGCGCAGAAGGCGAGGAAAATCTTGCTGTTTGTAACGAAATGACGAGCACTATGTTCTCCGAGGATTGCACAGTGGTTTACACCGGTCTTGACAATAACTACCTTGTTCAGATCATTATCAAATGTCCTCTTGACGAAGGCAAGTACGTATTCGGCGGTTCTTCCGCTGAGGGCGACGTAACCGGTATTCTTGAATCCATTCCAGGTATGTCTATTTCAGGTACTTGTAAGACTCACTCCGGCGGTGCACAGCTTGGTGAAGATTCCCAGATTATCTTCATCGCTCCCGCACTTTCTACCATTACCATCAAGGGCTATGATACCAGCTATGGTCAGCTTACCGTTTTAGCAGATGGCGTGCCTGTAGAAATGAATGCAAGCGCTCAGTACGTTATCAATGCTGCATATCCCGTAACAGTCATAATTGAAGCGAAGAACGTTGGTACCGAGGATGCTCCCGCTTGGAATAAGTCCTATATCACCTATATCCAGGTTGACGTTCCCGATTTTATTGAGGAAAACACCGAGATCACCTTTGGCTCCGCAGGTAATTACAAGGATTCTGCTATTGACTTCTCCGGCATCACTATTGGTGATAACGGCGGCAACAACTCTCAGATCAAGAACGGTTCCTTCTCCTTCGCAGTAAGAAAGGGCGCGATCGTTACCGTTCACGGTTATAGTGGATACACATCCTACAATTTCAGCGACGGCGACATTTCCTACGAGGGTATTACCGATGAATACTTCACCTATAAGGTATGGAGTGATTGCGTAATCACCATCTCCCACACTGAAGGCAACAACTACTTCTACTCGGTATCCATCGTTTACCCTGTAGTATTCGATGAGAACACTACAATCGACCTCTCTGCTTCCGGTGCCAACATCGAGGGTAGCAAGGGCGATTACAACGGACTTACCGTTGATGCAACAAGTGGCAAGTTTGCGGACAATAACGGTGGCTGGACTCAGGTAAACGCAGGTACTGTTATTAGCCTCAATGTTCTTGAGGGTGCGACAGTTTCTGTAACCGCATACTCTAGCGCAGATAACTTTGCTATCGTGATCGCTGACGGCGTTTGCACCATTACCTGTAATGCAAACGATTACCTCAAAGCAATTACAATCAGCTATTGATTGTTGCTTGTAAAGAAAATGATTTATAACTAATTCAAAGCCCCTCGGGTTACTCCGAGGGGCTCTATCTATAAGTAGGGGTTATAAAGCACGAATTTAGGAAAATCAACAACAAAACAGACCTACCGCAAGGACAGGTCTGTTTTGTTGGCAGGGGTAGCAGGATTCGGACCTACGAGTGAGGGAGTCAAAGTCCCTTGCCTTACCGCTTGGCTATACCCCTATAAAATTGTCTTGATTATTGTACCATAAAAAGATGCGTATGTCAATAACTTTTTGGCAAAAGTTTTTCTTCAAAAACAAAAATGACTGTGTTATATTTTATTTAAATCTATTGAAAGATTAAAATATATGTGATATAATCATATTGTAAAAGTATGTCTATTTTGCAAAATCTAACGAGGAAAATTAAAAATATGAGGTTTGTCTGTCCCAAATGCGGAGAAAAACTGAATATTACTGATAAAACGGCTGCTTGTCCGAACGGTCATTCCTTCGACCGCGCGCGTGGGGGATATTTTAATCTTCTGCTTGGAAACGGTGGAGGAGTTCACGGTGATAACAAGGATATGGTTCTTGCAAGACGTGCCTTTCTCGGCGCTGGCTACTACGCTCCCCTTGTGCGTTATCTCATTTTTCAGGTGCTTGAGTATACGCCTGAAGGCGGTTGCCTTCTTGACGCAGGGGCAGGAGAGGGCTATTACACCGACCACATCGAGCGTGCGCTTTACGACCGCGACGGAATAAGCGACGTTACTGCTTACGATATTTCAAAGGATGCCGTGCGTGAGATTTCGAAGAAAAATCCGCGCATTTCCTTGGCTGTTGCAGGCTCATATCATATGCCCATAGCCGACGGTGAATTTGATACCGTAATAAATACCTTCTCCCCACTTGCACTCGAAGAAACACGACGTGTGCTTAAGACGGGCGGTCATTTTATTATGGCAATTCCCGGTGAAATGCACCTTTTCGACCTGAAGTCGGTAATTTATGACACACCTTATAAAAACGAGGTTGCAGATACTCACCTTGAGGGCTTTGAGCTTGTCGAGGACGAGCCTTTAACCTATAAATTCAGACTTGCCAGCCCTGAAAAAATACAGAGTCTTTTTATGATGACACCCTATGCCTATCGCACAAGACCAAGCGACAGGGCAAAGGTCTTTGCACTTGAAACACTTGAATGTACTGCGGATTTTCGCATTTTCGTATATAAAAAACTATAATTGGAGAAAAGAATGGACATAAGTCACGGAAAATATCTTGGCGTTGACTACGGTGACAAGCGCACAGGTCTTGCCGAGTGTGATATTTCGGGTATGCTGGCAAGCGGTATTTATACCATCAGCGAGGGCGGAATGAGAAACACCGCTATTCGTGTGGCAAAAGAAGCCGAGAGCCGCTTATGTAAAAAAATAATTATCGGTCTGCCGAAGAATATGGACGGCAGCGAGGGCGAGCGCACCGACGTTATCCGCGCCTTTGCCGACCTTGTAAGAGAATATACCGATATTCCTATCGATTTTTATGACGAGCGCATGACTACCATGGTTGCATACCGTTTCCTCGGTGAAACAGGAACCTATGGTAAAAAGCGCAAGGGTGCTGTAGATACCCTTTCTGCCGAGATCATTCTGCAAAACTATATCGATCGCGAGAGGGCGGTTGGAGGAAGGTAAAATGGATAAAAGGGTTTTGATAATTTACACCGGCGGTACTATCGGTATGAAAAGAACCGATAAGGGATATGCTCCCGTTTCCGGTTTCCTCGGTCAGGCAATTGCCGCTATGGAGGATATGAAAAGCGATCGTGCTCCCAAGTGGGATCTGCACGAGATGTCGCCTCTGCTTGACTCCTCCGACATTACCGTAAAGGAATGGAATAAGATCGCCAAGGTTGTCTATGACAATTACGACAATTACGACGGCTTTGTTGTCCTTCACGGAACAGATACGATGGCATATACTGCTTCAGCCTTGTCCTTTATTCTTCACGGACTTGACAAGCCCGTAGTTCTTACAGGCTCACAGATTCCTCTCTCGGAGATCAGAAGCGACGGCAGAGATAACCTTATCACATCTATGCTTATTGCGGCAGATGGTGTGGCTAACGAGGTTTGCCTTTACTTCAGCGGCAAGCTTCTTCGCGGAAACCGTGCGGTAAAGATGAGCGCGGACCAACTTGTTGCATTCGATTCGCCAAACTATCCACATCTTGCCGACGTTGGCATATCAATAAAGTATAATTATCCGGCAATGGTAAAGCCGGGTGGTAAGAAATTTGAGATGCGTCCCTTCTCGGACGTTCCTATCGGAGTACTTAAGATTTTTCCCGGTATACAGTTCGGTCTTTTTGAGTCTATAATGACGAAAAAGCTTTCTGGCATCGTGCTTGAAACCTTCGGTGCAGGCAATATCCCATCCGACGGTGGAGCATTGATTCCAATAATTCAGAAGGCGTTTGAAAGCGGCTCGGTCATCACCGTATGCTCGCAGTGCCCCTCGGGAACCGTCACTCTCGGCGCATATGAAACAAGCTCTGCACTTAAGAATGCAGGCGCTGTCAGCGGATTTGATATGACTACCGAGGCTGCCGTTGCAAAGCTCTATTATCTCTTCAGCTTAAATCTCACTACCGACGAGATAAAGCACTATATGGAGAAGGATCTGCGCGGAGAGATTACCGTAGTTTAATAAAAATCAAGCATTATATCTTTAATTTATTATATTTTTTATCCCTTTTGAATAGGATATTCAAGGGGGAAATGTAATGAAAAAAATAATATCTATCATTCTTTTGATCGTCACGCCTTCACTTTTGCTGATCTCATGCAAAAGCGACGTTGATGCATATGAAATGCTAAATGAATTTATTCGAACCTACGGGGCAGAGGGGGTAATTTACTCTCCTGAGATTTCCGAGGGAAATGACGGATATATTCGTGACGGATTGATTGAAAAAATATACCGTTTTCACGGTCAATTTCCTTCGGATTACGCTATATTTCTTAATAGTCACCCTGATTATTCTGTAGAGTGTGGCGTTTTCGTCTGCTCTGATGTGCAGATGTGCGATATGGTAGAGGAAATGTGCCTTGAAAGGATAAGACTGCTTGCAATGGGTGAAAAGCATGCCTTCGTAAAGCGAAGCGGTAGGGTGGTTTTCTACTCAACGATGCCAGACAGAGATAGGGCAGAGAAAATTTTTAATGAAATAATCAGATAAAAGGTCAGGATAGTAAAATGAATATACAGGAAGTAATACTTTGTAAATTTGGCGAGGTTGTGCTTAAGGGCGCTAACCGTCAAAGCTTTGAAGCTCAGCTTATCAAGGAGCTTCGCCGCCGCGCGACTCCCCACGGTGTATTTAAGATCTATTATAAGCAGTCTATTGTTTACATAGAGCCTACAGACGAGCTTTGCGATATGGACGGTATGGTTGAGTCGGCAAAAAGAGTATTTGGTATTGTTGGCGTAACTCGTGCTGCGGTCTGCGAGAAAAATATGGATAGCATAATTGCCAAGGTGAGAGAATATCTTCCTGAAAAGCTTGCAGGCAAGCGTACGTTTAAGGTGGATGCAAAACGTGCTGATAAGAGATTTCCTCTCAAATCTCCTGAAATTTCACGCGAGGTTGGCGGCGTGATTCTTGCTACCGTTCGTGGAATCAAGGTTGACGTACATAATCCTGATGTAACCGTAACAGTCGAGGTGCGTGACGATAATGCTTATATAAGAGCAGGGCAGGAGCCCGGTGCAGGTGGACTTCCTCCTCGCTCTGCAGGTAGAGGACTTCTTCTCCTCTCGGGTGGTATTGACTCCCCCGTTGCAGGTTGTATGATGGCAAAGCGCGGTATGGAGATCGAGGCGCTTCATTTCGAGTCCTTCCCCTATACCTCCGAGCGCGCAAAGGAAAAGGTTATGCAGCTTGCACAGGAGATGTGCGAATTCTGCTCTAAGATGCACGTTCACGTAATCAGTCTTACTCACATTCAGGAAGAACTTAGAGATAAGTGTCAGGAGGACTACTTTACCATCCTTCTTCGTATCTTTATGATGCGCCTTGCCGAGAGATGCGCAAGGTTCTACAAGTGCCACGCGCTTATTACAGGTGAAAGCCTTGGTCAGGTTGCATCGCAGACACTTGCCGCGATCGAGGTTACCGATTCTGTTGTAAATATGCCTGTATTCCGTCCCTGCATCGGTCTTGATAAGAATGAGATCGTAATTCAGGCGCGTCACTACGGTACCTTTGATACCTCCATTCTTCCTTACGAGGATTGTTGCACGGTATTTACTCCTCGTCATCCTAAAACTCAACCCAGAATTGAGGACGTAATGCGCGAGCTTGAGAAGGTTGACGTTGAGGCACTTATCGAAGAAGCCTATGCAACAATGTACACCGAAACCAAGCTTATTTACCCCACATATCGCTAAAATGTCAATAAAACATTACAAATAAAGCAAAAAACAAGAGCCAAAGGATGTTCCCCAAGGCTCTTGTTTTTTATTCTGCATTCTAAATTTATTTAACAACTTCCAGCTTGATGATATTGGTGTTTCCTCTGGGACCGCCAATAAGACCACCGGTCATAACCACGTTGTCGCCGGGGGAGAGACGGAGAGTTGTCTTCGCCTGCTTCATCGCGTTGTAGAACATAACGTCGTTGGACTCAAACTTTTCGGTGAGAACGGGAAGAACGCCCCAGCTCATGTTAAGCTTTCTCCAAACCTTTTCGTTGGTTGTAAGACCGATAATATCAACAGGGCATCTGAAACGGCTGACCATTCTTGCAGTAAGACCGCTGATAGAGTTAACCACGATGCACTTTGCATCTACGTCGATAGCCATAGCGCAGGTTGCGTGAGAAACCGCGTCCGCGTTGTTTCTAATCTTAAAGCTTGCACTGTGGAATCTATCCTTGTAATTTATACCACTCTCGGTAAACTCGGCGATCTCTGCCATGTAGCGAACAGCCTCAACGGGATGAGCGCCTGCAGCGGTTTCACCCGAAAGCATAACGGCAGACGAGCCGTCGTAAACTGCGTTTGCTACGTCGGAGATCTCGGCTCTGGTAGGTCTGGGATTATAGATCATTGACTCAAGCATCTCGGTAGCGGTGATTACACGCTTACCAAGCAGACGGCACTTCTTAATGAGGTGCTTTTGAACCGCAGGAACCTCAACGAAGGGAATCTCAACACCGAGATCACCTCTTGCAACCATTACACCGTCAGCCACGTTGCAGATTTCGTCAATGTTGTCAACGCCTGCGCGGTTTTCGATCTTTGCGATAATGTCAATGTCTTTACCGTCGTTCTCGTCAAGGAACTCACGTACGGCGCGGATATCTGCTTCGCAGGAAATAAAGGATGCTGCAACGAAGTCAATACCGTTCTTGATGCCGAAGAGAAGGTCTGCCTTATCAACCTCGGAAAGGTATTCCTGGGTCATAGTCTTGTTGGGGAAGCTCATACTCTTCTTGCTGGAGAGCACACCGCCTGTGATAACCTTACAGGTAATATCACAACCTTCGATTTTTACTACCTCAAAAATTACAAGACCGTTGTTAACCAGAATTCTGTCACCAAGATCAAGATCGTGAACAAGACCCTTGTAATTTACGGATACGCGATTTTCATCGCCCTCGATATCCTCGGTGGTGAAAACAAAGGTGTCACCCTCGTTAAGAGTGATCTTGCCATCCTTAAAGGTGCCTATTCTGTATTCGGGTCCCTTGGTATCAAGCATGATAGCAATAGGAAGATTAAGCTTTTCTCTTACACTCTTGATAAGGTCGATCTTCTGCTGATGCTGCTCGTGTGTACCGTGGGAGAAGTTAAGTCTTGCCACGTTCATACCGCTACGGCACATTCTGATGAGAATATCCTCGCTCTCGGACGCAGGTCCGATAGTACAGATTATTTTAGTTTTGCGCATTTTCGCAACTCCTTTATTTGGTCGAAATTTTTCCGCTATGTATTATAACACATTTTTCTTGTTTGTTCAATATATTTTTGAGATTTTTTAAAATCCCATTTCAGCAAGCTCACGACAGACCTTCTTGTAGAATGAGTAGATCTGCTCCTTTTGACTCTTTTTTGAAAAAAGGTCTATTATCTGTACGTGAGAAACGGGAATGTCCAGACATTTTCCCTTATAGCAGCCAAATTGCGCCGACTCCTCCGAAACAACACCGTCATTGTCGGTTATCTCGTAATGATGCTGTATCTTCATTGGCAGTGCCATAACGAAGCAGTCCTTCACCTCGGAAATACCCGTAGAGTAGCTTTGACAGTATACCTTGTAGGAAAATTGCAGGGTATCCTCGGATGTATCCACAGCCCTTAGCTGTTCACAGGCGCGCATGGAATCGGGGTGCTTGTCGCCTAAAAACAGGCAGTAGAACATATCTATAAAGAATGCCAATATCTTTTTTATCGGCATAGGCAGATCCCATATCTTTGAGGCAATTATCGACCCTCTGTGCGGTGTGCATAGGGTAGTAAGCGACGCAACCTTGTCCTCCATACCAAGCTTTGTTATCATATACTTGGAGTCAAGACCACCTTTGGAGTGAGCGATAATATTCACCTTTTCCGCACCGGTATCCTTAAGAACTTTCTCTATGAATTTCTTTAACTGCTCTGCATTGTTTTCTATACTTCCAAAGCCGTCGTTGTCGGAAATATATACCGTATATCCTTCCTTTTTCAGCTCCTCGCCAATCTTGCCAAAGGCATTTAAAATTCGGAGCTGCTTTGCCGCAATTCCGTGGACAAGGATAATTGGATATTTACTTGACATAGCTATGCTCCTTTCTTGTAATGATATTATTTTGTCAGTATGCGAAGCGCCTCGGCGTACTTTTCATTTCGCTTGATCGCCCACTCGTCGACTACGTCAAGCCGTGTCGTGTCGCTGTTGTGCTTAAGGTCGGCAATCTTAACCTTGGTTGCAGTGGGATTTTTCTTTATCTCTCGCACGTAATCCATATACGATATTTCTTCGTCATGTGTCAGCAGCTTCAGAACCTCGATTATCTCCTTCGAGAATCCCATTTTAGCAAGATCCTCAAAGGTCATATCGCTGTCCTCAACCACGTCGTGGAGCAGGGCGCAAACCGTAGAGATCTCATCGTCCATCTGCTCCGCCAGGTGGAATGGGTGAAAAACGTAAGGGAGACCTGTTTTGTCAACCTGATCCTTGTGTGTATCAAAGCAAAGCTTCATTGCCATCTTTGTCATAGCCGTGTATATCATATTGACCTCCATAACCTTTCTCTAATAAAATTTTATCACAAAACAAGTATGACGGCAACACAATTTTGTAAACTTTTATAATTTTTAATAATTATTTCCAATCAGTCTAATTTCAACGCAAAAATTCCTTGACATTTAAGTAATAATGTAGTACAATTTTTTTGCTATAAATCGCAGATCGTAGGAGACAGTATGATTAACGAAAAGGATAAAATAAGAAGGGAACGGATACTTAACGGCAATCTTATAACCGCTATTATCAGCATCTGCGCTCCCATATTTTTATACAACCTGTTTAACTCCTTTTACTCGGTAATAGATGCCGTCGTTGTTGCAAGGATAGATCCTGCCAGCGTCAGTGCCGTTGCAATGCTTTCACAAATTCAGAATCTCCTTTCCTCGCTTGGATCGGGTGTTGCGGCAGGTGGCGGTATAATTGTTGCCAGACTCTTCGGCGCGGGTAAAATGGATGATGCAAGATACAATTCTAATCAGATTATTTCGCTTTCCACTGTAATCGTTGCGCTGTTGCTTGCGATTTGCCTTCCTTTGGCATTGCCAATAATGCGCCTTTCGGGTGTTCCCGAGGAGCTTATCGTTATCGGAACAGGCTATTTTATTATTCAGATTTTGACTCTTGCCTTTGTTTTTTATAACAGCGTCTTTATGGCGATGCAGAAGGCGAAGGGAAATACCAAAATAATGTTCTGGCTTAATATCCTTGCTATGATCATTAAGCTCTCGCTTTCGATACTGTTTATCTGGGTAATGGAAAAAAAGGATATTATGTGGGTAGCCATAGCAACTATGATAGGTCAGGCGTCAATGTTTGCTATCCTGCTTGCCATGATGCTTGAGAGGGACAATGTTTTTGTTATTAGGCTTAACGAATTCAAGCTTAATTTGAACGTATGCAAAAGCATTGCCGCCATTTCCTTCCCCATATTCCTCGGAAAATTCATTTTCTCCTTCGGTAAAGTGAGCGTAAACGGAATGTGCAAGGTTTACGGTCCGCTTGTAGTCGGTGCTTTAGGCGTGTCGAATAACGTTAACGGACTTGCAACCACCCCGATCAACTCATTTGAGGAGGGAACGTCAACCATTATCAGCCAGAATCTTGGCGCAGGAAATATGAAGCGTGCGCTTAAGACCTTTAAATACTCCTTCCTTATGGCAAGCGGACTCGGAATTTTGGGATATATTCTCATTCGCTTTATCCTGCAGGATGAGATAATCGGACTTTATAATCAGAATGCAGTTGCCGAGGGGGCTGAGGAATTCCTCGCTCTTATCAAATCGATCCACAGATACGATTCGCTTTCCATTCTTGCCCTTGCGGTTAATTCTGCCGTTCTCGGTGTGCTATACGGATTCGGACAGACCAAAATGACTATGCTGCTTAATATCAGCCGCGTATTCCTTTTCAGAATTCCAATTCTCTGGTATTTACAGACCTTCCATAAGGAGATGGGCGCAGAGGCTACAGGAATCTCAATGGGCATCAGCAATATTTGTATTGCTATCGCATCGCTTCTTTGCTTGGGAATATTTGTTTGGAAGCTAAAGCGCAAGGAAATAAATGGGGTCGAGGAAGCTGAAGGAATCAGGGAAGTAGAAGAAAAAACAGCATAAAAAAATACGGAAGGTCCAATGGGATTTTCCGTATTTATAATAACAACAAGGGACGCACAAGGCGTGCGACATTATATGCATCTGTATTCGAGCAACTTCACCCCCCAAGTCAAAGTCATTTGCTCGTGGACTTCAGTCCACGAAGCCCGTCGCAAATGACCGACGGGAGTTTGCCATCGCGATTGCAAAGCAAAATAAGATTTTCAAGGTCTGTGGGTTCACATACACGCTCAGGCAATTTTTTGCACCCGTGTTCGCGCAGGAATGTCAGTGCTATCATAGATTAGTTGTAACGTTACTGCCAACAGAGAGCGAAGCGCGATCGGGTTCAACTCGCAAGTCGGATTCGTCAAAAAGCAAAAGGGACGCACAAGGCGTCCCTTTTGCTTTTTGGTGGAACCGAGGGAAATCGAAGCGTACACGCGTCCCGGGGATGATTTCCCAGCATTTTTCAAGGAAAATCGGGGATTTTGCCCCTTTTTCCTTTGTTTTCTTACACTCTCCAGACCGTTACTTTTGCCTTATTTCCGAACCCACGTCCGCGATTTTCGCCTACAAACTCACCACGAGCGAGGCGAAAACGAGGTTCTGCTTACGGTGATTTATCAACTGCGCCACGTTGTCTCTCTTCTCGATGACCGTTGCAAGTATCGGTTCATTTCCACCGAGCAGGCGGTGCAGGCAGATCGTGATTTTTACCGTTTCGTTGTCGATGACGATGTGATGTATCAAGTCCGACAGCGCATTTCGTAGCAGGTTCATATCTGAAACCTTCAACCTCTCGACGTACGTTTCGACGCTCTTTCTTATTGCCTTTTCTTTGAATGCCGGAAAGCGCATCATCCGGTCTTCGAGCAGGTTCATCTTATGGTCGAGTTCGCTTATCTCCCATCTTAGCTCTGCGTTCTGCTCTTCGAGGTATTTTCGCAGGCTCTTCATACTGTCTTGGTCGAATTTTTTGCTATTGCTCTCTATCATTTCTTCGAGCTCGGCTGTCCTTTCGATTATCAAGTCGCGTTCTCGCCGGAGCTTTTCGTGCGTCCGGATGTAGCAGATTTTTATGAGCTCGTTAAGGTTTTCGGCGTTTTCCTGTCGGAACAAGCAATTATTAAGTAGGTTTAGTATGTAATCTTCGAGGTAGACCGCCTTAATCGCTTTGAATGAGCAGGCTTTCTCTCGTCCGTTACACCTGTATTCCGGATGACCGCCGCATTTCTCTCGCGAGTTACCGCAGATCGCTTTTCCGCATACTCCACATTCTATCATACCGGAGAGCAGGTATTTTTTTGAGGTAGCGAATGACGTGCGTTTATGCTTTCTTTCGTCCATTATCTCCTGCACTCTGAAGAACGTGCTGTCGTCTATGATTCGAGGCATACCGCCGGGGATGCGGATTATCTCACCGGGACTTTTGTTTTTGTGATTGTTACGTTTGCCGTCTGCGTCTTTTTCAAGTGCCCGATTGTATACGTATTCTCCGATGTACTTTCGATTGCGGAGTATATCGTAGAAGTGAGCACTGAATTCTCGACCGTCCGAGCGTTTATAGCCGTTCGACACGAGGTATTTTCGGATTTTTACGTATCCGTATCCTTTGAGGAAGAGGTCGAAGATGATTCTTACTATTTCCGCTTCTGCCTCATCGATGACGTAGTGCTTATTCTGAACTCGGTATCCAAGCAAAGGCATACCGCCGTGAACCTTACACTCTCTCGCATTCGCCAGCTTTCCGGCAACCGACTCACGAGCGAGCTTCTTTGAGTAGAGCTCTGCCATACCCATCGACATAAGCTCGAAAAATTCTCCTTCTGGTGTTTCGTCGAACTCCTCGATGGTGCTTACCATTTTTATGCCGAGGTGAGCGAAGTACTTTTTGTAGTATCTGCCATCATCAACGTTTCGTGCCCATCTATCCATACGGTGAACGATGATGAACTGGAACTCTCGCTTCCCGGCATCGCGCACCATCTGCTGAAAGTCTTTTCGGTTCGCGTTTGTTCCGGTTTGAGCTTCGTCCACGTATTCGTGTATGAGCTCGATGTTATGTTTTTCGCAAAACCGCCGTATCTCTGTGAGCTGAACGGTGATGCTCGATTCCTGTTGCTTGTCCGAGGAGTATCTGGCGTAAGCAACACCTTTGAAGGTTGCCATTTTTTATTTTCCTTTCTGCAATATAAAGGACGCATAGCTCAATGTGAACTATGCGCCCGTGATTTAAAATGTCGTTGTTGACAATTATGATTTACATATTTTTGAATTTTACGGTAATTTTATCGTTTGCATCGTCGATTTCAATGCGTTCAATATAGAGGTCTACGAGCTCTCGAGTGATGCTGTCAGATGCAAAGAGAGCATCTGCGGTGAATACCGAAGTCTCTTTTTAAGCATCAATCAAGGCGTCGATCTCAGCGACTTTAGCGTTGAGGTCTGCAAGCTTTTCGGTGTGGTACTGCTCTGCGAGTATTGCCTCGTTAGCCTCTTGCTCGTATCGAGTAGAGAGTAGTGCCGAAGTAGTTGAAGCCGCCTTGTTGAGTAGGTGAGATACGTTATCTCTGAGCGAGGCGATGCGTCGGCTGGTCGCGTTGATCTGCTCGCGATAGCTTAACTTTGCCTGTCTTACTATGCTTGTGAGGTTATCCTTGTCGCGAACGTAGGCGTTGATCGCTTCGATGATTGCAGATTTTACTGCACTTTCGAGATATAGGGAGTTTATAGCTTTTGTAGCGCATACGTTGCCACGTCTTGACGAGTGGTTCGGACAGGCATAAGTACGTATGCGTGTCTTATTTCTACCGCCGCAGTTTGCAGTTCCGCTCATTGTCGAGCCGCACTTAGCGCAGTATAGCTTGCCGGTAAGGATATATTCTGAGTGTGCGTTGAGGTTCGGGCGGCATTGAGTCCTGCAATCGAGGATGCTTTGCACTTTATCGAAGGTGGACTTGGTGACGATTGCAGGGATTGCACCTTCGTTTCGTACCTCGTCGTACTTCTCAAGTAGCACTCTCTTGGATTTCTTCTTACCGTCCTCTCTGTTGTAGAGGTAAGTGCCTTGATATTTTACGTTACGTAGCATCGAGTTGAGCGTTGAATAGCTGAACTTTCTGCCTTTTCGGGTCTCGATACCCTCTTTGGTGAGGGTATCAATTATGTCTTTATAGCTCTTTCCGTCTTGAAGCCATCTCGAAGATGCGCTTGACTGTTGGAGCTTCGGTATCGTCCAGCTCGTATCGCTTATCTACTATTCGTAGTCCGTAGGGAGCGATACCGCCGGCAGAGTCGCCGTTTTTGGCATTATGTATCTCACTCTGCATCACTCGGCTTGCGGTGATACGTGCGTGGTACTGATTCTGGGATATAAGGATATTGCGCATAAATTCTCCTGCGGGGGTGTTATCGCAGATATCATCACCTGCGATAAGGAAGCATCCGTACATCGCGAGTAGCTTGAATGCGCTTGTGGTGTTGGCTACATCTCGTCCGAATCGGTCGAGTCGTATAGTTACTATAACGTCGATCTCTTGGCGTTCTGCTGCCGCGAGCATACTAAGATATTCGGTACGGTTGTCTGTAAACATACCACTTACGTTATCTTCACGGTAAATTTGAGTCAATTTTAGCATATCATACTGTGATATGAACTCTTTGCAGAGCTCGATCTGCGTGGGTAGCGAGGTTTGCCTTTCGTCTTCTGCACTCTTACGAGCATAGATAGCTGTGCGTAGCTTTTCAATTCCGAAGTTTCCTTCTGCGCTCCTCGAGTATTCCTATTTCATCAGTTCTCAGTGTTCTCATCTTCATCTCCTTCAATATTTTGGGTTATTATCTCTGCGAGCATCGTATTAAGCGTGCTCGCGTTATCTTTACTGTACTTTACCTCGAATGAGGGGAGGGAGAGCGTTAACTCTCCCTTGGATTTTAGCAGTTCACTACGTTTGAGCTCAATTTTCATCGTTGCCTCCGAAAACATGCTTTAACGCTTCCGTATCATCTACGGAATAGGTGCTGACTGGGGTGTCTTGTGGTATGGCAGGGGTACTTGGTGGCTCTGGCACATACGAGGTTGGTAGTGCTATTCCGCCGGGAATGGTGAAGCAATCGCATCTAACTCGAATCCCATTATAGTACTTTTGCTTAGTACAGTGGTCGCAGTCGCCTTCGGTAATGCCTCGTCGATTCCATTCTCTGCGAATCCACTTGAGCTCGTCCATTCCTTTGGATTTGAGCAGTTCGGTCGTTTTGCTTGCGAGAATGTGTACTATCCAAGCGTCATCATATTTGAATATCTTGCCATAAAACTCGCCGCTCGCGTACGTATCACTATAGATACGCGAGGAGTGAAGTCGAGTCTCGATATCAAAGTGTGCTGACTTCTGGGTTATGAAATCTATCACGAGGTCAAAGGCTTTGCTGGCGTTATCACGTTCGTCAAAGGTTTCTTGCTCGCATCTGACTATACGTTCCGTGACAGTATCTGCGGAGAGTCCGTAATTGAAAGCTTCGTTGAGAAGCTGTACGGTTAGGTGAATGACGGCAAATTTATTCGCCAAACGTGAAGAAAGCGCGTCTTTTTTCGTCATCATAGCCTTTACGACCTCGCAAGAAGCTTCGAATTTCTCGCATAAGGTATCAAAAGGTAAGGAAGCGACGTAATCGGCAAACTCCTTGCCGGTGAATCCGTAGTGTTGACGTACGGTTCGCTTGACAAGCTCTGCTTCGTTTGCATCCTTCGTCCACGTGATACCTTGAGTATGGAGCACGCGAACTTTTAAGCCTTGATTTTGAAGGGTGTAATCGAGGATAGGAGTTTCACTTGAGGTGATTGCAACGCCACTCCAGCCGTAGCCATCGCTACGTAGAGTGCCATCACCGTTGCACCTTGCCTTCGGGTTTCCGTCTGCAAGGGCATAGATAAATTGGGACATATTGATATAAGGGTTAGTGGTGATATCGTCAATGACGAACGGAACGCCGTGAATGCCGTCAATCATAGCAAATATGGCGTTTTGAGTGGAATTTGCGGTGAAGCATAGGCTGTCTTCGCGATTGCTGAACTCGGGACAGGCAAAAGGACTGCACATAAGCATCTCTGCCGTAGATTTGCCTGTACTCGAAATTCCGCAAAGGTTAACGATAATCGTGCCAAGGTCATAAGCGGTGTTCAACCTTGAAGCGACTACTGCTGAGTATCCGATGCTCAATGCGAGAGAAAGCTCTACCGACGGAAAGACAGTATTGCGAAGGAACGCGAGGTAGCTTTCCTTGTCACCGGACGAAAATTTCAAGCCTTTACGCTCGGTGATCGCGTCATTTCCAGCAAACTTGGTCTTGTCGTAGAAGTAATAATACTCGCCATCAAACGGATACCATCCAAGCACCGTGTTTCGATAAACGATGCTACGGGTTTTCAAGCACTGCTTGTAATCATAAAGCAGATGGGAAATCATCTCGTTTGCCCAAAAGGGCTCAACGATAACTCCGCGCTTGCAGAGTTCAACAAGGGGATTTTGCGAATAAACCACTTCGGCTGGAAGTGGGAATTCGTACGTGCGAATATTATGGTCGTTGACGTCGATAAGCCAGCTTTCGCTCGAGTCAACGCGTTCTACTT
Source organism: Eubacteriales bacterium (assembly GCA_045128515.1). Taxonomy (GTDB): domain Bacteria; phylum Bacillota; class Clostridia; order Oscillospirales; family CAG-272; genus UBA1740. Next base: position 7,301 of record JBGVRO010000003.1, on the reverse strand, counting down.
TTCGCATAATTGCCTTCACGTAGATGAGTGGGGAGATGTCCGGGATGACCTTTCCATCTTTTGGGTTTTGGTAGTCTAAGCTACCGGTTTGGGTAGTTCTTAATTAGCATAATGAACTCCTTTCTATAAAATAATATTTACAATGATTTTGCGTATAAAACCGCAAAACGCAAAGGCGTTTTGGTATTTTATGGTAATATCTGGTGTGTTTTTTGGCAAATATTGCCACAAAATGGCATTTTTGCAAAAAGCATTGTATAATTATTTGTTCCGGCTACTTTTTTAAAAAATGGAAAATCACTTTCTCTCCCCTTTTAAAACGCCCTCAAACCCACCTTGAAAGCATCGCTGGATACAACAAAAAGCACCTCACGCGAGCGAGGTGTTTTTTATAGTTAGACCGTTATTTCCTCGCCGGAGCTGTTGACGAAGCGGCAGAGCTTTTCGGGCATCTTCTTATTTTCGATGAAGTTCTTGAATCCATCACCGACTCTTACGAGGATGCGAGTCTTGGCAGGGATGTCGTATGTCTTACCATCGAGAGGACTCTTCCAGCCTTTCTTTCCTTCAAATCTGCGTCCTTCTATCGTGAGGTAATTCTTCTTGATGACCTTATAACCCATCTTCACGTATTCCATCGTGAGCTTCTGCTCCTCTTCAACTACTGCGAGGATGTCCGATATCTTGTATCCGAGCTTCTCGGATATTTGCCTTGCTATCGACATCTGGTCGATCGTGCGAGGGAGGTTCTTTGCTTTTAGGGACTTTCCTGTTTCCTTTTTTGTAGTGCTTGTCTTTGCCATTTTTTTGTGTTCCTTTCCTGTGTTCCTTATTATTAGTATTCGTGTTAGTATTCGTGCGCGAAGAGCATTGTTGAGTGGTCGCCGTCGTCTATGACGTAGACCTTTTCGCCGATGAAGTGAAGGTAGCTGTCCTTGTATCCGGTATGGTGAACCCATACTCTCGCAGGCTGTTCCTGCTCGTGCCGGACTTCGAGGACGTCGTCGCTTATCTTCCTGAAGGTGAATATCTGTAAGTAGTCGAGCTTTTCATCCGTCATAACGCGTACGCTGTCTATTGCGAGCCATAGCATCAACTGCATTTCTCGGGGTAGCTCATCGTTTATTCCGCACGTGACGTAGCGGCTGTCTGGTTCGAACATTCTGTGTGCTCCTTGTTTGTATTTTCGCTGTGATTTCGCCACGGCTCGAAATTTTGCACGAGAACGTGTCTAAAGCATTTCCGTGGGTGAAGGTAATGCTCCCGGTCTGTTTGTTCCGAGTCGGGTGCTTCTTGCTCATCTCTCGTGCAGTTTTGTGTATACGACAACCCCACCGCCGTCGTCGCCGAGTACGTAGACCGCCTCGTGCCAAACCTGACCTTCTGTGCCGAATATGCTGTAATCTTCCGGCTGTATATCGGTAAGTCTGTATTCGTTTGCGATTGCTACTGCGTCGTCGGGTGTTTCTGCTATGATGAGGACGGCTTCTGCGCCCCCTTCGTTGCATTCCTCGACGTCTTCCATTCTGGCACGTGCCGAGATTATAAGCAGCCGAGGGTAGTGAGTCTTTGCGACGTGCGCGTCAAACTCTGATAATGCTGTAAATCTTACCATTTACTTCTCCTTTGCATATAAAAAGAGCTAACGTTTTTCGCGTTAGCTCTCATTTAGTATTTAGTTGTTAAATGTACTTGCCATTTAGCAGTTACATACACAGTATGTATCACCATTTAACAGGCACATATTTACTATTTAACACCCATTTAATAGCCGCCATTTACCATTTAACAGGTACGTCGTCGCCATTTAACAGCTCGATGCTCCCATTTAACAGTTACATGCGAACGTGTACTTTGCTCGTAGTAATGGAGGTATCAATGTAATAATATATGATTATTAAATGGTGTTTTTCAAAAAAATAGCGGTGAGTTACCCCACCGCTACAAATTGTTATAAGAGGAGCTTTTGCAAGGGCGTTTGTTTTCGCCCTTGCTGTTTTAAAATTTTACCCTTTATATCCCCAAACGACAGGACAGTTTGAATAGTTCCAATCTGAATTCCATCCGCTCGGTTTGCTTCCTGCCATGCAATAGATTGTAAGGTTTGAGCATTTATAGAATGTACGCTCACCGACATTTCTTACTCCATCGGGTATAGTCACACTAATAAGACTAGTACAACCATAGAACGCATACTCTTCAATGCTATTTACGTTGTTAGGTATATCGATCCTAACAAGGTTAGTACAACCATAGAACGCTCTCTTGCCAATGCTTTGGCAGCTACTGCCGTCTTCAAATGTCACATACGTTATTTTGGGTGGAGATGATGCTTCAAATAAAGATGCCGGTATTTTAATTACATCTTTGCCAACAAACATATTAATCCCATTTCCGTATGTTCCAGCATCATAAAACACTTCTGTGCCGCACCAATCTTCAACTATCCATGTTGCATTAAAGTGTATTTCTTCAAGTCTACTACAATTACCGAACGCATAATCACCGAAACTATCGACGCTTTCGGGGATTGTTATGCTCGTAAGGTTGGTGCAACCATAGAAAGCATAACCTCCGATGCTTTTAATGCCGTTGCTAAGAGTTACGCTTGTAAGGCTTGAGCAATCACAGAACAAAGTACCAATATCATCAACACCATTTCCAATAGTTGCACTTATGAGGCTTTCGCACGCCCAAAACACATAACTTCTTAGGGCTGTAACGCTGTTAGGAATATTAACGTTTATAAGGCTGTTGCACGCACCGAATGCGTAGTTCCCAATGTACTCTACACTGTCAGGTATTGTAACGCTTGTAAGGCTTGTGCAAAAATAGAATGCATGGTCTTCTATGCCTATGACACTGCTAGGTATTGTCACGCTAACAAGACTGTCGCAAGAATAGAAGGTTCGCTCATTTATAACTGTGACACTGTTCGGTATAACTATGCTTGTAATATTGTCGCACTCATAAAACGCATATTCAGGAATATTGCCACCGTTTACAGTGACGGATGTTAATGAAGATGGTATGCAATATTGTTTAAAATACTGATTTGTATCAACTCCGCCTGCATAACTCTCTGTTCCAAATATCCAACCGAACAGACTAGAATGACTAAAACTCGTTGCATTTTTACTATCTCCAACAAATGGGATTGTTAAATTCTCAAGCGAAGAACAACCAGAAAGCAATCCTCCGCACAAAGTTGTTACCCCGTTGCCTATGATAAGTGTCTTTAGAGCACTACATCCATTAAATGCATTATAACCGATGGTCTCTACTGTATCAGGAATAATTACACTAACAAGATTTGTACAATCTTTGAATGCACAATCTCCAATGCTTGTGACATTATATCCTATAACTTCTTCGGGTATGATGATGTTTGTCATATGTTTTTCCGAAAGTTCTACAACCGTAGCAGTTCCATCTTGAGAAACTTTATACGACACACCTTGCTCGTCCACATAATTTAAAGTCGTAACCGTCGAATAAAATTCCTTGCTTCTTACACCAGCTCCGTCATTTAAATCATAGTATGCAGTAATATAAACAGAATAGTTGGTTGAATAAAGAAGTTCCTCTACTGTGAATATTTCGGTAACCTTTTGGGTTTTAACAATCGTTCCGTCAAGCAGAACCGTCGCTTCAACTTCTATTAAAGTCTTATCGGTATCATTGTTCGAGATTTCAACGTGTATCGCATTTTTTTCAGTAGCGCTATTCACTGTAATGGACGGAGCTTGCTTTGATAAGGTCCTAGCGATAAGTTCTTTAATGATTTCTCTGTCACCTGCACCATCATTTAGGTCATACGTATAGGTAACCCTGATAGTATAATCGTTGTTCGAAAGAAGCTCTGTTATTTCGTGAGAAGTTTCATTTGCAAGAGCAGTAACCGCTGTTCCGTGAATAAGCTCGATCTTAGTGATAGCACCAACCGCATCATTATCGGTTACGCTTACCGAGAAGTTTAGGCTTTCCTGTCCCCTTGCGGTATTCATAATCGTGAGATCGGGCGTTACTTTTGCAAGAGTGGTAATCGCAAGGTTTTTTGTTATTGTCTTGCTTCCGTTGCCATCATTAAGGTCGTAAACGTACGTTACCTTGACTGTGTAGTCATTGTTGGAAAGAAGATTTGTGAAAGATCTCTGGTCAAGAGATTCTGCAACAACCGTTCCACTGGCGTGAACAAGCTCGATCTTGGTTATAGCACCAACATTATCCGTATCGGTTTCCGTGATAGAGAAGCCAACCGAGGTTTGCGTTTTGGTGGGATTTGAAACCGAGATTTCAGGAACCGCCTTTGCGTAGGTTGTTATATCTACAGTCTTTTCAATATACGCAACTCCGCTTCCGTCGTTCAAATCGTAGGCGAAAATAACCTTTACGGTGTATTTGGTATCCGAAAGGAGATTTACAAACTCCCTGTCGTTACCATTAGTTGTAACACTTACAACATCTCCGTTTCTCAAAAGATCAATGCGTTCTATATAACCTATATTATCAACGTCGACTATATTGAAATCAAAACTTATAGATGTTTTTGTTCTATCGGTAGTTTCAAAAATAATGCTCGGTTTTACCTTTGAAAACGTCTTGATTTTGATTTCACGAGTTTCGTTACGTTTGCCGCTACCGTCGTTAAGGTCATAATCATAGGAAACCTTAACGGTATATTCGGTATTAGATAAAAGACCGGCAAATTCTCTCACATTGATATTTTCAGCAGTCTTTATAAGAACGCCGTTTTTAAGAAGTTCTATTTTTGAAACAGAACCAACACCACTTATATCGCTTTCCTCAATAGCAAATGATATGCTGGTTTGAGTTTGATTACCTGCAGAAATCAGTATGGATGGAATGGTGTTTTCACTTGTTCTGATATTGATAGTCCTAGTTAAAGTTACATCTTCGCTTCCGTTTGAAAGATTATACTTATAAGTCATTCTCACGGTATATTCCGTATTGGAAAGCAAATCTGTAAACGTACGAACAGTAACATCCGTCGTTGTTCTTACAACGTCGTTTCCGAGGAGCAACTCTATTTTGATTATTTCACCTATACCGTCAGCATCAATTTCGTTAATGCCGAATGAAATTGCAGACGAGTTTGAAACAGCATTATCAAAAGTAATACTCGGTGCAGATTTCGCATCGGTTGTAATCTGCTCCGTTTGGGTTATAGTTTGTGTTCCCTTGCCATCGTTTAAATCGTATGTATACGTAATTTTTAGAGTATATTCGTTGTTAGAGAGCAAGTTGGAGAAAGTTCTCTGATCAATGCTGTCTGCAACAATTGTTCCACGAGGATTAATAAGCTCAATTTTGGTTATTGTGCCTACGTTATCAATATCATTTTCAACAACACCAAAGCTTATACTATCCTTTGTTTTCTCGACGGTAGTTATGGAGAGCGTAGGAACTGCTTTTGATATAGTTGATACATTGATTTCCTTTGTGGATACTTTCTCTCCATCACCATCGTTCAAGTCATATTTGTACGTGATTTTGATGGTATATTCGTTGCCGGATAGCAGATTTTCGAAAACTCTTTGTTCAAGGCTGTCAGCAATGATTGTACCATTTTGATGAACGAGTTCTATCTTGGTTATAGCACCCACATTGTCTACATCAATTTTGTTTATTTCGAAGCTAATAGATGTTTGCGTGTTAGAAAGATTAACAACTGAGATTTCAGGAGTTGCTTTGGCGAGCGTAGTAAACTCGATATAAATACTTTCGGTATTACCGCCATGTGAATATTCTGCAACAAGCTTGTAGGTGTTGCCAGAAAGAAGCTCGCTGACACTCGTTGCACTTGCGGTGATATCTTTAACGAAAGCTTCATTTTTATAAAGCTTAAGCGCGGAAATTGCCTTATTTTGATGATCCTCGTGCCAAAGGAAACTAAAGTTGATGCTTTCTTGTCTGACTGTAATATTGTTAAACAAAACTACAGCATCGGTATAAAATGCATCCTTGTAAAGAATGTTCATTTTAAAGCCATCGCCGGAAAGGTCATCGTAATATCCGACTATTGCATACTGATAAAGAGTATTGGTTTTTAGATTTGCAAAAGTAATACTGTTCTCACCAACAGTCAAATCCTGTTGTGCAACGATTTCTACTCCGTCATAGATAACCGCTTTAAGTGTACCGCTTGAAAAAGTGATAAGATTGTCGTTATCTACGATGTTTGCATTAAAAGAAAGTGCATTTGTATCAATTTCAACGCCCGAAATTGATGTAGTGAGCTGATTTGCAGTCTTAATTCCTGCTTTAACGGTTTTATCGCCATCTATAATGACGTCCTTTATTTCAGTACCATCAATATACTTAATGGCATCGATAGTATATTCGACAATACCGCTGACCGCTCCAACGTTATACTTCAAAACGATGGTCTCCATATCCGAGCCTTCTTCAAACATATAGCTCGAATATTTTTTGCCGTTCAAGGTAAAGGACATTATTTCAAAATTGTCAGGATTGTAGATATGTATGTTGATATAAACATCCTGATTTTGCGTAGCGTAATATAAATCGCTCGTTGCTCCGATGACATTGAGTGAGGATTCAATCTCTTCTTCAATATTTTCGTTGTCGCTATTATCGGGATAGGGATTGTCATTATCAACTACATTATCACGATCTGCGTGATCGCCCTTATAATGTCCATAATGATTTCCGCTATCGCCATTGTTTTCGTTATTGGAACTCAATAGCATAATTCCACCGGAACGGTAGTTAGCACTTGTTAAGCTAATAGTGGTGTTGCTATTTGTTATAGTCATTCCTTGATAAACAGGAACGCATCTGCTTTGTTCGTTATTTCCACCATTGTTGGTATTGCCCGAGTCTCCGCCATTACCCGAATTCTCTAAGCCGCCAACATCGGCAATATCATCATTATTGTCATTGTTTCCGCATGCTGTAAATATTATCAGTGAAAACGAGATTATAAAGAGCGTTACAAGCATGACCGAGATTTTTCTTTTCATTTTCGTATCTCCTTTGAAAAAGCAATTATATAAAACAAAAAGTGCGCCCGCAAAGCGAACGCACCCCATTATGTACTTCACTTTGCTGCCACACAATTTCTTTAACCAAGGTATAGGAAAAGAAGGAAGTACTAAAAATGGTATAGTACACCCTTGGTTAAAGAAATATTAAATTGTGTGGCACTTGCATTTTAACACATTTTTAATAATTTGTCAATACTCACGCGCAAATTAACGCGCGTATGCAACATTTTGCACTAGAGAGCACAGTCTTCCCTCCGAGAAGTGATGTAG
>JBGVRO010000002.1:0-14769 GCA_045128515.1 Eubacteriales bacterium | reverse complement strand
GATACATAATTATTTCTGCCAAGAAGGAGAAGATTATTGTTGTAATGGGCGCAAGGATCGAGAAACCGCCAAATGCCACAGTAGAAACTGCTAGCGTTGAGCTGATCGCAAATATCGATGCCATGATGGCGAGGATGAAATATTTTGCTATAGCTCCCACGTTGGTTTTCGGCTTTATGATATCCGAGGTAAATTCGCTGAATGCGATAATACCAAAGGTGGCAAGAGCAGATAACCAAAGCGATATATCCATTATTGCATTGGGTGATGCAATGCAGATTATAACGACCGCCAATGATAGCGACGTTAATGAATCCTTTGTTCTTGATAGCAAATATAAGATAGAGGATATAATCAGCATAATACCGGCGCGAACTACGGAAACAGAAAAACCGGTTAAAGCCATATAGACCATTACGAATACACCTGTTACCGAAACTCTGGTCTTTTTTCTGATTCCCATAAGTGATAAAGCCTTACCTATACCAAGAGACAATATTGCAAGGTGCATACCGCTTAATGCAAGTATGTGAGATATTCCGATTCGCTTGAAGTCCAGTCTCAGTTGATCGGGAAGATAATCGCGCTCCCCGAGCAATAGAGCAGATAGTATAGCTCCCGTTTCGGAGTTTGATAGATTTATTGTATATCTTGTAAGATATTCGCGTAATTTCTCAAATTTTAAGGAAAACGTGCTTGTGTATTCAAGAATTTTCAGATCCTTTACGTCACCCGCATAGGCGTTTATCCCGTTAGAGATATTATAGGTGTAGCTTTCGTCGGAAAAACCGTCAAGTACCGTTTTAAAGCAAATTTTTGCGCCCCTTATAACACCTTTAGCATCGTTTTTTGTCGGATAAGCATAGAAATGGTATCCTCGCGTTTGCTCGCCGTTTATGGATTCCACTTTAACGAGCAATCTTAAGGAATATGAGGAAGACTCCGAAATATCTTCGACGATACCGACTACCTCTATTTCATCCTTGTATTTTTCATAGGCCTTAAATGTAAGGTCAAAATATAAATACGAGAGCAGAGAGGCTAGTAAAAGTATGCATGCCGCCACAATCAGCAAGGTTCTTTTTCTTTTGTCTTTTCTTGAAAATAAGGATAAAAAACCGAGCAGAACTGATGCTGCAATAACGACAAATCTAAAAATGATGCTCTCAAAGCTAAATAATAAAAAGCCACATATACCAATACAGAGTATTAAGCAAAGTGGCCTTTTTTCAAATATATTCATAATTGTCAGTTAGTTCACTTGTATTCTTCGGGGAACTTCATACCCGATCCCTTGGGGATAACGAAATTAAATGCGCCCGGAATAACGGTGAAATCTACTGTTTTCGCATTGAAAATCTCTCCGTCTATACAGATAGGCTGAGGCTGTTCGAATTCCATTTGAAAATGCTTATCCTGTACGTATCGAATGATCTTCTGCGCACTCTTTTTGTCAATGTAGGTACCGTCTTTATATGAACTAATAAGCTGAATAAAGTTTAATCTTGATACTCTGTCAATGATGCATATATCCATAAGACCGTCTGCAAGGTTTGCCTTTGGAGCGGATTTGAAGCCGCCGCCGCAGAACTTTCCGTTACCGATAGCGGTGAGGGTAAGTTCTTTTTCAATAACCTCGCCATTGTCAAAGATGATCTTCATTTTAGTACCAAATTTCTTGAAGAAGAATCCGACTACAACACCGAGAATATAGGATATACCGTGAGGGAATAGCTTACTCTTACGGAATTTATCTGCTTCAATAACAACAGAGCAGTCAAAACCGATATTTACCATATTAACGCAATAGTCATCATTACATTTAATAAGATCAAATGCACGTGCTTCACCGTCTATCTGGGCGTCAATGTTGGCGAAGAGTCGTCGATTTTTAAAGTTTCTAACAAAATCGTTACCAGATCCGCTTGGAATAACACCAAACTCTACGTTAGGATTTGCAGGGGCACTGTTAGCTATCTCGTTGATAGTTCCGTCACCGCCGATGCATATGAACCTCTGTCGCTCATCGGGATATTCTTTTATCATTGATCTGACATAGGTAATTGAATTTTTGCTGCAGGTAGTATGATATATATGATAGCTGAGCTGTCTTTTTAAGCATGCATCAACTATATCTTGCTCCATTTTCTTTTGCTGTGAGCTTCTTCCCGAATTGGGATTAAGTATAAAATGATATATCATGGAAAAACGCTCCTCCATAGATTATAACTTACGTATTATTATATCAAACAAGGATTATTTTGTCAAGTTTTATTTACTGCGCCCAAAATCTTATTTCTTTCGCGTGTTGCCACAGCTTGCGATTATGAAATCGTGATAAGCCTTTGCAGCCTGCTCGGTCTTGTTTGCTCCAAACTCGTAATAATGCTTTCCTGCAAGATCGCTTGGCAAATATTGTTGCTTAACGTAATGGTTTTCAAAATCGTGGGGGTAAATATATCCATCAAAATTCGGACTTTTCAGATGCTTTGGGATATCCTGTCCGAGACCTTTTGCTATATCATCACTTGCCGCATGGTAGGCAAGATATGAGCTGTTGGATTTTGGTGCTGTCGCAAGAACGGTAACGATGTTTGCAAGGGGAATAGCTGCCTCGGGGAGACCGAGCGCTCTTGCGCTTTCCGTACACGCATAGGCAAGGGATGCTGCCTGTGGATATGCAGGACCAATATCCTCGCTTGCGATTACAAGTATTCTTCTGCATGCGGAGAGAAGATCTCCCGAAGCAAGAATTTTGGCAAGATAGAATATTGCCGCATCGGGATCAGAGCCTCTGATTGATTTCTGCAGACAGGAGAGCAGATCATAATGTACGTCGCCGTTTCTGTCATAGTGTCCAACGACGGATGGCAATAGAGCAGTAACAGCCTCTGCGGTAATTTCATTATCGCAGATATAGAAGGCGTTTTCAAGTACACCTATGCTCATACGTACGTCACCTGCGCAAGCCCTTGCGATTGAAAGCATTACAGACTTGTCCGCAGTCTTTTCTGTAGAAAAATCTCCGTTAAGCAAATCCAGCGCGCGATAAAGCGACGGAATGCAATCCTCGGGGGTAACAGACTTGAATTCAAATACCGACGAACGTGAGAGAAGGGCGTTATATACGTAGTAATAGGGATTCTCGGTAGTGGAAGCGATAAGCGTGATCTTACCGTTCTCCATAAATTCAAGCAAGGATTGCTGCTGTTTCTTGTTGAAATACTGAATCTCGTCAAGATAGAGAAGCGTACCACTTTCGCTGAATATATTGTCTACTGAGGAAATAACCTCTTTAACGTCGGAAAGCGATGCCGTAGTAGCATTAAGCTTATAAAGCTGCATGCCCGACATCTCGGCAATTATGTTTGCAACGGTGGTCTTTCCCGTGCCGGGAGGGCCGAAAAATATCATATTAGGTATTCTATTATTCTCGCAAAGACGACGGAGAATTCCTGATTTACCGACAAGATGTGCCTGACCTGCAATTTCATCAAAGCAGGTGGGTCTCATTCTGTCAGCAAGCGGTTTTTGTGCCATAATATTTATGCCTTTCTATGCATTTAAGATATAGTTGACGATGCTATGTGTATTCGTCTGTCAATTTCTTTTTTTAACTCTGAATGGACTTCAAGCTCGAGATTTGGATCGGTCTCAACAATAGATTTAGCAACCGAAAACGCGGTTGACAAAAGCTCTGTGCTATCACACATTGAAGCGAATTTAAATTCAAATCCACCACTCTGCCTAAGATTATCGTCAGAAACTGATGAGAAAAAGTCTCCAGGACCTCTGAGCATCAGATCCTTTTCTGCAATTTCAAATCCGTTGTAGGTGGTTCTCATAACCTCAAGTCGTTCTTTAGATCTCGGTGAATTTATATCCGAAACAAGAACACAGTAGGACTTTCTTTTGCCTCTTCCTACGCGCCCTCTTAACTGATGAAGCTGTGAGAGTCCAAACCGCTCTGCGTTTTCAATTATCATAAGACAGGCATTAGGTACGTTAACGCCGACCTCAATAACGGTTGTTGATACGAGCACCTTTGTTTCTCCGGATGCAAATCTCGACATCACCGCATCTTTTTCTGCCGATTTCATTCTTCCGTGCAGAACCTCGAATGTAATAGAGGGGAGTGCCTTCTGTAATTCCTGACACAAATCGACGGCAGTCTTCAGGTTCAGCGCCCCTTCGCTTATCACCTCACCGGTTGAGTGATCGCATATATATCCTTCATCATCCCGTTTTTCAATAGCCGGACAAACTATATAGCATTGTCCACCGAGAGAAACCTGCTTTGAAATAAAATCATTTAACCTATGTCGATAGCTTTCGTCGACAACGAAGGTATCAACACGCTGTCTGCCACTTGGCATTTCGGTAATTCTCGAAATATCAAGGTCACCGTACATTGTAAGGGCAAGCGTTCTGGGAATCGGTGTTGCGCTCATTACAAGCATATGCGCCTCTTCGGATTTTTCCTTAAGCCTTGCGCGTTGCTTTACACCAAAGCGATGCTGCTCGTCGGTGATAACCAAGGCGAGTCTGCTAAACTCAACGTTGTCCGTCAAAAGTGCGTGTGTTCCTACGATCACATCGATATTTCCCTCGACAAGAGCCGATTTTATTCGTTTTTTTTCTTTTTGAGTGGTAGAACCGAGTAATAGTTCAACCTTAATACCAAGGTTTCCAAGAGTACGGGAAAGCTCTTCATAGTGCTGACGCGCAAGTATCTCGGTTGGCACCATTAGGGCAGTTTGATATCCCGACTTCGCAACGATATATGCCGATGCAGTAGCACATATTGTTTTACCACATCCAACGTCACCTACTATAATTCTCGCCATTGGCGAAATTTTGCCGTCAACTCCTATGACCATATCTTTGTATACGTCGTTTATAGCAGATTTTTGTGACCCTGTCAATTCATATGGTAATTGGTCGGTGAGAGGTGCGAGAGAGCAGGGCGATATTCTGATTCCTTCGCCCCTTGATTTCTGATTTGCGGACATTGAAATGCCCAATCCGAAATACAGCATTTCATCAAAGGCGAGTCTTTTTTGCGCTTTAAAGAGTGCTTCAGAGCTTTCAGGAAAATGCGCGTTTTTTATCGCAAAGGTGAGTGTCGGCAAAGAATTTGCAATTCTGATATTATCGGGAATTGGGTCGATAATCTCAGGCAGAATGTCGTTTATTGCCGATTTTATAAGCTTGTCTATCTGTTTTGAGGACAGTCCATCGGTAAGCGGATATATGGGTACAAAGTCAGCGAGGGGCATGAATTCAACGTAGGGCTCGTACTTGGGATTTGCCATCTGAAGCTTGGATTTTTGCACGGTTACCTTGCCCCAGAATCGGAAGGTAGATCCGATGTGAAAGACATCCTTAACGTAGGGACTGTTGAAGAAGGTGATTTCTATCGAGCCACTTTCGTCGAATGCGCGGAATTTTGACAAGGACAGCCCACGTCTGATATTTGCCGTCTTAACCTCGGTAGCAACGGTTAAAATATATGCGCACTGTTTTTCGGGATCAAATTCAGAAAGAGGACGAACGTCTCCGCGCTTTTCATAGGCGCGAGGGAAGAAGTAGATAAGATCGCCGACTGTATTTATGCCAAGCTTTTGAAGCTGTGATGCACGAATCTTGCCGACGCCGTTAAGCTCTGATACGGGTGTTGATGACGTAAGTCTGCTCATTTTATCTTATCCTCCTTCCTGAATGTATAATTTTACAAATACATTCTACTACATTTTGATTGATTTTGCAATACAAAAGAGAAAAATACTTTATCAAATCAAAAACATATTATTTTAAAAAGAAAATAATAAAATAATCTTTACAAAAGGACTATTTTATGGTATAATACTATGAATAATTTTGTTTTGGAGAAAAAATGGAAAGAAAATTGAAGAACTCGTTATCAATTAACAAGACTCTTTTATTATTATCTCTCTTAGCAATACTTTCGGGTACGTTTGCCTGTGTTATCGGTGAAATCATGATACCCGTGCTTGTAGGATTGCTTGGCGCAATTTATATTTTCGATACAAAGCGTGTCTTTAGTATAGTAGTATCCTCTTTGATTTTAGCATTGAATATTGCTGCGGTGCTGTTTAATATTTCATTCTCGCTTTTTGCACCCACATCTGTAATACTTTCCTTGATTTTACACAAAGGGTATTTAACTTCGGAGAGCAAATCAAATACGGCGTATATTATGACCGTTGTTTGTACTGTATTCACCGTTGTATCTTACATGCTTTATGCAATGCTGGAGCAGAACATCTTTTCCTTTGATGCAGCTTTAGAATATTATACTCTCCTTGTTGACGAGCTCCGCACTATATTTGTCCAGGCAGTACATGATTTGTATGCGTCTTCAGGTATGGAGGTCGCTGTCGAAACTATAGAGTCGCTGTTCAATGCGCAGCTCAATCTGATCATATCATATCTTCTTATCGGTGGATTTGTTATTACGGGATTCAGTATGAAGCTGTTCGGTGCTGTGGTTAAGAAATGCTCGGAGGATGATACAAAGATTAAGCAGTGGCGTTTTACCGCGTCTCGCGTTTATGCTTATTTCTACGTTGCTTTGATTTTCGCTTCACTGTTCACAACCGGGGCAGATAGCTTGTTTGCCGTATCCGTGCTTAATCTTTATAACATATTCTTGGTCGTATTTGCTTATATCGGATTCAAGGTTGCGCTTGAGATTATCAGCCATAGAATGAGACCTATTATATCTACCGTTATCATCATCTTGCTTGTAGTAGTATTCTCCTCGATTGCGGCACAGATACTCGCAGCATTGGGCGTTCTTTACGTTTTAAGAAGAAACACTGCTATGACCGAACAAAAGTAACAGTAAAAAATCGACATTTATAACTCATAAGAAAGGAAATCCGCTTATGAAAAACGAAAAAGATAATCAGAATCTTCATATTCCTTTTGCATCGCGACAGGATATGATACTTTACGCTGCTCTCGGTGTATTGAATATTGCACTCGTTGCTGTTTTTTGCGAATTTTTAACATTTGTAGAGCCTATTTTCATTGCTCTTATTATCGGTGCGATCTACCTTTGCGAGATCGCTCTGATTGGTCTGCGCAGAATAAAAAAGTCAAGGATCTATCCTACCAAGAGCATTCACGGTCTTCTTGGCGAGGAGGGAAGCATTGTATTTAAAAATTCTCGTTCTCCCATTATAATTTTTGATTTTCACGGAACTATTCTCTGGTACAACGATGCTATGAGAATGATTCTTGATCCATACGACAATTTTATTGGCGAGAAGATTTCCGAGGTGCTTTATATCGATAAGGAAAGCGCAGAGGCAGGAGATTGCAAAACCGTTGTTTCAGGCAAGGAATATGGTGTCGAGGGCTTTGTTATTTCCAAGAAGAATAACGGTCTTTATCTTGCAATGCTTACAGACGTGACCGAGCTTTGTGCTCTTGAGAAAAAATATAACGATGAGCGTGTTGCGGTTGCTTATATTGCTATCGATAACGTTGAGGACGTTTTGCAGTATGTTCACGAGAAGCTTTCCGATTCTATCGTCAGCATTGAGGATAAGCTTAAGGCATGGGCTGCTTCGATGAATGGTGTTTTGAAGTCGTATGATAACCAGAAATTTATAATGTTCTTTGATTCAATGTACCTTGACGAGTGTATTGCCAACCGTTTTGAGATTCTCGACAGCATTAGAGACTCGAGAGTTGGTGACGGTGTTTCGATTACCGTTTCTATCGGTGTTTCAAGAAGAAAGGGAACGTTGCTTGACCGTGAGCTTGATGCAAGAGATGCTATCGATCTCGCTTTGCAGCGCGGCGGTGACCAGGCAGTATATAAGTCGGAGAACGAAACCGTATACTTTGGCGGTCGTACCAAGACTGTTTATAAGCGTTCCAACGTTCGTTCGCGCGCCTTTGCAAATCAGCTTACAGCACTTATGTCGAGAGCTGATAACGTAATTATTATGGGTCATAAGTACGGTGATTTTGATTCCTTTGGCGCATCCATTGGTGTGGCAAGGCTTTCTATGCTTTGTGGAATCAAGGTTAATATTGCTATCGACCTTAACGACAAGAACCTTCGTCCTTGCATCGAAATGATGCAGAAGAATGAGCCTTATTCTCAGGTGTTTGTTGATAACGCGGCGGGTCTTGACCTTATCGGTCCTGATACGCTGGTTGTACTTGTTGACCATAACAGTATCCCAAGATCGCAGTTCTCCGACATTGCTTCAAAGTCGGCTAATATTGTAATAATTGACCATCATCGCAAGAATGATCAACCCTCGAGTGACGTTAAGATCTCTTACATTGAGCCCTCTGCGTCCTCCACCTGTGAGCTTGTTGCTGAAATGCTTGAGAGCTCCGTAAGCTCGCAGAATCTTCTTAAGCCTGAGGCGGATATCCTTCTTTCTGGTATTCTTCTTGATACAAAGCAGTTTACGAGAAATACAGGAACACGTACGTTTGGCGCAGCACAGTACCTTCGTGGCGCTGGAGCAAATCCTACCGACGTATATAATCTTTTCAAGGCTGCTCCCGAGGATCTTTCCAAGGAGGCTAGATTCCATACATCTATCTATATGTACAAGGATCATATTGCTCTCGCTTGCTGTGAGGGTGATACTGACGAAACATACCGCGTAATTGCCTCAAAGGCGGCGGATAAAATGCTCACTCTTCGCGGAGTTGCTGCTGCATTTACACTTGTTCGTATTGGTGAGCAGATCCATATTTCCGGCCGTTCAGCAGGCAAGGTCAACGTTCAGCTTATTCTTGAGAAGCTTCGCGGCGGCGGACACTTTGACGTAGCAGGCGCGCAGGTTGTTTCTGAATCTATTAACGAGGTGCTTGACAGTCTTAAGAAGAGCATTGACGAGTATCTCGAGCACAATCCCATCTAAAAAAATAATCATACAGGAGAAAATATAATGAAGGTAATTTTACTTTGTGACGTAAAGGGTCAGGGAAAGAAGGACCAGATCGTTGAGGTATCCGACGGATACGCTCGTAATTTCCTTTTCCCACAGAAGAAGGCTGTTCCTGCAGACGCTAAGGCTACCAACGAGCTTAAGAACAAGGCAGAGGCACAGCAGTATAAGATCAACGAGGATCGAAAGGCAGCACAGGCTATTGCTGACAAGATCAATAACGTGGAAATTGAGATCGTTATGGGTCACGGTGCAGACGGCAGACTTTACGGCTCTGTTACTGCAAAGGACATCGCCGAGGAGCTTAAGCGTCGCGTAGGCGTTGACGTTGATAAGAGAAAAATTCAGCTTAAGGATAGCATCAGAGCATATGGCAAGCATGACGTACAGCTTAAGGTTCATCCCGAGGTTACCGCGAAATTTGTCGTTTACGTTCACGACTAATCAATCCATAATTTGAAAGGAAGAACAAAATGGACAACAATAGTTTGATAAGACAGGTGCCGGTCTCCATTGAGGCAGAGCAGGCACTTCTCGGAGCTATAATTGTCAGCCCTGATGCATTTGATAAGATCGGTGGCATTATTACTGCAGATGACTTCTATGTTGCAGAGCATCAGCATATTTATACCGCTCTTATTAAGATGTATAATCAGAATAAAACGATCGACGTTGTAACCCTCGTAAATATGCTTGTTGAGATGGGTGACCGTGATGAGGCAGGCGGAATACAGTATATTACGCTCCTTGCCGAGTCTGTGCCTTCGGCATCAAACGTTAAAGATTACGCTAAGATCGTAAAGGATAAATCAACTCTTCGCAGACTTATCAGAGTGTGTGACGAGATAAATGAGGATGCGTATAGCGAAAGCGACGTTCGTACAGTAATTGACAGTGCGGAGCAGAAGATATTCGACATCTCTCATAATAACGATACTAAAGAATTCAGACACATTCGTGACGTTTTGCAGAACGTATACAGAGATCTTGAGACTCTTTCTGAAACAAAGGGCGCTGTTACGGGTGCTAAAACCGGATTCTCCGGCCTTGATAAGGTGCTTGTACAGATGGGTAAGGGAGACCTGGTTATCGTAGGTGCTCGTCCCGGTATGGGTAAGACCTCTTTTGCCTTGAACATTGCAACCAACGTTGCAAAGTCTACCAAGAAGGCGGTTGCTATTTTCTCGCTTGAGATGTCAGGCGAGCAGCTCGTAACACGTATTATTTCCAGCGAGGCTATGGTCGACTCTCACACCCTTCGTACAGGTCAGCTGGCGAATGAGGATTGGGATAATATTGCAGATGTAATCTCATCTCTTTCAGGATGCGATATTTATATTGACGATACATCTGCTATCACAACAACCGAGATGAAGTCAAAGCTTAGAAGACTTAACAACCTCGGCCTTGTGGTTATCGACTATATCGGTCTTATGCAGACCACGTCTAACAGCGACAACCGCGCTCAGCAGGTTGGTGAAATTTCCCGTAACCTGAAGATCATGGC
The DNA here is from genome assembly GCA_045128515.1 of Eubacteriales bacterium. Taxonomy (GTDB): domain Bacteria; phylum Bacillota; class Clostridia; order Oscillospirales; family CAG-272; genus UBA1740. The sequence goes on along the minus strand of JBGVRO010000002.1, from coordinate 4,314 downwards.
TAAGGATTTTGGTATTCCGATCATTTGTTGTGCTCAGCTTAACCGAGGTACCGAGTCTCGTCCCGGACAGGGAAAACGTCCTACACTCGCAGACCTTCGTGACTCGGGTTCTATCGAGCAGGACGCAGATATCGTTCTCTTCTTGTATAGAGACGAATATTATAAGGATATTAGCGGCGCTGAGGCAAGTCCCGAGGCAGCCGATACCGCAAATACCGCAGAGGTCATCGTTGCCAAGAACAGACATGGCTCTGTAGGTAATATTAAGATGGGCTGGATCGGTCAGTTCACAAAGTTCCGTACACTTGAGGATGGTCATGGTTCAAATTGACGTTAAATTTGTAGAAGGCTTTTTTGCCTCTGCCGGATATCATATTTATGAGGTCGCAGATAGAACGGTTAAAGAGCTTTCTATGGAGCAATATATTCACTCGGGAGTTGTTGTTGGACTTTCGGGTGGGGCGGACTCGGTTTTGCTTCTTTGCTTTTTAATTGAATATCGCAGAAGAAATCACCTTGATTTTACTATATGTGCATCTCACGTAAACCACGGTATTCGAGGTGAAGAGGCGGATTTGGATGAGGAGTTCTGTAAAGATCTATGCGAGAGGCTCGATATAGAGATAATTGTCGACAGATATCCTATTCCCGAGATAGCAGAGCGTTTTAAAATGAGTATCGAGGAAGCCGCAAGATGGAGAAGATATTCTTCATTTGAGAGGATAATTTACGGCAGAAATGATATCGGTTGTGTTGCAGTTGCTCATAACATGAGTGATAACGCAGAAACTGTAATCTTCAACATTCTTCGCGGTAGCGGAGCAAGAGGCGCTGCGGGAATTCGTCCCGTACGTGATAATATTATTCGTCCGCTTATCAGAATCTCTAAAAAAGATATTCTGTCTGCAATGAATGAGTCAGGAATTCCATACGTTACCGATAGCACGAATCTCGTCGATGATTATACTCGCAATTATATAAGGCACGAGGTTATTCCTTCCTTTGAACGAGTTGCTTCCGACCCCGAGAGAATGATATCTCGTTTTTCCGAGAATATGCGTTCGGACGATGATTTTATATACGGTGTTGCCAAGGAGTTTATATCATCTCATAGTCCTATAACAAATTCCGATCTTAAATCACTTCATTACTCGGTGTTTGTAAGAGTTTTGGCTCTTATGGCGCAGACTGTTCACGCAACAATTTCATATCGCATCGCAGGGGATATTTATTCTTTATTGGATAAGAATAATTTTTCTTATTCGGTTATCGGAGACGCGATATTTGTTTGTGAGCGTGGCGAATGTCGAATCAGCAGAGCTACAACCGAGGGACACGACTTTTGCTTTGAGGTCAGCGAGGGAGTTACCGATTTGTCGCCCTTAAATGCTGTTTTTGTTTTGTCAAGAGATAAAAACACAAAAACTTATTCAAATGTTTACAAAAATTCAATACAAGCAAATTTATCATCTGCTATAATAAGTGGTAGTTTGTATTTACGTTCCAAAAAGGACGGCGATACCGTCTATTACGGAGGAATTACACATAAAATTAAAAAGCTTTTCTCTGACGCGAAAATTCCCAGATCTAAAAGAGGCTTGATTCCTATTTTGTGCGATGAAAACGGAGTTGTCTGGGTGCCGGGATTCGGTGTTCGTGATGATGGAGTTCCTTCAGAGGATCGAACGGATGTTTTTGTAACTCTTGCAATAAACGATGATGCGTCAGATGATGAAAGACTCTACTCGGCATCAGAATTCAGAAATAAAAAGAAGTAAATTGATTATAATATATATGGTATAGTAAGAAAGGCGTGGAAGACACTTAATGAAGGCAAATTTTAAAAATATAATTATACTTATATTAATTGTAGGTATTGTTATTGTCAGCGCATCCTTCATAATGGATAAGTCTAAGGACGAGGATAAGTTCGTTTACAGCGATCTTGTCGATCTGTTTGAGAAGGACCTTGTTCGCGACTTTGTCGTTGACGAGAACGGAACGATCAAGCTTAATGCTTATATAGTAACAGGCCAGAATGAGGACGGTAGTTATATTTATGAGCTTGATTCTAAGGGCGAGAGAAAGCTTAAGGAGTATACTTATACCTTTAGCTACCTTGGCTACGAGTTCCAAATTGGAAAGATTATTTCTATAATTGAATCGGGAGCGGCAACAAATCTTGTTGAATACGAGTTTAAACCCACCCCCGAAACACCTTGGTACGTTGCATATCTTCCTTATATCATTACCGCAATCCTCTTTATCGGTCTTACAGTATTCCTTATGCGTCAGACCGCAGGTGGCGGTGCAGGCGGTAAGATGGGCAGTTTTGCAAAGTCTAAGGCTCGTGTCATTACCGGTGACAAGAATGCAGTTAAGTTTGCCGACGTTGCAGGTGCTGACGAAGAGAAGGCAGAGCTTGAGGAGGTTGTTGAATTCCTTCGCGATCCCGAGAAGTTTGTAAAGCTTGGCGCACGAATTCCGAGAGGAGTTCTTTTAGTAGGCCCTCCCGGTACAGGTAAGACTCTTCTTGCCAAGGCTGTTGCAGGTGAGGCAGGTGTACCTTTCTTCTCGATTTCAGGTTCGGATTTCGTTGAGATGTACGTTGGTGTAGGTGCTTCACGCGTTAGAGATTTGTTCGAAAATGCGAGAAAAACTCCTGCAAGTATTATTTTCATCGATGAGATAGACGCAGTTGGCCGTCACAGAGGTGCTGGTCTTGGCGGTGGCCATGATGAAAGAGAGCAGACACTTAACCAGCTTCTTGTTGAGATGGACGGCTTTGGTACAAACTCGGGCGTTATCGTTTTGGCGGCAACAAACCGTCCTGACATTCTTGACCCCGCGCTTCTTCGTCCCGGCCGATTTGACAGACAGGTTACGGTTAATTATCCCGATATGAAGGGTAGAGAAGAGATTCTTAAGGTTCATTGCCGAAACAAGCCCCTTGAGGCAACCGTCGATCTCAAAAAGATTGCACAGACAACTATCGGTTTCACAGGCGCAGAGCTTGCAAACCTTATGAACGAGGCTGCTCTCCGTGCTGCAAAGAAGAATAAGGCACTTATCGGTATGGTTGATATCGAGGAGTCTTATATGAAGCTTCTTCTTGGTCCTCAGAAGAAGACTAAGGTTAGAAACGAAGCGGACAACAAGCTTGTTGCTTATCACGAGGCAGGTCACGCAGTTGCTTCTTATTACTGCAAGAATACCGATCCTGTTAAGCATATCACAATTATTCCTGCCGGTAATGCGGGCGGTGTAACCGTAAGCGTTCCTACCGAGGATAGACTTGGTAAGACCAAGGGACAGATGCTTGACGTTATCGTTCGCGCTCTTGGTGGCCGTGTAGCAGAGGAGCTTATTCTTGATGATATTTCTACCGGTGCTTCCAGTGATATTCAGCATGCGACATCTATTGCACGTCAGATGGTTACAAGATACGGTATGAGTGCAAAGCTTGGTACTGTTCTTTACGGATCGGATCATTCCTCTGACGAGGTGTTCCTTGGTAGAGACTTCTCCTCCGGAAAGAATTATTCCGAGCAAACCGCCGCATCTATTGATGACGAAATAAGAAATATCATTTCGGATTCTTATGACAGATGTAAGACTATTCTCACCGAGCATATTGACAAGCTTCATTTCGTTGCACAGTTCCTTCTTAAGAACGAGTCGATGGACGAGGAGCAGTTCAGAGCTGCTATGGAGATGGATAATCCCACTATCGAGTCCATTGAGGATATCGCCTTCCGCAAGAAGCAGAAGAGCGAGGAGGAGAACGATATTGCTCACGAAAACAACCGCAAGGCTGAGGAAGAGGAGCGTATCCGTCGCGAGGAGCTTGCAAAGAAGATGGCAAGCGGTGAAGATCTAACCGAGCAGGATCTTGCTGATATTTTCGGCAAGCACACTGCAAATGCTGATTCTAATGATAGTCCTGACGACGATGATAAAAAATAAGCCAAAAGGGTAGCTCAAAGGAGCTACCCTTTCTTAATAAAAAAAACTGCCACTAAATGGGTGATGTTCTTAGCGGAGAATTTGAAAACTCTACTAAGTGCGAGCATCGCATTTGTCTGGACAAATACAGAATGGGCTAAACCCAAATCCTTATACAAGCAGAAAGAGAGAACAAAACGGTTTATCACCCGAAATGTCCTCTCTTTTTCTGTTAGTGAAGTTTTCGCTGCCGCGAAAGTGAAGTTGCTATGCAGTGAAGTTTGTGCTACGCACAAGTGAAGTTAAGTTTGCCCATCACTTCGCCATCAGGCGAAACTTCACTCACAAAGTGAACTTCACTATCGAAGA
>JBGVRO010000001.1:0-17335 GCA_045128515.1 Eubacteriales bacterium | reverse complement strand
AAAGCCATTAGTTCACCTCCTTTCCTTTTTCCTCACGGTAAAGTTCAAGAACTCGTGCAAGTAGTGAAATATAAAACGCACGCTGTTCCTCTTTGCCAAGATTCTTGGCATCAACCTCGCCGTGAGTTATGATTTTTGTTTCCTTTTCGATCAAATGCTTTCCTCCTTTCTTTTTTTGATCTAATTGTAACAAAGCGACTTTCCAATTCTTAGAAAATTTTCCTATACTGAACCCAAATTTTTCCCAAACAAGTTCAAAAATAAGTTGTGTTTTTTATAGAATATCATTTTGAAAAATCGATGTCCACTTCATTTACTACCCAATTTTGAGCATTTACTATCCAGTTTTGGTTCAGGCTCGTCCGGTGATGATCGCTGCTTGTCACAATCTGTTACAAACCCGTCTCAAGTCTTCCAAATTTCTTGCTCAAAATTTTAATTCTAACGGTTAAATACACAGTCCCATTGTGCAATTAAAAAATTAGCAAGAATATTTTAACCCGATTATACATGTTAATGGTGCAAGCTCTTTTCACTATTAAAATTTTTTTGATTATAAATCCTAAAGGTGAAGGTTTGTTTCACCTTTAAAAAAGTTTTGCAATTTTCGACTTAATCATAAAGTTTAACCCTGACAGTTTTTGTCACGTTTAAAAACTTCTTTTAAAATGTTGAATTGTGTAAATCTTCTTGCTGTGAAAACGATTATAAATGTTAAACTGGACAGTTTATGTCCGGATTAAAAATAAAAAACAAAAAACTCCTTGAATCGGTGTAAACCGAAACAAGGAGCTTTTTGTAAAAAATACTTTGTGGTTATATTTAATTCTTTAGATTACGGAGTCTTTATCTGGCAAGCAAGCTCCGACGAAACAAAACAATTTCGTAAAACTAACTAAAAATCAAAATAGGGACAGGGCTAACACAAAGGTTTTAACAACGCAACTTTTCATCGGCAGAAGAAACAACGGGCGAGTCGGCAAGCGGTTTAGCGCCGCCGCCCGTTCTTTGCCGATATTGCGTTTCGTTTGTGTCGGTCTTTTTGGTTTTTTTGCGTGTGCTTGGCTCGGCGGAGCATGCGGGGTTCCCCGAAACGAGCGAAGCGAGTTTTGGGGGCTAGCTAGCGACGCCGACTTGTATCAAGACAAGCACACGCCACGGTGCCAAATTTATAAATCATTAATTTTTATCCCATTACAACACGGATATTTGCTTTCTTCAAATTAGCAAGCAGCTTATCGGTAAATATGTACCGTTAGTAATAATAACATTCATAATATCTGCTATGTATTTTAGTATAATATAAATCATAACAAAACTTTACATTTCTTTCTTATAATTAAATTATTTTTAAATTCTCAAATAATGAGAGAAACAAAAAGCAACCTTTTTTGTGCAAAACGTTTGAATTTTTCTCTTTTATTTGTTAATATATATGTAAAATAAACGAAGGGCGATTGCTTATGAACGAAAACAGACTAGGTGAACAATTAAAAGAATACAGAAGAAAAAACGGCATATCCCAGCGCGAACTCGCTAAACGACTTTTTGTTTCTGATAAAACTATTAGTCGATGGGAATTGGGCAAGGGATTTCCTGATATAGATTTACTTTCCAAAATTGCTGAGATGTTAGAAGTCGGCATTGATGATCTCGTCGGAGTTGATAGTGCGAATGGGAATGGCAAGGCTACAGAGCTTGAGGCGATAAGATCCGAGCTTGAAAAGAAGGAAAAAATTCTTAACGAGAAGGAGCAGCAGGAGCAGAATAGACAGAAAAAGGTTAAGCTTGTCGCTACCGTTTGCATCGCTACTGTCGCATTGATTGCTATTACCGTTATTTTGATTTTATCTTTCGTTAAGCCGAAGTATGAGTTGTCTTTTGTGGGCATTACAACATCCGAAGGATACGATAATTATCTACTCAAGGCCGGTGAGAAGCTTCCGGGACTTAATTTAGGTGAAAAAAATCTTATTGGTTTTGTTGATGATGATTACAACTATTATTCGCTCGATAACTTCTCTATGCCTGAGAAGGCATTGAGGTTAAGGCCTCTCTTTGTTGAGGATATGCCACTCTTTGCCGGTTCGGACTCGGGCTCAGGCGGAGTGAGGGTGGCTACTCATTCGGTTACCCAAGACGGCATCCCGACGACCGTTTACACCTTTGAGGCGGGTTCGCCTAAGGGCAGCAGCATTCAAAGCCGCCCCGTTGAAGATAGCGGCGAAATTAAAAACATCAATGTTTACGCTCCGTCACTTGGAGAGAGATTTATTCTTCTTTCTGTGACCAACCATTCCTCTCAGGATGTGGCTATAAAGTATCGCGTTGAGAACTTCAGCGATAAACAGGGCGGTCTGGATTATCATACTCCTTCCACCGTTATTAAGGCGAACTCCACAAGTTATCTTCCTGTGTACTTCAATAATTACGGATCTTATGGTGTTTTTGAGGGGTGCGATCATTACGTTATCCTCGACGAGGATGTGAGCGAGAGAGTTGAGCTGGAGATCTTCGGTTACATTTACCTTGCAGACGAGCTTACCGATATTAAAATCAGCCAAGAGCCTGATAAATTCAGCTATGTTACAGGCGAGCTCATTGACCTTTCTGGAATGAGGGTTAGCGGCATATTGGCTAACGGATCATCAAAGGGAATGGTGAATATATGTAATTACACCACTAATCTTGATGGAGCATCATACACCGAAAATATGGAGCCGATTACTGTAAGCTTTGCGGGTCACAGTACGACCTTAAAATTTACTAATCGTTTTTCGCAGGTTGTGGCTTTCACTCCTGCCACCAATTTGGAAAGTATAAACGGTACTAATGGTTCCGATTTTATCTCTGCTGAGTATGTCGGTGTGGGAGAAAGGTTGCCATCTACAAGATTCACGGTTAAGAGTGGCGCAAGTGCAGGCACGGAGGTCGAAGCTTGGATAAACCAAGAAATCGATTATGCTATTGAAAATGGCATTAACCTCAGAATTCCAACCGTATTGGATGAGCAAAGATATATTCAGATTACCGTGACAAATGAGGGGGGTCAGGAAATATCCTTCCGTTATTATGCCGAAAATTACGGTGATAAGGGCGGAACCGACATTACCATCGCTCCGGGCGAGACCCAAAAGATAATTTTTGTGGTAAATCCCGGCAGCACCCGTGGATGCAATTACGCCTTAAAGTTGTTATCCGACGTTCAGGAGACAACATCCTTCGTTGTAAGTGGCTTCTTTGGAGCAAGGGAAGAGATAATCTCGCTCTCTCTGTTTAACGAGGCGGAGAAAACAAGCTTCGCGGTTGGCGATACCTTTAGCTCGAGAGGGCTCGTTATACAGCCTGTTTGCGGTGAAAACCTCGTTGAGTTGTACAGTGAGGTTATTATCACTAACTACACCACAGATTACGATGGATACGTATTTACGTCAGAAGATATCGGTCGTCACACCGTTACAGTCGGATTCGGGCAGTTAACTCTAACCTATGAAATAGAAGTAGTTCCCTAAGATGAAAGGATATATCATATGAAAAGGATAGTTAGTTTTCTTTTGGTATTATGTCTCGTAATCTGTTGTATGGCATTTACTTCATGCGAGACTATGTCTACTCTTAAAGACAAAATCAATGGTGGAGAAAGCGCGACCCCCGAGGAACCGGGTGAATCTAACATTCCAACATCACCCTGTCATCACAGACTTACAAAGCTATCTTGGTCTGCTCCCACCTGTAATAAGGAGGGAAAGCGCGGAGCCTTCGAGTGTACGAAATGTCATAAGATCTACGCATTTTCCGTCGAACAGGATGGCCTTGTTGAGGTTGACTCCCAACCCACTATTCCAAAGACCGAGCATTCTATGGGCAATCAGTACGGTCTGTCCTTGAAAAGCGGTGTTTCAAATCCCACCTCCTTTAACGACTATGAGGTGGTGACGAAATGCTCTTCCTGTGGCGTCGGATTTACGGCGGATGTTGGAGAGCTTAAGAACTTCGCTCCTTCAACCAAGCTGCTATATGACGATAAAACTGCGGTATCTTCAAAGCGCGAGATGGTAGACGGACTCATTTCAACAACATATATCTTCCCATCCTCAACCAAGGCGGGAGTTCATAACTGGGTTTATCATAATAACGATAACGGTGAGCTTAATGCAAACACCAAGGTACCTTTTACTGCCGGCAGTGACAGATTTTTGCTTATCCTCGTAAAAAACAACTCCTCGGAGAGCATAAGTTTTAAATACGGAGCAGAGTATTATGGTACCTATTGTTGGTCGGATGAGGTTACAGTTGAGGGCAATTCTTATACCGCGTTTACATTGAAAATCAATTTCTCAGGCTCTGATTATGCTTGTTATCATACTATTCAGCTGACTAAAGCACTTTCAAGCGACGCAAGTCTTAGCTTTAGTGGATTTTATTTCGATTAAGGAGGGGTGGATATGATAAAAATTGCTACTAATTTTTTGGCACTTTTCCTTGCTTTTGTTACGATAAGCGCTCTTGCAATGCCTGTTATTGCTATGACTGAAAGTCCGAATTACGACGCGGCCGAGCTTAGCGATGAGATCGACGTTATGACCTTCAATATTCGTACCGACGTTGATGGGGGAGATAAGGCGTGGTCATATCGTGGTTCCTTCCTTATGGATCATATAAGAGATTACGGTGCTGACGTCGTTTGCCTTCAGGAGGTAAAGCGCTCGCAGTTCAATTCTATAAAGGCAAATCTTTCCGACAAATATCAGATGGTCTACTTTGAGAGAGATGCCGCGTCCGACCCCGAAGGTCTGGCGATACTCTTCACCTATGAGTTCGATCTTCTGGAGAGTGAGGTATTCTGGCTCAGCGAGACTCCCGACGTTATGTCGAAGGGCTGGGACGCCGATTATCACAGAATATGCGTTCGTGCACTTCTTTGCAGTTGTTACGGTGTGTACCTAAACGTTTTTAACACTCACCTTGAGTGGGCAGGCGAAACCGCGAGAAATAAAGGGCTTGAGTTGATTATGCATAGGGCAGAGTCGGTTGATTATCCTACTGTAATATGTGGTGATTTTAATGCTGTGGCAGGCTCGGATACATATAAAATAATTTCGCAAAGTTTCTACGATTCTGCAAAATATGCCAATAAGACCGACGACGGATGGACTGCTCATGACTGGGGTTTATTTGATCCCGAGTGGTCTAAGCCTATTGACTTTATTTTTACAACCGCAGACCTTCGTGCCATAGAATACGATATTCTGCAGGATCAGATTTCCGACGGCGTATATTATTCGGACCATTACGCCGTAACATCTAAACTGAAGTATAACTACATCTTGGAGTTTATTAAATAGTTTCCCAACAAAAATAAATAAAAAACCGCAGGTAATCCCTGCAAGAAGGAGGACGGAATGAACAAAACAAAAAGAATTTTCGCTCTGACGACGCTTGTTATGATAGTTATCATACTTGCAATGCTCTCCGGCTGCACTCAAAAGCAGGCCGCACCGCACGTTCATGAGATTGAAAAGGTTGAGCCGAAGGCTGCTACCTGTTCAAAGGACGGCAACAGAGAGTATTACGTATGCGTCGTATGTGACGAAACATTCGCTGATGTTGAAGGTGTTTTGCCTCTGGCATCAGAAAAGTATCTGATCCCTGCAAAGGGACACAACATTGCTGTGCATGGTGAGAAGAGCTCTACCTGTACTTCGGAGGGTATTAAGGAATACTTCGAGTGCAGAAATTGTCATACTCTTTTCCACGATGCAGAAGGCATGTTTATGATTATGGAGCCTCAGACTCTCCCCACCATTACTCACGAGATTGTGAAGGTTGAGGGTAGACCTGCAGTTGGCTTCGTTGCCGGTTGGCTTGAGCATTACACCTGTATTCATTGTAATGCACTTTACAAGGATGCAAACGGACTTGTTGCTACTAACAAATCCGAGCTTAAGGTTGCTCCCGTGCTTACCGACTTTGAGTACAAAATTGCTTTCACCCCTGCGGCTAACCTCGTAGACAATGGCGGAAAAATCTCCGCGCAGTATGTTGAAGACTCAAACGGCCTTCCCGCTACCGAGTTTACCGTAAGTGCAAACGCGCCCGTTGGCACAGAGACCTACGCGTGGATCCACGACACGGTTTCAAGCACTATGTCTCAGGGACTCAATCTTCGTATCCCCACCTTCTCCGGCCATGAGAGAAAGCTTGAGATGACCGTTACCAACAACGGTACCGAGGAGATCTCCTTCCGTTTCTATGCCGAGAGCTACGGTGATAAGGGTGGCATAAATGTTACCATCGCCGCCGGCGAGACAAAGACCGTTGAGTTCGGTGTAAATCCCGGCACATCTATCGGTTGTAACTACGTTCTCGTGCTTCTCAGCAGCCCCACTACCGAGACCAAGCTCGTTATCAACGGATACTTCCATTGTGAGGGCGAAGTAGATGCAATTTCCATTTATAAGAAGGCGGCAAAGACCTCCTTCAAGGTTGGTGAGTCCTTCACCACCGAGGGCCTTGTAATTAAGGCAGAGGGTAACGGTTATGATCAGACCGTAATCTCCAATTACTTGACCGACATCGAGGAGGGTTACGTATTCACCGCCTCTGACGTTGGCACTCACACCGTTACGGTAGCTTACGGTGAGTACACCGTAACCTATAAGATCGAAGTATCTCAGTAAGGAGGTAGAGTATGAAAAATATTATTAAAATCACTACCTTGGTGCTGACTATTGTTCTTTGTCTTGGCGCGCTTTGTAGCTGTGACATCGACTGGGACTACTGTCAGCATAATCTCGAGGAAATCGAGAGAGACGATGCAACCTGTATGGCGGTTGGTAAAAAGACCGCTTACGTTTGCACAAAGTGTAATCAGATGTTCGCCTACGGTTACCTTAACGGAAAAGACGGCGAAAAGGGACTTTATCCCATTGATAATCAGGAAATGCTCGACTATGCAGGTCACGTTGCAAGCGATTTCTTTGGCGATCTTAAGTCGAATATTAAGAGCTTCGATGCTACAAGCCTTGAGGACTACACTGTTTGGTCTCATTGTGGCGTTGAGGGCTGTGGCGAGGCCTTTGAGGTTCCCGAGTACAATCTTATCCCCTTTGCTCCCTCATCGGACAACAATGGTAAGGGCGAGGCTGTTGTAGTAGGAAACAACACTCAGGCGACCCGTTTCCCCATTTCCGGTGGAACTAAGGCAGGTCATGTTATCACTATTTATAGTGGTAAGAGCACCAGAGGAAATGCAACCGAGAATATTCCCTTTGAGGCAAATACCGACCGTCACGTGGTTCTCTTCTTCCATAACGACGGTGCCCAGGACGTTACTGTTAAGTACACTACAGAGTTCTATGGTGACAGACAGGGTGTAGAGGTAGTCGTTCCTGCGGGCGGATACGCACCCGGATATTTCAAGTTCAATCTTTCGGGAAGCAATAGCTACTGCTATCACGAGCTTACCATTAACAGCGATGTAAGCGCTGACTTCAATCTTACCATCAGTGGCTTCTTCTATAATGAGGCAAAGCTTCAGACCATAAGAGTAGATGGATATCCCAGAACAGAGTATGCTATCGGTGAGACCTTCGACCCCAAGGGACTTGAGGTTATTGCGACCTTCGGCGGCGTTGAGCGTAAGGTTGACGCATCCGATTACACCCTTGTTCTTAATAATAACAAGCCTATTACCGAGGCGCTCACCGTCGAGGATACCAAGGTTTACGTTATTTACCAGAACAAGCAGGTTTCCTTTGATATTAAGGTTCAGAGATTCGTTCAGAATGTAACTCTCGTTGGCGCAAGCTTTGCTGACGGCTTTGCCACAATGGAGCTTGACAGAGGCGCGCTTATTCCCGCAGATATTACCACCGCAAACGGTAAGGCTGTTCAGTACTTCATCGACCAGTATGGAGAAAAGTACGTTCCCGGCGAGGGCAAGGTTCCCGCATATAACGTAACTCTTACTCCCATCTACGAGGGTGTTAAGCTCAGCGACAACTACGCGCTCGGTGCAGAGGTTTCTGTAAGCTCTACCTCTCACGGCGGTAATAAGAATACTCTCGTTGACGGTAGCCACGGTCTCAACGGTGGCGGAGACGATAGATGGTCCTCTAAGTCCAACTATGACACCGCAACTCCCGATGAGGCAGACAGAGAGTGGGTAATGATCAATCTTGGCGAGGTTAAGTCTGTTTCTCAGGTTGTTGTTTATCCCAGAATTTACGGAAGCTACTTCCCCGAGGCATACCAGATTCTCGTTTCCGAGAATGGCGAGGATTGGACTACCGTCGTTACCGTTGAGTGTGACGAGCAGGCCTCCAAAAACTCGAAGCTCGCAAGATGGAACGGATTTGAGTCTGTAAATGCTCAGTATATTAAGATCGTTGCGACCAAGATGACTAACGACGGCGGTTCCTACGGTTATATCTTCCAGCTTTCCGAGATTGAGATCTTCGGCGAAGTTGCAGAGTAATAGGAGGTAAATATGAAATTAAGCTATAAATTATTTTTACTTTTTCCTGCGGCAGTTGTTTGTATGATTGCCCCCTTTATACACAAGGCAGGTTTTGAGGGCACTGAGTATTTCAGTCAAGATGCCTTCGAACTCCCCTTCATCGTGTGCGGCGCAGCTCTCCTGATCGCTCTTATCAGCGGCAGATACGGCAGCCTTGCAATGTTTGCGGCATCGCTCACATCGTTGCTTTCCTTTGCACACGTATCATATCTCTATCTTTCCAGCGTATTCTTCAACGGTCTTGCACCCACTATCGGCGGTATGCTTGAACAGATTGGCTTCCAGTGGACATTCTGTGCTTTTGCTTACCTTGGCGCAATGCTTGCTAGTATTGTCGCTATGTTCCTGCCCGACAATGGCTTGATCGGTTAAGGGAGGTAATTTAATGAAATCAATATCAGTTATTGCTAGAATTTTTCTCGTCATATTTGTTTTCATCTACGGTGTTGTTAACGTAGGTGGACAGATGGCGATGGCCAACGCGGCCGTTATTTCCAACTTCCTCGGCCAGGACGGATTCAATCTTGTAAGAGATGAGACTCTTGGCGCAGACGAGGAGCTTGACACCGAGTACTTCAAGTCCAATTACACTAACGTTCTCGACCTGAAGGCAAATGGTGAGTACCTTACTCAGCTTGTTATGGAGGAGGGCGCTGTTCTTCTTAAAAATGACAACAACGCGCTTCCCCTTTCATCCGGCGATAAGGTCAGCCTCTTTTCCGCATCCTCGGTTAACCCCGTAGTTTCGGGCTACCGTGAGAACTATGCGAAGAAGGCAGGTATTACAAATCTCCTTGACGGCTTCAAGGAGGCAGGCCTCTCTGTAAACGAAGAGCTTTATAATTGGTATAAGGCAAGCGATTACGGCAGAGTTCACCTCTACGGTGAGGGCCTTTACTCCATCGTTAATATCAACGAAGCACCCTGGAACGAGATTCCCGACAGTGTGAAGTTCGTTGACGGCTACAACACTGCAGTATTCGTTCTCTCCCGTATCGGCGGTGAGGGTACCGATAATCAGATGTTTGATCACGGCGAGGGCCTCGACACCCTCAACGGCAACTACCTTACCCTTAACGAGGACGAGAGATCGGTTCTTAAGGGACTTAAGGAGGCAAAGGATGCAGGCAAATACGATAAGATCATCGTTCTCTGCAACTTCACCAACCAGGTAATGCTTGACTTCGTTGACGATCCTCAGTATGGTGTTGACGCAGTACTTTACAGCGGCGGTATCGGCTCTAAGGGATCTGTTGGTATTGCAAATCTCCTTACAGGTAAGGCGAATCCCTCCGGTAAGCTCTCCGACACCTTCTGGAAGAACCACTATCTTAACCCCGTTCACGCAAACCACGGTCAGTATAAGCTTGATAAGGCTCAGATCGGCGGTCTTTACGGTTACTCCGGCTTCATTTATTATGACACCAACGGTAATGAGGTTGCTTCAAACGGCGGTTCTGAGAACAGCTATGTAGTATACCAGGAGGGTATCTATATGGGTTACAGATACACCGAGACCAGATATGAGGACAAGATAATGGGCAAGGGCAACGCAGGTAACTTTAATTACAGTGCGGCGGTTTCTTACCCCTTCGGTTACGGTCTTTCCTACACCAATTTTGAGTACTCTGACTTTACTGCTACTTATAACGAAAAGACCGATTCTTACGATATCAGTGTAACCGTTAAAAATATCGGCAGCGTTGCAGGTAAGGAATCTGTTCAGATCTTCCTTCAGAAGCCATACACCGAGTATGATAAGCAGACTGGTGTTGAAGCGGCTTCCGTTGAGCTCGTAGTTTACGATAAGACAGACCTTCTTGAGCCCGGCGCAACCGAAACTCTCACAATGTCCGTATCCAGACGTGACTTTGCAAAGTACGATTCCTACGGTCACAAGACCTATATCCTTGAAGAGGGTGAATATTACCTCACAGCAGCTAAGGATGCTCACGATGCGGTTAACAATATTCTTGCTGCTAAGGGGTATACTACCGCTGACGGTATGGATGCAGATGGTGCGTCTTCTCTTGTAGCTCTTGTTGGTGTAAAGGATAGCGATGTTGATAAGGAGATTACAGCAGACGATATCTACGCATACTCTTATGCAGAGACCAACGTTTATTCTATCCTAGGTGAGGATGGAACTCTTCTTGGCAAGAAGATCACTAACCAGTTTGACAATGCTGACCCCAAGATCTTTGAGGGCGGTGTTAACTACGGACCTAACGCCCTTGGCGGCGCTTGGACCTACGTTACCAGAAACGACTGGGCAGGTACAGTTAAGTACGTAGTTGCTGTTGACGAGGCTACAGGCGAGATCTCCAGCTATGATAGACTTAACACCTTCGTTAAGCTTGTTAAGACTCAGGCTATTCAGGCAGGTCTTGACTTCGATATTCTTAAGGAGGCGGCAACCGATGCGGCATACCCCGTATTCGGCTCTACTGCAACTGCATGGCAGCTCATCGACCTTCGCGTTGACGAGAACGGCGATCCCATTCCTTATAACGATCCTCGTTGGGATGAGCTTCTTGACCAGCTCAGCTGGGATGACTACGTAACCATCCTTGCAGGCGGTCTTTATAACACACCTACACTTCCTTCGGTTTCCGCTCCTGCCGCTAACACCTACGACACAGACGTAGGAGTATTTGAAAACTACGGCTATTATAAGACAGGTCTTGCAACCAAGCTCAACGATCCTAACAAGTCCGAGAAGCCTGCAACCTACCTTGACAACGGCATCGTTGCCTCCACCCGTAACCTCGACCTCATCTTCGAGTATGGCGTTCAGTGGGGTGAGGACTGTCTCTGGTCCGGATACAATGGCCTCTACGGTGCAGGCGCTAACATCCACAGAAGCCCCTACCTCGGCAGAAACTACGGTTACATTTCCGAGGACGGATTCCTCTCAGGTATGACCCTCGCTCAGATGAATCTCGGTATGGAAACCAAGGGCGCTTTCATGCTTGCAAAGCATTGCGTGCTTAACGAGCAGGAGACCAACCGTTGCGGCTCTGCATCCTGGGCAAACGAGCAGTCTATCCGTGAGATCTACCTCAGAGTATTTGAGGTTGCTATTAAGGAAGGCTCGCTCCAGGGTGTTATGACCTCTCTTAACCGTATTGGTACTACTCCCGCTCCTCACCATACCTTCCTTAACGAGGTTCTTCGTGAAGAGTTTGGTATGGTTGGCTACAACGTAACCGACTCCGGTATGTCTTACATGGACACCGCAAACTGCGTATGGGCAGGTAACGACGTTCCGATCAACAACGTATCTCACACCGTTCCCAACATTCCTATGGAGGGATATGGTCACGTTGCACAGGCTGCAAGAGAATGTGTACACAACGTTCTTTACACCGTTGCCAATTCCAGTGCGATGAATGGTATGTCCTCTGATATGAGAGTTATCCGTTTCCAGCCCGAATGGGAATACTTCCTTGAACAAGCGATTAAAATCTCCAACATCGTAATCATTCCCGTTATCGCCGTTTATATTGTGACTGAGGTTGGTTTTATCATTACAAGAAGACGTTTCTTCTGATTTAACTCCGTACATCTCCCTGCCTAATAGACAGGGAGATGAAAACAGACTTTTAATTTACATCGGCGCGTGCCGTAAAAATATCAAAAGAAAGAATTGGAGACAAAAATGAAAAAGTTCAGCAAAATCATACGTGGATTTGCAGTTCTGATGATTCTCGCTTGCATGGTGACTGCGCTTGCTTCCTGCGAAATGTTAGAACAGTATATTCCTAATCTTGGTGGACATCAGCACAACCTTACCAAGGTTGCTAAGGTTGAAGCCACTTGTACAGAAGCAGGTTGTGAGGCATATTACACCTGCGATGGCTGTGAGAAGATCTTTAAGGATTTTGGCGCAACCATTGAGCTTGACGCTCCCACTGTAATTAAGGCTACCGGTCATAAGATTGTCGGTATCCTTGGCAAGGAACCCACCTGCTCCACCGCAGGTCAGGAGGATTGTTACACCTGTACCGAATGTAACTCTCTGTTCAGCGATCGTCTTGGCGAAAATAAGATTGATGCTCCTGTGGCTATCGATCCCACAAGCCACGACCTTGTTAAGACAGAGGCAAAGGCTGCTGCCTGTACCGAGGCAGGCAGCATTGAATTCTATACCTGTAAGAATTGTAAGTCTATTTTCTCTGACGCAGAGGGCAATACCCAGATCAGCGCAGAGGATACTACCGTAAAGGCTCTCGGCCACACTCTTACCGCTACCGAAGCGAAGGATGCTACCTGTACCGAGGACGGTAATATAGCTTACTGGACCTGTGGCGGCTGTAATAATGTTTATGCTAATGCAGAGGCTACCGAGCTTGCAGACGTTACCGTTATCCCCGCAAAGGGACACAACTATTCCACCGCTCTTATCGTTGAGGGTGCAACTACCACATACGAGCCCGGTGCTCTCTTCACCACCGATGGCCTTACTGTTAAGAAGGCTTGTGGTTGCGGAGATATCGTAACTGTTGAAGGCTACACCTACGACAAGACCGATGCCCTCACAGCCGAGGACACCGCAGTAGTTATCACCTACATTGAGGGTGAAAAGACCTATAGCGCAACCATTTCTATCATCGTTGTTCACGTACACGTAACCGGCAAGCTTATCGCAAAGGTTGAGCCCACCTGTACCGAGATCGGTACTCTTGCTCACTACGATTGTACCATCTGTCATAAGCACTTTGAGGATGCTGAGGCTACCAAGGAGCTTACCGACCTTACAATCGCGGCTAACGGACACACTATGACAAAGACCGACGCGGTCGAGTCCTCTTGTACCGTAGCGGGTCACAACGCATACTACACCTGTTCCGTATGTCAGGGCGTATTTGTTGACGAGCTTGGCGAGAACGCAACTACCGTTGAGGCACAGAAGCTTCCCCTTGCAAATCACGACACCGAAATCGTTGCCGGTGAAAATGGTCACTACGACGATTGTAAGAACTGTGACTATGTTTCCGAAGCTGAGAAGCATAATGGCGTAGCATATCCCTTCGCGGCAGCTAAGTGTGACGTCTGCGGCGCAACCTTCGGTGAGGCAAGCTGGGACGGTTGGGTTCACTTCGCTCCCGGTGTTGTATATCCCGACTATTACGAGGGTATTGAGGGTACTATCAACGGTACTGACAATATTAACTACGAGCTTATCACTCTTGAGAACGGTATGAACGCAACCAAGTTCACAGTTAAGGCAGGCACTCCCTCAAACTCCGCTGTTGCAGTTTGGAACGACCAGGATCTTCATCATAACATTAAGGTTCCTGTAAGACAGAACGGCACTAAGGTTATCGCATATATTACTAACCATGGTACAGAGGATATCACCGTTACCGTTGGTCAGGTTACCAGCGGAAATGATACCGGTAGCGGTACAGTTCTCGTTCCCGCGGGTCAGACCGTATACGTTATCTACGAGGTTACCTCCGGTGCTGCACAGGGTAATAACACCTGGTTTGCAGTAAGAAATGACGTTACTGCAGATACCTCCTTCTCCGTTTGGGGCTACTTCAACGTTGAGGACGATATCAACAGCCTTGGAATCAAGACTCCCGCAAACACACTTACTTACAAGGTTGGCGAGACCTTCTCCGCAGAGGGACTTCGTCTTCAGATTCTCTCTACTATAGAGGGCGCAAAAGCAAATTACAGTGAGTTCGAAATTTATTCTAACTTCACTACAAACTTCGATGGCAAGACCTTCACCGCTTCAGATATCGGTTCTCACACCGTAACAGTTTCCTTCGGTGGCGCAACCGTTACTTACACCATCGTTGTTGAAGATGATGCACACACCCACAACATTGTTAACGTTCCTTATCAGGCACCCACCTGTACCGTAGACGGTCACGAGGCTTACTACATCTGTAATGTAAACGGTTGCGGCCAGATTTATGCAGATGCAGAGGGTAACACTCCTTCTGAGATCAAGGTTCTTGCTGCAGGTCACGTTGAGAGTGCGGCTATCCCCGGTCACAAGGCATCCTGCTCCAGATGTGGCGAGGAGTACGGCGAGGTTCTCAGTGCTGACGGTTGGGTTCACTTCGCTCCCGGTGTTGTATATTCCGATTACTACGAGGGCATTTCCGGTACCGTAAACGGTGCTGATTATATCAACTACGAGCTTATCACTCTTGGCAACGGCATGAACGCAACCAAGTTCAGCTTTGCTGCAGGAACTCCCGCAAACGCAGCTACCGCTTGTTGGAACGATCAGGATCTTGCTCACAACATCAAGGTTCCCGTAAGACTTAACGCTGACGGTACACGTACCATTGTTGTTATCACCAACCACGGCACCGAGGATCTTACCTTCACCTTTGGTCAGGTAGATAGTGCTCGTGATATGGGTAGCGGAACTGTTACTGTTCCCGCAGGCAAGACTGCTGCAGTTGAGTTCACCATTACCGGCGGCGCAGATACCGGTAACAACTGCTGGATCGCAGTAAGAAACGACGTTAATACAGCGACTGACATCACTCTCTATGGATACTTCTATATTGGCGAAGACGTTGAGGGTCTTAATATCAAGGCTCCTGCAAACAAGCTTGTCTTTGCAGCAGGAGAGACCTTTACTGCTGACGGTCTCAGACTTACAATGACTAACAGTCATGGTGGCGGTGCATACTTCGGTCAGACAGAGATCTACTCTAACTTCACTACCGACCTTGACGGTTACACCTTCACCGCTGCAGATACCGGTACAAAGACCGTAACCGTTTCCTTCGGCGGCAAGACCGTGACCTACGAAATCGAGGTTGCAGCTCATAAGCACGTAACCGAGCTCGTTGAAGGTAAATCTCCCGTACAGTGTGTATCCGAGGGTTACGAGGCATATTACAGATGTACTCTCGACGGATGTGGCAAGCTCTTCTCCGATGCAGATTGTCAGCACGAGATCTCTTCTCCCATCGTAGTTCCCATGACTCATGGTGCAGAGACTATTGAGAATGGAAAACTCGTTTGCTCCTCCTGTAAGAATGTTCTTTCCCATTGGGTACTCTTCAGGCCTGAGCTTAATGTTGGCTCCGGCTCCTTCCCCGGTTGGAATGCTGAGTATACAGACGTTGACGGTGTATACGGCTCTATGATTACCTTCGGCGCAGACATTAACGCAGGCGACAGAATTGCTATTACCTCTTGGAATGAGCAGGGTAACTTCCAGACCATTATTCCTAACGGTCTTGATGCTTCTGTTGCAAACCGTAAGGTAGTTATGTATTACCACAACTATGGCACAGAGGCTATTACCATCAGATACGAGAACGACTCTGACAAGTCTATCTACAATGAGGTAACCATTCCCGCTGGTGGTGTTGTAGTTTCCACCTTCGATCATCCCAAGAGTGGCGGTGGCTCCAACTGGTTCTATCTCCAGGTTCAGAATGACATTCAGACCGACGTTACAGTTGGTATTTATGGTTACTTCTACCTTGAAAACGAGGTTGACGGCATCACTGTTGTTAATAATGCAACCAAGACCGAGTTCGCAGTTGGCGATACCTTTACTACTGAGGGCCTTATGCTTAAGACCACAGGCGGTGTTAAGACCACCTTCATTGAGACCGGTTACACCACAAATCTTGACGGCAAGACCTTCACCGAGGCAGGTACTTACACCGTTGAGGTTTACTTTGCAGGCAAGTCTACTACATACGAGGTAACCGTTGTTTAATATATCAAGTAAATTGCTTGATCTAGCATAACAAAACCGGGCAGAGGTACCATTTGGTTCCTCTGCCCTAAAAAATGTTTTTTAATAAAATTAAATTTCATATATTACAAGATGTTTTCATCATACTTGATATCCCGTAACTTCGATATACCGCTGCTGCAAGAGCATTCTGTGTCGCCAAACCGTAGCGTAGGCAATTCCTAATGATTTAGATATTTCCACAACTCCCATACCCTTAAGATAGCAATCCAAAACCTTTTTGTGCTTTTCTTTAAGGTTCATTTGTGCCACGATTGTATTTGCTCTTTTCTGGCTTTCATCGACTGTATTTTCTTCAATGAATTCTATATCTTCCTCGGCACCCTTATAACTGATAGGGTAGGTTCTTTTGTGATAATCCCACCTTTTGTAAAAAGCTGCACCGATTTCACTATAACAAGCGTGTCTTATTGTAACCTGCTTATTGTACCTATCAATTACAGTATCTCCTAATTTCATACCTACATAGTTAAGTAAAAACAGGCAGGCTGTTTGTACTAAATCATAGCTGTCCGAGAATATATGGTTTATATTGTTTTTGTTTTTTATGTCGCTAACAAGATTGTAGTACATACGAAGCTCGTAATCACCTCTGTATCCTATCATATGTTTCAAAGCACATAATGCCATATTTTCGCATAAATAAAGCACGTTTTCTCGTGTGATCACGGTATCTAAATCGGTTATATATTTTTTAGCTATCTCAATTTTGATTGTTTCTTTCATTTTCCTATACCTCCGTGTGTTTAACCCACAAGCTTGTACCAGATCTTGTATTCAAGCTCAATTTCTCTTGTTCCGTAATTATCTTTACCGGTATCGATCTGAACTTCACGTATTTCGTAAGTTGCACCTTTGTATTCACCGGGCTTATCGAGTATAGGATGACAATCCTTTATACAGTCTTGAAACACTCTAATGTAAGGCTTACCGTTCTGACTGATGCAAGCGATAATCAAGTCTTCATCGGTTATGTATCCAAGACCTGATATCTTGATTAACTCATCCTTTCTGTACCTTGTTACGTTGTAAACTACTTCTTTCAGTTTCTATACCTCCGTATA